>NZ_CP108370.1:3643750-4282500 GCF_035953295.1 Streptomyces sp. NBC_01335
ATCCGGCTGCTGCTCCGCCTCCACCGGTACGCCCACGAAGTCGTGGCCGGCGCCCCCGACCCGGTCCTCGCCGGTCCGGAGCACGCCCTCGACCTGCACCGGGAGGCCTCCGAGGCCGCCTCCGCCGCGTCGGCGGCGGCCCGCACCCCGCGCATCGCCCCCGCCACCGCGTACGCCCTCGGCGTCCTCCACGCCGACCAGCGTCACGAGGTCGACGCCGCCCGCTGCGTGTTCCGCGACACCTGGCCGTACGCCGCGGCCGTGGCGGCGCCATGAGCTCGCCCAGCCCGGTGCTCGCCGCCGGCTGCGTGCTCTGGCGCCGCTCCCCGTACGACGGCGCCCTGCAGGTCTGCCTCGTGCACCGGCCGCGCTACGACGACTGGTCGCACCCCAAGGGGAAGCTGAAGCGCGGCGAGAGCGCGCGGGAGGCCGCGGTGCGCGAGGTGCTGGAGGAGACCGGCCACCACTGCGAACCCGGCACCGCGCTGCCGACCCTGCGGTACGAGGTGAACGGGCACCCCAAGGAGGTCTTCTACTGGGAGGCCCCCGCCACCGGCGGAGCCTTCGTACCCAATGACGAGGTGGACCGCGTCGCCTGGCTCTCCCCCGCCGCCGCCCGTGGCCGGCTGACCCGCCCCGCCGACCGGGTGCCGCTCGACGCCGCCCTGGCCGCCCTGCCGGACGCCTGAAAAGCCGGGAACCTCGGGCCGGACGCCCTGCGGGCCCGTCCTCCCGCGCGTCAACACGGCAACGCGTTCCCGCCCCGGACCACTCCCGCGCGCGTCAACCCCGCACGCACTCCCTCACCCCGGGCCGCACCGCGTCCGGGGCCCCACGCGTGCCCGTGACCCCGCACCGTCCGACACGGTTCACCTTCCGTTCACTCCCTCCCGTAGGGCGCTTCACCTGTTCTGCCTAATTTCGGACTTACACGGTGCGAGGCGCTCAGCCAACGCACCATTCCTCATCGCACGCCGTCGTAGAACGTATCGACCACGGCGGCTCCTGGAAGGAACACCCGAAAGTGAAGCTTCAGCGCAAGAACCGGCTTCGTGCCACCGCGCTCGGTGCCCTCGCCGTCTCCGGCGCCCTGGTCCTCACGGCGTGCGGTTCGGACGACAACACCAGCAGCAGCACGACCGGCGGGTCCAGCCAGTCCGCCTCGGCCGCCGCCTCGGACATCTCCTGCGACGGTGCCACCGGCCAGCTCCTGGCCTCGGGTTCCAGCGCGCAGAAGAACGCCGTGGACCTCTGGGTGAAGAACTACATGGCCGCCTGCTCCGGCGTCGAGGTCAACTACAAGTCCTCCTCCTCCGGCGAAGGCATCATCGCCTTCAACCAGGGCACCGTCGGCTTCGCCGGCTCCGACTCCGCGCTGAAGCCGGAAGAGGTCACCGACTCGAAGAAGATCTGCAAGACCGGCCAGGGCATCAACCTCCCGATGGTCGGCGGCCCGATCGCGATCGGCTTCCACCTCGAAGGTGTCGACAGCCTGACGCTGGACGCCCCCACCCTCGCGAAGATCTTCGACACGAAGATCAAGAAGTGGAACGACGAGGCCATCGCCAAGCTCAACCCGGGCGTCAAGCTGCCGGACAAGGCGATCCAGCCCTTCCACCGCTCCGAGGACTCCGGCACCACGCAGAACCTCGGCAAGTACCTCGCCGCCACCGCCGGTGACAACTGGAAGTACGAGCCCGAGAAGAAGTGGCCGGCCCCCGGCGGCCAGGCCGCGACCGGCTCCGCCGGTGTCGCCGCCCAGGTGAAGCAGGTCGACGGCTCGATCGGTTACTTCGAGCTCTCCTACGCCACCTCGCAGTCGATCTCCACCGTCGACATCAACACCGGCGCCTCCGCCCCGGTCAAGGCCTCCCCGGAGACCGCCTCCGCCGCCATCGCCGCCGCCAAGATCAAGGGCACCGGCAAGGACCTGGCGCTCGACCTCGACTACACCACCAAGGCCGAGGGCGCCTACCCGATCGTCCTCGTCACCTACGAGGTCGTCTGCGACACCGGCAACAAGGCCGAGACCCTCCCGACGGTCAAGTCCTTCCTGACCTACACCGCCTCCGACGCGGGCCAGAAGGTCCTCACCGAGGCCGGCTACGCGCCGATCCCGGCCGAGATCAACACGAAGGTCCGCGAGACCATCGCCGCCCTCTCGTAATCACGCTCCACCCGCTCCACCCCTCCGCCTCCGGCGGAACCCCGTACGGCCCGGCCCCCGACCCGGACCGGGCCGTACGGACACGAACGACCGGCGGCCGGTACGGCAGCAGACCCGCAAGGGCCTCGGCCACCGACCGGCCGCCACGCGATCCCATCCGGTGCACCGCCGCCAGGGGAGCCCCGCTCCCCCACACAGACCGGAAAGACCATGGCCTCCACCACACCGATAGACATCCCACCGGCCCCGCCGGCCCGTCCGACCCGCCCGGCCACATCGACCGGGCGCGCAGGCGACAAGATCTTCCTGGGCCTCTCCCGGGGCTCGGGCATCCTGCTTCTGGTGATCATGGCGTCCATCGCCGTGTTCCTCACCTACCGCGCCGTACTCGCCGTCTCGAAGGACGAGGGCAACTTCCTCACCACCTTCGACTGGAACCCGGCGGGCGACCCGCCGGTCTTCGGCATCGCGGTCCTGCTCTTCGGCACCGTCGTCAGCTCGATCGTCGCGATGGTCATCGCGGTCCCGGTCGCCGTCGGCATCGCCCTCTTCATCTCGCACTACGCGCCGCGCAGGCTGGCCGCCCCCCTCTCGTACGTCGTCGACCTGCTCGCCGCGGTCCCCTCGATCGTCTACGGCATCTGGGGCGCCCTCGTCCTGGTCCCGCACCTGGAGGGCCTCAACCTCTGGCTCGACCAGTACTTCGGCTGGACGTACCTCTTCGAGAAGACCGAGGTCGGCGTCGCCCGCTCCCTCTTCACCGTCGGCATCCTGCTCGCGATCATGATCCTGCCGATCGTGACCAGCGTCAGCCGCGAGGTCTTCCTCCAGGTCCCGCGGATGAACGAGGAAGCCGCCCTGGCCCTCGGCGCCACCCGCTGGGAGGTCATCCGCCTCTCGGTACTGCCCTTCGGCCGCTCCGGCGTCATCTCCGCCTCGATGCTCGGCCTCGGGCGCGCGCTCGGCGAGACGATGGCCGTCGCCACGGTCCTCTCGCCCAGCTTCCTCATCTCGTTCCACCTGCTCAACCCGGGCGGCGGCACCTTCGCCCAGAACATCGCCGCGAAGTTCGACGAGGCCACCCAGCTCGGGCGTGACGCCCTGATCGCCTCCGGTCTCGTGCTCTTCGTGCTCACCCTGCTGGTCAACGGCGCGGCCCGGCTCATCATCGCCCGCCGCAAGGAGTACTCGGGGGCCAACGCATGAGCCACGCACCGACCGGCGTCCAGGACACCCGGACCCCGTCCGAAGGCGCCCTCAGCAGCCGCACCCTCCCCCGCTGGGCACCCCTCGGGTTCGCCGTCGCCGCGATCGCCCTCGGCGTCGGCATAGGCGCCGCGGCCGGCCTCGACAGCCACGTCCAGTGGGGCCTGATCTCCGCCCTGCTCTTCCTGGCGATCTCCTACGTGACGACCACCGTGGTCGAGAACCAGCGCCAGGCGAAGGACCGCCTCGCGACCAGCGTCGTCTGGGTCTGCTTCATCCTCGCGATCGTCCCGCTCGCCTCCCTCGTCTGGACGACGGTGAGCCGCGGCGCGAAGGTCCTCGACGGCTACTTCCTCACCCACTCGATGGCCGGCGTGCTCTCCACCGAGCCCGGCGGCGGCGTCTACCACGCGCTGATCGGCACCCTGGAGCAGGTCGGCATCGCCACCGTCATCTCCGCGCCGATCGGCCTGCTGACCGCCGTATACCTGGTCGAGTACGGCAAGGGCGCCCTCGCCAAGGCCGTCACCTTCTTCGTCGACGTGATGACCGGCATCCCGTCCATCGTCGCCGGCCTCTTCATCCTGTCGATCATGCTCATGGCCGACCTGGGGCCCTCCGGCCTCATGGGCTCGCTCGCCCTGTCGATCCTGATGATCCCGGTCGTGGTCCGCTCCACCGAGGAGATGCTCAAGCTCGTCCCGAACGAGCTGCGCGAGGCGTCGTTCGCCCTCGGCATCCCGAAGTGGCGCACCATCCTGAAGGTGGTCCTGCCGACCGCGATCGGCGGCATCGCCACCGGCGTCATGCTCGCCATCGCCCGCGTCGCCGGTGAGACCGCGCCGATCATCCTGCTCGTCTTCGGCAGCCAGCTGATCAACACCAACCCGTTCAGCGACCCGCAGTCCTCGCTCCCGTACTACATCTGGGAGCAGTACAAGGTCGGTTCCGAGGCGTCGTACGACCGCGCCTGGGGTGCGGCACTGGTGCTGATCGCCTTCGTCATGATCCTCAACCTGGTGGCCCGCGGCATCGCCCGCTGGAAGGCCCCGAAGACCAGCCGCTGACCGCGGCCACGAAAGAAGCAGTGATTCAGATGGCGAAGCGCATCGACGTCAGCGGCCTCACCGCCTACTACGGCACCCACAAGGCCATCGAGGACATCTCGATGACCGTGGAACCCCGCTCCGTGACGGCCTTCATCGGCCCCTCCGGCTGCGGCAAGTCCACCTTCCTGCGCACCCTGAACCGGATGCACGAGGTCACCCCCGGTGGCCGCGTCGAAGGCAAGGTGCTGCTCGACGACGAGAACCTGTACGGATCGAACGTCGACCCGGTCACCGTGCGCCGCACGGTCGGCATGGTCTTCCAGCGCCCCAACCCCTTCCCGACCATGTCGATCTTCGACAACGTCGCGGCGGGGCTGAAGCTGAACGGCAAGTACCGCAAGAGCGAGCTGAACGACGTCGTCGAGAAGTCGCTCCAGGGCGCCAACCTCTGGAACGAGGTCAAGGACCGCCTGAACAAGCCGGGCTCCGGCCTCTCCGGCGGCCAGCAGCAGCGCCTCTGCATCGCCCGCGCCATCGCGGTCGAGCCCGAGGTCCTGCTGATGGACGAACCCTGCTCCGCGCTCGACCCGATCTCGACCCTCGCGGTCGAGGACCTGATCAGCGAGCTGAAGGAACGCTTCACGATCGTCATCGTGACGCACAACATGCAGCAGGCGGCACGCGTCTCCGACCGCACGGCCTTCTTCAACCTCGCCGCCGTCGGCAAGCCGGGCCGTCTCATCGAGATAGACGAGACGGAACGGATCTTCTCCAACCCATCGGTCCAGGCCACCGAGGACTACATCTCGGGCCGCTTCGGATAAACCGCGGTCCGCCCCTCCCCCGCCGCCCCGGACACCCCCGGCGGCGGGCCCCGAACAGCCTCGCGGTGCTGCATGGCGGTGCCACCGCAAGGCCGGAAAGGGGCCGCCCCCGTTCTCTGCGAAGAGAACGGGGGCGGCCCCACATGCGGACACGGTCCGGCGGTTCGTGCGTCAGCCGAAGAGCAGGTACACGATCCCGTAGCTCGCCGCGGCGACCAGCGCCGCCGCCGGCATGGTGATGAACCAGCCCAGGATGATGTTCTTGGCGACGCCCCAGCGGACCGCGTTGACCCGCTTGGTCGCGCCGACGCCCATGATCGCGGAGGTGATGACGTGCGTGGTGGAGATCGGGGCGTGGAAGAGGAACGACGAACCGAACATGATCGACGCGCCGGTCATCTCGGCCGCGAAGCCCTGCGGCGGGTCCAGCTCGATGATCTTCCGGCCGAGCGTCCGCATGATGCGCCAGCCGCCCGCGTACGTACCGAGCGAGAGCATCAGCGCACAGACGATCTTGACCCAGATCGGGATCTCGTCGTCCGGACCCTCGACATCGGCGATGACCAAGGCCATCACGACGATACCCATCGTCTTCTGGGCGTCCTGGAGACCGTGGCCGAGCGCCATGGCGGCCGCCGAGACCGTCTGCGCGATCCGGAAACCACGCTTGGCCTTGTGCGGGTTGGACTTCCGGAACATCCACATGATCGCGACCATGAAGAGATAGCCGACGACCAGGCCGATGACCGGGGAGAGGAACATCGGGATGACGATCTTCTCCAGCACCCCGTCCCAGTGCACCATCGTCCCACCGGCCAGCGCCGCCCCGACCATGCCGCCGAACAGGGCGTGCGAGGAGGAGGACGGCAGGCCGAAGTACCAGGTGACGAGGTTCCAGACGACCGCGCCGACCAGCGCCGCGAAGAGGATGCCCATCCCCTTCGAGCCCTCGGGCGTGGCGATGAGCCCTTCACTGACCGTCTTGGCCACGCCCTGTCCGAGGAACGCGCCGGCCAGGTTCATCACCGCGGCCATCGCCAGAGCCGCCCGCGGGGTCAGCGCCCGCGTGGAGACCGAGGTGGCGATGGCGTTCGCGGAGTCGTGGAAGCCGTTCGTATACGTGAAGCCGAGCGCGACGCCAACGGTCACGATCAGCGCAAAGGTGTCCACTGAAGTCAGGACTCCTTGACCGCGATGGTCTCCACGGTGTTGGCGACGTGCTCGAACGCGTCGGCCGCCTCTTCCAGCACGTCCACGATCTGCTTCAGCTTGAGCACCTCGATGGCGTCGTACTTGCCGTTGAAGAGGTGGGCGAGCAGCTTGCGGTGGATCTGGTCCGCCTGGTTCTCCAGCCGGTTGACCTCGATCCAGTACTCGGTGAGGTTGTCCATGGTCCGCAGGCCCGGCATGGCCTCGGCGGTCAGCTCCGCCGCCCTGGCCAGCACCTCGATCTGCTGCTCGACACCCTTCGGGAGCTCCTCCACCTGGTACAGGACGACCAGGTCGACGGCCTCCTCCATGAAGTCCATGATGTCGTCGAGCGACGACGCGAGGTTGTAGATGTCCTCGCGGTCGAACGGCGTGATGAAGGAGGAGTTCAGCTGGTGGAAGATCGCGTGGGTGGCATCGTCCCCCGCGTGCTCGGCCGCCCGCATGCGCTCCGCGATCTCGGCCCGGGAGGAAGAATCCGCTCCGAGCAGTTCCATCAGGAGTTTCGAGCCCGTGACGATGTTGTCCGCTGATGCGGAGAACATGTCGTAGAAGCTCGTCTCCCTGGGGGTCAGACGAAAGCGCACGTGGGGTCCTCGGGATGCATTGGGTTCGGTCAGGCTGATGCTAGGCGCATCATCCGGCCACGGCTAACCGGCATTCTTCAGTGTCGCCCATCCACCAGCGTGATCAGCACGGCCCCCGGGTCACGTTTCGGCTCGATTCGTTACCCTATACCCACCCGGGGTATACAGCCCGGGGGAGAGTCCGCGCGGCATCCGGCTACATGGCCGGTCAGAGTGGGTGCGACCGCCGACCCGGTCGCTGCCACGGTCGCCGGCCCGGCCGCCGACACGCCCGGGTACGACACAACGGGAGGACCCCATGACCACCACCGAGGCCGCAGGACCGACCGGATCCACACCCCCGGAACCCGCCGGGACCCCGCCCCCGCGTCCGGCCGGTGCCGTCACCGACCACGACCGGGGCATCCACGGCTACCACCACCAGAAGGACGAGCACCTCAAGCGCCTGCGCCGGATCGAAGGCCAGATCCGCGGCCTCCAGCGGATGGTGGACGAGGACACCTACTGCATCGACATACTCACCCAGGTCTCGGCGTCCACCAAGGCGCTGCAGTCCTTCGCGCTCCAGTTGCTGGAGGAACACCTCCGCCACTGCGTCGCCGACGCCGCCGTCAAGGGCGGGGACGAGATCGACGCGAAGGTCGACGAGGCCACCAAGGCCATCGCCCGCCTGCTCCGCACCTGACGGCCGCGCGCCCGGCACCCGTCACGCGGCTCCGCGCACGTGACACGTGCCACGTGGTCCGGATCGGGTCAGGACCTGCGTTCGGACTGGTGGGGGATGCTGCCGGACGGACCGGCGGCCTCGCCCGCGTTGAGCACCTCGTCGATGCGGTCCGGGCTGAGCCGGTCCTCGGGGCTGGAGGATGCGGCGATCATCAGCTCGCCGCAGAGCTCGATCTCGGCGAGGGCCACGTACTCCTGTGCGTTCGGAGCGCTGAGCGTCATCACCTGCGTCACCTCTTCTCTCTACCGTCGCCGGCCCTCGGGGCTGTCCCGCGGTCCCTGGCGGATGCGCGACCACGGCCTTGACACCCAGGGCCTTTCGTTCGGACCGGCCCCGGCCGCGCTGCCGGAACGTCCGCATACATCCCGGATGCGAACGCCCCTCCGCCCTGCGATGCACCGCGTCCGACGCCGCACACTGATCCACCACGGATCACGGGAGAGTCCTTCGGCGCACAGACTCCAAGCGTAGGGACCGGCAAGCGCCGCGCGCATGACACGGACGGGCCATTTCGGCCCCTCCCAAGAGGACTGCTCTCCCCCGCCGAACACCCGTACGCCCGGCCTGTCGCGGCGACGGCCGCCCCGCCCGCGCCCGTACGAACGTCGAAATCCAGCCACCGGTGTCGACCGGGGCACCGGCCAGGACGGCGGCCCGGACGGCGGCCCGTCGGCACGGCTGCGGGGGCCGCCACCCCTGCCACACCCTCCGCCGCGCCCCCTGCCTCCGGACTTGTCGCCGTCACCGCCACCGCCACCGCCGCCTCAGCTCTGCCGGATCTCGCCCGTGTAGAGGTCCGCGCCGTCCGGCAACTCCACGGTGACCGGCGTTCCGAACCCGTACAGCAGCATCGTCGAGACCACCGTCACCGCCGGGCCCTCGGCCGCGAAGGTGAAGCGGTGGCGGACCTTCCGGAGCCGGCCCTCGTCGTCCAGGTAGGCGTCGAAGGGCACCGCGTGCGTGCGGAACCCGTCCGCCGCGGCGCTCAGCGCCGCCCGCGACAGGGGCGAGGCGGCCCCCGCCGCGCTGCCGATGTCCGCCGTCCCCCGGTAGTGGCGGACCCCGACGCCCGCCAGCTCGGTCCGCCCCACGTACGTCACGCCCCGGGCCCGGCGCAGCAGCTCGGCGGCGGCCATCGGGTCGGTGACCCCGCCGGTGACGAGGTTGCCGTCCGCCAGCACCGTGGTGTCGATCCGCACCCACTTGCCTTCCGGGACCCCGGCACCCCGGTTCTTCATGTAGAGCGCGCCGGGCGTCAGCAGCTCGGTGATCGGCCGGTGCTCGTCCGACCCGGCGGCGTCCTTCGGCAGCACCACCTTGATGCGGCCGAGCTGCCTGCGGAAGTCGTACGCCCCCTGGCCCCGGATGGTCACCCTGGTGCCACCGGCCGAGGTCTCCATCGAGGTGTTGGTCTCCGCCCCTCCGGATGCGGCGAGCACGTCCGCCGCCCGGTCGAGCACCTGCGCGGGCGGCTCGTCCGCCGGAACGCCCGCGACCGTCCCGCTCCCCCCGACGGAACAGCCGGCCAGCACCGCGAACACGCCCGCCACGGCCAGCGCGCGGACAGCCAGTGCCGCGCCTTCGCACCTGTGCTGCCGCACCACCATCGCCTGCCAACCCCCAACGACGTCACGCCGGAACCGGGCCCTCGCCCGTCCCGCATAACGACGGCCGCCGCCCCCCGTCACGCCGGGCCACCCCGATCGGCGGCGAGCCCGCACTACCCCCTCCCCTCCGGGCCGCCCCGCCAGTACCGTGGACGCGTGCATCAGGAAGCTTTCCTCCCCGCCCGGCGCACCCCGGCGTGCGCGTCCCCGCCGTCCGGCATCCTCACCCCTGCCGAGCCCGTTCCCGCAGCTCAGGACCATGCGACGAGCACCACCGAACGCGGCTCGTTCTGTCTCGCCCGCTGCACCTGCGGCTGGTCCGGACCGGCCCGCCGCTCGCGCGACCTGGCCCGCACCGACGCCGAACGCCACCGGACAGGAACCTGACCAACCGGGCGCGGCGCCGACCGGCGCCCTCGTCCGGCTCCCCTCACCGCCACACCAGCCCCGGAGCTCCCATGAAGCAGCCGTACCTCCCGGGCCAGGTGGTCCCCGCGCCCCGGCGCCCGAGCCCCGTACCGGCTCCGGCCACGCCTCGGCCGCCCGCCCGCCGCAGCGTGCTGGCCGCCGGCGCGCTCGCCGCGCTCACCTCGGCGACCGCGTCCTGCTCCGCCCCGGGCTCCGGTGCACCGGACCCGGACGCGACGAAGACCGGCCGCGCCGGCGACCCCCGCCCCACCACCGGCTACCCCGCTCCGGCGGGGAGCCCCACCGCGTCGGCCGGCGGGGCGCCGGCGGACTGGCCCGCGCTCGGCCGCGGGCTCGACGGCACCCTCGTACGGCCCGAGGACTCCGCGTACGACACCGCCCGCCGGCTCTACAACACCCGCTTCGACACCCAGCGGCCCGCGGCCGTCGCCTACGTCCGGCACGAGGACGACATACGCACCTGCCTCGCCTTCGCCCGTACGACCGGGACCCCCGTGGCGATCCGCAGCGGCGGCCACTCCTACGCGGGCCTCTCCGGTGGCACCGGCCGGCTGGTCGTCGACGTCTCGGCCCTCTCCGGTGTCGACCGGGACGGCACCATCGGCGCGGGCGCCCGGCTCGGCGACGTCTACCGGGGGCTCGGCGCCCACGGCCTCACCGTCCCGGGCGGCTCCTGCGCCACGGTCGGCATATCCGGCCTCACCCTCGGCGGCGGCCACGGCGTGGCCTCGCGCGCATACGGCCTGACCTGCGACAACCTCACCTCCGCCACCCTGGTCACCGCCGACGGGCAGACCCTGACCGCCGACGCCGGCCGGAACCAGGACCTCTTCTGGGCGCTGCGCGGCGGGGGCAACGGCTCCTTCGGCGTCGTCACCCGCCTCCGCTTCCGTACCTCGCCCGCCCCGCAGACCGTCGTCTGCACGCTCCGCTGGCCCTGGTCCCGGGCGGGCTCGGTGCTCGCCGCCTGGCAGGAGTGGGGGCCCGACCAGCCGGACGAGATCTGGTCCTCCCTCCATTTCGAGGCGGGCGCGGACGGCGCCGACCCGACGGTGACGCTCGCCGCGTTCAGCCTCGGTACCTACGGCGACCTCCAGAACGCGGTGGACCGGCTCGCCGACCGCGCCGGGTCCTCCGCCTCCACCGTCTCCCTGCGCCGACGCGGCTACGAGGACGCGATGCTGGCCTACGCCGGCTGCGCGGGCCTCACCGCCGACCAGTGCCACCTGCCCGGTACGACCCCGGGGCGCACCGCCGGGGGAGCCCTCGGGCGCGAGACGTACGCGGCTGCCTCCGACTTCTTCACCCGCTCGCTGCCGCCCGAGGGGCTGCGCGCCCTCACCGGGGGCGTCGAGGCGTTCACCCGCCGGGCCGTCGGCGAGGGCGGCAAGGGCTCGGTCATCCTCACGGCCCTCGGCGGGGCGATCAACCGGGTCGCCCCGGACGCGACCGCCTTCGTGCACCGCGACTCCCGGATGCTCGTCCAGTACATCGCCGCCTGGAGCCCGGACGCCCCCGGGGCCTCGGCGACCGGGGCGCAGGGCTGGCTGAAAGACATCCATGCGGCGATGGGCCCGCACGCCTCCGGGGAGGCGTACCAGAACTACGCCGACCCCACGCTCACCGGCTGGCGCCGCGCCTACTTCGGCTCCTCCGCCGACCGGCTCGGACAGCTCCGCGACCGGTACGACCCCGGAGGGCTCTTCGCCGGACCGCAGACGCCGTGAACCCGCCGCTCCGTCGGCCCGGGCGTACCGGGCGTACCGCTCCTGCACGTCCTGCACGTCCTGCACGGAACAGGGCGCCGGCCCCCACCGGGGAACCGACGCCCTGCCATTGACCGGCTGATCCGCTTGCCTGCTTGCCCGCTGATCAGCTCATCCGTGTTCCTGTCGATCCGCTGATCCGTGTTCCTGCTGATCGGCTGATCGGCTTTCCGCTTTCCCGCTGCCCCGCTTCGCGCCTGAGGCGTGCTCAGGCGGCGAGGTCCTTGTCGCCCGTACCGCCGCCGCGGCTCGATCTCGGCTCGGGGACTCCGAGCGTCCCGCCGAGGCCGCCGGCCGGGCGGGCCGCCCGCCGCGACCGCACGAGGAAGCCCGCCCGCGGCGACCGGGAGACGGCCGCCACCAGCGGGGTCAGCAACGCCGTGGCCAGCGGGGCGAGGAGGAGCGTGACGGCCGTACCCAGGGCGAGGCCGCCGACGACGTCGGTCGGGTAGTGCACGCCCATCCAGACGCGGCAGAACCCCTCCGCGAACGCGAGCCCCAACGCGACGAACCCGAACTTCCGGCCCGCCACGAAGATCCCGACCGCCATGGCCATCGCCATGGTGGCGTGGTCGCTGACGAAGGAGAAGTCGTTCTTGCCGTCGACCAGGACGTCGAGCCCCGCATGGTCCTTGAACGGACGCGGGCGCTCCACGAACCCCCGGATGGGGATGTTGACGAGAAGGGCGATCCCCGCGGCGAGCGGAGCCCAGACGAGTGCGGCGACCGCCGTCACCGAGTCCTCGGCCGTGCCGCGCCGGCGGGCGTTCCACCAGCACCACAGGACCACCAGGACCATGCCGAGCATGATCCCGTACTCACCGACGAACTCCATGACGCTGTCGAGCCACGCCGGAGAGGACTTCGCCAGCCCGTTGATGTCGTAGAGCAGGCTGACGTCGGGGTTCGACCCATCGAGTGCGAGTCCAGCCATCTGCTGCGGCCCCTTGCCTTGTCTGCTGCCGCGACGCGCGTCCATGCGCGCCGCCCGTGGTCGTACCCCCCGCAATCGGTGCGATCCGGTACCGCGTACCTCCCGTCGCGTCCTGCGACGCGACGGCGGTCAGGCGATCGCGCATGGTCAGTGCGCGGGCCTTCCCTTCCAGGGAACGGCCTTCCGGTAGCGACGGTTCCGCCCTCCACCGAATGATCACCATGACGTTATCGAAGAGTGACTCATCGTCGCATCTCGGGGCCCTGGCTTCACGGAGAGTTCCTGGCACCACTCCCACCCCGGTGACCCGCGTCGGCCGCGTGAGTCCCGTACGCCCCTCGCACCCCTCGCACCCTTCATGCCTCTCACGCCTGGGGGAGAGCGGTGGGGAGCGCCGCGGCACCGTCCTTGGTGACCCGCGTCGCACCGAAGTAGTCGGGGCTGTCGATCTTGTCGAAGCGGATCACCGCCCCGGTGTACGGTGCGTTGATCATGTACCCGCCACCGACGTAGATCCCCACGTGGTGAATGGCCCGCGAGTTGGTCAGATCGTCGGAGAAGAACACCAGATCGCCGGGGAGCAGCTCGTCCCGGGCCGGATGCGCCCCCGCGTTGTACTGGTCGTTGGCGACCCGGGGGAGCTCGATGCCCACGCTCCGGTACGCGGCCTGCGTCAGCCCGGAGCAGTCGAACCGGCCGCCCTGCTCCGCCGTACCGTTGCCGCCCCAGAGGTACGGCGTGTTCAGCTTCTGCTGCGCGTAGTAGATCGCCCCGGCCGCCTGCTGGGAGGGCGCCACCCGGCCGACCGGCTTCGCGAAGCTCTTCTCCAGCGAACGGATGATCTTGACGTAGTTCTGCGTCTCGGCGATCGCCGGAACCCCGCCCGCCCGGATGACCCGGTACGCGCCCGCGTTGTAGGAGGCGAGCATGTTGTCGGTCGGATCACCCGGCACGTCCTTCACGTACCCGGCGAGCTCACAGTCGTAGGAGGCTGCCGACGGGATGGCGTCGGCCGGGTCCCACACGTCCCGGTCCCCGTCGCCGTCCCCGTCGACACCGTGCGTGGCCCAGGTGCCCGGGATGAACTGCGCGATCCCCTGGGCCGCCGCCGCGCTCTGCGCCCGCGGGTTCCAGCCGCTCTCCTGGTAGAGCTGGGCGGCGAGCAGCGCCGGGTTGATCGCGGCGCAGAGCGTGCCCCACTTCTCCACGAGCGGCTGATACCGCGCGGGCACCGCCCCCGCGGCCAGCCCGACCGACCCGTTCGCCCCCGCGATACCCGCGGCGGCGGAGTACGTACCGACGACGAGCAGCCCCACGAAGCTGAGGCACAACCCGATCCCGCCGCCGACGACCACCCAGTATTTCCGCACCCCTCAACCATCCCCTACCGAGCCACGGTTCAAGGGTCGTTTCGAGGGTGTGTACGAATCGTTCGAAGCACTCGCGTCACTGACGCTCCCTCAGGATGCTCCCGCCGACCAGTAAGGGGACTTCACGTCGGGCCTCGGCAGGGGGTAGACCCCCTCGTACGCGGGGCCGTTCGGCTTCGACGTGGAATCGGCCACCTTCGACGCCCGCACGCACGGGCTGTCCGCCTCGAAGAACACCTGCCCCCCGCCCCGGACGCTGACGCTGATGCCGAACCCCTCGGCCTGCGCGTACACCGCGGGGAACTCCTCGTCCTTGTTCACCGCCTTGATCCGGTAGTCGCTGTCGCGCCAGAACTCCGTCACCCGGTCCAGGAACTCCTGCCTCCGCTCGGGCGCGACGATCGTCATCACCGTGCGCCGGCGCGTCACGTCGCAACTGCCCGTCGTGGTCGGGCCGTGCGCCCACTGGACCGAGGGCTCGATCGCCTTCAGCGTCAGGTCGAGCATCGAGTCGGCCCGCTCGGCGGCCCCCTGCATGTCCATGGTGCTCACCGGCTTCTCCGTACTCCCGCTGGTGGTGGTCGCGGTCGCGCCCGCACCCGTGGCCGGACCGTCCGATCCCGCCTGCTGCCGGCCGCAGCCCGCCAGTACGAGACCGAGCGCCAGAGTGAAGACCGCCGTCCGGAGCTTTCGCCTCATCGCTGTTCCTCAATCTTCAGATTGCTGGAGTGTCCCGACACGATCAAAGCGATGGCGTCGGCCGACATGGCGTCGCGCACCGGGTCGAAGTACTGCGAGTGCGCCTCGGCACTGATCCCGTGCCCGCTGATCACCGGCGGACCGGGATCCACCGGGAATCGCACGGCACCGAACGCCTTGCTCGCCGGGTCCTTCCCGAACCAGAGGTCGTCGTCACCCGGATCCGCGAGATCACCCGCGACGTAGGCGCCGGCCGGGCCCAGCGCCAGCATCCCCAGCGAGCCCACGACCGCCTGCGTCTTGGACGGCAGCTTGGTCACCGGGTCGTTCGCGGCGGCCCCGACGAAGACGTGCCGGGCACCGACCCCGAGCTCCACCGCGTTGTCCACGCCCACCCCCGGGCTGCCCACCAGGATGATGTCGTCCACCCCCGGAATCCCGCCCTCCCGCTGCGTGGCCGCCCCCACCGTCCGGGAACCGTAGGAGTGCCCGATCGCGGTGAAGTGCGGGTCCTTGTTGGTGTTCGTCGCCGTCAGCCCGCTCCAGAAGTCGTCGTAGGCCGTCCCGCCCTTCTCCGCCCGCCCGGTGCCCATGATGGCGAAGTACCCGGCGATCCCGTCGCTGTCCGGCAACTGCGGAGCGTCGTACCCGAGCCAGACGATCGAGGCGCTGGACGACTCGTACCCCTGCGCGCCGATCGCGGTGTCCCGCGCCCGTTTCAGGTCGTTCTGCGCGAAATCCTTGTCCAGCGAGGTGTTCAGCCCCGGAACGTACGCCGACACGTGCTGCGAGAGGTCCGGGTTCCCGTACGAGACGATCGCCCGGCCATTGCCCTCCGACCCGATCCCCAGCAGGAACATCGGCGGCTGAGAACCCTCCTTCAACTGCCGGTCGATCTCCTTCATCCCCTCCAGGATCTGCTTCGACTTCTTGTCGTCCTTGCCTTCGAGCTCGGTGATCAGGGTCTGGAGGTTCTGCCGGTTGGCCTGGTCGCGGACGGCGGCCGGAATCCCGTCCAGGTTGCCGATCCGCTCCGGGGACAGCTCCAGGTACCGCCCGCGGTCGGCCTGGCTCAGCCCGTCCCACCACGCCTTCCGGCCGGCGGCCGAGGCACTCACCGGAATCCGGTCGTTCAGGTACTGCCGCTCGTCCTCACGGACCGCCGCGACCACCCGGGGCCCGGACCCGGGCAACCCCATGCCCCCGACCCCCACGCCCCCGGACGCCTCGACCCACGCGCCGATAGCCCCCGCGTGATCCCCCGACGCCCACTTCTCCCTGGCAGCCCCGGTCAGCTCGGACCACTGGTCCACCACCCCGGTGACGCTCTTCACGGGGCTGCCGATGGCCTTGGCCGCGCCCCGGAGGTCCCCTCCCAGGCCGTCGCCGACCAGGGACTCGAAGAAGCCGGGGGTTTTGGTGTTGCCGGGGGTGGTGCTTTTGGTGGTGGTGGGGGTGCCCGCTGTGGAGGTGCCTGCTGTGGAGGTGCCTGTTGTTGAGGTGTCGCCGCTGCCGGTACCTCCGGTGCCAGTACCCCCGGTGCCTCCGGTGCCGGTACCCCCGGTGCCGGTGTCGCTCCCAGCACTGGAGGTGCTCCCTGCGGTGGTGGCGCTCCCGGCAGTGTCCGAGCCCTCGCCGGACAGTGCCCCGGTGGCACCCTCGGTCCCGGTCTGCGTCCCCCCGGCGGCGGCCGACCCGCCCGCCCCGGACGACCCGCCTGAGCCACCTGAACCGGCCGAACCGCCTGAGCCGCCTGAGCTGCCCGGCCCGCCGCTGGAGCCGGCCTCACCCTCCCCGCTCCTTCCTCCCGCGACCACATCACTGCCGGGTGAAGAGCAGGCACCACCGGTCAACTGGCATATGGCGTTACGTATCTCACCGGTGAGCTGGGTCCCGACGGTCGTCGCCATGATCGCCCCGACCAGTGCGGCAACGATCAGCACCAGGCCGAGGTACTCCATCGCCGTCTGCCCGCCGTCCCGGCGAGCAACGAGTAACCGAAGCCCTCTGACTCTGAACCGCGGCTCCACGTCCCGCTCCGCGCGGGCCAGCCGGAACCATCCCCGTGCCGCAGGCCGGAACAGCAACACGACGACGGCCACGGGCATCACCAGCTGGGGCAGCCCGGACACCCCGACGTCCCCGGCACCCAACGTCGCCAACGACCCGAGCACCAGCCAGACATGCACGGCAACGAGCCCGAACCACACACCACGCCCATGGATACGCGCGTAGAACGACAGCACCAAGCCGACGATCCCCGGAAGAGCCGCATACAGCAGCACACCGAGCAACTGCCCATCCACCGCGTCGACCGAGGACGCCAACGTGAGCACGTTGATCACACCCACGACCGTGCTCACGAACACCAAGCGCACGAGAACCAGGGCGGCCTGTAACGCCCTTGGCGCACTCCTGCCGCCACCCACCCTCCGGGCAGCGCCTGTTGCACCACCTCCCGGAACCACCAGCTCTCGTATGCCAGACACGTGGGGACCCCCGGCTCGTCAGTGGGTGGCAGGCGAGCCACCGCACGTAGAGGACCACACCCGCCCCGCCCCCGGCATGGGCCCCAGGACCCAAACGAGGACTCAAACAGCCACGCAGACAGCGAGGTCGGAGGACCGGGACCGCGAGATCAGCCCCTCACGGGGCCGTGGAGGCAGGCGTCGTGGCGGACCAGAAGTCGGAGTGGATGTTGGGACGTGGAATGTTCTCCATGCCCTCGTAGCTGGGGGTGTTGGGCTTACTGGTGGGATCTGCGACCTCGGATTCCCGTACGCAAGGGGTGTCTGCTTCGAAAAAGACTTGCCCCTCTCCGCCGACGATCAGCGCAACTTCAAAGCCGTCTTCCGCCACTGCGAAGATGGCCGGAAAATCAGCACTATTATTGGTCGACGTAATTCGATATCCGCTACTTTTCCAGAAGCGTTCAACAACACCAAGAAAACTACCTCTACGCTGCGCCGAAATGATCGTCATCAACGTTCGCCTACGCGTCAGACTGCAACTACCCACAGTCGTGGTGTCATGAGTCCATCGAACTTCCGGCTCAATTGCTCCCAAAACGCCGTCAAGCATTCCATCCGCCCGCTCAGCTGCTTCTTTCATATCCATTCCAGAATCACTCCCACCATGCAAATTAAACGAGGACCCCCCACACCCCGCCAGAAAAATAAGCGCGAGTAGGGAAAATCCCCTATACCACATACTCCGCATCACCTGTACTCCTCATTCTTAACCTCGCGTGCCCGGCCGACAGAGATGAGTGCAATATTGTTCGCAGAGGCACGGTCCTCCACAGGGTCAAAGTAGTTCGAATGCGCCAATGCAATTCCCTTCGAGTCGATCGGCAGCGGCCCTGCGGCAACATGAAAGCGGTGCGCACCAAATTCTTTGCTCGCAGGATCCTTACCGAACCACAGGTCATCGTCACCCGGGTCGACCAGATCCCCGGCAAGCGCAGCACCGTACATTCCGCCGAAGTAAAGTCCTGCAGCACTGGCAACCATCTGTGTCTTGGTCGGCAACATCGTCACGGGATCATTATC
The DNA here is from genome assembly GCF_035953295.1 of Streptomyces sp. NBC_01335. Classification (GTDB taxonomy): domain Bacteria; phylum Actinomycetota; class Actinomycetes; order Streptomycetales; family Streptomycetaceae; genus Streptomyces. Next base: position 3,661,876 of record NZ_CP108370.1, read on the forward strand.
GGCAGCACCGACGAACACGTGGCTCTTGCCAACATTCAAATCAGAAGCATGATCGGCACCGACGCCCGGACTGCCTACAAGGATGATTTCATCAACCCCCGGAATACCATCGCCCTGTTGTGCCGCAGCTCCCACAGTTCGCGATCCGTATGAATGCCCAATCGCCGTCAAATGAGGATCCTCATTTGCGTTTGTCACACGAATACCATCCATGAATCCATGGAACGAATGACCACCCTTTTCGGCCCGCCCAGGTCCAGCAACCGCGAAGCTCGACCAGGAGTCCACCAGCTGCGGCGCGTCATAACCGAGCCAGACAATTGACGCACTTCCAGAATCCCAGCGGCGCATTCCCTTAGCTGTGTCTCGAGCTCGCCTCAAATCATTCCTTGCGAACCTGTCGTCCAGGGATGTATTGAGACCCGGCACATAAGCCGCGACATTCTTCGAAGCATCCGGGTTCCCATAGGAAACAATCGCGCGCCCATTGCCCTCGTCCCCGATCCCAAGGAGGTACATGGGCGGGTCTCCGGGCTTGAGCGGCGCCTCGAGTTGTTCAGCGATCAGCCGCAGCGCTTCGAGCTTCTCCGCCGCCTCGCCGTCGTCGAGGCCCGCCAACTTGCCGATCAGCAACTGGAGGTTGTCCCGGTTGGCAGCGTCGCGTACGACAGCGGGGATGCCGTCGAGGTTCCCGATGACGTCCGGATAGGTCGCGAGGTACTCGTCGCGCAGCTCCGGCGGGAGGCTGGCCCACCATTCCTTGCGCTCGGCCGCGGACGCCCGGTAGGGGATGTGGTCGTTCAGATAGGCCCGTGCGGCCTCGCGTACGGATGCCATGTCGGCCGCCGCGTCCGTCCAGGCGGAGATCGGGACGTCGAGGCCGTCCTCGGCCTTCAGACTGCGGAGGATGCCCGCGTACCTCGTATCCGCCTCGGTGGCCAGCGTGACCGCGCGGGCGATCCGGTCTGCGATGTCCTGGGCGGTGGCCGCGTGAGGGTTGGGAGCGGTCAGGGTGCCCGGCGACGCCGTCAGGTCGGGGAACCCGCTGCCGCCGGCGGTCCTCCCGCCCGGCAGGGGCTCCCCGGCTACCAGCCCCTCCTTCTCCGGGTACGACACCGACCCGTCCGCGTGCACACTGAACTTCAGCCTTTCGGCGTCCTCCACTGCCTCACGGACCGACTTCTGATGCGCGCGTACTTCGTGGGCGAGGCTGTTGAGTGCCGTGCGCACCAGCCCGGTCTCCGTATGGACGTACTGGAAGTTCCGGGACAGTCGGCGCAGACGGTCGAGGGCGGCGTCCACCGCCTCGCCTTCCTGCGTCTCGCGCAGACCGGTGAGGATCCGCTGGTCGATCCGGTCGCGTGCCACATCGGCTCGGTCGCTGAGGCGGCCCCAACCGCCCGCCGCGCCGTCCAACTCCCCGCACGGCACCGCAAGCAGCGCGGACCAGGTCAGCGCGCCCTTCACCTGCCGCTCCCACCGGCGTCGCCCCCACCGAGCAGGTACAGCGAGGACAGCTGAGCCGGAGACGTCGGGGGCACAGGGGACGCAGGGGAGACCTGAGCAAGGAATGACGGCAGCGGAGACGACTGAGCCGGGACGCCCGTCGACGGACCGAAGTCGTCCCGTACCGCTTGTTCCGTCGCACCTTGCTCTCTGGCGACCGCCCGCAGTTTGCCGGTGAGGCTTCCGCACTCGCCCTGCGCCGTCGACACCCGGCGCAGCCACGACTCGCGGACCACCGCGAGCTCGCCCAGAACCGCGAAGTCACCAGCTGCCTCGCTCGCCGACAGTCCTTCGTGCGCCTTCTCCATGTCGGACCGGACCGGACCGAGATGCGTGTACAGCGCCTCCGCGTCCCCCGCGGCCCGGATCCACGGCAGGTCTGCGTGGACCAGCCGCGCACGACCGGAGGCCGCGTCCCCCGACCTCCCCGGCCTCTTCCCGGGACCTCCCCCAGCCCCTTCTCCCAGTCCGTCGACACCGGCTCCCGGCGTCTGCCACCCCTGCGGCTGTCCGACCACGGACACACCACTCACCCCGTTCCTTGACCCTCGATCCTCGATCGTGGAGCGGCAGCACTGTGCCTGATCCGGGAAGGGCGACGCGCCGCCCTTCCACGGCTCTTCATGGCACGGACCCCGGTATCACCCGGGCGTTCAGGGGTGCGTCCGACTACGGTTTCACCCGAATGATGGGCAGCGCGTCAGCCCGAACCACCCTGATGGTGACAGCCGGACGCACTCACTCCGGTTTCTCCCCGCACACCACCCAGAGCAGCTTGCCGCCCTCGCCGGTCGGACCGCCGGGAAGGACGCGGCCGCCCCAGCTGTCCGCGCACATCTGTACGAGCGTCAGGCCGCGCCCGCGTTCCGAGAGCGTCGCCTGCTGCGCCGGTACGTACACCCCGCCGCTCCCGCCGCTCCCAGTCTCCCCGGAGCCCCGGAAGGGGGGCGGGATCTCCGGATTGCTGTCCCAGACGCTGAGCCGGATGCGCCGATGCCCGGCGCCGCGCATCCGGAGCGAGTACGGGCCCCAGGAGTGCCGGTAGGCGTTCGTGGTCAGCTCGCTCACCAGCAGTTCGGCGGTGTCGCCCAGTCCGGTCATGCCGTGGGCGCGGAGCACGACCCGCAGGACGGAGCGGGCAACGCCCGGGGAGCGTGGATCGTGCGGCAGTTGAAGGGTGTACGCCCACGGCGGCGATACGGTGGGTGCATGCATGGAAGTCCCCGTTCGGACGGTGTGGTTGGCGGGCCCCTACGGCACCCGACGCACGGACCGGCCGATCGGCGGGCTCGTCGTGGGCACCTGTCCCACGATCACGGTAGAGGCGTCATGTAATACATTCCCCGCACTTGGGGTAATGCATGCCCCAAGACACCCGTACGAGTGACTGGGCGAAGGGAGGCCGATGGCGACCAACTCGACCCCGACTGCACGTCGGCGACGACTCGGAGCGGAACTGCGCAAGCTCCGCGAACGCGCCGGGATCACCGCCACGCAGGCCGCGGTTCTGCTCGGCGGCAACCAGGCACGCATCAGCAACATCGAAGCAGGCCGGTACGGCGTGAGCGCCGACCGGGTCCGCGCCCTCTCCCGTCACTACGCGTGCACCGACCGCGGCCTCGTGGAAGCGCTGGCCGCGATGACGGGCGAACGCCGCGGCGGGTGGTGGGAGACGTACCGGAACGAGCTCCCGGGCCCGCTGCTGGACCTGGCCGAGCTCGAACACCACGGCACCGCCCTCCGCGCCGCCACCACCTGCACCCTCCCGGACCTCCTCCAGACCGCGGACCACGCCCGGGAGGCCCTCAACCAGAGCGTGCCCGAACTGTCGCCGCCCGAGGCCGAACGCCTGCTCGCCTTCCGCATCAGGCGCCAGGACGTCGTCTTCCGCGCGGAGGCGGCCCCGTACCGGGCGGTCGTCCACGAAGCGGCCCTGCATATGGGGATCGGCGGCTCCCGGGTCGCCGGACCCCAGTTGCGCCACCTCCTGACGATGAGCGAACGGGACACCGTCACCCTCCGGGTCATCCCCTTCGCTTCCGGCAGCCACCCGGGTTCCGGGCAGCCCATCACGTACGTACAGGGACCGGTCGCACAACTGGACACGGTGCACCTGGAACAGGCGCACGGCTTGACCCAACTGGATTCCGCGCCTCTGCTCCAGACGTACCGTCAGCTGCTCGACCGACTCGAATCACTCGCCCTCGACACCGAAGCGACCCGCGACCTCCTCCACTCCCTTGCGACGACCTACGCATGAGCACCGTCGTTTGACGGGGCCTCAGGCCGCAGGGCCGGCGCACGACCAGCGCTCGAACAGCGCATACGAACACGGACACCCCGGCAAACGCTGCGTTCGCGCCGGAAACCCGCGACTCCCCTCATTGCCCATCGTCACACAGCGTGATACACAGAGTGACCGGCGGCGGCCCGACCGCCCCCGGTCGCACCACAGGTCAGGGCACCCATCCCGGTCATGTGTACGAGATCCGGGTAAAGAGACCGCGGAAGGCGTCGTACGAGCGCGGTTTCATCAGCGAAGATAGAAGGCACGACCCGCACCGGCCGGCGCGGGCAGCGAACTACGCAACAGGGGCGGTGACTTACATGATCCTGGCAGCTGAGAAGGGCGACATCACCACCATCATCGGCGGAATCGCCCCGAACTGGGGCCCGTTCGGGACGCTGGGCAACGAGGCACGCATCATGGTCGAGGTAGTGATGGCGGTCGCCATCCTGCTCTGCCTCGGCATCGCGATCTGGGGCGCGGCCAAGCAGCGCATCGGCGCGACCGCCTTGCGCGACACCTTCAGCGCGGAACAGGGCAAGGGCCTGATCGTCGCGGGACTGACCGGCGTCTTCATCATCGGCTCACTCGGCACCCTGTTCACCATCGTGTACGGCATGGCGGTCTGACGGGAGATCCGCAGTACGTCGCTCTGCCGCCCTGCCTCCCCACCACCATCCGTCCGTCGCGCCCCGGCTGAGGTCGAGTCATCCCATGTCGAGTCACCACACCGCACCCGCACGGCGCTCAGCAGAGCTACCGTCATATGACGGAAGACCGCACACGGCTGAGGGGACGTACGCGGCATGAGCTACGACGACGAGCAGGGCTACGGAAGCAGGGATTCCGGAGGCCGGGGCGACGGCGCGTACAGCACGATGGGCGGCACCCGCCAAACGCGTACCCGGCTCCCCGAAGGCAACCCCGGTGCACCTCACGGCCGCCGGCCCGCCCGCAACAGCCGCTCGCTGGTCATGGCTGTCGGCGTGGTGGTGCTGCTCGTCGCGGCCATCGCGTTCGCGAACCTCGGCGGCGGCGGCAGCGACAGCCCGAACGCGGCCCCTGCCGCCCCCGGCAACAGCCGCTCGGACGCCACCGGCGGCACCGCCCCGACCGCTCCCACCGGCACCGACCCCGTCACGGGCAAGAACGGCAGCATCGCCTCGGGGTTCGCCCACGACGAGCAGGGGGCGCAGAGCGCGGCGGCGAACTATGCGGTGGCTCTGGGGTCTGCGGAGATGTTCCACTCGGACAGTCGACACAAGATCGTTGATTCGGTCTATTCATTCGAAGCCGCGTCGGAAATCAAGGGGCCGCAAGATGCTGCGTACTCCGCTGACTTCCTCTCCAAGCTCGGTCTGGACTCCGACGGAAACGCTCCGCAGGGCAACACCTTCGTATCGCGAACCATCCCTGTGGGTACAAAGGTCACAGAGTTTCGCGGGACGACCGCAACGGTCGATGTCTGGTACACGGGGCTCATTGGTATGTCGGGACCTGACTCAACGGACCCCGTCAGCACTTCCTGGAAGACCTGGACAGCTCATCTCGCCTGGTCAAAAGGTGACTGGAAGGTCACAAGCGACAGCCAGAAGGACGGACCGGCCCCCGTTCCCGGCGACGTAGCTGCATCCACTTCGGACGAGATCAGTAAGGCTGTCGGGGAATTCGGAGGCTTCACTTATGCCAGGTAAGCACCGCTTCCGGCTTTTCCACCTGCTTTCCTTGGTCACCGCACTGCAGTCCATGGTGATCCTCGCGTCGACCCACGCTGCAGCAGCACCGTCCCCGTCGCCCACACCCTCGCCAAGTGGCAGCAACAACCCCTGCGATCTACTCATCGGTCCTGCCAAGGAATACTGCGCAGACGATTCGGGTCAACGCGCTGGGACCACCACCACCCCCTCCGACCCCCTAGACCCCCTGACCTCCCTGGCCCACGGCTGCGCCGACGCCGCGTCCTACCTCATCGGCCAGCTCAGCAAGGCCGTCGAGGGCACCGCCACCGTCGACTTCACCAACGAGTCCTTCCGCAAGCAGTACGCGATCGTCTTCGCCGCCTCCACGATCCTGACCCTCGTCCTCTGGCTGTTCGCCGTGGCCAAGAGGGCGATCCGGGGCGTCCCGTTCACCACCGCGATCTCCGAGGCCGTCGGTTACCTCTGGCTCACCGTGCTGGCTTCCGCGTTCACGCCGCTCATCCTGTACGTCGTGGTCTCCGCCACCGACGGGGTCACCGAGGTCATCTCGTCCGCCACCGGTGGCCAGTCCGACGTCTTCTTCGGCTCGTTCGCCGAAGCGCTCACCAAGGGCGACGACATCGGCGGCGGGCCGATCATGCTGATCGTCGTCTCCCTGGTGTCCCTCCTCGCCGCGGGGATCCTCTGGCTGGAACTGGTCATCCGGGCGGCGCTGCTCTACGTCGGCGCCCTGCTCGGCGTGGTGGTGTACGCCGGGCTCGTGGACAAGAACATGTGGGGCCACGTACGCCGCTGGGCGGGGATCATGATCGCGGTGATCATGGTCAAGCCGGTGATCGTGATCGTCCTCGGCCTCGCGGGAGCCCTCTCCTCGGACGACGGCCCGGACGCGCTCTCCGCCGTCGTCTCCGGGCTCTCCATCATCCTGCTGGCCATCTTCGCGTCGGCGATGATCTACCGCTTCGTCCCCGGGTTCGGCGACGAGATCCAGGGCGCCCGTACCAACCGCAAGCAGGCCACCGACGGCTCCCAGGCCGCCGCGATGGTCAGTTCGCCGGCCGCCCTCGTCTCCCAGGGCATCAAGACGCACAGCGGCCGCAACGACCAGAACAGCGGAAGCGGCGGAGGCGGCGGCGGGCGTCCCGCCAACCCGCTCAGCGGCGGTGTCGCGGCCCACGGTTCCCGGGGCGGCGCCGGCGGCGGAGCCACTCCGGCGCCCCGCAGCGGTTCCGGTCCCACCTCCGGGACCCCCCACAGCAGCCGCTCCCCGCGGGGCGGTTCCGGCAGCACAGGTAATCCGAGCACAGGAGGTGGAGGGCGGTGACGATCCAGTCCCACCCGATCGCGCCCCGCCGCACGTATCTCATCGGCCGCGCCCGGCCGAACGCGATCGTCGGCAAGAACCGCGAGACCGGCGAGATCGCCCTCATCATCGTCGGTGCGTTCCTCGGAATGATGAGCGGGCTCCTGGTCCCGGTCCTCTCGCTGCGCATCGTGCTGCTCACCGGGTTCCCGATGCTGGCCCTGGCCGTCGTGTACGTCCCGTACAAGCACCGGACGTTCTACAAGTGGTTCGAGATCAACCGCAGTTTCAAGCGGACCCTGCGCCGCGGCACCACCTACCGCTCCGCCGCGATGGAGGCCGGCGTGCGGGGCGACGGCCGCGAGGTCGAGATCGGCCCGCCGCCCGGGATCGGCCGGATCAGCTGGCTCTCGGCCCCGTTCGGGCCGGACGAGATGGCGGTGCTCCTGCACGCGGACCGCCGCACGGTGACCGCCGCCATCGAGATCGAGGGCCCCGGTGTCGGGCTGCGGGACAGCGAGGACCAGGAGGCGCTGGTCGACCGGTTCGGCACCCTGCTCAAGCACGTGGCCAACGGCGACGGCTTCGTCACCCGTATCCAGATGCTGGCCCGTACCCTCCCCGCCGACCCCGACGCGCACGCGAAGGACGTCGCCCAGCGGGGCGACCACCACGCGCCACGCTGGCTCCAGGATTCGTACGACCAACTGCAGTCGATGGTGTCGACCTCCAGCGAGCAGCACCGCGCGTACCTCGTGGCCTGCATGCACCACAGCCGTGAGCTCGGTGCCGAGGCTTCCGCGATGGCCCGGGCCGCACGGCCGCAGGGCGGCCGCAAGCTGGACCGTGACTCCGGGCTGGCCGTGGTGATGGCCCGTGAGCTCACCGACATCTGCGCCCGGCTCGCGGAGGCGGACATCCGGGTCCGGCAGCCGCTGGGGCAGAGCAGGCTCGCCTCGCTCGTGCACTCGATGTACGACCCCGACCACCCGATCGACCACATCCAGGCGATGACCAAGCGGAACGCCTGGCCGGCCGAGCTGGACGCGATGGAGCCGACGTACCTGCAGGCCAAGACCCGGGAGTCGACGACCCGCGCGCCCTGGTGCCACGCCACCGCCTGGGTGAAGGAGTGGCCGATGACGCCCGTGGGGGTCAACTTCCTGGCGCCGTTGCTCGTCCACACGCCCGACGTCATCCGTACGGTCGCCGTCACGATGGACCTCGAACCCACCGAGGTGGCCATCGAGCGGATGCTGACGGAGAAGACCAACGACGATGCCGAGGCCAGCCGCCAGGCCAAGATGAACCGGACCGTCGACCCCCGCGACATCGCAGCCCACGGCCGTATGGATCAGCGCGGCGAGGACCTCGCGAGCGGTGCTGCGGGGGTGAACCTGGTGGGGTACATCACCGTCTCCTCACGTTCCCCCGAGGCGCTCGCCCGCGACAAGCGGACGATCCGGGCCTCCGCCGGAAAGTCGTACCTGAAGCTGGAGTGGTGCGACCGCGAGCACCACCGCGCCTTCGTGAACACCCTGCCGTTCGCGACCGGAATCCGCCGCTGACCCGGTTCGTCCACCCCCGGGGAAGCGCAACGGACCACCCCGGAAAGCACCACCGCACCACCCTGGGAAGCACCACGGCACCACCCCCACCTCCGGGCGACCGGAAGCAGTCGAGAGAGAGGGCAGCCACCTCATGCGCGACCCACTGTCCGCATTGTCGGAAGCCTTCACCGCGTTCCTCTTCGGCAAGGTGGAGACGACCCGCCTGCCCGTGCGTACGTCCACGGGCCAGGCCCAGGCCGTCTATCTGCCCACCGCGGCGCCCGGTCTCGGCGACTCCGGGGTGATCATCGGGCGTGAGGTGTACTCCGGCAAGGGCTACATCTACGACCCCTTCCAGCTGTACGGGCAGCAGCTGCCCGCGCCGCACTGGCTGGTGCTCGGCGAGTCCGGCAACGGCAAGTCCGCGCTGGAGAAGACGTACGTGCTCCGCCAGCTCCGCTTCCGGGACCGCCAGGTCGTTGTGCTCGACGCCCAGGGCGAGGACGGGCACGGCGAGTGGAACCTCATCGCCGAGGAGCTGGGGATCACCCCGATCCGGCTCGACCCCACCGCCGCCCTGCACGGCGGTATCCGGCTCAACCCGCTCGACCCCGCGATCACGACGACCGGTCAGCTCGCACTGCTCCGCACGATCATCGAGGTGGCGATGGGCCACGGTCTCGACGAGCGTTCCGGCTTCGCGCTGAAGGTCGCCCACGCGTACGTCAATCTGACCATCACCGACCGCCAGCCGGTTCTGATGGACATCGTCGAGCAGTTGCGCCACCCGGAGCCCGAGTCCGCCGAGGCGATGAACGTCGACATAGACGATGTGCGGGCCTGGGGCCTCGACGTCGCCCTCGTCCTGGACCGCCTGGTCGACGGTGACCTGCGCGGCATGTTCGACGGACCGACGACCGACGGGATCGATCTCGACTCCCCGCTGATCGTCTTCGACCTCTCGCACATCGACCGCAACTCGATCGCCATGCCGATCCTGATGGCGATCGTCGGTGTCTGGCTGGAACACACCTGGATCAGGCCCGACCGGAAGAAACGCATCTTCCTGGTCGAGGAGGCCTGGCACATCATCAACTCGCCCTTCGTCGCCCAGCTCTTCCAGCGGCTGCTGAAGTTCGGGCGCCGGCTCGGGCTCTCCTTCGTCGCCGTCGTGCACCACCTCAGCGACGTCGTGGACGGCGCGGCGGCGCGCGAGGCGGCGGCGATCCTCAAGATGGCCTCCACCCGGACGATCTACGCCCAGAAGGCCGACGAGGCGCGGGCGACGGGCCGGGTCATCGGGCTGCCGCGCTGGGCCGTCGAGATCATCCCGACGCTGACGCCGGGCATCGCGGTGTGGGACGTCAACGGCAACGTCCAGGTCGTGAAGCACCTGATCACCGAGGCGGAACGCCCGCTCGTCTTCACGGACCGCGCGATGACGGAGTCCTCCTCCGACGCCGCGGACGACCTGGACGACCTGCTCCCCGAGTACGCGCGCGAGGCCGAGCGGGAGACGGAGCAACGGGCCGCCCGTATCGAGCGTCAGCAGCGGCTCGACGAGTCGTCCGAGTCCACGGTCGCCTGAGGTGGCACGCACCTCGACGGGCCCCGGGCCCGGGCCCGGGCACCCCCCGGACCGGCGGGAGGCGCGGGGCGGTGGCGTCCCGGACGGCCTGCTGATCGGGGGCCTCGCCTTCCTCCTCAGTGCGACGGTCCTGGCGTGGACGGCCACCGGGCTCGCCGGGCTGTTCGCCCACGGCTCCTGGCCCCACGGCGTGTCCCTTCCCCGCACCCCCTCGGCCCTGCGGGAGCTCGCGGGCTCACCACAGGACCTCGCGGGCGCCTGGCCCGACACCCCGCCCGGCGAGCTCTCCGGCTACGGCCTCTTCTGGGGGCTACTCATCAGCGAACTGCTGGTGCTGGTGGTGCTCGGGGTGTTCGTCCTCGGTGTCGTGACCCGGGGCCGCGCGGTACGCCGCCGCGTCCGCGAGGAGCGCGAGGAACACCTGGCGGCCCACTCCACGGCCACGGACCCCCGCGCGGTCACGGCAGCACCCCCGCCCGCTCCGCTTCCGGTACCGAGTCCCGTACCGGCTCCGAGTCCCCTCCCCGCCCCGGCTCCCGTACCGGCGAAGGATTCCGCGCTCCCGGTCCCCGCTCCCAGGACTCCGAGTACGCCCCTGCTCCTCTACGCGACCGCGGCCGAGCGGCGTCCCACGGCTGTGCAGGCCGTGCTGGACGCCGCCGGAGCGGTGCTCGTCGTCACCTCGGACACCACGGTCTGGGCGGTGACGAAGGACGCCCGCTCCAAGCTCGGGCCCGTGCTCGTCTACGACCCCGGCCATCTCTGCGACACCCCGGCCCGCCTCCACTGGTCGCCGACCTCCGGCTGCGAGCTGCCCGAGGTGGCCGCGGCCCGTGCCGCCGCGTTCCTCGCGCCGGTACGGCCGCAGGCGCGCATCGAGGAGGCGACGGCCGACACCGCGCAGACCCTGCTGCAGTGCTGGCTGCACGCCGCAGCGGTCGACGGCCGCCCGTTCCGCCAGGTCCACCGCTGGGCACTGGGCGGCGGCGCCCAGGACGCCGTACGGATCCTCCGCACCCACCCGAAGGCGGCCTCCGGGCTCGCCGGCCTGCTGGAGTCCGCCCTCACGGCCCACCCCGAACGCCGCCGGGCGGCCCAGGAACTGACGGTACGGGCGCTGGGCGCACTGGCCACGGTTCACATCCGCGAGGCCTGCACACCGAATCGAACCGATACCGCCGCGCTGGGTTCCTTCGCCTCCGAAGGGGGAACTCTGTATGTGGTCGGCGAGTCCGTCGAGGATCCTCGCCACCACCCGGGCGCGATGCCACTGCTCACCGCGCTCGCCTCGCACGTGGTCGAGCACGGCCGCCGCATGGCCGCACGGTCAACCGACGGTCGGCTCGACCCACCACTCACGCTGGTCCTCGACGACGTCGCCGCTGTCGCGCCGCTGCCCTGTCTCCCCGAGCTGCTGACGACCGGCGAAAGCCAGGGCCTCGCCACGCTGGCGCTGCTCCGCTCTCCCGAACAGGCCCGCGCCCGCTGGCGAACCCCGCTCGCACCGCCGGCCCTCTGACCTGCCGACCGGCTGTGGGCGCCCGTCGGTGGCTCAGGGACGTTCCCGCACCATCTCCACCTCGCGCTCCTCGGGACGGGCCGGGACCGGCACGGTGTTCCCCGAGGGTACGAAGCCGTACCGCCGGTAGAACGCGGCTGCCCGCGGGTTGTCCTCGTGGACGAAGAGCCGCAACCGCGTGAGGTACGGGTCGTCGAGGCCGAGAGCCCACTCCTCGGCAGCCCGGAACAGCGCGTCGGTCAGCCCGGTACCCCGTGCCTCCGGACGTACGAAGACGCCGACCAGGTGCCCCTGCACGGCTTCCGCCGCTCCCCCGAAGACGCCCTCCCGATCAGGCCGTTCGACGAGGACGGTGACCGATCCCAGCCACCGGCCGTCGGCGGCCTCGGCGACGAACTGGGCAACGTCGGTGCCCTCGGCCCCGCCGGCGGTCCGCTGCTGCCAGAACGCGTCCGGCTGCCCGACGGCGTTCTCGTACGTCTCCAGGAACGCCACCGGAGCCGCAGGGTCCTGGAGAGCAACGAGCCGGAGCTCCTTGACCGACGGCCACTCCTCGGCCCGTACCCGCCGCATCACATGATCAGGATTCATTCGGTCATGCTGCCTACGGGCCCTCGGCCGGTCAATCGCTTTATCGCGTGACCACCGCGACAGAAGGGGTACTGCGTCCGCAGAATTGTCCCGGAACGCAGAAAACCCCCGTGCCACAAGGCACGGGGGTCTCCCGGAAAAATTGTTCGGCGGCGTCCTACTCTCCCACAGGGTCCCCCCTGCAGTACCATCGGCGCTGAAAGGCTTAGCTTCCGGGTTCGGAATGTAACCGGGCGTTTCCCTAACGCAATGACCACCGAAACACTATGAAATTAACCAACCGGATGAAAACACGGCGGTTGTTATTTCAGAACCAACACAGTGGACGCGAGCAACTGAGGACAAGCCCTCGGCCTATTAGTACCAGTCAGCTCCACCCGTTACCGGGCTTCCACATCTGGCCTATCAACCCAGTCGTCTACTGGGAGCCTTAACCCCTCAAAGGGGGTGGGAATACTCATCTCGAAGCAGGCTTCCCGCTTAGATGCTTTCAGCGGTTATCCTTTCCGAACGTAGCCAACCAGCCATGCCCTTGGCAGGACAACTGGCACACCAGAGGTTCGTCCGTCCCGGTCCTCTCGTACTAGGGACAGCCCTTCTCAATATTCCTACGCGCACAGCGGATAGGGACCGAACTGTCTCACGACGTTCTAAACCCAGCTCGCGTACCGCTTTAATGGGCGAACAGCCCAACCCTTGGGACCGACTCCAGCCCCAGGATGCGACGAGCCGACATCGAGGTGCCAAACCATCCCGTCGATATGGACTCTTGGGGAAGATCAGCCTGTTATCCCCGGGGTACCTTTTATCCGTTGAGCGACAGCGCTTCCACAAGCCACTGCCGGATCACTAGTCCCGACTTTCGTCCCTGCTCGACCCGTCGGTCTCACAGTCAAGCTCCCTTGTGCACTTACACTCAACACCTGATTGCCAACCAGGCTGAGGGAACCTTTGGGCGCCTCCGTTACTCTTTAGGAGGCAACCGCCCCAGTTAAACTACCCATCAGACACTGTCCCTGATCCGGATCACGGACCGAGGTTAGACATCCAGCACGACCAGAGTGGTATTTCAACGGCGACTCCACAACCACTGGCGTGGCCGCTTCAAAGTCTCCCACCTATCCTACACAAGCCGAACCGAACACCAATATCAAACTGTAGTAAAGGTCCCGGGGTCTTTCCGTCCTGCTGCGCGAAACGAGCATCTTTACTCGTAATGCAATTTCACCGGGCCTATGGTTGAGACAGTCGAGAAGTCGTTACGCCATTCGTGCAGGTCGGAACTTACCCGACAAGGAATTTCGCTACCTTAGGATGGTTATAGTTACCACCGCCGTTTACTGGCGCTTAAGTTCTCAGCTTCGCCGACCCGAAAGTCAGCTAACCGGTCCCCTTAACGTTCCAGCACCGGGCAGGCGTCAGTCCGTATACATCGCCTTACGGCTTCGCACGGACCTGTGTTTTTAGTAAACAGTCGCTTCTCGCTGGTCTCTGCGGCCACCCCCAGCTCACCGAGTAAATCGGATCACCAGTGATGGCCCCCCTTCTCCCGAAGTTACGGGGGCATTTTGCCGAGTTCCTTAACCATAGTTCACCCGAACGCCTCGGTATTCTCTACCTGACCACCTGAGTCGGTTTAGGGTACGGGCCGCCATGAAACTCGCTAGAGGCTTTTCTCGACAGCATAGGATCATCCACTTCGCCACAATCGGCTCGGCATCAGGTCTCAGACTATATGCACGACGGATTTGCCTACCGTGCGTCCTACACCCTTACCCCGGGACAACCACCGCCCGGGCTGGACTACCTTCCTGCGTCACCCCATCGCTTACCTACTACAAGTCTGGTTCATCGGCTCCACCACTACCCTCAACTCCGAAGAGATCGGGCCGGCTTCACGGACTTAGCATCGCCTGATTCAGTACTGGGCGTTTCAAAGCGGGTACCGGAATATCAACCGGTTGTCCATCGACTACGCCTGTCGGCCTCGCCTTAGGTCCCGACTTACCCTGGGCAGATCAGCTTGACCCAGGAACCCTTAGTCAATCGGCGCACACGTTTCTCACGTGTGTATCGCTACTCATGCCTGCATTCTCACTCGTGAACCGTCCACAACTCGCTTCCGCGGCTGCTTCACCCGGCACACGACGCTCCCCTACCCATCCATACTCCCGTTGGGGATATGTGTATGAATGACACGACTTCGGCGGTACGCTTGAGCCCCGCTACATTGTCGGCGCGGAATCACTTGACCAGTGAGCTATTACGCACTCTTTCAAGGGTGGCTGCTTCTAAGCCAACCTCCTGGTTGTCTCTGCGACTCCACATCCTTTCCCACTTAGCGTACGCTTAGGGGCCTTAGTCGATGCTCTGGGCTGTTTCCCTCTCGACCATGGAGCTTATCCCCCACAGTCTCACTGCCGTGCTCTCACTTACCGGCATTCGGAGTTTGGCTAAGGTCAGTAACCCGGTAGGGCCCATCGCCTATCCAGTGCTCTACCTCCGGCAAGAAACACACGACGCTGCACCTAAATGCATTTCGGGGAGAACCAGCTATCACGGAGTTTGATTGGCCTTTCACCCCTAACCACAGGTCATCCCCCAGGTTTTCAACCCTGGTGGGTTCGGTCCTCCACGAAGTCTTACCTCCGCTTCAACCTGCCCATGGCTAGATCACTCCGCTTCGGGTCTAGAGCGTGCAACTCAATCGCCCTATTCGGACTCGCTTTCGCTACGGCTTCCCCACACGGGTTAACCTCGCTACACACCGCTAACTCGCAGGCTCATTCTTCAAAAGGCACGCAGTCACGACTGCATGTGCAAGCACATACAGCGACGCTCCCACGGCTTGTAGGCACACGGTTTCAGGTACTATTTCACTCCGCTCCCGCGGTACTTTTCACCATTCCCTCACGGTACTATCCGCTATCGGTCACCAGGGAATATTTAGGCTTAGCGGGTGGTCCCGCCAGATTCACACGGGATTTCTCGGGCCCCGTGCTACTTGGGTGTCTCTCAAACGAGCCGTTAATGTTTCAGCTACGGGGGTCTTACCCTCTACGCCGGACCTTTCGCATGTCCTTCGCCTACATCAACGGTTTCTGACTCGTCTCACAGCCGGCAGACCGTAAAAGAGAGATCCCACAACCCCGCATGCGCAACCCCTGCCGGGTATCACACACATACGGTTTGGCCTGATCCAGTTTCGCTCGCCACTACTCCCGGAATCACGGTTGTTTTCTCTTCCTGAGGGTACTGAGATGTTTCACTTCCCCTCGTTCCCTCCACACTGCCTATGTGTTCAGCAGCGGGTGACAGCCCATGACGACTGCCGGGTTTCCCCATTCGGAAACCCCCGGATCAAAGCTAGGTTGACAGCTCCCCGGGGACTATCGTGGCCTCCCACGTCCTTCATCGGTTCCTGGTGCCAAGGCATCCACCGTGCGCCCTTAAAAACTTGGCCACAGATGCTCGCGTCCACTGTGCAGTTCTCAAACAACAACCAGCCACCCATCACCCCAACCCGAAGACTGAGTTCACTGGGACCGGACTGAAGGCAGCCATTCGGCCGTACCCTCAGATACCCAACAACGTGCCCGACACAGCCGATCCATCATTACTTTCCACGCCGAAGCAGTACTCGCAACAACCAACCAACCGTGCCGAATAGTCAACGTTCCACCCATGAGCTAACCACCGTCGAACATTTGCCGACGTAGTGGCTCTGGACCCCTTGCAGGGTCTAGATGCTCCTTAGAAAGGAGGTGATCCAGCCGCACCTTCCGGTACGGCTACCTTGTTACGACTTCGTCCCAATCGCCAGTCCCACCTTCGACAGCTCCCTCCCACAAGGGGTTGGGCCACCGGCTTCGGGTGTTACCGACTTTCGTGACGTGACGGGCGGTGTGTACAAGGCCCGGGAACGTATTCACCGCAGCAATGCTGATCTGCGATTACTAGCAACTCCGACTTCATGGGGTCGAGTTGCAGACCCCAATCCGAACTGAGACCGGCTTTTTGAGATTCGCTCCGCCTCGCGGCATCGCAGCTCATTGTACCGGCCATTGTAGCACGTGTGCAGCCCAAGACATAAGGGGCATGATGACTTGACGTCGTCCCCACCTTCCTCCGAGTTGACCCCGGCAGTCTCCTGTGAGTCCCCATCACCCCGAAGGGCATGCTGGCAACACAGAACAAGGGTTGCGCTCGTTGCGGGACTTAACCCAACATCTCACGACACGAGCTGACGACAGCCATGCACCACCTGTATACCGACCACAAGGGGGGCACCATCTCTGGCACTTTCCGGTATATGTCAAGCCTTGGTAAGGTTCTTCGCGTTGCGTCGAATTAAGCCACATGCTCCGCTGCTTGTGCGGGCCCCCGTCAATTCCTTTGAGTTTTAGCCTTGCGGCCGTACTCCCCAGGCGGGGAACTTAATGCGTTAGCTGCGGCACCGACGACGTGGAATGTCGCCAACACCTAGTTCCCAACGTTTACGGCGTGGACTACCAGGGTATCTAATCCTGTTCGCTCCCCACGCTTTCGCTCCTCAGCGTCAGTAATGGCCCAGAGATCCGCCTTCGCCACCGGTGTTCCTCCTGATATCTGCGCATTTCACCGCTACACCAGGAATTCCGATCTCCCCTACCACACTCTAGCTAGCCCGTATCGAATGCAGACCCGGGGTTAAGCCCCGGGCTTTCACATCCGACGTGACAAGCCGCCTACGAGCTCTTTACGCCCAATAATTCCGGACAACGCTTGCGCCCTACGTATTACCGCGGCTGCTGGCACGTAGTTAGCCGGCGCTTCTTCTGCAGGTACCGTCACTTTCGCTTCTTCCCTGCTGAAAGAGGTTTACAACCCGAAGGCCGTCATCCCTCACGCGGCGTCGCTGCATCAGGCTTTCGCCCATTGTGCAATATTCCCCACTGCTGCCTCCCGTAGGAGTCTGGGCCGTGTCTCAGTCCCAGTGTGGCCGGTCGCCCTCTCAGGCCGGCTACCCGTCGTCGCCTTGGTAGGCCATTACCCCACCAACAAGCTGATAGGCCGCGGGCTCATCCTTCACCGCCGGAGCTTTTAACCCCGTCCCATGCGGGACAGAGTGTTATCCGGTATTAGACCCCGTTTCCAGGGCTTGTCCCAGAGTGAAGGGCAGATTGCCCACGTGTTACTCACCCGTTCGCCACTAATCCACCCCGAAAGGCTTCATCGTTCGACTTGCATGTGTTAAGCACGCCGCCAGCGTTCGTCCTGAGCCAGGATCAAACTCTCCGTGAATGTTTTCCCGTAATCGGGATCACAACACGAGAGCGGAACGACCAGGTCGGAATATGACCGGTCGTTCACAGCGTCCTCGCTGTTGTTGCCCACCAGGCGGTTAAGCACCGGTAGGACTTTTCAAAGGAACCACCAACCTGCCGAAGCAGGCCGGGGTATCAACATATCTGGCGTTGACTTTTGGCACGCTGTTGAGTTCTCAAGGAACGGACGCTTCCTTCGGTCCCGTTTCACCGGGGCCCTCCGGGCGCTTCCCTTCGTTCTTGCGTTTCCGACTCTATCAGACTCTTATCTGTCCGATTCCCGGTCGAAGCGGGTCAAGCGGTTTTCGCTTTCCAGTTCTTCGCTTTCGCGTTTCCCTTTCCGGCGAGTCCGACTCTATCAGATCCTTTCGGGCCTGATTCCCAGTCAGCGGGCTTGTCCTCCGGGCCGTTGCGGCCCTTCCGACGTCCCAAACTCTAGCGGTTCTTCCCGGCGGCTCATAATCGGGCCTTCGAAATGAATTCCGGCATGCCGAAATTATCCCGAGTGGGAGTTCGTACAGAGTTTGGTTGCCGCTGTCCGCGGCGGGATCGGCTGTCCCGAAACCTTCCGGCTCCTTGACAACTCGGAGAACTTTACGGATCGAGGGATGCGGTGTCAACCCTGGCAGGTGGGGGCAGGGCGGGCCCGGCGACGGCACCGTCGAGAGCGCGCCCAGGAGACTCAGGAGAGGTCGGTGAGCCGGCCGTCCGCGTCGGGCTGGGCTTCCTCCACCCGGCGCAGCAGTCGGATCAGGAGATCGCTGAGGACTCCGCGTTCGTCGCCGGAAAGGTCCTGGAGGACGTCCTCCTCGAAGACGGTCGCCATGCGCATCGCCTCCAGCCACTTCGCACGGCCCTCGTCGGTGACCTCCACGATGACGCGTACCCGGTTGTTCTCGTCCCGGTCGCGGGTGACGAGGCCCTCGGCCGCCATGCGGTCGATGCGGTGCGTCATGGCGGCGGGGGTGAGCCCGAGGCGCTTCGCGAGTTCGCCGGGGCCCAGGCGGTAGGGGCTGCCGACGAGCACGAGGGTCTTGAGGACCTCCCACTCGGCGTTGCTGATGCCCAGGGCCGCGAGCTGCCTGCCGTACGCGACGTTCATCCGGCGGTTGAGCCGGCCCAGCGCGGAGACGACCTGCTCGACCTGCGGGTCCAGGTCACTGAATTCGCGCTGGTAGGCGGCGATCTGCTCGTCGAGGCTCGGCTCGTCGGGATCCGGCTCCGTGGTTTCGGACATGGCGGGCAGTATCGCACGCAAGTCCACACCCTTCGAAGTCCTTCGAGGTACATTGTTGAAGTTCTAACTTTAGTGTTAAAGTCTTTGGGTCTGTGTAGTTCGGGGGCGCAGTGTGCCGCCCCGTGATCGTGGGGTAGGTGAGTGTGACCAGGGAGATGGGCGCAGCGCTGCGGCGGATCCAGCTGGGTAGCGCGCTGAGCGCGTTCGGCACCGGGTTCACGGTTCCGTATCTGTACGTCTACGTGGCGCAGGTACGGGGTCTCGGCGCCGGTACGGCGGGAGTCGTGCTGGCGGTCTTCGCCATGGCAGCACTGGTCGTCCTGCCGTTCACCGGGCGGGTCATCGACCGGCGCGGTCCGCTTCCGGTGCTCATGGGCGCCTCGGTCGTGGCGTCCGCCGGTGTCGCGTCGCTCGGCTTCGCGGGCGGGGTGACGACGGCGGTGCTGTCGGCCGCCGTGCTCGGCGCGGGTGCCGCCGTGATGCAGCCGGCGCTGGCGACCCTGCTCGTCCGCTCCTCCACCAGCACGACCCGTACCCGCGCCTTCGCCATGCAATTCTTCCTGCAGAACCTGGGCATGGGCATCGGCGGGCTGGTCGGCGGACAGATCGTCGACACGGACCGGCCGGGGACGTTCACCCTGCTCTTCGTGGTCGAGGCCGTCATGTTCCTGGTGCTCGGCGCCGTCGTGAGCACCGTACGGCTGCCCCATGTCCCCGTGACGTCCCGTTCCGTCGACGGGGTGCCTGCCGCCGCCGGAGCGGGTGGGCTGCGGGCGATGGTGTCGCACCGGGCCATGGTCCAGCTCTGCGTCCTGGGCTTCGTGGTGTTCTTCGCCTGTTACGGCCAGTTCGAGTCGGGGCTCGCGGCGTACGGCACCGAGGCGGCCGGAATCGAGCCGTCCGCGCTGGGGCTGGCGCTGGCCGCGAACACCGCCGCCATCGTCGTCGCGCAGTTCGTCGTGCTGCGGCTGGTGGAGCGGCGCAAGCGCAGCCGGGTGATCGCCGGAGTCGGCCTGATCTGGGCCTTCGCCTGGATCGTGGCCGGCTACGCGGGCCTCGGGCACGGCAGCCAGACGATGGCGACAGCCGCGATGATCTCGACGTACGCCCTCTTCGGGCTGGGCGAGTCGATGCTGTCGCCGACCGTCGCCCCACTGGTCGCCGACTTGGCGCCGGAGTCGATGGTCGGGCAGTACAACTCCGCGTTCGCCCTGTGCAAGCAGCTCGCGCTGGCGGTCGGACCCGCGGTCGGCGGTCCGATGGGTGCCTCGCTGCACGCCCCGTACATCGTGACGTTCGTCGTGGTGTCGCTGGGGATCACGGTGCTGGCGCTGCGGCTGGGCCGGCGGCTCACCCCCGTGCAGGACCAGCCCTCGCTCGCCGTGCACTCACGGGTGGTCGCGGTGTCCGTGCCGGAGAGCGCGGTGCCCGTACCGGCTCCCGCGCCGATCGTCTGAGGGAGCCGGCCGTCCCAGGAAGCCCGACCGTCCGGAGCAAGCAGGTCCGCGACCGTCACCGGGGCAGCGCGAACTCGCACCAGACGGCCTTGCCCCCACCGGGGGTGCGGCGGCTCCCCCAGGACGAGGCAACCGCCGCGACGATCGCGATGCCGCGCCCCGACTCGTCCCCGGGCTCGGCTCTCCGGCGGCGCGGCAGGTGGTCGTCCCCGTCCGTCACCTCGATGATCAGCCGCCGGTCGGTGCGCCGCAGTCCCAGGCGCGTCGGCGGGGTGCCGTGCTGGAGCGAGTTGGCGACCAGCTCGCTCGCGGCGAGCACCCCACGGTCGCGCAGGTCGTCCGGGAAGCGCCAGGAGGTCAGCACCCCGGTGGCGAAGGCGCGGGCGCGCGGCGCCGCCTCCACGCCCCCGAGCAGGTCGAGCGAGGCGTTGTGGAACAGCTCCGCGTCCGCCCCCTTGCGGGCGGGGTGCTGGACCACCAGGACCGCCACGTCGTCGTCGTGCTCGGCGGTCACTCCGAGGGAACGGATCAGCCGGTCGCAGACGACCTGCGGGGAACCCTTCGCACCGGACAACGCCCGGCCGAGCGCGGCCACCCCCTCGTCGATGTCCTCGCTGCGTCGTTCCACCAGGCCGTCGGTGTAGAGGACGGCGGTCGAGCCGGGCGGCAGCGCGATCGTGCCGGAGGTGTGGATCCAGCCGCCGGTACCGAGCGGCGGACCGGTCGGGTCCTCGGCCACGCGCACGGTCCCGTCCTCGTCGGACACGAGGATCGGCAGGTGCCCGGCGGAGGCGAAGACGAGGTGGCCCTCGTTGGGGTCGTGCACCGCGTAGACGCAGGTGGCGATCTGGGTGGCGTCGATCTCGGCGGCCAGACCGTCGAGCAGCTGGAGCACCTCGTGCGGGGGCAGGTCGAGGCGGGCGTACGCGCGCACCGCCGTGCGCAGCTGGCCCATGACGGCGGCGGCGCGGACCCCGCGGCCCATCACGTCGCCGATGACGAGGGCGGTACGGCCGGCGCCGAGGGTGATGACGTCGTACCAGTCGCCGCCGACCGCCGCGTCCGTGCCGCCGGGCTGGTAGGTGGCGGCGATCCTGAGGTCGTCCGGCTGCTCCAGCTCCTGCGGGAGCAGCGAACGCTGGAGCGTGACGGCCATCTCGCGGTGGCGGCGTTCGCTGGTGCGGAGGCGTTCGGCCGCTTCGGCGTGGTCGGTGACGTCGGCGGCGTGCACCAGCACCCCGCCGTGCGTCCCGCCGTCCGGGGCGTCGGCGCCGTCGGTGCCCCAGGGGGCGACGGGGGTGCAGGTCACGGTGTACGAGCCGCCGCCGAGGGTCCGGCGCGACTTCACCGTGCGCGGGGTGCCGCTGCGCAGGACCTGGTCCATCAGGGGCAGCACGCTGAGTTCCGCCAGCTCGGGCATGGCCTCGGCCGCGGGCGTTCCGAACGGGCGGGGGCCGAAGGCCGTCTCGTAGGCGGCGTTGACGTACGCCACCCGGTGGTCGGGTCCCTGGAACAGGGCCACGGGCGCGGGGAGCCGGCCGAGGATCTCGCGGGCGGGCAGGTCGTCGAGGATCGGCACGGTGCCGGACGCACCGGCGGGGACGCCGGCGGGGGTGCTCCCCGACGTGCTGTCGGACGTACCGCCGGACGTGGCGTCGGGTCCCGGCGGTGGGCCGGTGGGCGACGGCTTGTCGGGGGCCTGCGGTACGGCGGCGTCACCCGGCGCGGCGGGGCCCTGCGACCGTGCGTACTCGGCCCGGGCAGCGGGGACGGAACCGCGGTCGTCCCGGGCGGCGGCGCGACGCTGCGTTCCGGGAAAACGGGCGCTCCAGCGCGTGAAGTTCACGTATCTCTGGCCTCGTGTGTCGGTCTGGTCCGCTCGGGCTGGCTGCTTCTGCTGCGTCTCTGCTCCGCGTCCGCCACGTCGTCGGCCGCGCGGCGGTGCGGCGGGGCTCCGGTGCTCTCACGTCCGCCGCAACCGGCTCCGCGTCCTCGGCCGGGGTCAAGGGCGGGGGCGCGGCCCGGGGAATCACGGCAGGGCCTGGTCGTGCTGTCGATGCGACGTCGCGGTTCGCCGGTAGCCGCGTCGGTGTCCGCCAGGGGTCAGGCCGGCGTTCGCCTCTGGTCACGGTCGACCGGGTCACTCTGTGCAGATGTGGACGTACCTATGGTCACACGTCCAGTGTGACGGAGCGTACTGACAGTCGTCATTCGGCCGTCGGTACGGGTCCGCGGCACGTCCGTCCGCCCGGAGCTTCCGGACGGGGTGACGCATGCGCCTGCCTCGGGCGTTCCGGGGCCGCACAGGGTGGCGGGCTCGTGCTGACACGGTAGGGCGCCGGTCCGGCATCGGTACGACGGGATCTCGTGCCGCCCCGGAACGGGGGACGGCGGGTGGACCCGTCCCCGTACGGGGGCCCGCGTGTGGGTGGGCGGTCAGCCCGGCGGCTCCTGGGGCTCGTGGGGCGCGTCGCCGGTAGCGGGGGGCCGGCGGGGAGGCGGGGTGCGGTGGGCGCCCGCGCCCCCGGCCGCCAGCTCGAACTCGGCGCGGGGATGCTCCAGCGACCCGAGGGAGACGATCTCGCGGGTGAAGAGCCCGGACAGGATCCATTCGGCAAGGACGCGCGCCTTCCGGTTGAAGGTCGGTACCCGGCTGAGGTGGTACGCCCGGTGCACGAACCAGGCGGGGTAGCCCTTCAGCCTCCGCCCGAAGACGTGGGCGACTCCCCGGTGCAGGCCGAGGGAGGCCACCGAGCCGGCGTACGCGTGCCGGTAGTCGGTGAGCGGGCGCCCTTCGAGAGCGGCGACGACGTTGCCCGCCAGGACCTTCGCCTGGCGGACGGCGTGCTGGGCGTTGGGCGCGGTCACGGCACGCGGGTCCGGCGCCGTCAGATCGGGGACCGCCGCCGCGTCGCCCGCGGCCCAGGCGTGCCGGGTACCGGCGATCCTGAGGTCGGCGGTGCAGCGCAGCCGGCCCCGTTCGGTGACCGGGAAGCCGGTGGCGGCGACGAGCGGCGCGGGTTTCACCCCTGCGGTCCAGACGAGCGTGCGGGTGGGAAGGCGGGAGCCGTCGCTCAGTACGGCGACGCGGTCCTCGCAGGACTCCAGACGGGTGTCGAGACGTACGTCGACATTGCGTCCGCGCAACTCCCGCACGGCGTACGTGCTCATGGCCTCACCGACCTCCGGGAGGATGCGCCCGGTCGCTTCGACGAGAATCCATCTCAGGTCGTCGGGGCGGATGTTGTGGTAGTACCGCGCGGCGTAGCGGGCCATGTCCTCGAGTTCGGCGAGTGCTTCCACCCCGGCGTACCCCCCGCCGACGAAGACGAAGGTGAGAGCCGCGTCGCGGAGGGCCGGATCGCGGGTGGCCGAGGCGATGTCCATCTGCTCGATGACGTGGTTGCGCAGGCCAATGGCCTCCTCCACCGTCCTGAACCCGATGCCGGACTCGGCGAGTCCGGGGATCGGGAGCGTCCGCGCGACGGAGCCGGGGGCGAGGACCAGCTCGTCGTACGGCATCTCGACCGCACCGTCGCCGTGCCTGCCGGTGGCGAGGGTGCTCACGGTGGCGGTCCGCTCCGCGTGGTCGATGCGGTGCACCTCGCCGATGACGATGCGGCACAGTCCCAGGACGCGGCGGAGCGGTACGACGACGTGCCGGGGCGAGAGGGAGCCGGCGGCCGCTTCGGGGAGGAACGGCTGGTAGGTCATGTAGGGGTCGGGCGTGACGACCAGGATCTCGACCTCGCCGCTCCTCAGCCCGCGCTTCAGCTTCTTCTGGAGGCGCAGCGCCGTGTACATCCCGACGTAGCCTCCGCCGACGACGAGAATGCGCACACCTGGCCTGCTGCCGGGGGCCGTTCCCCGGGATTCTGGAGCCATCACCATCCCATGACGCACCGGAGTCGCGAGTTTGTCCACAGGCCCTGCAAATTGTGTGACCGCCAAGCTCCGGCGCGACGGCTCACTACCCGTCAGGTATGGCGCGGCAGCCTCGCAGGTCAGGCGGGGGAGGAGGGGGCGCGCGCAAGGGCGGAAACAGGAACGATCGGGTCCTTGCTCCGATCGAGGGGCGCTCCGTGCGGAACTGCCCCTTCTGAATTGCCCCCCGCTCAACTATGTTCGTAGCCGATCGGGGTGGGGGATGGGGAAGTTCGACACTCCTCCTCTCCGGTCCACATGGTGGGGAAGTCTCCGGGGGGAGACGTCATAACCGGGGGAAGTCATGCACATTCAGGATTCGCATGGGCAGGTTGCCGTCCCGACCTCGGCCGAGGCCGTCGCACGGCTCAGCACACCGGGAGGGCTCGCCGTCGTCGAGTCGTCCCGCCCGGCCGGAGCGGGCTCCGGCCCGGGTACGACCGGCTCAGTCGTCACGTCGTTCGGTCCGGCCGTCGTGCCGACGACAGGTTCGGTGACCGGTCCGGTGACCGGTTCCGTCGTGGGGACGCCGGCTCGTTCCGCGCCGCTCCGCGTGGACGCGCAGCGGAATCTGGAGCACGTCCTGCGCGCGGCGCGGGAGGTCTTCGGTGAACTGGGGTACGGCGCCCCGATGGAGGACGTGGCCCGCCGCGCACGGGTCGGCGTGGGGACCGTCTACCGCCGGTTTCCCAGCAAGGACGTCCTGGTACGGCGAATAGCCGAGGCCGAGACGGCTCGGCTGACGGAGCAGGCACGCGCCGCGCTCGGCCAGGAGGACGAGGCCTGGTCCGCGCTCTCCCGTTTCCTCCGGACGTCGGTGGCGTCCGGAGCGGGCAGGCTGCTGCCGCCGCAGGTGCTGCGCGTCGATGCTTCTTCGAAGGGCGAAGAGGTACTCCGAGCCGCCGGAGACGGTGGGGACGGGACGCGGGTACCGCAGCAGCGGCAGGTCGCCGCCTCGGCGGAGCTCCGCCAGGCGCCGCAGCGCACGGACGAGCCTGCGGACGGAGAGGAGTCGGGCACGGGCGAGTTGCTGGAGGTCGTGGGCCGACTCGTGGAGCGTGCCCGGGAATCCGGTGAACTGCGCGCCGATGTGACGGTGGCCGACGTGCTGTTGGTGATCGCCACCTCCGCACCTTCTCTGCCGGACCCGGCCCAGCAGTCCGCCGCCTCGGCACGGCTGCTCGACATCCTGCTGGAAGGACTGCGTTCACGGCCCGCGTGAAGGTGACGGTGAGCGGAAGCGTGAGTGGACCCGTCCCGTTCGGATGACCTCTCGCGCTCCCATTCGGTCGGACACCCCGGACGAGTGGAAGGTGGGGCTGAACCAGCGCGCAGCGCAAGGGCCGTGTGGCAGTGTTGCCCGGAATCGGGTTCACGCCAGGTACGGGGGCTTCCGCGATGAGCGGTGACGGCACACGGGAAGAGCCGCTCGACGGCGTCTCGGCCGAGGGCGGCGCCGAGGAAGGGACGGTCCCCTCACCGCGCCGGGCCCAGGTTCCCCCGCCGGGCGGCACGGACAGGCTGTCCGGCAGCGGCCCGTCGGGGACCGGCCCCTCGGACAACGGCCCCTCGGGCAAGAGTTCGTCGGGCAGCGGCTCGTCGGTGACGGGATCTCCCGGCGCGGGGTCGGCCACGGACGCGGGCGTGCCAGTCGCACGGCGGGAGCCGGGAGTACCGGGAGTACCGGGAGTACCGGCTCTGCCGGAGCACGGTGAGGAGCCTCCGGCGGCGAGCGGTGGCGGTACGGTGCTGCCCGGCCCCTGGTCCGTACCCTCGCAGCGCACGGGGCGGGGGGCCGCGACGGGGCTCACCGTGTCGGACGCCGAGCTGATCAGAGGCATGCGCTCCGGTGACGACCGGGCGTACGAGGAGCTGTTCCGGCGCCACTCCGGCGCCGTCCGACGCTACGCGCGCACCTGCTGCCGGGACGCGCACACTGCGGACGACCTGACGGCCGAGGTGTTCACCCGGACCCTTCAGGCGGTACGTGGCGGAAAGGGGCCCGAAGAAGCGGTCCGCGCCTATCTGATGACCGCGGTCCGGCACGTCGCCGCCGCCTGGACGAAGAGCGCGAGGCGCGAGCATCTGGTCGACGACTTCGCGGTGTTCGCCGCCGGGGCGGCGCGTACCTCCGAGCTGTCCGATGACGACACCCTCGACCCGGGCGCCGACGTCCGCGCGATGCACGAGGCCGAGCAGTCCATGGCCCTGCAGGCGTTCCGCAGTCTGCCGGAGCGCTGGCAGGCCGTGCTCTGGCACACCACCGTGGAGGAGGAGTCGCCGAGCGAGATCGCCCCGCTCTTCGGGCTGTCCGCCAACGCCACGGCGGTGCTCGCCGGCCGGGCCCGGGAGGGGCTGAAGCAGGCCTACCTCCAGGCACACGTCAGCCAGGCCCTGGTGGCGGGCGGGGACTGCGCGCGGTACGCCGACCGGCTCGGTGCGTACGCCCGGGGCGGCCTGCGGACGCGGGCGGAACGCGGACTCCGCAAGCACCTGGACGAGTGCGCCAAGTGCCGAGTGGCCGCCGGGGAGTTGCAGCAGGTCAACGCGGGGATTCCCGCGCTGCTGCCGATCGCCGTCATCGGCTGGTTCGCCGCCGCGTACTCGCTCAAGGCGGCGGGGGTCGCGGCGGGCGGAACGCTGGGCCTCGCCGGGGCCGGGGCGGCAGCCGCCGCGACCGGGACCGGCACGGCGGCCACCGGCGCGGCCTCGGCGGGAGGTGCGGCGGCGGGAGGCGCCGGTGGTGGTTCGGCGGCCGGAGGCGCTGTCGCGGAGGGGCTCGGCGCCCCCGTCAAGGTGGGCGTCGCGGCCACGGTGGCCATCGCGGCGGCGGCCGGACTGGTGTGGGCCCTGGCCGGCGACGACCAGCCGGAGCCGGTGGCGAAGCCCCCGGTGGCGGTGGCCTCGGTCCCGTCCGTCGCGCCCCCGCCCGAGCCGCCCTCGCCGACGCCGCCGCCCCCCGCGCCCTCGCCGTCCGTCACGCCGGAGCCGACCCCGGCGGCCGCGCCGCCGCCCTCGCCGTCCCCGCCCGCCCCGAAGCCCTCCGCCCCGGCCGTTCCGCGTACGCCGTCGCCCACCCCGCCCGCCGAGGAGCCACCCGCCCCGGGGCCCTCCCCCGCTCCCACCGAGGAACCCGCACCGAAGGCACCCGCGCCCGAGGTCCACCGGTTCAGCGAGCTGCGCTACGACCTCCTGGGGGACGGGTCCGGACCCACGGTGGAGCTGCGCGGGAGCAGCCCGATCTGGCAGCGCCGGAGCCTGTCGATCGCCTCCACCCCGTACGCGCACGGGGTGACGGTGGGCGGCCGTTCGTCGGTGGTCGTCCGGCTGGACGGGCGCTGCACCCGCTACGAGGCGATGGCCGGCATCGACGACCTGGCGCTGGGCCTGGGCGCGGTGCGCTTCTCCGTCCTCAGCGGCGCAGGCGGCGAAAGCGGCGGTGCGGGAGGCGGAGACGGCGGGGGCGCGGTGCTGTGGACCTCCGGGACCGTGCGGGCGGGCTCCCCCGCCGTACCGGTGAGCGTTCCGCTGGACGGACTGTTGGCGGTGCGCCTGGTCGTCGAGTCCGCCCGGCCGTTCGGCGGGGTGACGATGGCCGACTGGGCCGATTCCCGGTTCACCTGCCGGTAGCGGACCGGGGCTCGGGACAGCGCTTACGAGGCGCTGCCTGCGGGACAGGGCCTGCGGGACACCGCTTACGCGACACCACCGCCCGAGGGCCGGCGCACGAAAGCCGCTGCACGAGGGCCGTCCCGCGACGGAGCCGCCGCACGAAGAATGCCGCCGCACCAGCACCGCCCCGCAACAGGGCCGCCGCACCAGCACCGTCCCGCGACGGAGCCGCCGCACCAGCACCGTCCCGCGACGGAGCCGCCGCACCAGCACCGTCCCGCGACGGAGCCGGCGGCCCTCACGCCTGGAGCGAGCGGCGCGCGACCGGGAGGACGCCTCCCGCGACGGCCCGGCTGCGCGGTGCCGCCGTCCCGGTCCAGCAGGTGCCCCGGCGGACCATCAGGCGGCGGAGCCAGAGCTCCGTGGAGGCGAGGTCCGCGAGCCCGTCGAGCGGCAGCGGTTCCCCGGCGGCGGCCGCGCGCAGCGCCTTGCGGACCACGCGGGCCTCGATCAGTCCGGCGTCGGCGAGCAGCGGGGCGTCGAACAGGTCCATCAACTCGGGGAGCGCCAGGCGGATTCCGGTGCGGTTCGCCTCCGTCGACCGCGCCAGCGACGGGGCGCCCCAGCCGGTGGGGAGTTCGTGGATGCCCGCGCCCGACAGGACCCGCCGCAGAATCGCGGCGCGCGCGCCCGGCTGGACCCGGAGCGACTCGGGCAGGGCACGGGCCGCCCGGACGACCTGGTTGTCGAGGAAGGGCGCGTGCAGCCGCTGGCCGCGGATGTCGGCGGCCTGCTCCAGGATGCGGTGGCCGGCGGCGGCGCGGGCGAGGGCCGCGCCCGCCCTGGCCTGGCCCGGGCGCTGCGCGGTGGCGGGGCGGATCGCCGCCTCCTGGAGCCGGACCGCCACCTGGGCGAGCGCCTCCCCGGTGAGCCAGCGGGCGGCAGGTCCGGGCCGGGACCAGGTGAGGGCGGCCAGCGAGGCGTCGGCGGGGGTGCTGCCGCGGCCGGTGGCGTCGAGGCCGGCCGGGTACCGGTTGGCCTCGGGCAGCAGTCCGGCGGCCGTCTCCAGGCCGGTGCGGTAGGAGGTGCGGGCCAGTCGGCGGGCGGCCCGGTAGACCGCGAGCGGGACGAACAGCGAGTGCGCGGAGGCGCCTTCGGCGCGGGTGAGCGCCGCGACGGGTCTCATCAGGTCGCGGCGACGGCGGTCCATGAGGAGGTCGGCCAGGCGGGCGGGGTGGGCGTCGAGCACCTGCCGGGCGCCGTACCCGACGAGGTGGTCCGCGCTGCCGGCGGCGAGTCGGCGGCGGTGGCGTTCGGCGACGACGAGGGAGGGCGCCGGCTCGTCGGTGATCACCGCGTTCTCCACCGAGAGGTCCGCGTAGGGGAGGGCTTCCTCGCCCGCGGGGACCACCACGTGGTGCAGGCGCGGGTTGGCGGCGATGGCGCGGGCGCGGGCGAGTTCGTCCTCGTCGCCGCGGGTGGTGAGGTCGTTGAAGGTGACGGCGAGGAGCCGCTCCCCCGCACCGGTGCCGTGGCCGAGGACCGTACCGGGGAGGCCGGGCAGTCCGGCGGCGAGGAGGGCGAGGGTCGCGGAGGCGCTGCCGCCGGAGAGGTCGGCCCCGATGCCGGGTACCGGCCCCCGGCCCCGGGCGGCGCGGCGGTCGGCGGGCCCCATGCCGGGGACGGGCCCGGGGTCCTGCGGCCCGGTTTCCGGGGCGTGGCGGGGAGCGGTGAGCCGGGCGCGTACGGCTTCGACGAGGGCGTCCCGTACGCCTTCCACCGCGTGGACGGGGTCGGCCTGCGGGGCGGCGACGGCGAGGGAGGCGACGGGCTCGTACCCGGTGATCTCGCGGGAGCCCTCCCGGAGGATGAGGGCGTGGCCGGGCGGGATGCGCTTCACCCCTTCGTACGGGGTGCCGTCGCCGAGTGCCTCCGGGGTCTCGGGGCAGGCCAGCAGGGCGGCCAGGTGCCCGATGTCGAGCTGGGCCTCGATGAGGTCGGCGAGCGGCAGCGCGGCGGTGGCGTACGCGGTGCCGCCGGCCCACGGGGTGT
This sequence comes from Streptomyces sp. NBC_01335, assembly GCF_035953295.1. Classification (GTDB taxonomy): domain Bacteria; phylum Actinomycetota; class Actinomycetes; order Streptomycetales; family Streptomycetaceae; genus Streptomyces. The sequence goes on from NZ_CP108370.1 coordinate 3,691,508, forward strand.
GGAAGACGGGGCGGGCGCCGGCGAGGTCCCCGGCGACGGTGATGCGCCGTCCTATCTGCACGACGACCGTGTAACTGCCGGGCCAGGCGGTGAGATGGCGCAGGGCGCCGCCGCGCGCGGAGAGGAGTCCGACGCGCAGTTGCTCGTCGGTCGCCCCGCAGCAGCCGAGTACCGCGAGCCGGGTGGTGGGTGCGCCTACCGTGGTCGCGGCGTCGATGAGCCGGATCTCGTCGGGGCGCCAGTCGCCGACCGCCCACAGCGGATCGGGGTCTCCCCACAGGAGTTGGGAGCCCACCGGATGGACCGTGCGCCCCTCGCCGCCCGCGCCGGCCCCGCCCACCGTGCCGAAGCTCGCGGCGATACTGCTCCACCCCACCAACCAACGCATCGCCGCCTCCACAGGCTGTGGACTGACGGCGCACATGGTCCGTTGGAACGCCGCTGCGGGACATGCTGCCACGACTGCGACGGCCGGGAGGGGGTACGCGCGGCGCACGCCGGAAGAGCATGCGCCCCTGGCATGAGCCGGGGGGCCTCGGGCGGAGCCGCCCCTGCCAACGGAAGTATGGCTTCCGTTTGTTGGGGATCCGTTGGCGCAACCACCGGCGTCTCGACCGCACCCACCCCACCCCGCACCCGCCGCCGCGCGGCTTCGCGCCCCCCGCGCGCCCCCTGCGGGCGCCGCCCACCAGGTCGCCAGGACGGTTCCGCCGCCGTACCCTCAGGCGCAATCAAGCCACCGGAGGAGCGCTCTCGCGGCGGATTCCAACGGATCAGCGACCGTCGATAATCAGCCATTCTTCGCTGACGGGACATCGGCACCGCCCCGCGCCCGCCCCCACGCCCCGCCGTTCCGCGCCCCGGCCGGGCGCGCGTTCCCGGCGCGCGCCCGGAGGTTCCACGCGTCGCCCGCGCCCGGCGGCCGGCCCCCGAGGGCCCCGTCCGGCGCTCGGCCCGGGAGATGGCGCGCACCTCCCGGGCCGGTCCGCCGCCCGCGGGGAATGGGGCGGCAGTGTCCCCCAGCCCGCCGAGTCCAGTGCGGCGGGCCGACCCACGCAGGGTCCATGGAAGCGCTTCGACAGCGGCCCGGCGAGAGCGCACGGCCGGGCGCACGGCCACACGGCCGGGGCACATCCGGCACCCTTCCCCGCCGCCGCCGGCCCCCCGGGCAGCCACCGCACGACCCCCGGCGCGGGCCACAATCCCGCCATCCGAACCCATGCCCCTTAACGGTAGGGATGCGGAGAACTACGCTGGGTTTACCGATGGTCTCAGCACGGCGGCATATTCCTCGGGGTTCGGCCACATGCGTGTGCGCCCGGCCTCGGAAGTCCGCCGCGAGGAGGTCTCCGGTACGAATGCCGCGCGCCGCCCCCGGTGACGCGGCGGCTGTCTGTGTGTCGAGGGGTGGCGCATGTCCAGGGAGCAACGCGGGCCGAACGAGAAGCTCGGCACGGTTCTCGCCCTCGCGGGAATCAGCAACGCCGGGCTCGCCCGGCGGGTCAACGACCTCGGAGCACAGCGCGGTCTGACACTTCGCTACGACAAGACCTCGGTGGCCCGATGGGTCGCCAAGGGCATGGTGCCGCAGGGCGCGGCGCCGCATCTCATCGCCGCCGCGATCGGGGCCAAGCTGGGCCGGCCTGTCCCGCTGCACGAGATCGGTCTCGCCGACGCGGACCCGGCGCCCGAGGTCGGCCTCGCCTTCCCGCGCGACGTGGGCGAGGCGGTGCGCTCCGCCACGGAGCTGTACCGCCTGGACCTCGCCGGGCGCCGCGGCGGCAACGGCATCTGGCAGTCGCTGGCGGGTTCCTTCTCGGTGAGCGCCTACGCGACGCCCGCCTCGCGCTGGCTGATAACCCCTGCCGACCCCTCGGTCGCCCGGGACTCCGCGGCGGCGCGGACCGCGCTCCTCGGCGGCCCGTCGGCGGCCCGTCCGGCGCCCGCCGCGGCTCCGTCGCCGAGCGGCCCGCTGCTGCCCGGCGGGCACGGGACGGTCCCGGTGCAGCCGGGTCCCGAGTCCGTGGCGGACGCCTCGCCGCTTCGGGTCGGCCACAGCGACGTCGCCAAACTGCGCGAGGCGGCCCAGGACGCGCGCCGCTGGGACTCCAAATACGGCGGCGGGGACTGGCGTTCGTCGATGGTCCCGGAGTGCTTACGGGTGGACGCGGCGCCGCTGCTGCTCGGTTCGTACAGCGACGAGGTGGGGCGTGCGCTGTTCGGCGCCTCCGCCGAACTGACCCGGCTGGCCGGGTGGATGGCCTTCGACACCGGCCAGCAGGAGGCCGCCCAGCGGTACTACATCCAGGCGCTGCGGCTCGCCCGGGCCGCCGCCGACGTCCCGCTCGGCGGGTACGTCCTGGCGTCGATGTCGCTCCAGGCGACGTACCGGGGCTTCGCCGACGAGGGGGTCGATCTCGCGCAGGCGGCGGTCGAGCGCAACCGGGGTCTGGCGACGGCCCGGACGATGAGCTTCTTCCGGCTGGTGGAGGCGCGCGCCCACGCGAAGGCCGGGGACGCCCCGGCGGCCGGGGCGGCGCTGCGCGGGGCGGAGAGCTGGCTGGAGCGGTCGCGGCCGGGGGACGCCGATCCCTCGTGGCTCGGCTTCTACTCGTACGACCGGTTCGCCGCCGACGCCGCCGAGTGCTACCGCGACCTCAAGGCGCCCCGCCAGGTGCGCAGGTTCACGGAGCTGGCGCTGTCGAAGCCCACCGAGGAGTTCGTCCGCTCGCACGGGCTGCGGCTCGTCGTCTCGGCCGTCGCCGAGCTGGAGTCGGGCAACCTCGACGCCGCCTGCGCCGCCGGGACCCGCGCGGTGGAGGTCGCGGGGCGGATCTCCTCCGCCCGGACCACCGAGTACGTGCGCGATCTGCTGCACCGCCTCGAACCGTACGGGGACGAGCCGCGCGTCGCCGAGCTGCGCGAGCGGGCCCGGCCCCTGCTGGTGGCCCCCGCCTGACGGCTCGGTTCGGGCCCCGTCGGGGGCTCGTCTTCGGGGCTGCCCACCACGACCCGCGCCACGTCCCCGCCCCGTCCGGGGTTTGATCCGGTTGTCAGCGGGTCAGTGCACTATCGGGGTGGGAGGTGGCGTGATGAGGACGCACGCGGACTACGACTACGACTGCGACGTGCTGGTGATCGGCGGCGGGATCGTCGGTCTGTCGACGGCGTACGCGCTCACGCGCGCGGCGCCGGGCACCCGGGTCACGGTGCTGGAGGAGGCGCACGACCCCGCCGAGCACCTCGCGGGACCGGGCGGCGGGCTGATCCACAGCGGTGTCCACCACCGCCGGAGCTCCCTCACAGCCCGGTTCGCCGCGCGCGGCGGCGGCGAGATGACCGAGTTCTGCGCCCGGCACGGCATCGCCCACACCGTCGCCGGGAAGCTGATCGTGGCCACCGACCGCTCCGAGCTCCCCCGGCTGCACGCCCTGGCGCAGCGCGGCCGGGAGCACGGGCTGCCGGTGCGCGAGCTGGGCCCGGCGCAGATCGCGGAGTACGAGCCCGGGGTGCGCGGGCAGGCGGCGATCCGGGTCTCCACCACCGGGGTCTGCGACGCGGCGGGGGTCCTCGCGGCGCTCGCGGGCGAGGTCGTCGCCGCCGGGTCGGTCGTCCGGTGCGCGGCACGGGTGACCGCCGTGGACCGGCGGCCCTGGGGCGTCGCGGCCCGCACGGCGGACGGGACGGTGGTCCGCGCCCGGGCCCTGGTCAACGCCGCGGGCCCGGGGAGCGACCGGGTGGCCCGGCTCGCGGGCGACGAACCGGGCGTACGCGTCGTACCCGTCCGGGACACGTACGTCGAACTGCGCAGGCCGGAGCTGGTACGCGGAGTGGTCCATCCGGTGCCGCACCCGGGGCACCCGTTCCTCGGGGCGCAGCTGGTCCGGGGCATCGTCCGGTCCGTCGACGGCACGGTCCACGTGGGGCCGGTCGGCGCGACGGCGCCCGGGCGGCCCGTGCCGCCCGTCCACCCCGGCGGACTGCTCTCCGCGCTGACCCGGCCCGCCTCCTGGCGGACCGCGCGCCGGCCGGAGGGGTACGCACGGGACGGGGCGCGCCTCGTCGGGGCCGGTGCGGTGCTGTCGGCGGAGCGGACGGACGTGAGCGGGCGGACCGATCGGGACGGGCGCCCCTGGCAGGCCGGTCGGAGCGGTCGGGATGTCCGGGACGTCCGGTCGGACTCGACGGGGGCGGTGGTGACGGCCGCGCTGCGGCGGCTGCTGCCCGACGTGACCGAGGAGGACCTGGGCCCGGCGCGCACCACCGTGCGCGCCCAGGCGGTGCACGGCGACGGCACTCCGGTCGAGGACTTCCTGATCCGTGAGGCCCCGCACACCGTGCACGTGCTCCACGCCCCCGCGGACGCCGCGCTGGCCACGGCGTTGCCGGTGGGGCGGGAGATCGCCCGGCGGGTGCTGGCTCCGGCGCAGGGGGCGGGGTGGAGGCCGCCCGCCGTAGAATCGGGGCATTGTGTCTGAGCAGCCCCTGAACCCCAGCACGGAGCCCGGCGCGCACGACGAGACCGCCGAGACCCCCGCCATGAACGCAGCCGCGACCGCGGATGTGACCGCGGACGTCGACGCGGCCGCGAGCACCACCGAGGACCCGGACGACGTGGCGGCCTCCGCCGCGGAAGCCTCCGACGCGGAAGCGGCCGACGCCGCCGCCCGCCGGGCCGCCTCCTTCGACCGGCAGCGCCGGTTGCGCCAGGAGCCGCGTTTCCCCGGCGGCCCGGCCGCCGACCCGGCCGGCTCGCACCACGAGCGCCGCATCCGCAGCTTCCAGCCGCGCCGCAGCCGGGTCACGGTGGGCCAGCAGGACGCGCTGGAGCGTCTCTGGCCGCAGTGGGGCTTCGACATCGACGGCCTGAGCGTGCTCGACCTGGACCAGGTGTTCGGCGGGCTGCCGGTCGTGCTGGAGATCGGGTTCGGCATGGGCGAGGCCACCGCCCGGATGGCGGCGGACGACCCGGCCACGGGCATCCTCGCCGTCGACGTGCACACCCCGGGCCAGGGCAACCTCCTGCGCCTCGCCGACCAGGCCGGCTCGACCAACGTGCGGGTCGCCAACGGCGACGCGATCATCCTGCTCCGCGAGATGCTGAAGCCGGAGTCCCTCGACGGCCTGCGGGTGTACTTCCCCGACCCGTGGCCCAAGGTCCGCCACCACAAGCGGCGGCTCATCCAGCCGGACTTCCTGGACCTGGTGGCGGGGCGGATGAAGCCGGGCGCGGTGATCCACTGCGCGACCGACTGGGAGCCGTACGCGGAGCAGATGCTGGAGGTGCTGACCGCGCACCCCCGGTTCGAGAACACCCGGCCCGACGGCGGCTACGCCCCGCGTCCCGCGTTCCGGCCGCTGACCCGGTTCGAGGGGCAGGGCCTGGACAAGGGCCACGTCGTGCACGACCTGCTGTTCGCCAGGGTCTGAGCGGTCCGGTAGCCCGCCGGCCCCGCGACCGGGGGCCGGGCGGGAACCTCCTGGTCGTTTGTCGGTCCCGCTCGTTAGGGTCGGGACATGTCCGCCGGGTCAGAGCAGCACCAGCAGTCCCAGCCCGCCGTCCCCGTGCTCGAGGAGCAGCGGATCGGCGAGATCCTGGGCGCCGTCCCGGAGCGCGCCCACTGGCGCTACCGCCCGCGCCGCGTCGGGATGGTGTGGCGCAGCAAGGCGTTCCGCGCGGGCGCGGTGATCGTCACGCTGGCCATCTGCGGGCTGCTCATCCTGGCGCTCGTGCGCAGGGAGACCGGCACCGAGGGGTTCCTCGTCGGTCTCGGGCTCGCGGTGCTGCCGGTGCCGCTCCTGATGGCGGCGTTCCGCTGGCTGGACCGGGTCGAACCGGCGCCCTGGCGGAATCTGCTGTTCGCCTTCGCCTGGGGTTCGTGCGCGGCGGCGCTGGTCGCGATCGTCGCGAACTCCTACGCGACGTACTGGATAGCCAACCTCTCGGCGGACCCCTCCGGCGCCGACACCCTGGGCGCCACGGTCGTCGCGCCGATCGTCGAGGAGAGCGCCAAGGGCGCCGCCGTGCTGATGCTCTTCCTGTTCCGCAGACGGGAGTTCAGCGGGGTCGTCGACGGGATCGTGGCGGCGGGCTTCACCGCGACCGGGTTCGCGTTCAGCGAGAACATCCTCTATCTCGGCAGCGCCTTCGGCCAGGACCGGCAGCTGGGGACGGTGGGCATCGCCTCGGTGACGGTCGGCACCTTCTTCGTGCGGATCGTCCTGTCGCCCTTCGCGCACCCGGTGTTCACCACGCTCACGGGCATCGGCTTCGGCCTCGCCGCCGCCGGGCGCCGCCGCAGGGTCCGCCGAATCGCGCTGCCGCTGCTGGGGCTGGGGCTGGCGATGGGCATGCACGCCCTGTGGAACGGTTCGGCGAGCTGGCGCCCGTACGGCTTCTACCTGGTCTACGGCGTCTTCATGATGCCGGTGTTCGGGCTGCTGACCTGGCTGGCGATCTGGTCGCGCAGGCGGGAACTGCGGACGCTCACCGCCGAGTTCCCGGCGTACGCGGTGGCCGGCTGGCTCACCCCGGCCGAGCCGCTCGCGCTGGGCTCGATGCGTGCCCGGGGCATGGCGCGTGACCTGGCGCGGCACTGGCACGGCGCGTCGGACCGGGCCAGGGGCCGGGCGGCGGCCCGTGTCGTCGCGGAGTACGAGTCGTTCGCGACCTCGCTGGCAGCGCTGCGGCGGGACGCCCGGCGCGGTGCGGTGGGCGCCGACTTCGCCGCGCGCGAGCAGGAGTTGCTGCACCACCTGTGGGAGCGCCGGGACGTCGCGGCCCCCGCGCTGAGCCAGGCGGCCCGCAGCGTGTTCCGCCCGGCCGTCCGCCGCCCGCTGCCCGTCCCGTACGGCCCCGGAGCGCACGCGGCGCACGGAGCCCACTCAGCGCACGGCGCGCACGGAGCCCACGGCGCGCACGCGGCCCGGGGCTACGCACCCCCGGCGCCATACGGAACCGGTCCGGCATCCCCGTACGCCCCCGGGCCGCAAGCCACCCCGGCTCCGGCTCCGGCTCCGGCTCCGGCTCCGGCTCCGGCTCCGGCTCAAGAACAGCCGCCTCCGCACCGGCGGTACGGCGGGCACAACCCCTATCTGCACCCGCCGCAGTAGCGCCTCTCGTCCGGGTCGGGCTGGGTTCAGGCGGAGGCTTCGGTGAGCCGGTCCAGGTCCTCGTCGGTCAGCGTGAGGTCGGCGACCGCGAGCAGTGCGGGGAGCTGTCCGGGCGTACGGGCCGAGGCGATCGGCGCCACGACCGTGGGGCGGGACGCGAGCCAGGCCAGCGCGACCGTGGCGATCTCGGCCCCGTGCGCCTCGGCGACGGCGTCGAGCGCGCTCAGCACCTTCTGCCCCCGCTCGGATTCCAGGTGCGCTCCGGCCTTCTCGGCGCGGGCGCTCTCCACCCGCGTACCGGGCCGGTACTTGCCGGTGAGGAAGCCGGATGCCAGCGCGAAGTACGGGACCGCGCCGAGACCGGTCTCGGCGGCGAGGTCCTGCGCGGGGCCCTCGTAGGTGTCGCGGGAGACCAGGTTGTAGTGCGGCTGGAGGGCGACGTAGCGGGCCAGTCCCTCGCGCTCGGAGAACGCGAGCGAGGCGCGCAGGCGCTCGGGGCTGATGTTGGAGGCGCCGATCTCGCGGACCTTGCCCTCCTTCACCAGCTGGTCGAGGGTGGTGACGATCTCCTCCACCGGGACGCTCTCGTCGTCGTAGTGCGTGTAGTAGAGGTCGATGTAGTCGGTGTCGAGCCGCCGCAGGGACTCCTCCACCGCGCTCTTGACCGTGCCGGTGGCGAGCCCCCGGTACTCGGGGTGGGCACCGACCTTGGTGGCGACGACGACGTCGGCGCGGTTGCCGCGGGCCTTGAGCCACTTGCCGATCAGCGTCTCGGACTCGCCGCCCTGATTGCCGGGGACCCAGGCCGAGTACGCGTCGGCGGTGTCGACGAAGTTGCCGCCGGCCGCGGTGTAGGCGTCGAGGACCGCGAAGGACTGGGCCTCGTCGGCGGTCCAGCCGAAGACGTTGCCGCCGAGGGCGAGGGGGAAGACCTCGATGCCGGACGTTCCGAGCTTGCGGAGAGAAGAAGTCATGAAGGGTTCAACGGTGCGGGCGGAGGGCCGTATTCCGGCCAGGGGCTCCGATCGCGGCCGCCACCGCCCGGGGCTCGCTCCTCGCGCGCCGTCGACGGCCCCGCCCGGGTCGCGCTCCTCGCGCGCACTGCGCGTCCGTGCTCCGGGTGGAAGGAGAACCGTGGGTGGAGAGAGAACCGGCAGCCCTGACGCCCTGGGGGGGGTAGAGCGTCGAGGCTGCCGGGGTTCGGGGGACGCGGAGCGTCAGATCGTGAGGCCCTTGTCGGTCAGCCAGGTCATCGGGTCGATGCCGGTGCCGTCCGGGGTGTGGACTTCGAGGTGGAGGTGCGGGCCGGTGACGTTGCCGGTGGCTCCGACGCGGCCGATGGTGTCGCCCGTGCTGACCTGCTGGCCGACGACCACGTCCATGGAGGACTGGTGGCAGTACCAGATCTCCGTACCGTCGTCGAGCTCCAGAACCGTGCGGTAGCCGTACGAGCCCGACCAGCCCGCGGACTTGACCGTACCGCCGTGCACGGCCTTGACCGGAGTGCCGGTCGGCGCGGCGAAGTCCAGCCCGGTGTGCTGCCCGGAGGCCCACATCGTGCCGGCCTCGCCGAAGGTGGAGGTGATCGTGTACGAGGAGGTGGGGAGCGAGTAACTGGCGGCGAGCTTGGCGAGCCGCTCGGCCTCGGCCTTCTTCGCCGCGGCCTCCTCGGCCGCCTTCTTCTCCGCGGCGGCCTTCGCCTCCGCCTCGTCCTGCTGCTTCTTCGCCTCGGTGGCGGCCTTGGTGGCGGCCGCCGCCTCCTCGGCCGCCTTCGCGTCCGCGTCGGCGGCGGACTGCTGCTGCTCGGCCTGCTGGAGGATGCGGGCGCGCAGGGCCTCGCCCGCGTCGGTGGCACCCTGCTCGGTCTCGGCCGTGGTGAGCCCGGCCGTGGTGAACGGCGCGGCCGCCGCCACCGGCTCGGGGGTGTTGTCGGACTCGACCGCGGTGATCAGTGCGCCCAGCCCGGGAACGGACTTGGCGTCGGGAAGGTTGTCCGCGAGCGAATCGGGAAGAGAGATGGAGACCGGCGGCTTGCTCTGCGCGGTGGCCATGCCGCCCGCACCGACGGCCGCGATGACGCCGACCCCGAGGACGGTGGAACTACGCGCGAGACCGCGCTGCTTGGCCACGCGGTGCCGGCCGCGTACGGGGCGGAGGGAATCCTCGGTGGGGTTCCATTCCTCCCACGCCTTGTCGGAGTCGCCGGGGGACCCGAAACCGTCGAGGGTGGCAAAAGGTGACGGGGCTTCGGGGGCAGGCTGGTTGGACGCCACGGAGGCGCACTCCTTTCCTTCCTTCTCGCCTACCGGGTTAGCTGACGGGTTCGGAGCAGGAAGGTCTCCTACGGGCTCCTGGCGTCTCCGAGGAGACACAGGTGTCCGATTCACCCCAAGAAGTGGTTCCCCGGTTCCCTTGCGGAATTCGGCGCTCGCGCACGGCGCCGTCTCTGACGACGGCTGGGACGACCGCGCTGCGTTATCGAACGTTAATAGACAGACGGCTCCGATTCCAAGCCGTTCCCCTTGATCATTCCCGCTTGAGGGCGGGATTTACCAGGGCATATCACCACTCATCAGGGCGACTTGCGGACAGTCGGTGCGCCCATCCTTTTCTGACGGTGTGTCATATGTTATCGAGCGGCACCGGTCTGCTACGGACCGTCGTCGCATCCGCCCGACGGGCCCGGGCGCACTCCGGGCAGGCTCGGGGGAACCTCGGGGGCGATGCCCCGCGGACCCGCGTCAGCCCCTCCCCCGGCCCACGATCGGCACGGTGGTCCGGCGCTCCGGCTGGTCCTCCGCCGGCCGGGCGACCGCGAGCAGCGCCAGGTCGTCCGTGGAGCGGCCACCGGTGTGCAGCCGGACGTCGTCGGTGAGCGCCGTCAGCAGCTCGTCGGGCCCCGGGAAGATCCGCCCGCGCAGCCGCTGGGCCGGGTCGTAGAACACGCCCGCCCGGTCGCGTGCCTCGGAGAGCCCGTCCGTGTAGGTCAGCAGGGTCGCACCCGGCGGGAGGTCCCACTCGTCCACCTGGTCCGGCCAGGCGCCCAGCGCCATGCCGAGGGGCAGCGCGGGCATGCTCGGCCGCAGCACGTCCAGCGCCCCTCCGGCATGGAGCAGCAACGGTTCGGGGTGGCCCCGGTTGACGATCCGCAAGGTCGCGGCGCCCTCCGGGATCTCGGCGAGCACCGCGGTCACGAACCCCTCCACCGGGTCCAGTCCCCCGCGCCGTGCGGCGTCCCTGGCCAGCGCCCGTTCCAGCCGCTGCGCCACCCCCTCCAGCGACTCCTCCTGCTCGGCCGCCTCCCGGAAGGCGCCGATGATCACCGCCACCGCCTCGACCGCGTCGAGCCCCTTGCCCCGTACGTCGCCGAGCACGAGGCGTACGCCGTACGGGGTGTCCGCGACGGCGAAGAGGTCGCCGCCGACGTACTCGTCCGCCTGCGCCGCCTCGTACCGCGCGGCGACATGGAGCCCGCCGACCCGCTCGGCCGGGACGGGCAGCACCGCACGCATGGCGGTCTCCGCGATGATCCGGGCGGAGGCGAGCTGCTCGTTGCCGCGCCGTACGACTCCGTTGATGACGAGCGCCAGCACGGCCGTGGTGAAGACGGTGAGCGTCTCGATGATCGGGACGATCTGCCCGATGGTGCCCACGTAGACCCGCATCGCGATGACGGCGGAGAGCGAGGCGACACCGATCCGGATGGTGCCGGCCCGGGAGGCGAACGGCGCGGCGATCAGGGGGGCGGCGACGAACAGGGGCACCGCCGTGAAGCGGGGCGGTGAGGCGATGTCGAAGACGAGTCCGCCGGCGATGAGCAGGGCAGGCAGCATCCGTACGAAACGCCGGGCGCCCACACCCCCGGCCATCCAGCCATGCCCGTACAGCGGTTTCCCCACCTCTGCGCTTCTCCTGCCCTGTCCCGCCACGGGTGCGGAACCTACCGCGCCCTGCCCAGGCTGGCCCGAACCGCGCCGCGCGGCGACTCCTCGTCGTCCATAGGGGGGAGCGCACGACTCCCCTTCGAGCGCCCCCACCGCCGGCGTACGCCGGGTGGTCAGGACCGGCGAAGCGATGAGTTCCGCGCCGCGCGGCGACCCCTGCGCGCCGCGCACGGAAACGGCGGAGCGGCTGCCCCGGACGCCCGGGCGCCCGTCCACACGTTCGACCGAACGGCACGGACCGCGCAGGCGTGCGAGACATTTCCTGGATGGACCAGTTCATGCCCGGTACGACAGATCGTTATGCCCAGGGATCGCGTCCGCGCCCGCACGCGGGACCGGGCGGGCGACGAGCCCGCACGCACACGCAGAAACGACTCGGGCCCGGCACGCTGTGCGTGCCGGGCCCGGGCCTTCAGTAGCGGGGACAGGATTTGAACCTGCGACCTCTGGGTTATGAGCCCAGCGAGCTACCGAGCTGCTCCACCCCGCGTCGATGAACACAACTCTACGCCATCCTGAACGGGCTTCTGACCACCCCCGGCGTACCGCCGTCCGGGAAGCCGGCCACACCACCTCCGCCACGTGCGCCGGCAGGAGCGGACCAGCCGCCGGCGGACCGCGGAAAACACCGGCAACCACCCTCTCCGCACAGCCGGTTCGCCCCGCGAAGGCGTGGGCGCGACACCATCGCAAGTGCAGAGCACCACAGTTGGGCCCAAAACATCGCAGTGCAGGGCTCAACGGTGCTTTTGCATCAGGCAGTTGCCACACGTGCGCTTCTGGCCAAGGATATGGCTGCATCCCCCAGAACCGGCGGGCTGCTCGTGAGGACGCGTGCCCCCGAGGTGGCGGTTCCGCCCTGCCCCGGCGTCGGCCACGCGCCCCCGGTCCCGCATCGCAGCCCCTCCTGGAGGACTCCGCCATGACCACCTCTGCCACTCCCGCCCCTTCCGCCCCGTCGGACACATCGCTCGGGGCCCGGGTACGCACCTCGGCGGCGAGCGCGATCATCGGCGGAATCGCCGGGGCCGTGATGAGCGCGGTGGTGGTCTACTTCCTCATCGGCATGCCGGACGGCGCGGGCGCCAACGCCCTGAACAACGCGATATCCGGCCTGATCAGCGGCTTCCTGGCGGGCTTCATCGGACTGATGATCCACCAGAGCAAGGCTGCGTCGGCGACCCGGGCGGCCGCGGCCGAAGCCGCCGCGACGGCCGGCGCGACGGCGGATGCGGCGAGACCGGCGGCTGCCGCCGAGGCAGTCGCCACCGAGGCCGTCACCAGCGAGGCGGTCACCACCAAGGCGGTCACCACCGAGGCGGCCGAGGCCAAGGCCCCGACCGTCGCCTGACCCATCCCGGACCGCGAAGCACCCCGCCCCCGCCCGGCCACACGGCCCGGCGGGGGCGGCGTCACGTCCGGGCCCGTACGGCATACGACGGCAGGGCGGCAGACGACGGACGCCGGAGAACAGGCACCGGAGTACAGGCGCCGGAGGACAGGGCGGCACGCCGCGAACTCCCCGCGTTCCGGGGCCCGTTCGGCGGCGGCCCGGCGCCCCCGGGACTCCGCCTACGCCCGCTGCTCGACGGCGATCTCGTACGCGATCTCCCACCGAACGTCCGGCACCACGATGTCCGCGGTCTCGACCGGGCGGCCGTCGCTGTCGTAGAAGGTGCGCTCCATCTCGGTGATCAGGCCACCGATGCTGATGCCGAGGAGGTTCGCCTGCTCCTGGTTGGCGCGGGCCGGGCGCGGGATCTCGACGGCGCGCACGACGCGGACGCCGATCGACCGCATCCGTTCGACCACGCCGATCCCGGCGTGCGGGCCCATCTCGGGGAGCACGACCGGGGTGTCCCCGGTGATCGCCATCGGCTCCCAGCTCCTGGAGAGCTGGACGGGCAGCCCTTCCATGAGGAACTCGTAGTCGGTGACGACGCAGAGGTCACCGGGCTCGATGTCCAGCCGCTCCGCGATGCGCTCGGGCGCCGGCGTCCGGGCGGCGGACCTCGATTCCCATGTCCCCTCGTGGTCTTGGGCGTTGAGGACGGCACGGTAGGGCGAGGGGCTGTGACTCTCGGGCCGCTTGGTACGGATCATGCGCCCGCGCTCACGCGGCCTGCGGACGTAGGTACCGGACCCGGCACGGCCTTCGAGGATGCCCTCGATGGTGAGCCGCTCCATGGCACGCTGCGCGACGGATGCGCCGACCCCGTACTCCTTGGCGATGCGGGCGCGGCTGGGCAACTTGTCGCCCACGGCCCACTCGCCCGACCGAATGCGGTCACGGAGAGCGTCGGCCACCTGAAGGTAAGGGGTGTCGCGAGGCATATGCACAGCTCCCAGCCGTGGAAGTCGGACATTGACAAAGCTAACCCATCAGGTCGAAGCTGAATGTTCAGCATTACGAACCGTGATGAACTCATCCAGGGGAGAGCCATGCCCTCTGTGCCGCCGCGCGTTGTTGCCCTTGCGGGCATGCTCGCCGCCGCGACCGGCGCCGAGCCGCAGGTGACCGAGACACCCGGCGCGTTCCGGGTCGACGCCCCTCTCCCCTCCCCTCTGAGCAGCGCCATCCACAGCACGATCCTCATGACGCTGGCGCACGGCGACCGCTTCGGCCACGAGGCCGGCGCCGACGGCATCGCCCGGGTGTGGGCCGAGATCGACCACCCCGCTCCGAGACGAAGGAGATCCGACATGCCAGAACCGGCCGGGAGCGCTGCTCCTGGGGACGCGGAGTACCGCACGCTGATCACGCACACCTCGGAGTGCACGGCCTGCCGCTCGGACCGGGCCGAGTGCGAGGTCGCCGTCCGGCTGAGCCGCGCGTGGCGGGCGGCCCGCCGGTGATCCCCCTCATCTGTGTCGACTGCGACCGGACCATCACGGGTCCTGCCGTGATCACGGCGGAGGGCCACTCGGCCTCGGGCGCCCGCCCCGACGCCTACGCCCATCCGCCGGGCTCCCCGGAGTGCCGGCCCCCCGCGCGCAGCCGCGGCCACCGCATCAGGAAGGCGCTCGCGGAGAGCCGGGTCCGGCACTGAACACGGGGCTGAGCACGGCGCTGGACACGGGGCGGATTCAAGTGGCGGCCGGGAGCGACGAGATGGGCGTGCTCGCCCGACGGATCGGCGCCCGCCGCGCACCGGCTGCGGACGAGACGGACGGCACGGAACATCTCGCCGCCCGGTGCCGTGCGGCACTCCCCGGGACCCTTGAGCGGGCCGGAAGAATAAAGGATCATGTCCGCTCGTCGCAGTCGTGGAACGAGGAGGAAGACCAAGTGGGCGAGCGGGAACCCCGAACGAGGCCGGATCTCGAACTCATACCCGCCTACCGGCCGGGCCGCTCCGTGAGCTCCTCCGGGGCGAAGCACGAACGCACGTACAAACTCTCCTCCAACGAGAACCCGTTCCCGCCGCTGCCCGGCGTGGTGGAACGGGCCGTCGCGGCCTCGGCGGGCATCAACCGCTACCCCGACGCGGCGTGCGGGGACCTCGTCCGACAACTCGCCAAGTACCTCGACGTGCCGGAGTCCCACATCGCGACCGGCACCGGCTCGGTGGGCGTCACCCAGCAGCTGCTCCAGGCGACGGCACAGCCCGGGGACGAAGTCCTCTTCGCCTGGCGGTCGTTCGAGGCGTACCCGGTGCTCACGCAGATCGCGGGCGCGGACTCCGTCCGGGTCCCGCTCACCGCGCGGGCCGTGCACGACCTCGACGCGATGGCCGCGGCGATCACCCCGCGCACGAGGCTCGTCTTCGTCTGCAATCCCAACAACCCCACCGGAACCATCGTGCGCCGGGCGGAGTTGGAACGATTCCTGGACCGGGTCCCCTCCGACGTGCTGGTGGTCCTGGACGAGGCGTACATCGAGTTCGTCCGGGACGACGACTACCCCGACGGCATCGAGATGTACCGGAACCGGCCCAACGTCTGTGTACTGCGCACCTTTTCGAAGGCGTTCGGGCTCGCGGGGCTGCGGATCGGCTTCGCCGTGGCGCACGAACCCGTCACCGAGGTACTGCGGAAGACGGCCGTTCCGTTCGGTGTGACCCAGTTCGCCCAGGACGCGGCCGTCGCCTCCCTGGAGTCGGTCGGGCCGATGCTGGAACGGGTGGCCGCGCTCGTGTCCGAGCGGGACCGGGTGACCGCCGCGCTGACCGCACAGGGGTGGACGGTCCCGCCGTCGCACGCCAACTTCGTGTGGCTCGCCACCCATGAGCGGACGACCGCGTTCACGCGCGCCTGCGAGGACGAGGGCATCCTGGTGCGCGCCTTCGACGGCGAGGGCGTCCGGGTCAGCATCGGGGAGCAGGCCGCCAACGACCGCTTCCTCCTCGCCGCGGAGCGCTTCCGCACGGAGACCGCCGGCTGAACCCTCGGGTCACCGGGCCGCGGGCCGAGTCGGTGCGGACGGGCCGGGCGAACTGATCCGCCGCGTGCGCACCGCCGACCTCGCCGGTCCGCGAGGGCTCCGGCAGCCGAGGAACAACGTGCCCGACGACGCCACCGCGGTCTTCTGCCGACCCACCGATCGGTGAGCCTCCGGGCTCTTCCGGTATCCGAGCAGTGGCCGACACGCAGCGCGCGTCGGCCACTCGGCGTTCCAGGAGATTCGGGGCTCCGCGTTTCCCGGTGAGATCGGGGCCCGGCTCCGGGAGCAGCCCGGCGTCGTGGACGCGGTGGTGGAGTTCCGGCCGGTCGCCGGTGGCGAAGCGGTCCTGCCGGCCCACGTGGTCCGCGTGCGGGCCGGTTCAGGCGCCGGAGGCTTCCAGGACCCGGCGCCGGACCGGGCCGCCGAGGGCCCACTGCCCGAGGGCCGCGGCACCGCACAGCGCGGCGCAGGTGTACCAGAGGACGGGGGCGCCCGCCTCCAGCAGACGGGTGCCGCCGAGGGGCGCGGTGAAGGTTCCGAGCCCCCAGGCAAGCCCGTACAGGCCGTTGTACCGGCCGCGCAGGTGCGCCGGGGCGAGGTCGGCGACGAGGGTGGAGCCGATCGACGTCAGCAGGACCTCGCCCACCGTCCACACGGCGACCGCCGCGCCGTACCCGAGCGTGCCGGACGCCCAGGCGGTGGCCGCGTTGCCGGCGCCCATCAGCACCATGCCGAGCATCAGCCCGTGGTTGCGGTCGAGCATCCCGAGCCGGTGTCCGAGCAGCGGCTGGAGCACCACGACGGTCAGGCCGTTGACGGCCATCACCAGGCCGTACGAGGACGTGGGCAGACCGTTCCTCTCCATGGCGAGCGGCAGCGTGGTGAGGGCCTGGACGAAGACGAAGGCGCACAGGAGGGTCAGGCAGACGAAGGCGACCATCACCCGGTCCCGCAGGACGTCGGCGACCCGGCCCTGGCTGGTTTTCACCTGTTGAGCGGAGGGTTCCGGCACGCCCCGCCAGACGAGCACCCCGAACAATGCGCAGCTCAGGGCGTCGATCCAGAACAGGGTGAGGAACCCTTCCCTGGCCAGCGCCCCACCGAGCGCCATGGACAGGGCGAAGCCCAGGTTCACCGCCCAGAGCAGCATGCCGAAGGCCCGCGGGCGCCCCTCGGCCGGAATCAGGTCGGCGACGATCGCCTGGGACGCGGGCCGGAAGAGGTCCAGGGTGACGCCGAGCAGGAACACCACGACCACGGTGACCGGGGTGCTCTCGGCATAACCCAAGGTCAGCATGAGTGCGCCGGTGGCCAGCATCCCCCCGGTCAGCGCCACGCGCCGGCCCCAGCGGTCCGCGATCACCCCGCCGATCGGCTGGGAGAGCACGCTTCCCACGCCCAGTACGGCGAGAACGACGCCGACTTCGGTGGCCGTGAATCCCCGTTCGAGACTGAGATAAAAAGAGAGAAAAGGGATGACCATCGTGCCGAGGCGGTTGACCAGAGTGCCCGCCCAGAGAATCCAGAAAGGCCTGGGCAGCCCGCCGAATCTAGCCTTGAATATGACCGAAAAGTGCCTTGCGGCACCGGCCTCCTGCTTGGTCCACATGGGCGGGAATCTTTGCACGGTAACGGCCGGAATGTCGAGAGGCGCCTAATGCCGGCCGCAGCCCAGATACTGAGATGCGAGTTGACCGATCGTAATCGCGCCATGAAGGATGTGCGACGCCGCACCATGCGACGGAGGAAACAGTGAGCAACAATTCTCCTACGGGAGGGCATTCGCATGTCGTTCTCGTGGACACCTACGAGACGGCCTCGCACGGAGTTCCGCAGACCGCCCGCCACATAGCGCCCGCATTCATCCGGGCCGGATTCCCGTGCGTGCGCGTCCAGAGCTCTCCCGAACCGCCCGCGGTATACCGGTCGTCCCGGCCGACGCTGGAGAATTACGCGGCGAACATCGTGCACGACGGAGACCTCGACCGGACCCTGAAGGAACTGGCCCCCTACCGGCCGACCGCGGTGGTGGCCGGCGGCGAGTACGGCGTCGCCTTCGCCGACGTCCTCAGCGAGGCCCTCGGGCTCCCCTCCTCCAACGGCACCCGCCTCAGCGAAGCCCGCAGGGACAAGGCCCTGATGACGGAGGCCGTCAGCGCGGCGGGCCTGCGCACGGCCCGGCAGCTGCGCGTCGAGACCGAGGCCGAACTGGTCGCCTGGCACCAGGAGACCGGCGGCCGGATCGTCGTCAAGCCGCTGCGCAGCGCGGGCGGCGACGGTGTCTCGTTCTGCGACACCCCGCAGGACTCGGCCGCCGCGTTCCGCCGCCTCATGGGCTCCCCCGACGTCTTCGCCGCCACCAACACCGCCGTCCTCGCCCAGGAGTACCTGGTGGGTACGGAGTACATCGTCAACACGGCCAGCCTCGACGGACAGCACCACGCCGCCGAGATCTGGCGGAGCTCCCGGTACTCGGTGAACGGCGTCACCGACATGTCCGGTGCCTGCTACATCGTGCCGCGCCGGGGCGAGGAGCAGGACGCGCTGGTCGAGTACGCCTTCGCCGTGCTGGACGCGCTGGACATCCGCAACGGCCCCGCGCACGTGGAACTCAAGATGACCCCGCAGGGCCCCTGTCTCATCGAGGCCGGAGCCCGCCTTTCGGGTGGCGACCTGCCGTACTACGCGCAGCTGGCCACCGGCGAGTCCCAGCTCGACTGGGCCGTCGACGCCTACCTCCGGCCGCGGCGTTTCCTCGCCCGCCGGGGCGAGCCCTACGAGATCGACCGGTATTTCGCGTGGGTGGCCTTGATCTCTCCGGTCGAAGGCAAACTTTCGGGATACCGGGACATCGAGCGGATTGCCTCGATGGAAAGCTTCCGTGAACTGTGGCAGCTCACCAAGCCCGGGGACCGGATCGTGCCTACCGTGGACGACACGACATATCCCGTGATCATCAATCTCATGCATGAAGTGGAAGAGATGGTCATCCGCGACATGGGAACCATCCGATATCTCGACGGAATGGGTTTCTATGAAATCGCGCAGTGATCATCCCCTTCCCTTCACGCCGAAGGAGGGGGACCTTTCTTGATTACGCAGATCGACACCTATCAGGAGACCGAGGCATTCACCGCTGAGGTCGTCCAGACGCCGCGCTACCGCTCGGCAGCCACCCTTGCCGACGACCCCGCGGGCCTGACCTGCAGCGTCACCGTGGGGATGCGCTGGGCCGCGACCGAGGGACGGGCCGGCCGGCTGTCCGGATATCCCTCGTTCGAGCTCGCCGCCGAGTCGGTGAAGGACGGCCGGCACGACGCACTGCTCGTCGCCGGGGCGTATCCGGAGATCCGCTCCTTCTTCTTCGACCCGCGTCTGCGCGCCGTCGAGGCATTCGTCAGCGCGCTCCCGGACATGGTCCTGGCCGCTCCCGAGGAACACGCCGCTCTCCGCCGGTTCGACACCGTCTACTACCACCCGGCGACCAGAGTCCTGTTCGAGAACTCCGTCGAAGGACGGACCGACAGGGCGATCCAGGCCACCTCCAACAGCACCGCGTGCCGCGACGCCCTGGAGAACCCGGGCCGGGCCGCAGCCATCACCAACCAGCTCTGCGCGGACCACTACGGCCTGAGGACCCTGGAGGTGCTTTCGGCCGGCACGCCCATGAGCTTCGTCGTCTTCGAGCGCAAGGACCGGCTGTGACGTCCGAACTCCTGCGGACCGCCATCGCGGTCGACAAGTCGCTCGACGCCGGAGCGGTCGCCAACGCGTCCGCGATCGTCATGGGACAGCTGGCGCGCCTCGACGACCGCGTCTACGCGGACGACGTGCGCGACTCGGAGGGCTCGCTCCACGCGGGCATCCGCTTCAACACCATGGTGCTCGCCGGCCGCAGCAGCCACCTGACCGCCCTCGCGGAGGCCGCCCGGGCCGAGAACCTGCCCACCGCGGTGTTCACCGTCGAGGGCCGGTCCCTCAGCAACTCCTTCGAGGAGTACCGGGACTTGATCGCCCGGTCCGCGCCCGGCGAGCTCACCGTGTGCGCGGTCGGCGTCCTCGGCGAGCACGAGCTCGTCCGCACCCTCACCAAGCGCTTCAGCGTGTACCGCGGCTGAGACGGCCTGGAACGGACTGTGCGTGACCTCCCCGACCGCGGCACGCGACGCTGTGGTGCGACCCCGGGAAACGACGGAGCGCCCCGACCGGCCGGAGCCTGTCGGGGCGCTTCGCAGCAGGTCGGAGGAGGTCTCTCCCGCCCTGCGATCGGTAGGCCGTGTGGGACTCGAACCCACAACCAACGGATTAAAAGTCCGCTGCTCTGACCAATTGAGCTAACGGCCCCTACCGGATCACCCACGAGCATAGCCCGCCCGGACCCGCGAGCCGATCCGGTATCCCTTGACGGGCCGCTGCGCCGGGGAAGCGGACACCACCCGAGGTGTCCGCGCGGGCGGATCGTGACCTTGTGAACGGCGGTACGGGTACCGGCGACGGGGTCACGGCCGACCCGTCCCGGCGCCCGCGCCCCGAAGTCCGGATGCGGGCCCGGGCCCCCGCACACCCGTAACGCCGTACACCACCCGTACCGCCGTACACCCCCGTGCCGCTGTACTACCCGTCAACGCGCCAGGGCCCGTACACCACCTCGCGGTGTGTGTACGGGCCCTGGCGTCGGATCGGACGGCTCAAGCGGCCGTCAGGTCGCGGGTCCGCCGGTCGGCGGTCCGGACGACCGGTCAGCCGTTGCGCTTCCAGCGGGGCTTGTCGTCGCGGCGGCCGAAGCTGCCGGTGTTCGTACCGGTGTTGCCGCGGTGGTCGTCACGACGGCCCTGCGGGCGGTCGCTGGCGCCGCCGGAGCGGAAGCCGCCGGCCGGACGGTCGTCACGACGGTCGCGGTTGAACGGACGGTCGCTGCCACCGGAGCGGAAGCCGCCGGAGGGGCGGTCGTCGCGACGGTCGCCACCGGAGCGGAAGCCGCCCGACGGACGGTCGTCACGACGCTCGAAGGAACGGCCACCACGGTCGCCGCCACGGTCGTCACGACGGTCGCCACCGGAACGGAAGCCACCGGACGGACGGTCGTCACGACGGTCGCGGTTGAACGACGGACGGTCGTCACGACGCTCGAAGGAACGGCCACCACGGTCGCCGCCACGGTCGTCACGACGGTCGCCACCGGAACGGAAGCCACCGGACGGACGGTCGTCACGACGGTCGCGGTTGAACGACGGACGGTCGTCACGACGCTCGAAGGAACGGCCACCACGGTCGCCGCCACGGTCGCCACCGGAGCGGAAGCCGCCCGACGGACGGTCGTCACGACGGTCGTTGCCGCCGCGGTAGCCGCCACGGTCGCCACCGCGGTTGTCGCGGCGCTCGTAGTTGCCCCGCTCGTCACGGCGCTCCTCGCGGACCGCCGGCTGCGGCTCCGGCACGGCGACGGCGGCCTCGACGGCTGCCTCCGCCTCGGCGACGGCCTCGGCCACCGCCTGCTCCGGGTCGTCGCCCCGCTCGCGCGCGGCACGGGCCACCAGGCGGTCGGCCTCCTCGCGGAGCTCACCGGCGCGGCGCTGCACGTGCTCCAGCTGCTTGGTCAGCTCGGCGACCTCACGCTCGGCCTGCTTGGCGGCGTTGTTCGCGGAGTCGGCCTGGACCTCGGTGAGCGAACGCGCACCGGTGATCTCGGCGACCTCGGGCTCGAAGACGCCCGCGCCCTGGACGATGTGGCGCGAGGCGTCGACGCCCGCGTCCTCCATCAGGCGGAAGATCTGGCGACGCTGGTGCGGGAGCGCCAGCGAGACGACGACACCGGACTTGCCGGCACGGGCGGTACGGCCCGAGCGGTGCAGGTAGTCCTTGTGGTCGCCGGCCGGGTCCACGTTCAGCACCAGGTCGATGCCGTCGACGTGGATGCCTCGGGCGGCGACGTCGGTGGCGACCAGGGCGTTGACGTAGCCCTTCTTGAAGTCTTCGAGGACGCGGGTACGGGCACCCTGCGTCATGCCGCCGTGCAGCGCGTCGGCCTTCACGCCGGACTCGATGAGCTGCTCGGCGATGCGGTCGGCGCCCAGCTGGGTGCGGACGAAGATGATCGTGCGGCCCTTGCGGGCGGCGATGGCGGCCGTGACCGGCGCCTTGTCCTTCGGCTTCACGACGAGGACGTGGTGCGACATGGTCGAGACGTTGCCCTGGGCGCTGTCGACCTCGTGCGTGACCGGGTTGGTCAGGTAGCGCTTGACCAGGGTGCCGATCTCGTTCTCCATGGTGGCGGAGAAGAGCATCCGCTGGCCGCCGCCGGGGATCTGGTCGAGCAGCTCGGTGACCTCGGGCAGGAAGCCCAGGTCGGACATCTGGTCGGCCTCGTCGAGGACGGCGACCTGGACGTTCGCGAGCGAGCAGGCGCCGCGGTTGATGATGTCGCGCAGACGGCCCGGGGTGGCGACGAGGACGTCGACACCGCGCTCCAGGGCGTAGATCTGGTTGCCCATGGACGTACCGCCGCAGACGACCTTCATCTTGAGGCCGAGCACGTCGCCGTACGGCTGGAGCGCGTCCGCGACCTGCATCGCGAGCTCACGGGTCGGCGTGAGGATGATCGCGCGGGGCTTCTTCTTCTCGGTGTGCCCGCCGGCCAGCGCGGCCAGGGTCGGCAGACCGAAGGAGAGGGTCTTGCCGGAGCCGGTGCGGCCGCGGCCCAGGATGTCCTTGCCGGCCAGGGCGTCCGGGATGGTCGCGGCCTGGATCGGGAAGGGGCTGGTCACGCCGTTCTGCGCCAGCTTGCGGACGATGCCCTCGGGCAGGCCCAGCGAGGCGAAGGTGAGAGTCGGCTCGGCGTCCTCGTCGGAGACGGGGGCCTCGTCGGAGACGGTCTCGGCGGGCGCTGCGGCCTCGACGGACTCGGTCTCGACGACGGGAGCCGCGACCTCGGCGGCCTTCTCCTCGGTCACCTCGGCGGCGACGGGAGCTGCCTCGGCCACGACGGCCTCGGCGGCGAGCTCGGCGGTCTGCGCGAGCTCCGTGTCGATGTCTGCGGACATGACGGTGTGGTCAGAACTGGAAATTGACATGCGAAATGCGAAACCTTCCGGAGTCTCGGCACGCGCCCGTAACTCCGTGTTTTCGCAATTTCGACCGCCTCAATGCGGTCCAGCCACGGCAAGGGAGAGTACGCGCCACACGGCGCTCTTCTGTGTCGGCGCCGGGCAATGGGATCAAACGATCTACTACCATACGCACCCTCCCCCACTTTGTGCAAACCGCCCTTCTTCAGCACCTCGCCATACCGCCTCCGACCTGCGGTGATGCCCAGCATGGGCAGCACCGGCCCGGGCGGTCATTCCGCCGGGGACGCGGCGGGCGACGACGGCTCCTGGGGCGTGGCCGGCGACTGGGCGGGCTGCCCCGGACCGCCGCCCGCGTCACCGCCCGGGGCCGGTTCGCTGGCGGCCGGCGGCGTCGGGTCGGGCGTGACGGGCTCGACCGTGACGACCGGGGCACCGGGTCCCGCCGTGATCCCCGGCGGGACCACCACGACCGCACCGCTCCCGCTGGGCGTCGGCAGGCCGGGGCCCCGGTCCGCCGCCGAGGGGCTGGGCGAGGCGGGATCACCGGAGTGCTTCGGGTCCGGCTTCCCGTCCTCGGCGCGGTCGGTGTGGTGGCGGCCGCCGGCACCCGGGCCGGAGCGCCCGGACGCACCGGACGCCCCGCTGTCCCGCTCCTCGGCGGCCCCGGCCGCCCCGGCGGACTTCGTGGGGCGGGGGCCGGACTTCTCCGCGTCCACGCTCACGCATCCGAGGGAGGCGCCCAGCAT
Source organism: Streptomyces sp. NBC_01335 (assembly GCF_035953295.1). Lineage (GTDB taxonomy): Bacteria > Actinomycetota > Actinomycetes > Streptomycetales > Streptomycetaceae > Streptomyces. The sequence continues at coordinate 3,714,762 of NZ_CP108370.1, forward strand.
CAGCGCGGTGAGGACCGCCCAGCGGACGGGAACGGGAAACGGGCGCACGGGGCACCTCCGGGAGGGAACGCGGGAACGGGTGCGTGGTACCCAACTCCCCGGACCCCGCCGGGGACACGCCCGCGGAGCAACCGGTGGGCGGCCCGGGGGACGACCGGAGGGACGGCCGGTGGGCGCCCCGGGGGACGGCCGGTGGGTGTCACCCGCCGAACCCGGCCCCGCCCGCCACCTCCGCGCCGAGGAACACCGCGCCGAGCCCCATCAGGACCGAGGCCACCACGTTCGCCCCCGCGAGGAAGGCCCGCCCGGTCTCGGCCAGCCGGAGGGTCTCGTACGAGAAGGTCGAGTACGTCGTCAGCGCCCCGCAGAGCCCCGTACCGAGCAGGGCGTACGCCGGCGCGGAGACGGCGGCCCCGGTCAGCGCCCCGAGCAGCAGGCTGCCCGCCGCGTTGACCGCGAAGGTGCCCCAGGGAAAGACGTACGGCAGCCCCGCCCCGGGGTACCGCCGCACGAAACGGTCCGTCAGGTACCGCAGCGGGGCGCCCACCGCACCGCCGACCGCCACCAGCAGCCAGTTCACCGCGCACCTCCGGTCGTCGCCATCATCACCGGCGGCCGGTTCACCGCATGCCCCCGGTCGTCGCCATCAGCATCGGCCGGTTCACCGCGCACCGTCGCGCGCACGCCGCGCACGGTCCACGCACGCCCGCGTGAGGGCGGCCCCCGCCCACACCCCGGCGAGCGCGGCCACCACCGTGCCGGCCGCGTACGCCAGGGCGGTCGGCACCTCCTGGCGCGCCAGCAGCTTCGCGGCGTCGGTCGCGTACGTGGAGAAGGTGGTGAAGCCGCCGAGCACGCCGACCCCGAGGAACGGGCGCACCAGGGGGCGGGTGACCGCGGACCGTTCGACGGTCAGCACCATGAGGACGCCGATCAGCGCGCAGCCGACGGCGTTGACGACGAAGACCGTCCAGGGGAAGGCCCCCGCGGCGGTCGGCCAGGCCAGGGTCGCGGCGTAACGGGCCAGCGTGCCGAGCACCCCGCCGGCCGCGACCACCCCGAGCACCGCCGCCTCGCGCGGCCCGGACCGCGCGGGGACCGCCCCGGCCGGAGCGGTCCCGCCCGTCCCTTCCGACACACCCGCACCGGAACCGCTCACGCGTACCCCAGGGCGTGCAGCCGCGCGTCGTCGATGCCGAAGTGGTGGGCGATCTCGTGGACCACGGTGATCTCCGTCTCCGCGACGACGTCCTCGCGGGTCTCGCACATCCGCAGCGTCGGCCCCCGGTAGACGGTGATCCGGTCCGGCAGGACGCCCGCGTACCACTCGCCCCGGTCGGTGAGCGGGGTTCCCTCGTAGAGCCCGAGCAACTCGGGGTCGCCCGGGTCCGGTTCGTCCTCGACGAACACCGCGACGTTGTCCATCAGCCGCGTCAGTTCCGGCGGAATCCGGTCGAGCGCCTCGCTCACCAGCTCTTCGAACTGCTCGCGCGTCATCTCCAGCACCCCGCCATTGTCACGCACCCCCGCCCCGGCGCACCCGCCCGGCCGACACCCGCCCCGTACGCCCCCGTAAGCCCCGAAGCGTCCTCGGCCGCCTCCGGGGCGCGTCCCCGTACGCGGGCAGGCACCGGCCCCGCCGCATGTCCGGAGCGCGGACCGGGCATACGGGTCCAATGGCGCGCGTCCCGTTCCGTCCGTTCCGTTCCGCCCGTGTCCGCCAGAACCAGAACCAGAGCCAGAGCCAGAGCCAGGGCCAAGGCCGGAGCCGAGGCCGAAGCAGAAGCCACAGCCGCAGCACCCGGACGGCCCCGATGCCGGTGCCCGTGCTCGCCGGGGCCCGGCCGCATCCGCTGGTGCGGGTGCTCGTGATGCTCGCGGTGGTGGTGCTGGGTGCCTGGCTCGGGCTGCTGGTCGTGGGGGACGTGAAGACGCCCGTCGGCCCCATGGACACCACGATGGCCCTGCGCCCCTCGCTCACCGGGGGCACCCGGGTGGACGTCTCCCCGCTCGGCGCGCTGGAGCTGGACTCGCACGTCGCGCCGGTCCGCCTCGACGTGGACGTGGACCGCCTCGACCCCGAGCGCTCCCAGCGCCTGGTGGAGCAGCCCGAACGTTTCTCCGGGCTCCAGGACGAGGTCACCCGGGACGTCGCGGACGGCGCCCGGGAGCTGGCGGTGCGGTCGGTGGTGGCCGTGCTGACCGGGGCGACCGCGCTCGGGCTGATCGTCTACCGGCGCCCCCGCCCGGCCCTGGCCGCCGGCGGGCTCGCGCTGGTGCTGCTGGCCGGATCCGGCGTCAGCGCGTACGCCACCTGGAACCCGAAGTCGGTGCTGGAGCCCAAGTTCTCCGGGCTGCTCTCCAGCGCCCCCTCGGTGGTCGGCGACGCCCGCTCGATCGTCACCGAGTTCGACGTCTACCAGCAGGAGCTGGCCCGGCTGGTCACCAACGTCACCCGGCTGTACGACGCCACCTCCACGCTCCCCGTCTACCAGCCGGACCCGGGCACCCTGCGGGTCCTGCACGTCTCCGACATCCACCTCAACCCGGCTTCCTGGCACATCGTCGCCTCGCTCGTGGAGCAGTACGACATCGACGTGATCATCGACTCCGGCGACACCATGGACCACGGCACCACCACCGAGAACGGCTTCCTCGACCCGATCCGCGACCTCGGCGCCCCGTACGTCTGGGTGCGCGGCAACCACGACTCGAAGGAGACCCAGAAGTACCTCCGGGGCCTCAAGAACACGCACGTCCTGGACGAGGGGAGCGCGGTGACCGTCGCCGGGCTGCGCATCGCGGGCACCGGCGACCCCCAGTTCACCCCCGACCGGACGCTGGCCCGGGGCGGTGAGGCGGCGGAGCGGATGGCCGGTCTCCGCCTCGCCTCCGCCCTCCGCGACCAGACCTCGGCCGGCACTCCGGTGGACATCGCGGTGACGCACGATCCGCAGGCCGCGCGGGAGACGGACGGCACGGTTCCGCTCGTGCTCGCCGGCCATGTCCACCACCGGGTCAACGAGGTGCTCCCGCTCGGCACCCGGCTGAAGGTGGAGGGCTCCACCGGCGGCGGCGGGCTGCGCGCGGTGCAGAACGAGAAGCCGGAGAAGGTGCGCGCCTCGGTCCTCTACCTGGACCGCGCGACCCGGCGGCTCCAGGCCTGGGACGAGATCACGCTGGGCGGACTCGGCCTGACGACGGCCGAGGTGAGCCGCCATCTGCCGGAGGAGAACTCCCCCGCCACGACCCCGTCACCAACCCCGCCGACCCCACCGGCCTCGTCGGCCGACCCGACGTCCAGCCCGTCGCCGACCCCGGTCGGCGCCCTGCCGGACAGGTCGCCCGGCACCTCACCCCGTACCTCGCCCGACAGGCCGCCCGGCGCACCCAACCCGTCGCCGTGACCCGGCCGGGAAACCGTTTTGGCGTTAGCTCCGGCATCACATATGCTTCTCACGTCCCCGACGCGCTGGAAAGCGAACCGGCGGGCCTTTAGCCCTCATCGTCTAGTGGCCCAGGACGCCGCCCTTTCAAGGCGGTAGCACGGGTTCGAATCCCGTTGGGGGCACGCACAACCTTGCGCATGCGAATTCGTTCGCACACGCAAACATGGTCCTGTGGAGCAGTTTGGAGTGCTCGCCACCCTGTCAAGGTGGAGGCCGCGGGTTCAAATCCCGTCAGGACCGCTTGCAGATCACTTCGGTGAACTGCGTGGCTGGGTAGCTCAGTTGGTACGAGCGATCGCCTGAAAAGCGATAGGTCGCCGGTTCGATCCCGGCCCCAGCCACCAGAAACAGAGTCCCGGACGTCATGGCGTCCGGGGCTCTGTTGTTGTGTGCCCCAGCAAAGAATCTGGTCTGACAGCAATCGGCTCCAGAGCCCTACCGATGCTGACACGGTGCTGACATGTCAGCACCGGAATGGCACCGTTTAGGGCTCTCGCACCCCTCTCGCTCCCGCGCAGAACCCGTGCTTCTCCAGAACCGCGCCACATGCTGCCCCATGCGGCAAACAGCAGAGTTACAGTGCACGCGCAAGTAGGCCAATGCCAGGAGTGGGGAGCCAAAGATGTCTGAGCGGGCCCGGCTCAGCCTCGGTGATCTGACTGCAGGGCGTGCCGTGTCGGGCATTGTCACCGGCGGCGACGTCACAGTGGTCGCTGTACAGATGTTCGGGCCGGCGGCGGCGCAGGTGACGTATCGGCGCCCCGACGGCACTGTGGAGGAGCGAATCCTCTACGAGGAGGATGCTGCGCGACTCGCTGAGGTGGCCTGCGGCTCGGTAGGCAGCGGTTTCGACGCGGATCCTGGCTTGTTCCGGCTGGCGGCCGAAGCGTTGCGGATCCGGATGGCTGCGCGCGGCGACGCAATGCTGGCGGTGTCCACCAGTCTCCTCGATCCGCTGCCCCACCAGATCCAGGCTGTCTACAACGAGCTGCTGCCGCGGACCCCGCTGCGTTTCCTCCTCGCTGACGACCCCGGTGCAGGGAAGACCATCATGGCCGGGCTTTACATCAAGGAGCTGGCGCTCCGCGGTGATCTGGAGCGCTGTCTCATCGTCGTGCCGGGAGGACTAGTCGAACAGTGGCAGGACGAGCTGCTCGAGAAGTTCGGCCTCGACTTCACCCTCCTCACCCGGCAGCTGACCGACGCGACGATCGAGGGCAACGTCTTCGATCGTCATCCCCGGCTCATCGCTCGCATGGACGCGTTGGCGCGCTCCGAGGATATGCAGCGGCTGCTCGGGGAGAGCGGGTGGGACCTGGTCGTCGTGGACGAGGCCCACCGGATGAGCGCTAGTTACTTCGGCACGGAGCTGAAGACCACGAAGCGCTACGAGCTTGGTCGCCTCCTTGGTCGCCTCACTCGCCACCTGCTCCTGATGACCGCCACCCCACACGCAGGCAAGGAGGAGGACTTTCAGCTGTTCATGACGCTGCTGGACAGCGACCGGTTCAGCGGCCGCTATCGGGCAGGTATCCACCGGCACGATGTCTCCGGCCTGATGCGACGCATGATCAAGGAGGACCTGCTCACCTTCGATGGCAAGCAACTGTTCCCAGAGCGCCGCGCTTACACCGTGCCGTACGAACTGTCGCCTGCTGAGTATGACCTGTACGAGCAGGTCACGGAGTACGTCCGCCAGGAGATGAACCGGGCGGAGCGGTTGGACGGCCGACGAGGCAACCAGGTCGGTTTCGCGCTTACCGTCCTCCAGCGTCGCCTCGCCTCCAGCCCAGCGGCGATCCACCGGTCCCTAGAACGCAGGCGGATGCGACTGGAGACCCGACGTCAGGAGATGTTGTCGGATCAGACCGTGGCGAACTTGGCCCTTGAGTCCGCACCGTCCATCCCCGTCGAGGACGAGTTGGACGACTTGACCGGTGGCGAGTTGGAGGATCTCGAGGAGCAGGTCGTCGATGCGGCGACCGCCGCCCGCACCCTCCAAGAGCTGGAGCTGGAGATCGCCGCGCTGAGCGAGCTGGAGCGGCTCGCCGCACGGGTACTGGCCTCCGGCGACGACCGCAAGTGGCGGGAGTTGTCGGGGCTGCTCCAGGATGACCCGCTGTTGCGGGATGAGAGAGGGCTGCCGCGCAAGCTGATCATTTTCACCGAGCATCGCGACACTCTTGAGTACCTGTCCCGCCGCATCAGGAATCTGATCGGACGCCCCGAGGGAGTCGTCGCCATCCATGGCGGCACCCCACGCCCACAGCGCCGTGACATCCGCGATGCCTTCAACCAGGACCCCGAAGTTCGCGTTCTTGTCGCTACCGACGCAGCCGGCGAGGGCCTCAACCTCCAGCGCGCTCACCTCATGGTCAACTACGACCTGCCGTGGAACCCCAATCGAATCGAGCAGCGCTTCGGCCGGATCCACCGCATCGGCCAGACCGAGGTTTGCCACCTGTGGAATCTGATTGCCGCCGACACTCGAGAGGGGCAGGTCTTCCAACGACTCCTCGACAAGATCGAGCAGCAGTCGAGAGCATACGACGGCAAGGTCTACAACGTCCTGGGTGAGCTCTTCGAGGGCGAGCCGTTGCGAGGCTTGCTCTTGGAGGCAATCCGCTACGGCGACCGACCTGAGGTCAAGAGCCGCCTGGATCAGGTCATCGACGCCCGGGTAGGTGAGCGGGCAGTGGAGCTGATCAAGGGGCTCGCACTCGACACCCATGTCATGGGGTTGGAGGACGTCGAGGCGGTACGGCTGCGTATGGAGGAGGCTCAAGCCAAGCGGTTGCATCCGCACTACGTACGAGCCTTCTTTCGTGACGCCTTTGACCGTCTCGGTGGTCACCTCAGGGCGCGAGAAAACGGCCGTTTCGAGATCACTCATATTCCGTCCCTCCTGCGCGATACGGGCCGCTTTGGGCTCGGCCTGGGCGGAGTCGTGCAGCGCCGCTATGAACGGGTGTGCTTCGACCGCGAGCGCGTCACTGTGCCTGGCGCCGCCCGGGCCGACCTCATCGCCCCTGGGCACCCGCTCTTCGACGCGGTTCTGGAAGAGACGGTTCACCGGCACGGGGACCTACTCACGCGAGGCGCGGTTCTGATCGACGCCTCCGATGCAGGGACCACCCCCCGACTGTTGACCGCGCTGGTCCAAGAGGTCGTCGATGGGCACGGACGGTCAGTGGACCGTTCCTTTGCGTTCGTGGAGCTGAATCCCGACGGAACGGCCCACGACGCGGGCCCTGCTCCCTATCTGGACTATCGCCCGCCCACGCCCCGGGAGGCCGAGGCGGCAGGGGCGCTACTCACGGATGAGTGGCTCCGAGATGGGGGGCCCGCCCGTGCCATGGACTGGGCCGTGCGGGAGGCCGTCCCGCAGCACCTGAACCGCACCCGGGAACGACTGCTGCCCGTCATCGAGCGTACTCGTGCCCAGGTCGAGCAGCGGCTGCGGCAGGAGATCAGCTTCTGGCATGCGCAGGCCGGAAAACTCGAACTGGATGTTGCCGAGGGCAAGAAAGTCCGTCACCGTCCGGAAACCGCGCGTGCTTGGGCTGAGGACCTTGAGCGCCGCCGTGAGCAACGTTTGGCCGTGCTCGACAAAGACCAGGCTCTTCAGGCCCGCCCGCCAGTAGTGGCGGGCTGCGCGCTCGTTGTACCTGTGGGCTGGCTGGTCAGACACCTTGGCCCTGCCGAGACCCCGGTAGAGAGGGCTGTACTCGCTGCCATGCATGCGGCCGACGGCTACGAGACCGACCGGCGGGCTGTGGCTGCGGTACTCGGCGCCGAGCGTGGCCTTGGGCGCGTCCCTGAAGAGATGGCCCACAACAATCCCGGCTACGACATCCGATCGCTTAGTCTTAACGGTCACCTCGTGCACATCGAGGTGAAGGGTCGCCGAGAGGGCGCAGAGCACTTCTACGTCAGCCGAAACGAGGTCCTCGTCGCCAAGAATCGCGGCGCGCAGCATCGTCTCGCCCTGGTCTCCGTCAGTCCGCGGGGGGCGGAGCACGACGAGATCCGCTACTTGACCGACGCCTTCGCCGACACCGACTTCGGCGACCTGCAGACCGAGGGTGTGCTGCTGTCCTGGCAGGACGCCTGGAACAAGGGAGGAACCCCGCAGTGAGCGGTGCAACCGAAGACACGGCCTCTGCTCCGGAGCGCCGCACCAAGCTCATCGAGGTATCCCTCCCTCTGGAGGCGATCAACAGGGAGTCGGCTCGGGAGAAGTCCATCCGGCACGGGCACCCGTCCACGCTCCACCTGTGGTGGGCGCGCCGGCCGTTGGCGGCTGCGCGTGCGATGCTCTTCGCTCAGCTCGTGGACGACCCGGCTTCGCGGCCTGATCTGTATCCGGGGCTGGAGGAGCAGAAGGCCGAGCGGCAGCGATTGTTCGACCTCATCGAGGAGATGGTGCCTTGGGAGGCCACGCGCGATGAGCGGATCATGCGCAAGGTTCGGGAGAAGATCGCCGAGTCGCATGGTGACGGTCCACTTCCGCCTGTCCTTGACCCCTTCGCCGGCGGTGGGACGATTCCGCTGGAGGCGCACCGGCTGGGGCTTGAGGCTCATGCCAGTGACCTGAATCCGGTGCCGGTTGTCATCAACAAAGCGTTGATCGAGATCCCGCCCAAGTGGGCTGGGTGCAAGCCGGTGTCCCCGACTGCAGAACTGCGCCACGAGGGGAGCTGGCGGGGAGCGAGCGGGCTTGCGGAGGATGTTCGACAATACGGCCGGTGGATGCGGGAGCGGGCATACGCCAAGATCGGCAACCACTATCCGAAGGCCAAACTGGATGATGGGAGCGAGGCAGCAGTCATTGCCTGGCTTTGGGCTCGGACGGTGGCCTGCCCTGACCCGGCTTGTGGGGCCGAGATGCCCTTGGTGAGGTCGTTCTGGCTGAGCAAGAAGAAGGACCGGCCCTGCTATGTCGTCGCTGAACCAGTGGACGGGCGGGTGACGTTTACCATAGGCGGTCCCGAGGGCAAGCCCCGGGAGGGGACTGTAGACGGCAAGGGCGCCGAGTGCCTGATGTGTGGAAACCGGGCCACGCTGAAGTACGTCCGATCCGAGGGCGTGGCTGGGCGGATGGGCGCAATGATGATGGCCGTGGTCGCGGAGGGGAAGCGGCGGCGGGTGTATTCGGCGCCTACGGCGGAGCATGTGGGGGCAGCTGACGTAGCGCGACCTGCTGATGTCCCTGAGTCCGAACTGCCCGATCAGGCCCTCGGCTTCAGGGTGCAGGGGTACGGCATGCGGAAGCATGCAGACCTATTCACCAACCGGCAGCTGATTGCCCTGACGACGTTCAGCGATCTTGTGGGTGAGGCTCGCGAGAAGGTCGAGCAGGATGCGCGGGACGCGGGCTTGGAGGCAGCCGCGGCAGCTGACTACGGCAAGGCAGTGGCAACATATCTCGGTTTCGCCGTTAGCCGGATGTCCGACTACGCGTCGACCATCACCACTTGGGCTAGCAATCCGCAGATGGAGATCCTTCGTGGCACCTTTGCTCGCCAAACCCTCTCGATGACTTGGGATTTTGCTGAAGGCAACGTGTTTGGCCCATCCTCGGGCACCTTGGAGATCATGCTGGCTGCGATCGGTAAGACTCTGGACGCTCTGCCTGCTCAAGACATACAGGGTCACGTCAGCCAAGCGGACGCGAGCCACCGCTCCTACGAGAATTACGTCATCAACACCGATCCCCCCTACTACGACAACATCGGTTACGCCGACCTCGCCGACTTCTTCTATGTCTGGCTTCGCCGCTCACTAGGCGACATCTATCCCGAGGTCATGAGCACGATCCTCACCCCCAAAGAGCCGGAACTCATCGCCACCCCCTACCGCCACGGCGGGAACTGGGAGGCAGCCGAGAAGCACTTCGAACGCGGCTTCGTCGAGACCTTTACGCACATGCGCGCAGGCCACCACCCGGACTACCCGCTCACGGTCTACTACGCGTTTAAGCAGGCGGAGACCGACGCCGAGGACGGCACGGCCTCGACCGGCTGGGAGACGCTGCTCAGCGGCATGATCGAGGCTGGCTGGTCGGTCACCGGCACATGGCCGGTGCGTACCGAGCGAACCGGCCGTTCCCGTGACATCGGCTCCAACGCCCTCGCGTCCTCCGTAGTCCTAGCTTGCCGCCCCCGCCACGTCACCGCCGGCTCAACCGACCGTCGTGGCTTCCTTCGTGCCCTGCGCAGTGAACTCCCAGACAAGCTGCGGAAGCTGCAGGAGGGCAATCTCGCCCCCGTCGACCTCCCTCAGTCCGCGATCGGCCCCGGTATCGCGGTGTTCTCGCGATACTCGAAGGTCACCGAGCCCGACGGCACTCCCATGCGCGTACGCACTGCACTCGGACTCATCAACGACGTCCTCGCCGACGTGCTGAACGAACAAGAGGGCGAGTTCGACCAGGACACCCGGTGGGCGATCCGCTGGTTCGAGCAGTTCCAGTGGAGTAAGGGCACCTTCGGGGACGCCGAGACGCTTGCAAAGGCGTACAACGTGTCCGTAAAAGGGCTCCAGGACGCCCACATCACTGCCTCCGGCGACAGCAAGGTATGGCTCATGGCCCCGGCCGACCTGCCGGAGTCGTACGACCCAGAGACGGACAGCCGTATCTCCGTGTGGGAAGCCGCCATGCACCTGTCCCGGGTGCTGGACGGAAAGGGCGCACAGTCCGGCGTAGGGCCGGCCGGTGAGCTGCTCGCCGGGATCCGGGCGCGCGGGGAATTCGACGAGGATGCCATCCGTGACCTCGCCCACCTGCTCTACAGCATCTGCGACCGACGGCGCTGGTCTGAGAGTGGCCAGCGGTTCAACAACCTCGCCAGTGCCTGGTCCGACCTCCAGACCGAGGCCCGTAACTCCGAGAAGCGCGGCCCGCGCAAACCCCAGCACCAGCCCCTCTTCTGAACGCCCGTCCCACTCACAGGCACCCGGAAAGGCAGGACACCCGCACCATGGCGGTGAACAACCGAGACCGTATCAACCGCATGATCGACATCCTCGGGGAGGGCCTGCTGCCCTTCCTGGAGAGGGAAATGATCAAGCGGCAGGGCGACAACTGGTTCGAGGACGCGGAGAGCGAGGCTCGAGGGCAAGGGAAGCAGATCGGCAGGACCGATCCGCAATTCCTGCTGAACCTCCTCCAGCGATACTGGAGCACCTACTTCCGGCATCTTCTCCCGGCGAGCGCCCGCGGATTCGCCAGTGAGCTGAACGCCGTGCGCAACCAGTGGGCACACAACGAGAAGTTCACCGCGGACGACACCCTGCGCGCGCTGGACACGGCGGAGCGACTGCTGCGGGCCGTGCACGCGGATCCCGTCCTGGTCGAGGAGGTCCGCGAGTCCCGGCAGACGCTGCACCGGCAGGTAACAGAGGAAGAGACGAAGAAGGCGGCTCGCCGCGCGCGTGCCGTGCCGAGCGTGGCCGCTGAGGGGCTGCGGCCCTGGCGTGACGTGCTCACCCCGCACGAGGACGTGGCGCGTGGTGACTTCAACGCCTCCGAGTTCGCCGCCGACCTATGGCGGGTGGCACGCGGCGAGGGCGCCGCGGAGTACACCGAACCCGAGGAGTTCTTCCAGCGGACATACCTCACCGAGGGCCTCGAAGAACTGCTTTCCAAGTCACTGCGCCGGATCAGCGGTGACCCGAACGCCGCCCCCGTCATCAACCTCCAGACCAACTTCGGCGGCGGCAAGACACACTCCATGATGGCGCTGTACCACCTGTACGCGCCGGGCCTGAAGATGAACCGGCTGCCGCAGGACCTTCAGGAGTTGATCGCCGTCGCGCCCGGCGGTGGGCTGCCTGGCGGGACAGTGCACCGGGCCGTGCTGGTCGGTAACGAGCTGGGTATCGGGCAGGCCGACGTCAAGCCCGATGGCACCGTCGTCAACACCATGTGGGGCCAACTCGCCTGGGGGCTCGGCAAGAGGCAGGCATACGACATCATCGCCGAGGCCGACCGCACCAGCACCAGCCCCGGCACCGCACTGCTCCAGGACCTGATCGCCGCCTACGCGCCCTGCGTAATCCTCATCGACGAGTGGGTTCAGTACGCCGGTCCGCTGCTCGGCAACGACAACCTGCCTGCCGGGTCCTTCGAGACACACTTCTCCTTCGCCCAGTCCCTCACCGAGGCCGTCGCCTCCGTCGACGGGGCTCAGTTGCTGGTCTCCATCCCGGCTTCCGCGACTGGCGAGATCAGCGCCGCCGACCAGTACGACATCGGCGGCGAGAACAACCGCACCGCGCTGGAGCGACTCCAGAACGTCGTCCACCGCAAGGCCGACGCTTGGCGCCCCGCCAGCTCCGACGAGTCCTTCGAGATCGTGCGCCGTCGTCTCTTCCAGACCCCCACCAGTGAGGTCCAAGCCGAGATCAACAAGGTGGCGCGGCTGTACACGCAGTTCTACGGCACTGAGAAGCGCGAGTTCCCGGCCGGCTGCGACACCATGGACTACGAGCGGCGAATCAAGTCGACCTACCCGATCCACCCGGAGCTGTTCGCCCGACTGTACGAAGACTGGTCCACGCTGCCCAGGTTCCAGCGCACCCGAGGTGTGCTGCGGCTGATGAGCACGGTCATTCACGCGCTGTGGCGGGACCAGAACCAGAGTCCCATGATCATGCCCGGTGACGTGCCCATACACGACACCCGCGTCAACCAGGAGCTGACGTACTACCTAGAGGACCGCTGGAAGCCGATCATCGACGCCGACGTCGACGGACCGGACTCCACGCCGGCCTCCGTCGATGCCGAGAAGCCCGTGCTCGGGCAACGTGGCATGAGCCGCCGCGTGGCCAGGACCGTCTTCATGGGCTCCGCGCCCCGCGTGCACGCCGCTCGTAAGGGCCTGTCCGAGCCGCACATCCGCCTTGGCATGGCTATCCCCGGCGAGCCGCTGGGTAACTTCCGCACGGCTCTCAACGCCCTCGCCGACCGCTCCACGTACCTCTACGGCGACGGCGAACGCCACTGGTACGACACCCACGCCAACATCACGCGTACGGCCAAGGACGAGGCGAACAAGCTCATCGAGGACCCCGACAGGGTGTGGGCGGACGTGGTGCGCCGACTGAGTGTGGTCCAGGGGGTACGCGGCCAGTTCAGCGCCGTCCACGCAGCGCCGCTGCCCGCGAGCGACATTCCGGATAACGACAACGCGCGCCTGGTGCTGCTACACCCCCGCTTCACGCACCGTAGCGCCCGTGACGTGCCCGACACTGAGGCCCTGAGCTTCGCCCAGGAGGCCCTTGACCAATACCGCTCCAGCACCCGGCAACACCGCAACGCCCTCGTCTTCCTCGCCCCCGACCGCAAGGAGATGGAGGAGGTCGCCGAGGCTGTCCGCGAGTACCTGGGCTGGAAGCAAGTCCTCACACAACACGTCCAGCTCGATCTGACGGAGAACCAGAGGACGCAGGCGAGGACCCGGATGGAAAAGGCTGACGAGACAGTCAGCCTTCGCCTCGGCAAGGCCTACCGGTGGGTCCTTGTTCCCGAGCAGACCCCCGGCACCAAGATCGAATGGGTCAACTTCAAGGTCGACCTGCAAGCCATTGATGACGCGGCCATCCAGGTCGGTGATCGTCTGAAGCGTCAGGGCATGCTTTACGTCCTACAGGCTCCTGCCGTCCTGCACCAGCGGATCAACGACGCCCTGAGCCAGGAGTGGAACCGGGACGGCCACATCTCCGTCGGTCGCCTGTGGGAACTGCACACCAAGTACCCGTACATGAATCGTCTGCGTGACCGCTCAGTCCTAGACCGAGGTATCGAGGACGTCCTGTCCCACGTCACCTGGGAGACGGATGGCTTCGCCCTCTCCACCAGCCATGATCCCGAGGCCGGCCGCTATCTGGGACTTGTCCTGCCCTGCCGCAATGTGTCCTTCGGTCAGATCACCGACAGCACGCTGCTGGTACGAGCCGACGTTGCCATCGCTCAGGAGACCGCGGATCTGGCGGCCGCCGCCCAGCACCAGAAGCAAGCCAATCAGGTCCATGATGCCGACGACGGCACAGGCAGCGCGGCCGAGCAGAGCGCTGGTGGTTCGTCGGCGTCACTACGCCCGGCGCCTGGCGCCCCGGTCCCGGCGCCGACTCCGTTGCCGCGCGTCCCGACCCGCTTCTATGCCCACGCCCGGCTGGACACCGAGCAATACAGCAAGCACGCCACAAAGTACGCCTTCGAAATCCTCCAGCACCTCGAAGCCATCGGGGCGGACGTCGAGGTCACGGTCGAGATCCAAGCGACCGCGCCCGGCGGTTTCCCCGCGGACAAGGTTCGCACCCTCACGGAAAACGCCAACACCCTCAAACTGCAGGCCCAGTTCGAGGAGGAATAGTGTCGGGCCGCGGGCCTGGTGATCCTCACAGGACCCGGGCCTGATCGTTTCGGCTGTCAACGCACTCGATAGGTTGTCAGATCCTGGTAGACCGACTTCGTCCGAGAACACTACGGGGGGACCGCAGGCATGGCCGCACGCAACCGGGACAGAATCGTCCATTTCTATGAGATCGCAGACGCCGACGCTCCCGACGGTGCCCGTCTGCCCCACCGGGATTGGGCAGAGCACATCCGTCGTCTGTGCGCCCAGCCACTGGCCAGGCGCACCGTGCCCGCGGGGGAGGACATCTTGATCGGTGCCGTCGATCCCCATCAGACGGCTCCGCACTTGCTCCTTGCCAAGTCTCGCCAGGACGTACCGCAGCTCATTAATCACGTCGACGGCACCCTCAGTCGGCTCCAGCTTGCCGCCGACAAGGAATTGGTTGACGTTACAACCGTGTACTTCCTGCCCTTCGGCAACGTCGTTGCAACCATGGCCGGCGGCATCTCGGCCCCCCGCGCGCAGGCGCTCAAGCGCTGGCTGGAGGGCATCCGCGTCGCAGCTCCGGACGTCCGCAACCTCGTGCTGCGGCCGGTGGTTAACGCCCGATCCCGGGAGAAACTCCAGCATGCCGTGGCCATCGAGAAACTCACGGTGAAGATCGCTCCCGAGCCCGCTGACAGCCCCTCCACTCTGCGCGCCAGCTCCGACCTCGGCACAGCCATCAGCCGCATGCACACGGACAACCCGGACATGGTCATCACTCTGACCCTGGAGGTCCCGAAGAAGTCGGGCATCCTGTCGACGCGCCGCCGGGCCCGTGGTCACAACCAACTCCTCGGCTCAACAAGGGTTTTCGCGAGTGACATCGAGGACTGGCTGGACAACTCTGACGTCGTTGACACGGCTGCCGCGCAGGCCCGCATGGAGGCCTGGCACAGCGAGGCTGATGACGAGAAGATCGACTTCGTGAGCGAGCGCATCACTGCAAAATGCGTCGTCCCCTTCTCCTCTGGCAATGGCCACGCCATCGACCTGCAGGTGGCCCTGAACAAGCTGGAGGGGGTCTCCCTGGAGAACGAAAGGGTGCTACGGGCCGCTGTCAGTGCCGACATCTAGCCTGGAGGGTAACTGGGGCGAAAGCCCTGGTCGGGGCGCGCGGGGGGGGAGATGCGGCAATGCCGAGCCTTGTGGAAGCGGTTCGCCGGGTTCTTAACGGTTGGCGATCCCGTCCGGTGACGGACTGGCTACTGACGGCAGCTCTCCTCGGCGGGCACGGTTTGCTGGTTGCCCTAACCGGACGCGGTGACATCCTCGGTGCGCCTGAGCGCGAACAACGCTTGACGATGTATACGACTGGCGCCACCGTCGTCGCAGTGGTCGGGAGCTTCGTCACTGCCGCCATTGCTCAGTACGCTTCGGCGAGCGGCCGCCGGATGCGAGTTCTGCGTACCGCGCCTCACTTGGCCTCACAATTCCGGCGGAACTGGGTGAGTGTCCTATCAGCCACTCTGCTCATCTCTGGTACGTGTCTCCTTGCAACCGCCCTCGACACCAAAAGTGACCCGGGCGATGTGCACTGGGCCGTGGAAGGCGCTCTGATCCTCGGTGTCGCTCGGTCCTATCGCCTGCTATGGCTGTTCAACGCTGTCATCCAGGCATCAGATAAAGATCTTGCAGATCTCCCTCAGACAACGGTGCAAGGCCCTCGCTAGCTTGCGGCGGGGTTGCAGCACACAGACGGCTGACACTCGTAGCGCGCTCCGCGTGTCAGCCCCGCTGCGCCTCGACCAGCTGGACCTGGTATCGCGCTGAAACGTTCGAAACGGTCGCACCTGCAATCGCCCTGCCGATGTGCTGACGTGTCAGCACCAGAACAGAGGTCCAGATGGATCGAACTGGATCCAGGCGGACGTTAACGACGCTTTTGCCCCGCCTTCCCAGTTCTCTTGCAGGTCAGCAAGGTAACGATTTCGGGTTCGAATCCCGTTGGGGGCACGCATTACCGTGTGCGAGACTTGTCTCGCACATTGCTTGGTCCTGTGGAGCAGTTTGGAGTGCTCGCCACCCTGTCAAGGTGGAGGCCGCGGGTTCAAATCCCGTCAGGACCGCTGCAGTTCTCAGGAGCTGCGTGGCTGGGTAGCTCAGTTGGTACGAGCGATCGCCTGAAAAGCGATAGGTCGCCGGTTCGATCCCGGCCCCAGCCACCTCCCGGAAGCCCCATCCCCACGGATGGGGCTTCTGCCGTTTCAGCCGACGTCCGGCGTCACCCCGGCCGGGTTCCCCACCGGGGTGACGCTCTCCGTCGGGGCGGCGCTGCCGGTACGGGCCACCTCGGCGGCCTCCTCGATGGCCGAGGTGAAGGTCGCGTCGGGCTGGGCGCCCGCGAGCGGGCGGCCGTTGACGAGGAAGGACGGGGTGGCGGTGGCGCCGAGCCCGTACGCCTCGGCCTGGTCCCTGCTGACCGACTCCGACGCCTGCACGCTGTCGAGGTCGGCGCGGAACTTGTCGAGGTCCTTCACCCCGGCCTCCTTCGCGAGGGCGGTGAGCCGGTCGGGGCCGAACCCCTTCTCCTTGGCACCCTTGGCGTACGCGGCCCGGTGGAACTCCCAGAAGCGCTTCTGGCGGCCCGCGGCCCAGGCGGCGCGGGCGGCGGCCTCGGACTCCGCTCCGGAGATCGGGAAGTTGCGCCATTCGATGCGCAGGGTGCCGTCGGCGACGTAGGCGTCGATCAGGTCCGGCTCGGTGTCCCGGGCGAACGTGCCGCAGTAACCGCACTGGAAGTCGCCGTACTCGACGAGGACGACGAGCGCGTCCGTACGGCCGAGGGCCAGCGGGTCGCCGGGTTCGCGGCGGGCGAGCTTCGCGGTCTCCTCGTACTCCCCCGCGTCGGGCCGGGCCGACACGCCGGCCGCGGCGGGGGACGGGCCGGGGGCGGTGGCCCGGTAGGAGGCGTAACCGAGCAGGGCTGCGGCGAGCACCACGACGGAGCCGTACAGCAGGGGCTTCTTCGACCGGCTCTTCTGGGGCAGGGGCATGCGGCACTCCGGGAGCGTCGTACGGATGCGGGGTGGCGGGAGAAGGGGGGGCCTGCGCGCGGGACGGCGGCTCTACCGGCCGGGCTCGCGGCGGACGGCGGCTATTCGCCTGCCGGAACCGCCGAAGCCAACGGGCCCACCCCAACCGCCGGAGCCGTACCCGCGAGAAGCGGGCCGGGGGGCCGGACATGCCGTACGGGACAAGGCGCGGGCCCCTTCCCGGACGGACTCGGTGGTCGACTGCCGGAAATGCTAGGCCGTGTCCGACAACGCCGCGAGGTGGCGTGCCGAGCGCTGCGGTGCCGGGTGCCGGGGCATCCGCCACGCCCGTGCCCGGCCCGGGGCGTGGCGGATGCGAAATCGGTTCGCCACTCTTCGGGCGCGGGTGAGATCCTGGGATCCGTATGTCTACTTCCTTCGCTGATCTCCAGTCCCAGCTCGGACAGCTCTCGCTCCGTGACGCGCACCGGCTCGGCCGGCGTCTCGAAGGAGCGCGCCGCATCCGCAAGCCCGAGGCCCGTCAGTCCGTCGTGGACGAGATCGCGGCCGAAGCGGGCAAGGCCGCCGAACGGCTCGCCGCGCGCGCCTCCCGGCTGCCCACCGTGTCGTATCCGGACCAGCTTCCGGTCAGCCAGAAGAAGGACGTGATCCTGGAGGCGATACGCGACCACCAGGTCGTGATCGTCGCGGGCGAGACCGGCTCCGGCAAGACCACCCAGATCCCGAAGATCTGCATGGAGCTGGGGCGCGGGGTGCGCGGCATGATCGGCCACACCCAGCCCCGCCGGATCGCGGCCCGCACGGTCGCGGAGCGCGTCGCGGAGGAGCTGGACACACCGCTCGGCGAGACCGTCGGCTGGAAGGTCCGCTTCACCGACCAGGTGAACCCCGAGTCGACCTTCGTGAAGCTGATGACGGACGGCATCCTGCTGGCCGAGATCCAGACGGACCGCGAGCTGCTCGCGTACGACACGATCATCATCGACGAGGCGCACGAGCGGTCGCTCAACATCGACTTCCTCCTCGGCTACCTCGCCCGGCTGCTGCCGAAGCGCCCGGACCTGAAGGTCGTCATCACCTCGGCGACGATCGACCCCGAGCGGTTCGCCCGGCACTTCGGGGACGCCCCGATCGTCGAGGTCAGCGGACGCACCTATCCGGTGGAGGTCCGCTACCGCCCGCTCCTCGAAGAGGGCGGCGAGGACGCCGACCGCGACCAGATCACCGCGATCTGCGAGGCGGTGGACGAGCTCCAGTCCGCCGGCCCCGGCGACGTCCTGGTCTTCCTCTCCGGCGAGCGCGAGATCCGCGACACCGCCGACGCGCTCGGCAAACGCAACCTCCGCCACACCGAGGTGCTCCCCCTCTACGCGCGCCTCTCCCACGCCGAGCAGCACCGGGTGTTCCAGCGGACCCCCAGCGGCATCAGCCGCCGCATCGTGCTGGCGACCAACGTCGCCGAGACCTCGCTGACCGTCCCCGGCATCAAGTACGTGATCGACCCGGGCAACGCCCGCATCTCCCGCTACAGCCACCGCACCAAGGTGCAGCGGCTGCCGATCGAGGCGATCTCGCAGGCCAGCGCCAACCAGCGCAAGGGCCGCTGCGGCCGTACCTCGGACGGCATCTGCATCCGGCTGTACTCCGAGGACGACTTCCTCACCCGGCCGGAGTTCACCGACGCCGAGATCCTGCGGACCAACCTCGCCTCCGTCATCCTCCAGATGACCGCGGCCGGGCTCGGCGACATCGAGAAGTTCCCCTTCATCGACCCGCCGGACCACCGCAACATCCGCGACGGTGTGCAGCTGCTCCAGGAGCTGGGGGCGCTGGACCCGGAGGAGAAGGACGCGCGCAAGCGGCTGACCCCGCTCGGCCGCAAGCTCTCGCAGCTCCCGGTGGACCCGCGCCTCGCCCGTATGGTCATCGAGGCCGACCGCAACGGCTGTGCCCGCGAGGTCATGGTCATCGCCGCCGCGCTCTCCATCCAGGACCCGCGCGAGCGGCCCTCGGACAAGCAGACGCAGGCCGACCAGCAGCACGCCCGGTTCAAGGACGAGACCTCGGACTTCCTGGCGTACCTGAAGCTCTGGGAGTACGTCCGCGAGCAGCAGCGGGAGCGCGGCTCCTCCAGCTTCCGCCGGATGTGCAAGCAGGAGTACCTGAACTTCCTGCGCATCCGCGAGTGGCAGGACATCTACTCCCAACTCCGCACGGTCGCACGGCAGATGGACATCAAGGTCGAGGAGCCGGTGGCGGACGCGGGCATCCCCGAGCAGGCGGTGCACACCTCGCTGCTGGCCGGCCTGCTCTCGCACATCGGCCTCAAGGACACCGAGAAGAACGAGTACCTGGGCGCGCGCAGCGCCAAGTTCGCGATCTTCCCGGGCTCCTCACTCTTCAAGAAGCAGCCCCGGTTCGTGATGTCGGCCGAGTTGGTGGAGACCTCGCGGCTCTGGGCGCGCGTCAACGCGAAGGTCGAGCCGGAGTGGATCGAGCCGGTCGCCCAGCACCTGCTGAAGCGCACCTACAGCGAGCCGCACTGGGAGAAGGACCAGGCGGCGGTGATGGCGTACGAGCGGGTCACACTCTACGGGGTACCGATCATCGCCCAGCGCAAGATCAATTTCGGCCGAATCGACCAGGAGGCGTCCCGGGACCTCTTCATCCGGAACGCGCTCGTCGAGGGCGACTGGCGGACGCACCACCAGTTCTTCCACGACAACCGCAAACTCCTCGGCGAGGTCGAGGAGTTGGAGCACCGCGCCCGGCGCCGCGACATCCTCGTGGACGACGAGACGCTCTTCGACTTCTACGACCAGCGCATCCCCGAGCACATCGTCTCGGGCGCGCACTTCGACTCGTGGTGGAAGCACAAGCGCCGGGACGAGCCGGAGGCCCTGGACTTCGAGCGCTCCATGCTCATCAACGAGAAAGCCGGGGCCGTCACCAAGGACGACTACCCGGACTCCTGGCGGCAGGGGAAGCTCAAGTTCAAGGTGACGTACCAGTTCGAGCCCGGCGCGGACGCGGACGGCGTGACCGTCCACATCCCGCTCCAGGTGCTCAACCAGGTCACCTCCGAGGGCTTCGACTGGCAGATCCCGGGCCTGCGCGAGGAGGTCGTCACCGAGCTGATCCGCTCGCTGCCCAAGGCGATCCGCCGCCACTACGTACCGGCCCCGAACTACGCGGAGAAGTTCCTGGACCGGGCCGTCCCGCTCCAGGAGCCGCTGCCCGCCACGCTCGCCCGCGAGCTCCAGCGGATGGTCGGGGTGCCGGTCACCGCGGACGACTTCGACCTGGGGCGCGTACCGGAACACCTGAAGATCACGTTCCGGATCGTCGACGAGCGGCGCCGCAAGGTCGCCGAGGACAAGGACCTGGAGGCGCTCAAGCTCCGGCTGCGCCCCAAGGCCCGCCAGGCGCTCTCCCAGGCCGCCGCGGCCACCGCCGGGCCCTCCGGCGTCTCCATCGAGCGTTCGGGGCTCACCAGCTGGTCCATCGGCACGCTGGAGCGCGTCTTCGAGACCCGGCGGGCCGGGCAGCCGGTCAAGGCGTACCCGGCACTGGTGGACCAGGGCGAGACGGTCGCCGTCCGGCTCTTCGACACCGAGGCCGAGCAGCAGCAGGCGATGTGGCGCGGCACCCGGAAGCTGATCCTGCTGAACATCCCGGTGAACCCCGCGAAGTTCGCCTCGGACAAGCTCACCAACCAGCAGAAGCTGGCCCTGTCGCGCAATCCGCACGGCTCGGTGCAGGCGCTCTTCGAGGACTGCGCCACCGCCGCCGCCGACCGCCTGATCGCCGCCCACGGCGGCCCCGCCTGGGACGAGGCGGCCTTCAAGACCCTGTACGACAAGGTCCGCGCCGACCTGGTGGACCTCACGGTCCGCACGGTCGGCCAGGTCCAGCAGATCCTGGCCGCCTGGCAGGCCTGCGAGCGCCGTCTGAAGGCCACCAACAGCCTGACGCTGATGAACAACGTCGCCGACGTGACGGACCAGCTGGCGCGCCTCGTGCCGGCCGGGTTCGTCACCGCGACCGGACTGCGCAGGCTGCCCGACCTGATGCGCTACCTCGTCGCGGCTGACCGCCGGCTCCAGCAGATGCCGACCTCCGTCCAGCGCGACACCACGCGCATGGAGAAGGTCCACGAGATGCAGGACGAGTACGCCTGGCTGCTGGAGCAGCTGCCGCAGGGGCGGCCGGTGCCGCAGGAGGTCCTGGACATCCGCTGGATGATCGAGGAGCTGCGGGTGAGCTACTTCGCGCACGCGCTGGGGACGGCTTTCCCGGTGTCGGACAAGCGGATCGTGAAGGCGATCGACGCCGCCGCACCGTAGGAGAACGCCCTGCTCACACCCCTCGCCGAGGTGTGAGCAGGGCGTCACCCCGAGTGAATTCGACCTGGCCCGCCAACCTCCTGTACAGTCCTGTTTCGCAGCCGGACGAGAGTACGGAAGCGAAGAACAACAGCAAGGTCCTGTGGAGCAGTTTGGAGTGCTCGCCACCCTGTCAAGGTGGAGGCCGCGGGTTCAAATCCCGTCAGGACCGCAGCAGTCGAAAGCCCGGATCATCTCGATCCGGGCTTTCACGCGTTCCGGGGGCGCTTCCACCGGGGCGCTTCCACCGGGGCGCTTCCACCGGGGCGCTTCCACCGGAGCTCTTCCACCGGAGCGCTTCGCCCGGGGCGGCGGCCGGACGCTCCCGTGGTGCGTGGGCCGGTTTCCGCGGCGTTGCGGGCACGGAACGAACGGCTCCGGAACGAACGGGGCATGCCGTTCCCTTCGCGGCCGTTCCCTTCGCCGGCCGAGGCCGTCCCGCCACGGCCCGGGCGTTCGCCGCCCCCGCCCGACCGCCCCCACCGGTCACCGCCCGCCCGCTCGCGCCCCACGAGTGCCCCGACGGACACCTGGCGGGCGCTCCGGCCCCCGGGGCCCGCAGAGCCCCCCGGAGACGCTCCGGAGCGGGGGAGCGGCCCGGAACGGCCCCTCAACGCCCGCCGGGGGTCGCCGGGCCCGCGAGAGCACCCTCCGAGGGGCCGCACGGGCACCCGGCCCGCACCGGCGGGTCCGCGCGGCGGCCACCGCGGTGCCCTCCGGGCCCCCGGGGAGGGCGCGGTGGCCACCCGGGCCAAGGGCGAAAGTCCCCACGGCCCGTGACCATCGGCGGAGTTCCCCGGCTTCCCGCAGTGGCAGGCTGGATGTTGGCAAGCGGCAGGGAGTGTGACGGGAGTCACCGAACCAGTTTTTGGACAGTGTGGCTTTACCCTCTCCATACAACGGCCGAATTTAATATGTGCAATTGCACCTCCCCCGGGCACTCTCCTGGAATCCATCCCTCCGGTTTCTCCCCACCCGTACGGGTAGCTCCCCCGCCTCCGGACAGACTCCTTCACCGGGTCACACAGAGAACCCCACACCTGCCCACACCCCCCGCCCGCACCGGTCGCGGGAGCCGCGTGGCAGGCTGTACGGAGAAACCCGGGAAGCGGCCGGAAAGCGCCTCGGCGAGGCGCCCGGCGCCCGCCGGAGCGGGGACGGCGCCCCGTACCGGCCGCACCCGCCGGCCGCACGTTCCGGGCGCACACCCCGGTCGGCCATGACGGCCGCACATGCCTCCCACCCGTGCCACCAGGGCTTTCACCGGGGCCCCCAGGGCGCTCGGGCACAAAAAAAGATCGCGCTGGACCCGGCGGAGTCCAGCGCGATCTTCACGACGTACCCGCATCGCACAGGTATGGCGCCCGTTGGGGCGGGCGCCCGTCGTATGGAGCTATGGGTGAGCGGCTGCGGTTGGGGGGCCGTCAGCTGCCCGGTCGTGATGCGGCGACAGGGGTTCTTCAGGCCTCGCTGCGCTGCTGCGGAATACCCGCAAGCAGTGCGCGGACCTCTGCCTCGCGGTATCGGCGATGTCCACCGAGCGTGCGGATGGACGTGAGCTTGCCAGCCTTGGCCCAACGGGTGACCGTCTTCGGGTCCACGCGGAACATCGTGGCAACCTCAGCCGGGGTCAGCAGCGGCTCGGCATCAGGGGTGCGAGCGGTCATGAGCGGCCTCCTCGGGAGAACCGAACCATCTCGGTTCTTTCCTCTAAATTCTGCACCTTGGCCCACGTTGCCCGAAATGGCGGACGGGGGCCGAGTCGGTTATAGGACGAACGGCTTGTCCTCGGCACTACAACTACACCATCCGTCCAGCCACGTCGGCCAAACCGATGGAATTGCCCTCCCAGGTGTTCATCAGCGACGGAAGCCGATGGACCATGCCATAGCGGACAGTCACGCGTCAGTAACGATCAGTCACAGAGCGATCAGGAGTCACTAGACCCCCCATAGCGTGCAATGCAGAGCAATCCGCCCATAGTTGGACGGACAGAGTCCTCCCCGGACTCCTTGTCCTATTTTGGCACGAGGGGTAGGGATGGACGCAAGGGCGCCCTTAGTGCCGTCCGTCACGCTTGCGGCCATTGGACCGGTTCAGGACGTAAGACCTAGGCCGGAGGACGTAGCCCCCCGTCCCGCCAATCCCGCACGTCACAGGAGACGCATCCCACGGGCCGTCAGCCGGGCCTGGGAGCCCGCCCGGCCCGCACCGGATCACGTCCCGGTCCGGCACCTCTCGACCCGCCCCGTGGGTTCGCGTGCGTGCTCGCACGTCTCCTCGGCGATCATCGGCTTCCTCAACTCCCTTCCCGGTCACGGCCGCCCGTCCGGGCCGGCCTTCCTGGCGAAGGAGGCGGTTGGCGCGCCTTGGCACGATTCCATCCGATTGGCCTGCTTGCGACCGCCTCGGCATGAGGTTGCCCCGGTTCGGACCTTTCATGCCACCGTGGTCCGATTCGCATCCATTGGTGGTGCGGTGCGCCGACACATGTTGACGCCGGACAGCCCTCTCCCCGTTCACTTCACGAAGCCGCGGCACCCGGCCCCCTGCACGAAGCGCACCCCCACGGCGCCAGGACCGGGGGCCGCCCGCGCCCCCGGGCGCCCGGACCGGTGCGCGCCCGCGACCCCGGGCACCTCCGTCGGCGGGCCGCTCGCCCGTCAGTTGGCGGACCGGAGGTCCCGCACCGCCCGCCAGCGCTCCGCCAGCCGCCCGTACGCCTCCGCGGCGCGGTCGTTGTCGCCCGCGCGCAGCGCCGCGAGGCCCTCGGCCACGTCCGCCGCCGACCGGTCACCGGCGAGCCGGGCCGCCGGCACCGCGTGCACCAGTCCCCCGTAGTCCAGTTCGACCAGCGAACGGGGGTGGAACTCCTCCAGCCAGCGGCCCACGTCGACCAGCCCGTCCGCCAACGGGCCGTCGTCCACGGTCTCGCGCAGGGTCCGCAACCCGCGCGCCAGCCTGCGCCGCGCCTGCACCATGGGCGTCCGGTACCGCAGCGCGGCCGGTCCGCCCGCGCCGTCCGGCGCCCCGTACTCACGCTCCTCGTCGGTGAAGAGCACGAACCAGCGGACCGGTACGTGCCACACCGCCGTCCTGATCCAGGGCCGCGCGTCGGGGTTCCGGCGCTGCCACCGCTCGTGGTCGGCGGTCTGCTGCTCCCGGACCACCGGAGGCAGCACCGCGTCCAGCACATTGGCCGGAAACAGCCCCCCGAGCTCCTCCAGGGCCAGCCATCCGCGCAGCCGGGTCCGCCACGGGCAGACGCAGACCACCCCGTCGAGCTCCGCGACGAAGGCGTCCGCGCTCTCGTGGGGGCTCACCCCGACCGGCGGCGTGGGCACCAAGTCGGCCAGCGCGCGGCGGAGTTCGTCCTGCGCCGTGGGGAACTCGGTGCGTTGCGCGTAACGCGCCCAGTGCGCGCGCTCGGCCTCCGGGAAGGCGGCGAGGGGCTCGTACACCCGCAGATAGGACGTGTAAGGGACGAGCACTGAAGACACCACCGACATGAAGCTGATCGTGTCACGCCCGTACTCCCTCAGGGGGTGATCCCCGGCAGAGAGGCGATCCGCCGCGGGAGCAGCGCCTACGCTCTGAACCGGACGGGCCGGTCCGCCGGTCCGCCGGGGGCTTCCCACCCGCAGAAGTCCCCTTCCGCCGCTTCGTACTTGGGAGTCACCACCGTGACCGATGTGACCGGCGCACCCGTCGACGTGCTGCGCACCCTGTTCCACTCGGACCAGGGTGGACACGAGCAGCTCGTCGTCTGCCAGGACCGGGCCAGCGGCCTCAAGGCCGTCATCGCCCTCCACTCCACCGCCCTGGGCCCCGCCCTTGGCGGTACCCGCTTCCACCCGTACGCCACCGAGGCGGAGGCCGTCGCCGACGCGCTGAACCTCGCGCGCGGGATGTCGTACAAGAACGCCATGGCCGGGCTGGACCACGGCGGCGGCAAGGCCGTCGTCATCGGCGACCCGGACCTCGTGAAGACCGAGGAACTCCTGCTCGCCTACGGCCGGTTCGTGGCCTCGCTCGGCGGACGGTACGTCACCGCCTGCGACGTCGGGACGTACGTCGAGGACATGGACGTCGTCGCCCGCGAGTGCCGCTGGACCACCGGCCGCTCCCCCGAGAACGGCGGCGCCGGGGACTCGTCGGTGCTCACCGCGTTCGGTGTCTTCCAGGGGATGCGGGCCTCGGCCCAGCACCTGTGGGGCGACCCGACCCTGCGCGGCCGGAAGGTCGGCGTCGCGGGCGTCGGGAAGGTCGGCCGGCACCTGGTCCGGCACCTGCTGGAGGACGGGGCGCAGGTCGTCGTCACGGACGTGCGCGAGGAGTCGGTGCGCCGGATCACCGACGCCCACCCCGAGGTCACCGTCGTGGCGGACACCGACGCGCTGATCCGCACCGAGGGGCTCGACATCTACGCCCCCTGCGCGCTCGGCGGCGCGCTGGACGACACCACGGTGCCGGTGCTCACGGCGAAGGTGGTGTGCGGCGCGGCCAACAACCAGCTCGCGCACCCGGGGGTGGAGAAGGACCTCGCGGACCGCGCGATCCTCTACGCCCCGGACTACGTGGTGAACGCCGGCGGGGTGATCCAGGTCGCCGAGGAGCTGCACGGCTTCGACTTCGAGCGGGCCAGGGCGAAGACGGCGAAGATCTTCGACACCACGCTGGAATTGTTCGCACTCGCGAAGGCGGACGGGGTTCCGCCGGCCGCCGCCGCGGACCGGATCGCCGAGCGGCGGATGGCCGGAGCAGCTCGCTCCCCGCGCGCCTGACCGGGACGGCCCGCCCGCCGGCCGGAGCGGAGGGAACCGTTCCGGAGTCTCGCTCTCCGGGACGGTTCCGGCCGGTGGGAGGGCGCACGGAACCTGCGAGACAAGACTCACGCCGGTCGGCGGGTCGTACGCCAAGAAGAGGTTAAAATCGCAGTTGACCAGCGAGGACGGAGCTCCTCATTGGTCCTGTACCGGGGCGCAAGACGCGGGCGGCGTACCGTATGGCCACGGAAGCAGGTACCGTTGAAGCTCTACGGGCACGGACTCTCATCCGAGAGGCCGTCCCGAAACATGAACGCGTGTCAAGACTCTGGGGCCGTCGAGCCCCGTCACCGAGGGGGTCGAGCCATGGGGCGCGGCCGGGCAAAGGCCAAGCAGACAAAGGTCGCCCGCCAGCTGAAGTACAGCAGCGGCGGAACCGACCTCACACGTCTGGCCAATGAGCTGGGCGCATCACCTTCGAGTCAGCCACCGAACGCCGAGCCGTTCGAGGACGACGACGAGGACGATGACCCGTACGCACAGTACGCGGATCTTTACAACGACGACGAGGACGAGGACGACGAGTCCGGTCCCTCGTCCCAGCGCCGCGGCGCTTGACCTCGCGCTGACACAACAACCCGGTCCGGGCCTGTCCCGGACCGGGTTCTGTGCTGTCCGGTCACGGTCGGGCCGTGGTGTTCGGGTCCATGGTGCACGGGGCCGCGATGTTCCGGGCCGTGGTGTCCGGCGTTGCCCACGCCCGGTCCGGCCCGGGCCGACGCGACGGCACCGCCAGGTTCCCGCCGGGTGGCCGCATCCGCCGTGCGGACCCCGCCGGCGGGCGGGCGGACGATCCCCGAGTCGCCCCGCCCCGCCCGGTCCCGGCGGTTTCGCGTGTGATCAGCGGGCGTAGTCGCCGGTCAGCTCGGCGCCCGTGGCGTGGTCGCCGCGGTCGGTGATCTCGCCGGCTACCCAGGAGTCGACCCCGCGGTCGGCCAGCGTCGTCAGGGCCACGTCCACGGAGTCGGCCGGGACGATCGCGATCATGCCGACGCCCATGTTCAGCGTCTTCTCCAGCTCCAGCCGCTCGACCTTGCCGGCCTTGCCGACCAGGTCGAACACCGCGCCCGGGGTCCAGGTGGACCGGTCCACGGTGGCGTGCAGCCCGTCCGGGACGACCCGGGCCAGGTTGTTCGCCAGGCCGCCGCCGGTGACGTGGCTGAAGCCGTGCACCTCGGTCGTACGGGTGAGGGCGAGGCAGTCCAGCGAGTAGATCCGGGTGGGCTCCAGAAGCTCCTCGCCGAGGGTCCGGCCGAACTCCTCCACCTGGCGGTCCAGGGTCCAGCCGGCCCGGTCGAACACCACGTGGCGCACGAGCGAGTACCCGTTGGAGTGAAGACCGGACGAGGCCATGGCGATGACCGCGTCACCCTTACGGATGCGCTCGGGGCCGAGCAGGCGGTCGGCCTCGACCACGCCCGTACCCGCGCCGGCGACGTCGAAGTCGTCCGGGCCGAGAAGCCCCGGGTGCTCGGCCGTCTCGCCGCCGACCAGGGAGCAGCCGGCGAGGACGCAGCCCTCGGCGATGCCCTTCACGATCGCCGCGACACGCTCGGGGTGCACCTTGCCGACGCAGATGTAGTCGGTCATGAAGAGCGGTTCGGCGCCGCAGACCACGAGGTCGTCGACGACCATGCCCACCAGGTCGTGGCCGATGGTGTCGTAGACGCCCATCTGCCGCGCCAGGTCGACCTTCGTGCCGACGCCGTCGGTCGCGGAGGCCAGCAGCGGGCGCTCGTAGCGCTTGAGGGCGGAGGCGTCGAAGAGTCCGGCGAAACCGCCGAGCCCGCCGAGACCCTCGGTCTCGGGGCGCTTCGTCTTCTTCACCCACTGCTTCATCAGCTCGACCGCGCGGTCGCCGGCCTCGATGTCGACGCCGGCCGCCGCGTAGGAAGCACCTGTTGTCTCAGACATTGCCCGGGATCTTTCGTGTGGGAATACGGGGCTGGAAGAAACGCCGGTCGGTCCGGATCACGGACGCCGCAGCGCGTCGGCCGCCGCGGTGGCGGCGGGGCCGGCGGCCAGCTCGGTCTCCAGCAGCTGCTTGCCGAGCAGCTCCGGGTCCGGAAGCTCCATCGGGTATTCACCGTCGAAGCAGGCGCGGCAGAGGTTGGGCTTCTGGATCGTCGTCGCCTCGATCATCCCGTCGAGCGAGATGTACGAGAGCGAGTCGGCACCCAGCGACGTGGCGATCTCGTCGACGGACATGCCGTTGGCGATGAGCTCGGCGCGGGTCGCGAAGTCGATGCCGAAGAAGCAGGGCCACTTGACCGGCGGGGACGAGATCCGGATGTGGATCTCGGCGGCACCGGCCTCGCGGAGCATCCGGACCAGCGCGCGCTGGGTGTTGCCGCGGACGATCGAGTCGTCGACGACCACCAGGCGCTTGCCCTTGATGACTTCCTTGAGCGGGTTCAGCTTCAGACGGATGCCCAGCTGACGGATGGTCTGCGAGGGCTGGATGAAGGTCCGGCCGACGTAGGCGTTCTTGACCAGACCGGCGCCGAACGGGATACCGCTGGCCTCGGCGTAACCGATCGCGGCGGGGGTGCCGGACTCCGGTGTCGCTATGACCAGGTCCGCCTCGACGGGGGACTCGGCGGCGAGGCGCCGGCCCATCTCGACGCGGGAGAGGTAGACGTTCCGCCCGGCGATGTCGGTGTCGGGGCGTGCCAGGTAGACGTACTCGAAGACGCAGCCCTTGGGCTTCGCTTCCGCGAAGCGGGAGGTGCGCAGACCGTTCTGGTCGATGGCGACGAGTTCGCCCGGCTCGATCTCGCGGACGTAGCTGGCGCCGCAGATGTCGAGGGCGGCGGACTCCGACGCGACGACCCAGCCGCGCTCCAGGCGGCCGAGGACGAGCGGGCGGATGCCCTGCGGGTCCCGGGCGGCGTAGAGGGTGTGTTCGTCCATGAAGACGAGCGAGAAGGCGCCGCGGACCTGGGGAAGCACCTTGGTGGCGGCTTCCTCGATCGTGAGCGGATTGCCCTCCTCGTCGGTCTGCCCGGCGAGCAGCGCGGTCACGAGGTCGGTGTCGTTGGTCGCGGCGACCTGGGTGGCGCGGCCGTCCTTGCGCGGCAGGTCGGCGACCATCTCCGCGAGCTGGGCCGTGTTGACCAGGTTGCCGTTGTGGCCGAGGGCGATCGAGCCGTGCGCGGTGGCACGGAACGTCGGCTGCGCGTTCTCCCACACCGAGGCACCGGTGGTGGAGTAGCGGGCATGACCGACCGCGATATGGCCCTGGAGCGACCCCAGAGACGTTTCGTCGAAGACCTGCGAGACCAGTCCCATGTCCTTGAAGACCAGGATCTGGGACCCGTTGCTCACTGCGATGCCCGCGGACTCCTGTCCACGGTGCTGCAGGGCATACAGTCCGAAATAGGTGAGCTTGGCGACCTCTTCGCCGGGAGCCCAGACACCGAAGACGCCGCAAGCGTCCTGGGGGCCCTTCTCGCCGGGGAGCAGGTCGTGGTTGAGTCGTCCATCACCACGAGGCACGCCACCGAGTGTAGGCGAGGTCGACCACTGGTCCGAATTGGGGACGGGCCCCGCACCGGTGGCCGGAGCCGCCCGGACGTGCGCGGACGCGAAGCGGGAAGTCCGTTTCCGGGGGGTCTCGTTGATCACCGGGAGTGATCATGGGCGGGGGCCGGACGGCGGCCCCCGATCGCCGGGGCGGCCGGATCCCAGCACTGCGGCCTCTCCCGGCCGGCGGCGGCGCCGGTCGGCCCGTCGGAGGCCGGCCACATCCGTCGCTCTGGGTGAGACGGGCCCGGAGGCAACCGGAGGCCCCTGCCGACCGCCCGTTCCGTGGCGAGCCTCACACTGCACGGGCCGGGAGACGGGCGCCGAGGGCCGTGCCGACGCTCCGAGCGGCGCCCCGGGTCCGGATAGCGGTACGCCTGTCCGTACCGCGAGACGATCGTTGACACGGACACGCCCAGGCGGCAGGCTCCTGGGCCATGCAGCCTCTCGGTGATCTCTCGGTCACGCTCGTGGAGCGCCGCCACGTCGATCTGGGACGCCTGGCGAGCGCCATCTGTCGCTGTTCCTGAGCGCCCGAGCCGCCGAGTTCCTGAGTCCCCGGGCTCAGGAATGCCTGGCTCGTGAACGCCTGGCTCACGAGTCCCTGGCTCACGAGTCCCTGAGCTCCTGATCCCACCGGCCCGCCGAGCGCGCCGCCGGTGGCCGCCCGCGCCGGTGGCCGCCCGCGCCGCATGTGCGGGCCCCCGGCCGCGTACCCCCTCTGCGCGGACCCCTTGCCCGGGCCCACCCGTGCCGTCCGGTCTCCGCCCCGCCCTCCCCCTTGCTTCCCGCCTGCTCCCTCAGGGGTCCGGGTGCGCCTGTGCGCGTCCGGTCGCCCTGCGGGGGCCCGTGCCCGGAGTCGCCATGTCTTCCGCCCCTCGCCCGAACCAGAACCCGACCCAGAACCCCGGCGCCGGTGAGCCCTCCGGTGCGCTCTCCCGCCGCGCCTTCGGCACCGCCGTCGGCGCGAGCGCCGCCACCGCGGCCGTGGGCCTGTCGGCCGGGACCGCGTCCGCCGCCCCGGCGAGCGCCCCGGCCGCCGCGCCGCAGCGGGCCGACTTCCGGGAGAGGCCGTTCCGGGCGGCGCGCGGCAAGCACTCCCGCCGCCCGAACATCCTCTTCATCCTCGGCGACGACCTCGGCTGGGCCGACCTCTCCTCGTACGGCGCCCCGCACATCAAGACGCCGAACCTGGACCGCCTCGGCCGCCAGGGCGTGCGGTTCACCGACGCGTACGCCGGCTCCGCCACCTGCTCGCCGACCCGCTTCAGCCTCTACACCGGCCGCTACCCGGGGCGCACCGCCGGCGGGCTCGCGGAGCCGATCGCGGACCGGTCGGTGGGCCTGGAGCCGACGCACCCGACGCTCGCCTCGCTGCTGCGCTCCACGGGGTACGCCACCGCGCTGATCGGCAAGTGGCACTGCGGGTACCTGCCGGACTACAGCCCCACCAAGTCGGGTTGGGACGAGTTCTTCGGCAACTTCGGCGGGGCGCTGGAGTACTACTCCAAGCTCGGCCTCGGCGGCGAGTACGACCTCTACGAGGGCGACGCCGCGTACAAGGACCTCCGCTACTACACGCGCATCCTCACCGAGCGGGCGAGCGAGTACGTCCAGCGCGACCACGACAAGCCGTGGCTGCTGAACCTCAACTTCACCACCCCGCACTGGCCGTGGATCGCGGACGGCGACACCGAGGAGAGCGCGGAGGTCGTCCGGAAGATCAAGGCGGGCAATGTGGCCGCCCTGTTCCACAACGACGGCGGATCGGTCGAGAAGTACAAGGAGATGGTCGAGGACCTCGACCGTTCGGTCGGAAAGGTGCTCGACGCGCTGAGGAAGTCGGGTCAGGAGGAGGACACCCTGGTCTTCTTCGCCAGCGACAACGGCGGCGAGCGCTTCTCGTACCAGTGGCCGCTCTCCGGCAACAAGAGCTCGCTCCAGGAGGGCGGCATCCGGGTGCCCGCGGTGCTGCGCTGGCCCGCCAGGATCGATGCCGGGCAGGTCAGCGACCTGCCGGTGTTCTCGCCGGACTGGACCGCGACGCTGCTGGAGATAGCGGGCGCCCGCCCCGCCCCCGCGTACCCGCTGGACGGCACCAGCCTCGGCGGCTATCTGCTGCGGGGCGAAGAGGTCCCGGAGCGCGACCTGTTCTGGCGGGTGCGCGGCGAACGCGCGGTGCGCCGGGGCGACTGGAAGTACTACCGGGGCAAGACCGGGGGCGACCAGCTCTTCAACCTGCGCGCGGACCAGCGCGAGCAGGCGAACCGGGCGGCCGAGGAGCCGGAGTTGCTGGCGGAGCTGCGGGCGTTCTGGGAGCGGACGAACGCGGAGTTGCTGCCGTACCCGGCGAGCGCGGGCACCTCGCCGTTCTGAGCCGCGCCCGCCGCACCTCACAGGACCCGTCCCGCCGCCCGTACCTGACACCGGGCGGCGGGACGTTCCCGCCGCTCGACCCCTGACCCGCCGCTCAGCCCATCAGCGGCAGCAGCCCCGCGAGATCGGCCCGTTCCCCGCTCGCGGAGATCCGCGCCGCGTCCCGCTCCTCGGCCCAGCCGGCCCGCCCGGTGGCCAGCCGGATCCAGGTGAGCGGGTCGGTCTCCACGACGTTGGGGGGCGTGCCGCGGGTGTGCTGGGGTCCGCCGAGGCACTGGACCACGGCGAACGGCGGGACCCGCACCTCCACCGACCCGCCGGGCGCCCGCTCGGCGAGGGCGTCCGCGAGGAGCCGGGTGGCGGCGGCCAGGGCCTGCCGGTCGTACGGGACGTCCAGGCCGGTCGCCGCGTTGAGGTCGTCAGTGTGCGCGACCAGCTCGACGGTCCGGGTGACCAGGTAGTCGCCGAGCCGCATCGAGCCGGTGCGGGTCGGCAGCAGCCGGTCGGGGTCGGACGGGACCACCACCGCCTCGAAGCGGGCCGTGACCTCTCCGTACAGGGCGGTGATGTCGGGGTGGGCGGCGGCGAGCGCGCGGACGTCCTCGTCGATCCGCCCGGCCCGCGCCGCCGTCGAGAACGGCCACTGGACCAGGGTCAGTTCCGGCTTCGCGCCGGGCGGCTCGGGCAGCTCCAGGTTCCGGGAGACGGCCGAGAGCGCCGCCGCGAGATGGACGGCCAGCTCCCGCACGGTCCAGTCGCCGAGCCGGGTGGGCAGCGCGAGTCGGTCGTCGGTCAGCCCCGCGACCGCCCGCCCGACCAGGGCGAACTGCGCCAGTACGGCGGTGCGGGTGCGGTCGGGGTCGTAGCGGCGGGCGCGCTTGCGGGTCGTCGGCGGCATGCCGTCGAGCGTACGGCTCCGAGGGGCGCCGGACACCGGAACCCCGGGCCCGCCCCGGAACAGCGCGATGCCCCCGCCCGGCGGACCGGACGGGGGCATCGGCGTACGTGCACCGGGAGAGACTCAGGCGAGGAGCGCCGGAATCGTGCTCTCGTGCGCGGTCCGCAGCTCGGTCAGCGCAATGCTGAACTCGCCCTGGACCTCGATCTCGTCACCGTCGACGACACCGATGCGGGTGACGGGCAGACCCCGTGCGCCGCACATGTCGTTGAAGCGGAGCTCCTCGCTGCGCGGCACCGAGACGACCGCGCGCCCCGCCGACTCGGAGAAGAGGAAGGTGAACGCGTCCAGACCGTCCGGGACGACCAGCCGGGCACCCTTCCCGCCGCGCAGGCAGGACTCGGTGACCGCCTGGACGAGACCGCCGTCGGACAGGTCGTGCGCGGCGTCGATCATGCCGTCGCGCGAGGCCGAGATCAGGATCTCGCCGAGCAGCTTCTCGCGGCCCAGGTCGACCTTGGGCGGCATCCCGCCGAGGTGCTGGTGGACGACCTCGGACCAGGCCGAGCCGCCGAACTCCTCGTGCGTGTCGCCGAGCAGGTAGAGCAGCTGCCCCTCCTGCGCGAACGCCACCGGGGTGCGCCGGGTGACGTCGTCGATCACACCGAGCACGGCCACGACCGGCGTCGGGTGGATCGCGGTGTCACCGGTCTGGTTGTACAGCGAGACGTTGCCGCCGGTGACCGGGGTGCCCAGCTCCAGGCAGCCGTCCGCGAGACCGCGGGTGGCCTCGGCGAACTGCCACATGACGTCCGGGTCCTCGGGCGAACCGAAGTTCAGGCAGTCCGAGATCGCGAGCGGCTTCGCGCCGGAGGCGGCGACGTTGCGGTACGACTCCGCCAGCGCGAGCTGCGCACCGGTGTAGGGGTCGAGCTTCGCGTAGCGGCCGTTGCCGTCGGTCGCCATGGCCACGCCGAGGTTGGTCTCCTCGTCGATGCGGACCATGCCGGCGTCCTCGGGCATCGCGAGCACGGTGTTGCCCTGCACGAACCGGTCGTACTGGTCCGTGATCCACGTCTTCGACGCCTGGTTCGGCGAGGAGACGAGCTGGAGGACCTGCGCGCGCAGCTCGGCGCCGTCCGCCGGACGGGCCAGCTTGCCGGCGTCGTCGGCCTGGAGCGCGTCCTGCCACTCCGGGCGGGCGAACGGGCGGTGGTAGGTCGGGCCCTCGTGGGCGACGGACCGCGGCGGAACGTCCACGATCTGCTCGCCGTGCCAGAAGATCTCCAGCTGGGAGCCCTCGGTCACCTCACCGATGACGGTGGCGATGACGTCCCACTTCTCGCAGATCTCCAGGAAGCGGTCCACGTGCTGCGGCTCGACGATCGCGCACATGCGCTCCTGCGACTCGCTCATGAGGATTTCCTCGGGCGAGAGGGAGGAGTCGCGCAGCGGCACGGTGTCCAGCTCGACGCGCATGCCGCCGGAACCGGCGGAGGCCAGCTCGGACGTGGCGCAGGAGAGCCCGGCGCCGCCGAGGTCCTGGATGCCCGCGACGAGCTTCTCCTGGAAGATCTCCAGGGTGCACTCGATGAGGAGCTTCTCCTGGAACGGGTCGCCGACCTGCACCGCGGGGCGCTTGGCCGGGCCGGTGGACTCGAAGGTCTCGGACGCGAGGACCGAGACGCCGCCGATGCCGTCGCCGCCGGTGCGGGCTCCGTAGAGGATGACCTTGTTGCCGGGGCCGGAGGCCTGGGCGAGGTGGATGTCCTCGTGCTTCATCACGCCGATGCAGCCGGCGTTGACGAGCGGGTTGCCCTGGTAGCAGGCGTCGAAGACGACCTCGCCGCCGATGTTCGGCAGGCCGAGGCAGTTGCCGTAGCCGCCGATGCCCGCGACGACGCCCGGCAGGACGCGCTTGGTGTCGGGGTGGTCGGCCGCGCCGAAGCGCAGCGGGTCGACGACCGCGATCGGGCGGGCGCCCATGGCGAGGATGTCGCGGACGATGCCGCCGACGCCGGTCGCCGCACCCTGGTAGGGCTCGATGTACGACGGGTGGTTGTGCGACTCGACCTTGAAGGTGACCGCGTAACCCTGGCCGACGTCGACCACACCGGCGTTCTCGCCGATGCCGACGAGCATCGCGTCGTTGGCGGGGACCTTCTCGCCGAACTGCTTGAGGTGGACCTTGCTGCTCTTGTAGGAGCAGTGCTCGGACCACATCACGGAGTACATGGCGAGCTCGGCGCCGGTGGGACGGCGGCCCAGGATCTCGCGGATGCGGGCGTACTCGTCCTCCTTGAGGCCGAGTTCCTTCCAGGGCTGTTCGGCGTCCGGGGTCTCGGCCGCGTGCTTGACCGTATCCAGGCTCATGCGTTGACCAGCTTCTTGATGATCGAGGTGAAGAAACCGAGGCCGTCCGTGCCGCCGGTGCCGATCAGCGGCTCGACCGCGTGCTCGGGGTGCGGCATGAGGCCGACGACGTTGCCGGCGGCGTTGCTGATCCCGGCGATGTCACGGAGCGAGCCGTTGGGGTTCACGTCCATGTAGCGGAACGCGACGCGGCCCTCGGCCTCCAGCTCGTCGAGCGTGCGCTCGTCGGCGGTGTACCGGCCGTCCATGTTCTTCAGCGGTACGGAGATCTCCTGGCCGTCCGCGTAGTCCGCGGTCCAGGCCGTCCCCGTGTTCTCCACCCGCAGCTTCTGGTCGCGGCAGATGAAGTGGAGGTGGTCGTTGCGCAGCATCGCGCCGGGCAGCAGGTGCGCCTCGGTCAGGATCTGGAAGCCGTTGCAGATGCCGAGGACCGGCATGCCCGCCTTCGCCTGCTCGATGATGGTCTCCATCACCGGCGAGAAGCGGGAGATGGCTCCGGCCCGCAGGTAGTCGCCGTAGGAGAAGCCGCCCGCGAGGACGACCGCGTCGACCTGGTGCAGGTCCTTGTCGCGGTGCCACAGCGAGACGGGTTCGGCCCCCGCGACCCGGACCGCGCGCAGCGCGTCCTTGTCGTCGAGGGTGCCGGGGAAAGTGACGACGCCGATACGAGCGGTCACTTCGCGGCCTCCTCGGACTCCACCTTCACGACGAAGTCCTCGATGACGGTGTTCGCGAGGAAGGTCTCGGCGAGTTCGTTGATCCGGGCCAGGGCGGCGTCGTCGACCGGCCCTTCGACCTGAAGCTCGAAACGCTTCCCCTGGCGAACGTCGGCGATTCCCTCGAAGCCGAGACGGGGCAGTGCGCGCTGCACCGCCTGTCCCTGCGGGTCGAGGATCTCCGGCTTGAGCATGACGTCGACTACGACGCGTGCCACTGGCACTCCCAATGGTGTGGTGCGGCTGGGTCTCCGGGGGGTTCCCCAGACCCCGGCGGGTCCTGTCAGCGTACCTGCCGGAAATTTCTACGCGGGTAGACAAGGATCTGCGGATCACGTACGGATATCGATCGCCACCGGTCCGGGAAAAGTCCGAGGAAAAAATCAGTACCGATTGCGGACGGACACGCGAAACAATTGGGCGGGCTTCACAATGCCGTACCACCGCTGTACAAATGATTACCAAGGAAAGCATCACGGCTCGAAGAACACCGGAACACCGATGCCTCGGAATCGGGCCGGGGCCCGCGAGCCCGGCCCGAACCGACAGTTGAGAACCCAGGCAGCCGGAAGGCCGGCGTCCGCGCACGTCATGACGGGCGGGCGCCGCAGGAAAGGACCGATATCCGTGGCGCAACGCGTAGTGGTCACGCTCTCCGACGACATCGACGGGGGACAGGCGGCGGAAACGGTCACTTTCGCCATCGACGGGAAGTCCTACGAGATCGATCTCAATCCCGTCAACGCGAAAAAGCTGCGGAAGACCCTGGCGCCGTACGTGGCGGCCGGTCGAAAGCAGACAAAAGCCGGAAAGCACGGCAAGACTCCCGTTTCCTACCGTCACACCTCCCTCGCCCCCGACCCGGCGGCCGTCCGCGCGTGGGCGCGGTCGCACCAGATGGACGTGCCGGCCAGGGGACGCATCCCGAAGAGGGTCTACGAGGCTTTCGAACAAGCGAGTTGAGCACCGGGCGGGACCCGGCGGCAGCGCCCGGAGGTCCGCGACGGCCTCCGGGACGGCTCGTACGGGACCTCGCCGCGACATCCGCGAGGGAGCCGACTTGCGCTTCACCCCCGCAGTTCGGATAGAGTCTGGATCACGCCAAGGGGCAAGGCCGAAAGGCCCCAACCACAGCAGCGTGCGGGTGTAGTTCAGTAGTAGAACACCCCCCTTCCAGGGGGGAGGCGCAGTGTGCGATTCCTGTCACCCGCTCTGCATCGCTTTCCGACCACTCCGGTGGATCGGGTAGAGTGGTGCTCGCGCCGCCCGGTGAAAGCCGAGCGGAGGCAATGCGGACGTAGCTCAGTTGGTAGAGCGCAACCTTGCCAAGGTTGAGGTCGCCAGTTCGAACCTGGTCGTCCGCTCCAGAAGAAAGACCCCGGTCGTATTCGACCGGGGTCTTTCTCGTGTGCGCGGGATGCGTGTGCGGGGCCGACGCCGATCTCTTTTCTTTCCGGGGTCCGGTTCCGCGGCGTGGGCAGCCGTGTGCGTCATGACAGATGTCATGCGGGGTGGTGACGGCCCGCACTGCCGCCGGGCTCCGTCCCCGGCCAGCCTGGAGTGCATGACCAGTGACGCCCATGGCGGCGAACCAACCCCTGCCGGTACGGCGGTGATCGAGGCCCACGCGGTGCGACGGCGGTACGCGGGCGGCTTCGAGGCCGTCTCCGGGATCTCCTTCTCCGTACCGCGCGGGGAGCTCTTCGCCCTGCTCGGCACCAACGGCGCCGGGAAGACCTCCACGGTGGAGCTGCTGGAAGGGCTCGCGGTGCCGGACGCCGGGACCGTACGCGTCCTCGGCCACGACCCGTACCGCGAGCGGGGCGCCGTCCGGGCCCGGACGGGGGTGATGCTCCAGGAGGGCGGCTTCCCGTCCGACCTGACGGTGACCGAGACCGTGCGGATGTGGGCCGCGTGCACCAGTGGCGCCCGGCCCGTCGGGGAGGTGCTGGAGGTGGTGGGGCTGACCGGCCGCGCCCGGGTCCGCGTCAAGCAGCTCTCGGGCGGTGAGCGGCGCCGCCTCGACCTGGGGCTGGCCCTCGTCGCCCGCCCGGAGGTCCTCTTCCTGGACGAGCCGACGACCGGGCTCGACGCGGAGGGCCGGCGCGACACCTGGGAGCTCGTCAGGAGCCTGCGGGACGGCGGCACGACGGTGGTGCTGACCACGCATCACCTGGAGGAGGCCGAGGCGCTCGCGGACCGGCTGGCGATCATGCACGGGGGCCGGATCGTGGCCTCCGGGACGACGGCCGAGGTCACGGCCGGGCAGCCGGCCCGTATCCGGTTCCGGCTGCCCGAGGGCGTCCCGGCCGACCGGCTGCCGACGGGCCTGCGGAGCCCGGACGGGGCGGCGGCGGGCGGATGGACCGAGATCCGTACCCGCGCCCTCCAGGAGTCGCTGCACACGCTCCTAGGCTGGGCGGCCCGGGAGGGCGTCGTCCTCGACGGGCTCGACGCCCGGTCCGGGTCGCTGGAGGAGGCGTTCCTGGAGATCGCGCGCACCGGGAGCGGGGACGTTCCCGGGGGTGCGATCACCGGGGGCTGGGAGCGGTCCGGGGCGCGGCGGACGCAGGGGGCGGCGGCATGAGCATCACCACGACGGCGGGCCTCTCCACGGCCCGCACCACGGCGGTGGGGCGGCTGACCGCCCTCGCCCGCGCCGAGCTCACGCTGCTCGCCCGCAACAGGACGGCGGTCTTCGTCGCGGTGCTCATGCCCCTGGCGATGACGGTCGCCCTCAAGTCCTCCCTCGACCGGGTCGATCTCGGGCCCGCCGGGATGTCCGTCGCCGGGGCGGCACTGACCGGCGGGATCGGGGTGGCGCTGATCCAGGTCGTCCACATGAACCTCGTCTCCACGTACGTCGCCCGGCGCGAGGAGCTGGTGCTGAAGCGGCTGCGGACCGGGGAGATCCGGGACCTGGAGATCCTCGGCGGGACGGCGCTGCCCGCGGCCCTCCTGCTGCTCGCGCAGAGCGCGCTGATCGTGGCGGTCGGCGGGGCCGCGCTGGGGCTGGGGGCGCCCCAGCGGCCCGCCCTGCTGGTGGCGGGGCTGCTGCTCGGCTGTGTCCTGCTCGCCGGGCTCGCGGCGCTCACCTCGGCCGGTACCCGCACGGTGCAGACCGCGCAGCTCACCACCCTGCCGTTCTTCCTGGTCTCCGGGATGGGCTCGGGGCTCTTCGTCCCGCTCGCCATCCTCCCGGACCGCCTCGCCGCCGCCTGCGAACTGCTGCCGCTGACCGGGGTGATGACCCTCGTCCGCGCCGGATGGCTGGGCGGCGAGTCCGGCGGTGCGCTGGTGCGCGCGGCGGTCGCGGCTCTGGCCTGGACCGGGTTCGCCGTGTTTGCTGGGCGGCGGTGGTTCCGATGGGACCCGCGGCGCTGAACCACGGCGCCGACGGCACGGGGGACGGAGAAACGGTGATCCGGCGTACGAGGGAGTGGCGGCGCCGCTGGCAGGGGCGCGGCCGGCTCCAGCGCATCGACCTCTACCAGCGGGCGACCCTGGAGACGATGCCCTGGTTCTTCCTCCTCACCTGGGGCCTCGCCCCGCTCGCCGCGGACCTGCGTCACGACCCGCTGCCCTGGGCGCTGGGCGGCCTGTTCACCCTGGTGTGTACCGCCCAGTGCGCGTACCTGCACCGGACCCTGCTCCCGGCCCACCGGTCCTACCTGGGCCGGGGCACCTTCCCCGCCCGCGGTCTGGCCGTCCCGGTGGTGCTGCTCGCCGCCGGGCTGGGGCTGCTGGTGGTGCTGGCCGC
Organism: Streptomyces sp. NBC_01335; assembly: GCF_035953295.1. Taxonomy (GTDB): domain Bacteria; phylum Actinomycetota; class Actinomycetes; order Streptomycetales; family Streptomycetaceae; genus Streptomyces. Next base: position 3,754,472 of record NZ_CP108370.1, read on the forward strand.
CGTGCACGGGATCGACGGCGACGGGCTCACGATGTTCGCCCTCGACCTGCCGATCGCCTTCGTCACCCCGTACGTCCTCCTCGTGCCGGTCCGCAGCTTTCTGCTGCACTGCCTGGCGTACGCGGTGGTGAGCGCCGGGCTCTTCGCGGCGGTCGGGGTGCGCGGCGGGCCGCTGGCCGGGGTGGCGGGTGCGGGGCTGCTCAGCGGGCTGTTGATGCTGCTGGCGGTACGGCCCTCCGCGTGGAGCCTGAGCGTGATGTGGCAGGCGGAGGAGGCCCGCGACCTCCAGGCGCGGCTGGCGGTGGCGGAGGAACGGCTCCGGTTCGGCCGGGACATGCACGACGTGCTGGGCCGCAACCTCGCGGTGATCGCGCTGAAGAGCGAGCTCGCCGTCGAACTCGCCCGGCGCGGAAAACCCTCGGCCGTGGACCAGATGGTCGAGGTCCAGCGGATCGCCCGCGCCTCCCAGCACGAGGTCCGCGAGGTCGTACGCGGCTACCGGGAGGCGGATCTTCGCGCCGAACTCCACGGAGCGCAGGCGGTGTTGCGGTCGGCCGGCATCGACTGCGCGATCGAGGAGGACCGGGCGGCGGCGGACCGGCTGCCCGCCGCCGCCGGATCGGCGCTCGGCTGGGTGGTGCGCGAGGCGACCACCAACGTGCTGCGCCACGGCGACCCGCGCCACTGCGTGATCCGGCTCGCGGCGGACGAGGGGTCCGTGCGGCTGGTCGTGGAGAACGACGGGACGCCCGGCCCGGGGCCCGCCCCGGGGCCCGCCGCCGGGGGCTCGGGCCTGCCGGGGCTGCGGGAGCGGCTCGCCGCGCTCGACGGCTCGCTGGAGGCGGGGCCGGCCGGGGGCGGGCTCTTCCGGCTCACCGCCACGGTGCCGGTGGACTCGCTCACCACGTGCGAGCCGGAACCTGTGGCGGAACGCGGAGCAGAATCCGTGCCGGAACTCGTGCCGGAACTCCTGGAGGAACGTTGACCGCCGCGCCCGAGCCGGTGCCCGCTGCCGCCGAGGTCCCCCCGCCGGTGCGTCTGCTGCTCGCGGACGACGAGCATCTGATCCGGGGCGCGCTCGCCGCGCTGCTCGCGCTGGAGGACGACTTCGTGGTGGTCGCGGAGGCCGCGACCGGGCCCGAGGCGCTCGCCATGGCACTGGCCCACCGGCCCGATGTGGCGGTCCTCGATCTCCAGATGCCGGGGGCCGACGGTGTGAGCGTGGCCACATCCATCCGGGCCGAACTGCCCGGCTGCCGCACCATGATCGTGACGAGTCACGGCCGCCCCGGGCACCTGAAACGGGCCCTGACCGCCGGGGTGCGCGCGTTCGTGCCCAAGACGCTCAGCGCCCGCCGGCTGGCCGAGATCATCCGGATCGTGCACGGCGGAAACCGTTATGTGGACCCGGAGTTGGCGGCCGACGCTATCTCCGCGGGGGACTCGCCGCTGACCGCCCGGGAGGCCGAGGTGCTGGAACTGGCTGCGGACGGCGCCCCCGTGGCGGAGATCGCCGCGCGGGCTTCGCTCTCCCCCGGAACGGTCCGCAACTACCTCTCCTCGGCCGTCTCCAAACTGGGTGTGGAGAACCGTCATGCGGCAGTGCGTTTCGCTCGGGCTCAGGGATGGGTATAGTTGTCATCGCGCTCAGGCGCAGATGCGAACGTAGCTCAGCTGGTAGAGCGCAACCTTGCCAAGGTTGAGGTCGCGAGTTCGAACCTCGTCGTTCGCTCCACGTGAGAAAGGCCCCGGTCCTCAGGACCGGGGCCTTCTTCGTGTCCGCAGGCCCCTCGGAGCCGTACCCCTTCTCCAGGGAAACGCGCTGCCGCACGGGGCACGCACTGCCTCAGGGGAGAGGCGCCGCACGCGGGAGACGCTCCGCACGCGGGAGACGCCGCTGCTCAGGGGGACGCGCTGCCGCCGTCCCCTCGTGGTGGGGGCGGCGGCAGCGTCGTGGTGGGCCGGCTGGACGGCTACTTCCAGCTGAGGCCCGTGAGTCGCTCGTACGCCTCGATGTACTTGGCGCGGGTCGCGTCGACGACCTGCTGCGGCAGGGCCGGCGGCGGGGTCTCGCTCTTGCGGTCCCAGCCGGAGGCCGGCGAGGTCAGCCAGTCGCGGACGAACTGCTTGTCGTACGAGGGCTGGGCGTGGCCCGGCTCCCATGCGGAGAGCGGCCAGAAGCGCGAGGAGTCCGGGGTCAGAACCTCGTCGCCGATGATCAGCTCCTCGGCGCCGTCCGTGCCGGTCGCCCAGCCGAACTCGAACTTGGTGTCGGCCAGGATGAGCCCCCGCCCGTGCGCGATGTCCCGGGCGCGCCGGTACACGTCGAGGGTCGTCTGGCGCAGCAGGGTCGCCGTCTCCACGCCGACCGTGTGCGCGACCTCCTCGTAGCTGACGTTCTCGTCGTGGTCGCCCACGGCGGCCTTCGTCGCCGGGGTGAAGATCGGGCCCGGCAGTTCGGAGCCGTCGACGAGCCCCTCGGGGAGGCCGATGCCGCAGACCGTGCGGGAGGCGTCGTACTCGACGAGCCCGGAGCCGGTCAGGTAGCCGCGGGCCACGCACTCGACCGGGACCATCCGCAGCGAACGGCAGATCGTCGTGCGGCCCTCCCAGTCGGCGGGGGCGCCGGCCGGCACCTCGGTGGAGATGACGTGGTTGGGCACCAGGTCGCCGAGCTGGTCGAACCACCAGAGCGACAGCGCGGTGAGCACCCGTCCCTTGTCCGGGATCTCGGTCGGCAGCACCCAGTCGTACGCGGAGATGCGGTCGCTGGCGACCATGACGAGGTCACCCGCCTCGTTCCGGTACAGCTCACGCACCTTGCCGGTGTGCAGGTGGGTGAGGCCCGGAACCTGGACGGGCTCGGGCTTTTCTACGAAACCGGACACGCTGCCTCCGCGTAGGTTGATCCAAGGGTCGCGGGTCCGATTGTCCCGTATGCCGCCGCCACCTCGCCGCGTGGGGCGGTCCGGCGGGGTACGCGCACCGGGCGGCCACGCCCGCACCGGCCCACCGCCCACCTGCGGTTCGCCCTGGCCGTGGGGTCAGTCGCGCTTGCAGATCCGGTTCAGCAGGTTGGCCGTGGCCCGCTGGATGCGTTCGTCGGTGTGCCCGGGCCGGTCCAGCGCCGGCGACCAGGCGAACGTCCCGGAGGCGAAGACGAGAGCCCCGGACGGCGCCTGGTAGAGCGAGGTCTCCTGGTGGCGCCGGGCGCCCTCGGAGTCCTCGTACGGCGAATGCGCGAGCAGGATGCGGTGCTCGTGCTCCGGCAACGCGGTGCGCGGGTAGTACCGGTCGGCCTCGCCCGCCACCAGGCCGGCGATCTCCTCGCCCTCCCCTGCTCCGGTGCCCTGCCAGAGCCAGTGGTCGGCGTTGCGCACGATCAGCGGCGAGGGCTCGGGCACCCGGCCCGCGTACTGGATGCCGAGCAGCAGCTGCTCGGGCCTGTCGACCTCCCGCCAGAGCGCGGCCTTCCCCGGGCCCTGCCGCTTGCGGCAGGTGAGGAGGCGGTCGGGCACCCCGGACGCGGACGGGGAGAGCGACACCTGCCAGTACATGGTGTTGGCCGAGAGGAAGACCAGCGAGGTCCCGGTGTCCCGCGCCAGCTCCGCGGTCCGCCGCATCGGGACCGACCAGTACTCGTCGTGGCCGGGGAAGACCAGGCCCCGGTACCGGCCCGGGTCGACGCGGCCCGCGTGCAGGTCGCGGGCGTCCGCGTAGGCGAGGCTGTAGTCGTACCGCTCGGCCCAGCGGATGAAGTCGTAGGCGTGGCCGACGTGCAGCGGCAGCCCGGCGCCGGCGTACGGGCGGTCGAAGGAGACCGTCACCGCCGCCTCCTCCTCGCCCAGCAGCCCGCCCTTCTCGTCCCACGCGTGGTAGAGGCTGGCGCCCGTCACGCCGTCCTCGGGATAGAGGTTGTACGCCTGCCACGTGATGTCCGGGAGCAGCAGCAGCAGATCGGCCGGGTGGTCGTCCCGGACCGTGAACGGCACGTGCGAACGGTGGCCGTCGACGGTCGTCAACACGGCGACATAAGCACCCACCGCCCAGTCCGCCGGGATCTGGAGCCGCCAGGACAGCCACCAATGGTGGCAGGAAACAGTCTTGTCGGCAGCGAGCGGAGGCGGCTGCACGATGCCCGACTGGCGCGGAACGGTGGTGATCTTCCGGGCGCCGTCGCCGCCGTAGTGACCGATGCGGTAGATGTCGACGTAGAACGGCTGGGGCGGGTCCACCGTGATGTGGAAGTCGATGGCCTCACCGGGCGCCGCCGCCCCGGGCGACGCGAAACCCTTCACCTGTCGGCGCACGTCATCGGCGGTGCGCGGGCCGCCGCCGCTGCGCCCCAGCTCGGGATCGGCGTACCAGGGGACCACCTGCCCCGTGTCGTTGAGGTAGTTCTCGCTGTTGCGCAGCCAGGGCAGCGGGCCCTGCCCGAACGGATCGCTCACGGCGTGCGCGAGGGCACCCGACTCCCATCGGCGACTGTGCTCCGCCCCCATGACCGGCCCCTCCCTCACGTCCCCCGTACCACTCTGGTGCGCCCTGTGTCAGGGCTGATCCCAGCACATCACATAACGCATGCGGCTCGTCACCGTTCGTCGTGAATTGACGTGAACGGAACCTACCCTTCCGGGTATTGGGCCCGTACCGAGGTCCGCACGAGCGCGCGGAAGGCGGCGTGCGCCGGGCGAGGGCGCGTGCGCGGGGCGCGCGACAGCGCCCCTTCGGCCCTGCTCGCGCGGACCGAGTGCGTACACGGTGCCATATTTCCGTATACGGAGGGCCCGTTGCGGCGGACCGGGACACATTTCCGTATTCGGGGGGCGTGTTGACTCCGTACGGGGCGCGCGTACGAGCCCGAGCGCCGGGGCGCACGGCGGTGAGGTGCCCCGTCGTGCGGGGTGGGGTGGGATGTCTGGGTGGCTGGGTGTCCGGGTGGCTGGGTGCGGTTTCTGGGTGGCTGGATGTCTGGGTGGCTGAGCGCCTGGGTGTCCGCCTTCCCGCGGTGGCGTACGCGGGTGCGCCGCCGGTCGCGGTCAGACCAGGCGGACCGGCTTGTCCTCCCGGATGCCGAGCTCGGACAACCAGGAGCGCAGCGGCTCCGCGTCGCCGTCCTCGACCAGGCTGAGCACCGGAGTACCCAGATCCGTCCGGCGCGCCCCGTCGACCAGCAGGGCGGGGCCGTCCAGCCAGTCGAGGCCGGGCGCCGCCCCCGCCGTGTCCACGGCCGCGCAGCAGACCATGGCCGTGACGTGGTCGGCGAGCAGCTCCGTGCCCGTACGGGGCGGCTGGAGCGGGAAGAGCGGGAGGGGACCCGGGCCCCAGAGGTCGAGCGGGTCCACGACCGCCTGGCCGTTTCCGCCGACCGCCCCGCGGCCCGTCGTACCGGTCGCGCCGTTCGTCGTGGGGGGCGTCTTGGGGGTCTCCGCGCCGTTGCCCGTACCGGTGACGGGCGACTCGGCCTCGGCCCGGGCGGCGGCCTCCGCGGCCTCCTCGCGGGCCACGGCGGCTCCGACGGCGGCCGCGAGCTCCTCGCCGCCGCCGTCGGCCGCGAGGTGGTCGATGACCCGGGCCAGCGTGGGCGCTCCGGCCTCGGCGGTCCGAACGGCTCCCTGCGCCGAGGGGGCCGGGGCGGTGGACCCGGCGGGAGCTGGCGCAGCCGGACCGGGGGCCGCGGTGCCGAGGGCGTCCATGACGCCGTGCAGCCGGGCCGCCTCCGCACGCCACTTCCGGTCGACGACCTCCTCCGGATACCGCTGCCAGTCGACCGGCGACCACTCGCCGCCCCGGGCGGGGCCGCCGTGGAAGAGCCGCGCGGCGAGCAGGGACGCCGCCTCGTCGGCCAGACCGGGCTCATCGAGGAGGTCGCAGGCGGGGCGCTCACCCAGGCGCGCGGCGAACCCCTCCGCGAGGCGGTCGCGCCGGGACAGCTCGGTGAGCGCGGAGACCACCCCCGCGTCCAGCCGCGCCGGCCACCGGCCCATCCGCCAGGCGGGCAGCGCGACGCGGGTCAGCAGCCGGTCCCAGCCCGCGTAGACGAGCCCGACCTGCTCCTGGGCGACGGCGCGTACCCCGTAGTCCACGCCCTGGGCGCGCAGCGAGGCGGAGAGCGCGACGCACCGCTCCATCTCGGCGGCGTGCCCGCGACAGCTGCGGAGCAGCAGCCGGGCGGCCCAGCCGGTGAAGGCGCGGGACAGCCGGCCGAACACGCCGACCAGCGAAACGTTTGACCGCGCGGGCCCGGGACGGGGGCCTCCGGCGTCCGCGACGACCCCGTCCAGACCTCGGACGAACCGCCGGGCTGCCGCTATGTCGGGGTGCGCCGCGAGGCCCGTACCCGCGACGACGGGGGCGAGTACCGCGCGCAGCTCACCGACGCGCATCCACCAGAGGAACGGCGACCCGATGACCAGCACCGGCGCCGCCCGCTCGCGGTCGCGCCGGTCACCGGCCGGCTCCTTGGCGGCGGGGCCGGTCCGCGCGGTGGGGTGGGTGCGGTCCTCCAGCCAGCTGTCGCAGTCGGGGGTGAGCGCTATCGCCGAGGGCGCGGGCACGTCCATGCGGTCGGCGAGCTCGCGGACGAGCCGGTAGAGGTCGGGGGCCGACTTCTCGTCCACGGCGACCGTCGGACTCAGCGCCGGCCGGGCCCGCGCGACGGTGACGGCCACCCCGGCGGCCAGCACCAGGAAGACGACGGCCGTCGCGCCCACCACCCAGCGGGCGGTGTTCCAGCCGACGCCGGCCAGACGTCCCTGCGTGGTGGCGGCGATCATGACCACGGCCACCGCGGCGGGCAGGATCGCCAGCGCCACCGCACGGCTGCGGATGCGCAGCAGCGCGAGGGCCCGCGCCCGGGCGGCCCGCATGCCCAGGTCCTCACCAGTCTCCGTACCGGACACGACCGGAAGTCACCCCCTCTGCCCCCGCGACGGTGTTGCTCACTCCCCCACTGTGGCACCGCCCTCGGACATCGCAATGTCAGTGGGCCAAGTGCCGGAATCCTTGCGCCGCACCCTAGTTGGGGGTTTCGCGGGCGTCATCCGGATGGCCCAGCCGTCACCCGATGGAATGGCTTTGGGTAAAGCTGCTGACTTATCGCCGCAGATGGGCAACCCCTTCCCCCGCGCACGCAGCGCATACGCGGGGGCGTGCTCCGGCGCACGGAGCGGTGGGAGCGATGGGGCGGACGGGGCGGCGGTGGCGGGGCGAGTGCCGGGGCGGGCCGGCCTTGCGGAGACGCCGGTGGCGGCCGAGGTGTCGCGCTCGGCCGCCACTGGGGTCGTACAGGGTGGAGCTGGTGGGACTCGTACGAGGTGGGACTCGTACGAGGTGGGACTCGTACAGGTGGGACTCGTACGGGGTGGACCGGGGAGGTCAGACCCCGGCAGCGGCGTCCTCGGCCGCCTTCAGCGCGATGTCCGTACGGTGCTGGGAACCGTCGAGCCGGATGCGGCCGAGGGCCGTGTACGCGCGCTCGCGGGCCTTGCCGAGGTCCGGGCCGGTCGCGGTCACCGAGAGGACCCGGCCGCCCGCGCTCAGGACCGTACGCCCGTCCGCCTTCGTACCGGCGTGCAGGACGTACGCGTGCGGGGCGTCCTGGGCCGCCACGTCGGCGAGACCGTCGATCGGGTCGCCCGTACGCGGGGTGTCGGGGTAGTTGTGCGAGGCGATGACCACGGTGACGGCGGCGTCGTCGCGCCAGTTCAGCGACGGCACCTCGTCCAGCGTGCCGTTCGCGGAGGCGAGCAGCAGGCCGGCCAGCGGGGTCCGCAGACGGGCCAGGACCACCTGGGTCTCCGGGTCGCCGAAGCGCGCGTTGAACTCGATGACGCGCACGCCGCGCGAGGTCAGCGCGAGGCCCGCGTAGAGGAGGCCGGAGAACGGCGTACCGCGTCGGTGCAGCTCGTCCACGGTGGGCTGGAGGACCGTCTCCAGGACCTCGTCGACCAGCTTCGGGTCCGCCCACGGCAGCGGGGAGTAGGCACCCATGCCGCCGGTGTTCGGGCCCTCGTCGCCGTCGAGGGCGCGCTTGAAGTCCTGGGCGGGCTGGAGCGGCACCACGGTGGTGCCGTCGGTGATCGCGAAGAGGCTCACCTCGGGGCCGTCGAGGAACTCCTCGATGACCACCCGGTCGCAGGCGAGCGCGTGGGCGCGGGCCGCCTCGATGTCGTCGGTGACGACGACACCCTTGCCGGCGGCCAGCCCGTCGTCCTTGACGACGTACGGGGCACCGAAGGCGTCGAGCGCGGTGTCGATCTCCTCGGCGGTGGTGCAGACGTAGCTCCGGGCGGTCGGGACACCGGCCCCGGCCATGACGTCCTTGGCGAACGCCTTGGACCCTTCGAGCTGCGCCGCCTCACCGGACGGGCCGAAGCAGGGGATACCGGCCGCGCGCACCGCGTCGGCGACCCCGGCGACAAGCGGCGCCTCCGGGCCGACGACCACCAGCCCGGCACCCAGTTCGGTGGCGAGGCGCGCGACGGCGTCACCGTCGAGCGCGTCCACCGGGCGCAGTTCGGCCACCTCCGCGATACCGGCGTTGCCGGGAGCGCAGTACAGAGCGGTGACCTCGGGGTCGAGGGAAAGAGAGCGGCACAGGGCGTGTTCGCGGGCGCCGCCGCCGATGACGAGGACCTTCACGGGGTGCAGCCTAACCGCCGGGGGCCGGACGCCTCGACGGCCTCCGGTCCGTGGACCGTCGGTGGACTGGCCGTGGACTGGCCGTGGACGGCGGGGCCCGGGGCCGGGGATCCTTCCCGGTGGGCCGGATCCCGCGCTCGACGCCGAGCCGGTGGGCCGGATCCCCGCGCTCGACGCCGAGCCGGATCTCCGCGGTCCCGGCTACTCGTTGGTGAACTCCTCCACGACCGTGGCACCGAGCTCGCGGACGATCAGCTCGTGCCCGGAGAGCGCCGAGTCGACGAGGTCGGGGTCGTCCGCCTCCGGGGTGTCGTCCTCCGGCGCGACCGTGTGCACCGGCTCGGGCGCGGACCGCTCGTACGCCGCGGACGCGGGCCCGGAGCCGCCCGGCCCCTGCCCGCCCTGGGACTGCTGGAACTGCTGCGGCGGCGGGGACTGCGGGGCCGCCTGGGGCTGGTACGACTGCTGGGGCGGCGCGGCGGGCGCGGGACGCTGCTCGTACGACTGCTGCGGCGGCGCCTGGTACGCGGGTCCACCGCCACCGGGACGTCCGCCACCACCCTGCATCGGCTGCCCACCTCCGCCGGAGGGGTCGACGATCGCCTCGACGCGCCACTGGGCGTTGAACCGCTCGGCCAGCGCCTGCCGCAGCACTGCCTCGCTGCCGCTGCTCGCGAAGGTGTCGCGGGCGCCCGCGTTGGCGAAACCGATCTGGAGCGTGGTCCCGTCGAACCCGGTGACCTGGGCGTTCTGGCTGAGCAGAATCCAGGTGAAGCGGCGATGGTTCTTCACCGCCTCCAGGATCTCCGGCCAGATGTTCCGCACCTGACCGGCGCCCTGCGCCATGTCCTGGCCCCCGGCGGGTGCGGCGGCGGGCGCCTGGGCGGCGGGAGCGGCCGGTGCGGGAGCGGGCGTGGCGGGAGCGGGCGCGGCGGGGCGGGGCGCCCCGGCACCCGGGGCGGAGGCGGTGGGCCAGCCACCGGGACGGCGGGCCTGCTCCCCGCCACCGGCCGCGGCCGGGGTGGGCCAGGCGCCGGGCCGCTGCGCGGCGGGCGGCGCCTCGGCCGGGGGCTGCTGCCCGTACTCGGGGGCCGGTGCGGGCGCCTGGGGCGCGGGGGCCTGCGGTGCGGGGGCCTGCTGCGGCGCGGCGTACGGGGCCGCGGCCGGCGGGTTGTACGGGGCGGCGGGGGCGGCCTGCATCGGCGGGTGCGCCTCGGGCCCGGGTACGTACCCCAGAGCGGGCGGGGCGGCCTGGAACGGCTGCACCGCCTGCACCCCTCCCGCCGCTGCCGCGGCGAAGGCTCCGCCGCGCTCCAGGCGGTCCAGCCGCGCCTGGAACGACCGCTCGTCGTCGAAGGCGGCGGGCAGCAGCACCCGGGCGCAGATCAGCTCGACCTGGAGGCGCGGCGAGGTCGCGCCACGCATCTCCGTCAGCCCCTGGTTGACGAGGTCGGCGGCGCGGCTCAGCTCGGCGGCGCCGAAGACGGACGCCTGGTCCGACATCCGCTCCACCACGTCGGCGGGGGCGTCGATGAGCCCCTTCTCCCCGGCGTCCGGCACGGCCGCCAGGATCACCAGGTCGCGCAGGCGCTCCAGCAGGTCGGCGACGAACCGGCGCGGGTCGTTGCCGCCCTCGATCACCCGGTCCACGACCTCGAAGGCCGCGGCACCGTCACCGGCCGCGAAGGCGTCCACCATCGAGTCGAGCAGCGACCCGTCCGTGTAACCGAGCAGCGAGGTCGCCATGGCGTACGTCACGCCGTCGTCGCTCGCACCGGCCAGCAGCTGGTCCATGACGGACATCGAGTCACGGACGGACCCGGCCCCGGCCCGTACGACGAGCGGCAGCACACCGTCCTCGACCGCGCTGTTCTCCTTGCCGCAGACCTCCGCGAGGTACGAACGCAGGGTGCCGGGCGGAACGAGCCGGAACGGGTAGTGGTGCGTACGCGACCGGATCGTGCCGATGACCTTCTCGGGCTCGGTCGTCGCGAAGATGAACTTGAGGTGCTCCGGCGGCTCCTCGACCACCTTCAGCAGGGCGTTGAACCCTGCCGGGGTGACCATGTGCGCCTCGTCGATGATGTAGATCTTGTAGCGGCTGGAAGCCGGCCCGAAGAACGCCTTCTCGCGCAGGTCACGGGCGTCGTCCACGCCACCGTGCGAAGCCGCGTCGATCTCGATGACGTCGATCGAACCCGGGCCGTTGCGCGCCAGGTCCTGGCAGGACTGACACGTCCCGCACGGCGTCGGCGTCGGCCCCTGCTCGCAGTTCAGGCAGCGGGCGAGGATGCGCGCGCTGGTCGTCTTTCCACAACCACGCGGCCCGCTGAACAGGTACGCGTGATTGACCCGGTTGTTCCGCAGGGCCTGCTGGAGCGGGTCAGTGACATGCTCCTGACCGATGACCTCGGCGAACGACTCGGGGCGGTAGCGGCGGTACAGCGCAAGGGACGACACAGTTACGAGGTTATCGGGACGCACCGACAACCGACTCCGCATCGAGGCCCGGCGACCGGGGACCCTGGTCACACCGGGGCGCAGGCCGGGCGGCGAGATGTAGATCACATGCGCGGCGGGGTGGCCGGGGGCGACATTCGGGTGCCCGAGCGAGCCTTCGGGGAACCGCACCCGAGGCGGGTCGCCCCGAGGACCACGGGACGGGCGACCGAGACGGCCCGGAAAACACAAGGGCCCCCCACGCACCCGCCAGAGCCAACCTACCCTTGCTGCCTTCCGGCCCTGGGGGAGTTCAGTCAGATAGCGCCACGTGAGGGGCTGACGCCCACCTTAGCCGATCCCCACCCCTCCCGGTCCACCCGCCCGGGTCCGGGGTCTCCCCGGCGCGCCCCAATCCGTCCTCGCGACCTCGTCCCGACGATCTTCCGGGGAACGTGTTCGCGAGCACCCCTCAACGTCTTGTATTGTTTGCGGCGGAGGATTCGCCTAGTGGCCTAGGGCGCACGCTTGGAAAGCGTGTTGGGGGCAACCCCTCACGAGTTCGAATCTCGTATCCTCCGCCATTGCTCTCACCGGGCAATACGTCGAAGGCCCCCGCTGCTTGCAGCGGGGGCCTTCGACGTATTCGGTGGAGGGCATTCGAACCAGCTGCGCCCCGGAGCTACAGCCATCGGGATTCAGCAAGAACGGACTGCGGTCAGGCGCCGACCACCAGCGGTACGTGACCTGACGAGGGTCTTCGCAGGCGAGTGCCCAGACGTTGAGGACCGAGTGCTGCCAGCGCCGACAGCGCACTGAGCCTCTGGCTGAAGGACCAGATGTCGGTGGTCGTCGGCGGCTTGAACGCCAGGACGTCGATACCCTGGGCGGCGAACGGTGCCGGGTCGAGGTACGCCATGCCGCCGGTCCCGCACAGATACGCGCGGGCGCGGGTAACGGCACAGAGGTCGGCGAGCCGCTGGGAGCGGCCCGGCCGGGAAAGCAGATCGCTGCTGGTGAGGATCTGGCCCCGCCAGCCGAGCAAGTCCAGTAACAAGTGGGTTGAAGCTGCGGCAACCGCAGCGGTCCTGCCGGTGTCGAAGACGTCCAGCACCTCGTCCAGGACCCGGGCGAGGGCCGGCCAGTATGGGCTCGCTCCATAGTGTTGCCGAAGCATCCCCGCAGTTTTCCGACGAGCACGGTGGGGATCGTCGATCAACACGTCCCGAATGAGTGTCGGCCGCCCGTATGGCAGGCGTGTGGGGATGGTGAGCCACTGCGAACGGTTCGGTTCGTCGAGGTCACCGAGGCGGGCTCGGTGCTGGTAGTCGCGGCGGGTGAACTGCACGTCGTCCAGGACGATCCAGTACTCCGCCGCGAACAGCTTGGCCAGTGTGGTCAGTCGAGGGAACAGGTTGGGCTGGTGGATGGCGCACAGCCCGCCCGGTTCTGGCAGGTCAGGAAGCGATGAGGCGGCTGGTGAAGCCGTCGTGGATGAGGGATTCGTACGCTCCATGCACGTCCTCCGGGACCTGCTGCTCGATGGCGAATCCGAGCTTCGGATACTCGATGACTCGCTGGAGGTCGCCGACGAGCATGTCCAGGACGAGCTTCTCGTCACCGATGGACTTCACGTAGTCGTCGAGCTCCAGCGGCTCCGACGCGCAGAGGATCTCGACGTCGGGCCACAGCTTGCGGGCGGTCGCGAACGACCGCCGTTCCATGTAGGGCTTGGAGACCAACAGCACCGTGGCCGGCGTGATGCCGGTGGCAACAAGGACCTCACGGGAAAGGGTGATGTTCTGCCCGGTGTTACCGGCCTTCGGTTCCAGCAGGATCGCCTCGGCCGGGAAGACCGAGGGCGTGCTCACGGAAGTGGACGGCTTCGCCGCGCGGGAAGACCTTGGCGGTGGTGGGGCTGTTGCCGCCGGTGAAGACCAGGGTCGGAAACAGCCCGGCGCGGTACAGGTCGGCGGAGTGGGTGGCGAGGCCGAGGTCGTGACTGCCCAGGCCGATCGCCACGTCGACGGGGCGCAGCTGGTGATGCATCCGGTGGTAGTCCCAGATCAGCGCGGCCCGGCGCCGCTGGTCCTCGGTGATGGCCTGCTGGTTGTTGTCGCTCACGCGTCTCTCCCTGGTCACCGCCGCCGGGGCCGGTCAGCCCCTCGATCATGGCCCGGCTCAGGCCGCTGCCGTCAGCAGGCGGGCGGCTTCGGGGGACGGGAGGGGGAAGGTGTGGGCGCAGTCCCGCAGGAGCGGGGGGATCGCGAGGTGGGCGGGGCTCGGTTCGTCGGCCAGGTTGTGGTCGAGGAGGGTGTCGAAGAGGCACTCCACGGCCGAGGGGGCGAGACCGGTGGCGGCGCAGGCCTGCGCGATGTCGTGGACGGCGGCCGGGAGCAGCGCGAGCGTCCGCGTGAACTCCTTCGCCTCGTCCGAGAGTTGTCCGTAGGAGAGGGCCAGGACGGACATCAGGTCGCGGTCTGCCGTGCGCAGGAACGCGGTACGGCCCGCGCTGGTGCCCAGGCGTGCCGTCACGTCCGGCACGGTCCACGAAGGGCGGTCCCGCAGACGGGTCGCCGCGATGCGCAGGGCCAGCGGGTGGTGCCCGCACAGAGCGACCGTCCGGTCGAGGGACGAGCCGGCGCAGGCGTCGCCCGCTATGCGGCGGAACAGAGCCTCCGCCTCCGCCGGGGCCAGCGCACCCAAGGGCAGCGACAGGGCGCCGTCCGTCGCGGTCAGTTTGCGACGGACGGTGATCAGGGCGAGCGTGTCGCCCGTGCCGGGCAGCAGGGGGTCCACCTGTGCCGCGTCGGCCGCGTTGTCGAGGACGAGCAGGGCGCGTCGGCCCGCGAGACGGGAGCGCCAGATGGCGCTGCGCTCGGCGAGGCCGTCCGGGAGACCATCGGGCGCGGCGCCGTCGGAGCGGAGCAGCACCCCAAGCGCCTCCTCGGGAGTGAGCGGTGCGCGCGCCGGGCTGAAGCCGTGCAGGTCGACGTAGAACTGGCCGTCCGGGTGGCCCGTGGTGCGGCGGTGCGCGAAGTGGACGGCGAGCGCCGTCTTGCCGATGCCGCCCATGCCGTCGATCACGACCGTGCGGGGAGAACCGGCGCTCTGCCCGTCGACGGCCCGTTCGAGCAGCGCCAGTTCGGTGGCACGGCCGGTGAAGTCGGGCAGGTCACGCGGGAGGTAGTTCTCCTGGCCGGGGCGGACGGTAGCGGGGCGGCCGGTCGCGGGATGGCCAGTCGCGGGGTGGACGGTCGTGGGGCGGAGGGTGGCGGGCCGGCCGGCCGCAGGTGCCTGGAGCTGCAACCGTGGGGCGTCCGCGAGGATCTCGGCGTGCAGGCGGCGCAGCCGTGGACCGGGTTCCAGGCCCAGCTCGTCGGCGAGCAGCCGGCGGCCCTCGTCGTAGACGGCGAGCGCGTCGGCCTGCCGGCCGCTCCGGTACAGCGCGAGCATCAGGCTGCCGCGCAGGGCGTCGCGCAGCGGGTGCCTGGCGGCCAGTGCGAACAGTTCGGCGACCAGCGAGCCGGTCTCACCGGACGCGAGTCGGAGATCCATCAACTCTTCGATGGCGGTGAGCCGTTGCTCGTCGAGTCCGGCCGCTACGGCGGTCACCGCCGGGCAGTCGATGCCGGCGAAGGCATCGCCGCGCCACAGGTCCACCGCGGCCTGCAGCAGCCGCGTCGCCTCGGCGTCGCGGCCCTCCCGACGGGCGGCGCGGGCGGCACGGACCCCGTCGGTGAAGCGGTGCGCGTCCACCGCGTCGGCGGCCACGTCGAGGCGGTAGCCGACGTCCACCGTGATGAGTCCGGCCCCTTCGGAGCCGGCCAGCGCGGCACGCAGATCGCGGATCGCGTTGTGCACCTGGTGGCGGGCGGAGGCGGGCGGGTCCTGCCACAGCTCGTCCACCAAGGCGTCCATGGAGACCGCGTAACGCGCGTTCAGCAGCAGCAGAGCCAGAAGCCGACGGCGGCGCATGCCGCGGAGCCGGACCGGCACCCCCGACTCACGCACTTCCACCGGTCCCAGAACCAGGAAATCCATGTCCCGCACCCCCGACGTTCCGCATCGTGCAGCGTGATTGCGACAGTCAGGACGCTAGGCGCGCGGGCTCTCCGTATTCAACGCGAGTACTCCCCATGACACATGGCGTACCTCAAAAGACACACGACGGAACCACGAATTCCCGCCTTACGTTCCCCCCATGACACAGGCCCTTACGCCTCGCCTCTCCCCCTCGTCCCCCTCCGCCATCACCGCGTTCGACACCCCGTGGCCCTCCCTCGTCTCGACGGCCCGCACCGTGCGACTGTGCCTGCGGGAGGCACGTCCGCTGGTACAGGTGATGTTCGTCCTGCGGTTCGTCACCGGTGCACTGCTGACGGCGTCTGCCGCGCACCACCGGCCCGACGCCCCGCACCTGTTGATCGGCACGGCCGCCTGGTGGGCGGCGACGGTGAGCGTCTACGTCTTCAACGGGGTGAGCGACTTGCGCGAGGACCGGGCCAATCGATCCCAAAGACCTTTGGCCAGTGGCCGGTTGACCGAGGTGGCGGCCCGGCGGGCCGTGGTGGTGACCGCACTGGCCGGGCTGCTGCTCAGCTGCGCGGCGGGGTGGCGGGTGGTCGAGGCCACCGCCGTCTTCCTCGCCCTGGGATACGCCTACTCCGCGCCGCGGATCGCCGCCAAGTGCCGCTCCTGGTCGGCCTCCGGGGTCACCTGCGCCGCCGCGGGAACCACCTACATCGCCGGAGTCGTCTCCTCGGGCAGCGAACTCACCGCCGAGGCAGCCGTCTTCGCCCTGGTGCTCTCGCTCGGAGTGGGGCTGATCGCGGCCGTCGCCAAGGACCTGGGCAGCACCCGGGGAGACGCACTCGCGGGCCGGCGCACCCTGGCCGTCATCCGCGGCGATCGCAGCGCCCGGCGCTTCTGCGCCGCTTCCGGTGGGGCGTTGACCCTGGTCCTCACGGCAGGAGCCCTGTGGGTGCACGAACTGCCGCTCGACGCGGCCGCCGCCGCGTTCGCCGTGGGCGCCCTGTGCGTGGCAGGACGCTGCCTGCCGCCCCGGATGAAGAGCGGCACAGCAGGAGAGGCCAACGTGCGTGGTCCGTACCGGAGTTGGATGGCCACACAGTATGCCGTCCACCTGGCCGCGCTGGCCGCGCTGGCCTTGGCCTGAGCCACTTGCCCCCTTTTGGTAACTCGCCTTCTGATCGCGAGCCCCATACTATGATCGCGCCGGACGGGGGATTGTGGGGAGTCGTGCCGTCCTGGCCCTGACAACTCCTCATATCGAGGGGGCGCACCGTGGAACTCTCCGCCGACCCGGCGACCGAACGGTCCTGTCTGATCGATTCCGCCGTGGCCCGCTACGCCGACGGTCTGCGACAGGCTGCCAATCCGCTGGTCCTGCGTCCGGAACTCTGGATCTCCTGCGAGAGACAGGCCCGGCAGATCCTCGACGAGTGCATCGCCACTCTGCACGGCACGGCCGTCCAGGTGGCGGCGGAGGCCGAACTGACCTCGATGGCGCTCGGTGTGCAGCGCTCCTTCGAGAAGGTCTCGCCGATCGACTCGGTGCACGCGGCCCGCGTGCTGTTCGACGTGGCGGTCGAGACGATGACCGAGGCCGCCACCCAACTCCCCGCCGAGGTCGCGCTCTCCCGGTTCCTGACCGCCGTACGCATGCTGCACAAGGGCATCTTCGCGCGGGTCAGCGCCGCCGCCATCGGCTACGAGTCGACGACCCTGCACAACGTCGGTCAGGCCAGCACCGCCCGCCGCCACCAGCTCGCCCGCGATCTGCACGACCACATCGGGAGCAGCATCAGCCTGGCGCTGCGCTGTCTCGACCTCTACACCATGGAGCAGGCGAAGGGGATCGCCTCCACCCGCGACCGGCTCCAGGACGCCCGACAGGCACTGCGCGACGTGTTCAGCTTCACCCGCACGATGGTCAGCGGACTGCGCGTCAACGAACTGCACGACGGTCTGAAGGAGGAGATCGACGCCTACAGCGCCGCAGCCTCCGACCGGCCGGCCGAAGTCGACTCCCGCATCGACGGCGACGAGTCCTGGCTGCCCGAACAGACCCGCCAGGAGCTGTTCCTCGTGGTGCGCGAAGCCCTGCGCAACGCCTTCGCGCACGCCAGGGCCAACCACATCGACATCCTCGTCAGCGTCTTCCCGGACGCCGCGCACGCCACCGTCACCGACGACGGGGTCGGGCTGCCGAACCCGCGCGACGGTGACGGCACCGGCCTGACCGCCATGCGGCAGCGGGTGGCCGCCCTCGGAGGGACGCTGGAGCTGATCAGCCAGCCCGGCCAGGGGACGCGCGTCCAGCTCCGCATCCCGCTGGACGGCACCGGGGCGGGCGACCGATGAGCGCGGGAGCGGAGACCACGGGGGACATCCGCGTGCTGGCCGTGGACGACCACCGGCTGCTGCGCGAGGCACTGTGCGAACTCCTGGAGATGTACGAGGGGCTGACGGTGGTCGCGCAGGCCGACGACGGGCCGAGCGGCGTACGGATGGCAGGCCTGCACCGCCCGGACCTCGTGCTGCTCGACGTGGAGATGCCGGGGCCCGGCCCGCTCGCCAACCTGCGGGGGATCCGCCAGGCGGCGCCCGAGGCGCGGATCATCATGCTGACGATGCACGACAACCGCCAGCTCATCGACTCGCTGCTGTCCGCGGGAGCCGTGGGCTACCTTCACAAGGAGGCCGACCGGGACGTCCTGGTCGCCGCCATACGCAGCGCGATGGCGGGCGGCAGGACGATGTACCTGCCGCGCACGCCGAGCGGCTCGGGACCCGAGCGCGAGCCGACGTCCGCCGACACCCTCACCCTCCGCGAGCGGGAGCTGATGGAGCTGGTCGCGCAGGGACTGAGCAACCGGCAGATCGGCACCCGCCTGGGGATCACGGAGGGCACCGTCAAGCGCCATCTGCGGAACATCTTCGACAAGCTCGGCGCGACCTCCCGGCTGGACGCGGTCAACCGGGTCCAGCCGCTGCGCCGTTACTGAGCCGCTGCGGCCCGTGCCGCCTTCTCCCGGCGATCCGCGATCAGCAGCGCGACGGCCGGGGCGAGGGTGAGCGCGTACACGGCGAGCAACAGGCCGAAGGAATCGGCGAACGCGGCCGGTACGAGCCCGTGATGCGACTGCGCGGCCCGGTCCAGGACGATCGTGACCACGGCGAGGGCGAAGGTGCCGCCGATCCGCTGGACCAGGTTGAGCTGCGTGGAGGCGTCCGGGATGGAGCGCGGCTCGACCGACTCGAAGGCGCGGGTCATGGCCGGCACGATGGTCAGGCCCGTGCCCAGGCCCCGGACCGCGATCGCCGCGCACAGCAGCACGTACGACGTGCTGGACGACAGCGCGGTCAGCGGCACGGTCGCGAGCATGGTGAGGACGATCCCGATCACGACGGTGGTACCGCCGCCGATCTTCTTCATGATCGGGCGGCAGGCGAGGCCCGCGACGACGACTCCGGTGCCGCCGGCCGACATCAGCAGCCCCGTGGTGACGGCGCTCTCGCCGCGGGCCGACTCGAAGTACAGCGGGATCAGCATCATGGGGGAGAAGAGGACGAAGCCGAGGCAGAAGATGTTGATCGCGGCCGTGCGGTAGACGCGGTGCGCGAACAGGCGCAGGTCCAGCAGAGGTGCGGCGGTGCGCAGTTGGTGACGCACGAAGACGACGCCGCTCGCCAGGCCCACCACCAGCGGGACCAGGGAGGCGGGGCTGGCGGACAGGCCCGTCTCGGAGAAGGCGTGCACGGCGAGGACCACACCGACCGTGCAGGCGGCGGCGGTCAGCAGCCCCAGCACGTCGAGCGGGCGGCCGCCGCCGGGGACGGCGGGGGCGTCCTTGCGGACGCGGCGCAGCGCCACCACCAGCAGCACCGCGCACAGCGGGATGTTGACGGCGTAGACCGCCCACCAGTCCCAGGCGTTGACCAGGAGGCCGCCGACGGTGGGGCCGAGCAGCGGACTGATCAGCATGACGCTGCCGTTCAACGCCTGGACCTGGCCCAGGCGTTCGCGCGGCATGCCGCTGGTGAGCAGGATGGTGGCGACGGGGACCAGCACGCCCGCTGCGGCACCGGACAGAGCGCGCGCAGCGATCAGTTCGGCGAGTGTCGTGCTGAAGGCGCAGGCCGCGGAGCCGATCCCGAACACGGCGACGGAGGCGATGAAGGTGCGGCGGGTACCGAAGCGGGAGGCCAGCCAGCCCGCGGCCGGCATCAGGGCGACCAGGGCCAACAGGTAGGCGGTGACGACCCATTGGACCTGGGTGATGGCACCGAAGCGGGCGGAGGTGTCGGCCAGCGAGACGTTGACGATGGTGGTGTCGAGCTGGGCGACGAAGGCGCCGCCCACGGCCACGGCGATGGTGAGGATCGCGGTGCGGGTGGCCGCCGCGGCCGAGGGGTCGCGGCCCTCCGCGGGGCCTCGGTCCGTAGCGGGAGCCGCGTCGGCTCCGGCAGCCGCGTCGGCCTCGGGAGCCTCGGGAGCGGCGTCGGCCTCGGGAGCCGGCTCCGCCGGGCCGGCGTGCGTCGCCGGGGAACGGTCCGCCGGGGGCGCCGGGTCCGCCGCGGGTGCGGGCTCCGCCACGGGGGTCGGGTCCGCCGCGGGCGCCGGGGGCTCGGTTCTCTGGTCCAGGGACATACGAGGTCGTCCTTCGGGTGGATGGTGGACCGGACCTCGGGTCCGGTCGGGGCTGGGGCTGAGGCAGGGGCTGGGGCTGGGGCTTTCGTGATCGGTTGGGGTCGCCGTGGCCGTATCGCTCGCGGCGGCCCGGCAAGCGGTGTGTCTCAGGTCGGGGAGGAGGGTGGCCGCGTCGAGGGTCGGCGCGCCGGCCGGGGCGGGATCGCCCACCGGGTCCGGGGCGCCGGCTCAGGCGGAGCTCAGGGCCTCGGCGATGTCGTCCAGGAGCGCTTCGGCCTTCTCCCGGGCGCCCGGCCGGTCGCGGCAGGCCAGGGTCAGCTCGGTGCTGTCGCCCACGCGGCAGGCGCTCAGGAACATCTCGGCGTACGGGACCAGCATCGGCAGGGTGCAGAAGGAGTCGGCGCGGAAGTCCGGGGTCGAGAAGGCCCGCGGGTCGACCTCGCCGTGGTCGGAGATGATCGCCGTGCAGGGGAAGCTGTTGCCGTCGAACGCGCGCGCCTCGCTCAGGTTGTTGGCGAACGGGTTGTCGCGCAGGAAGTCACGGTCGAGGACGGCGACCTCGGTCTTGGCGATCAGGGCGCGGACCAGCGTGGAGTGGACGCGTTTCCAGGCGTCGTCGCGGCGCAGGTCGAGGACGAGCTGCGAGGTCAGGTTCGCGGTGGAGCGCGTCGTGGTGTCGTGGCGGCGCAGGTCCACCGGGACGATCAGGCGGCCGGTGTCCGTGGTGAGGTGGCGGGAGAGCGCCGCCGCCGCGCGTGCGGTGACCCCGGACGGGGCGGCGGGCACCCGGCGGCTCAGCCACAGGGGCCGCTCGCCCGCGGGCCCCCGGCCGATGATGGCGGGCAGTCCGGTGAGACGGGTGGCCTCGGGGGCCGGGCGGACGTCGCCCGCCGCGGCGCGGAAGTGCGCGTCGTCCACCGTGTCCGGGCATCCGGCCAGGTCCTCGTCGCGCAGGGACCGGAAGAGGTCCGCGATCCACTGCCGCAGACCGCGCCCGTCGGTGACGATGTGGCTGGCCCGGACGACGAGCCGGGTGGTCCCCCCGTCACGGATCAGACCCAGTTCGCAGACGGGTCCGGTGACCACCGACAGGTCGCGGTGGAAGAACGGGTGGTCGAGGCCGGTGCCGGCGGGCAGTTTTACGACCTCGGGGGCGGTACCGTCGGCGCGCCACAGGGCGCCCCGGCGGCGTACCGCGAGGCCGGGACTCGCCTCGGTGGCCGCGCGCGCGGCCCGGCTCAGCGCGACCGCGTCGAGCGTTCCCTCGCCCTCGATCACCATCTGAATGAGCTGCGGGGTGCCGGTCGCGGCGGCGTTGAGGTAGCCCCGTTCGATCGGGGAGATGCGGCGGGTGTACGGCCGCGCGGCGGTGAGGGTCATTCCTCCTCCAGGTGGTGGAAGCGCACCGGGGCCGGTGCGTCGCAGGCGAGGGCGAGGTGCAGGGGCGGTTCGTCCTCGGGCCGCAGGACGACGGAACGCACCTCGTAGGTATCGGTGTTCGTGGGCCGCCAGCCCGGCTGCCACGGAGGCAGCCGGGTTCCGGCGAAGGTCTCCTTCGTCAGGTGCGAGGCCTTGATGAGCGCCTCGCACTCGGCGAAGTCCCTGATCGTGGCCGGCTCCTCACGCCCGAGCACGTCACCGAGCCAGCGCAGGGCGGCCGGCCGGTCGCGCTCGTCCTGGATGTCCACGCCGATGGCGCGGCCGGCGGGCGCGAAGGCCACGGCGCTGTAGGCGCCGACGTGCGCCACCGAGGCGGACAGTTCCAGGGCAGGCACCGACCAGCGCTTGTGGCCGTCCCGCGCCAGGTCGGCGGCGGTGATCCGGATCCCGTACGTGGTGTCGAGCGCCCCGACGATCAAAGAGCGGCCCGAGGCGGACAGGCGGTGCCCCATCCGGTCACGGGGCAGCCCGCGGTGCCGGGAGACCAGGACGTTGACCGCCTCCCCCACCGCCTCCCCCGGCGCCGACGGCCCGTCGGGCGCCAGCGTGTACCCGGTCCGTCCCGGATCGAGGAGCAGTCCCATCAGGGCGCCCATCACGCCTCCGGGTCGAAGACGGCCGCCGCGTAGCTGCCGCCGTACGCGAAGCTCGACAGGAGCACGGGGCCGGAGGTGCCGGCACCGGTGAGGGCGGCGACCAGGCCGAGGGCGCCGGCGCTGCCGTAGGTCTCGCCGAGCAGGGCCTTGGGGGCGAGGACCGGCCGGCCTTCGAGGCCGGTGTGGCGCAGGGCCGCCCGCTGGGCCAGGTCGACCAGAGGGTGGCCGGACGCGGCCGAGACGACCGTGCCGATCCCCTCCGGGCCGAGGTCCGCCTCGGCGAGCGCGGAGCGCAGGGAGCGCCCCCAGGCCGCGCCGTCCCTGGCGATGCGGCCTATACCGGCCGGTTCGCCACTGGCGCCGAAGCCCCGGACCCGCGCCAGGACGTCGGCGCCCCGGTCCCGGGCCGCCTCCCGGCTCTCCAGCAGGATCGCGGCGGCACCCTCGCTGAGGACCGTACCGGTGCGCCCGCCGGGCACGACGTGCGCGGACCGGGCGTAGCCGGGCAGCGCCGCCTGGGTGGCGAGGGCCTGCTCGGGGAACTCGTCGGCGACCACCACCATGATCCGCTCCGCGGCGCCGCGGGCGATGACCCGGGCGGCGAGCTGGAGCGCGAGCACGGAGCTGGTGCCGCCGTTGGCGATGGTCGCGGTGTAGCCGCGGAAGCGGTGCAGCATCGCGACGTGGCCGGCCGCGGCGTTGACGACGGTGTTGGCGAACAAGGACGGGTTGGCACCGGTGATGCCCGAGCGCACCACGCCCTCGTGGAAGCGCAGGACCGAGGTCACCGGACCGTACCCGGTGGCGAAGACGATGCCGGTCGACTCCGCCACGTCACGCGACGGCTTGCCGTGGCGTGCGTACAGGTCGTTCACGGCGGACGCGGCGAGCAGGCTCAGCGGGTCCATGCGGCGGGCCCGGCTGGGGTTCGTACCGCGCGACGCGGCCTTGATGTCGACCCGGCCGACCGGCACCCTGCCGACGCCCACGACCTCCTCGAAGGTGTCGAAGCAGGGCCGCCCCTCGGCGAAGGCCGCGGTGATCGCCTCGGTGCCGCCGGCCGTTCCGGCCAGGCCGGCGACGCCGGTGACGACGACCTCCTGGACGGCCTCGCGGCGGGGCGGCCGGGAGCCGGTACGACCGGGCCGGTTGAGGACGACGGAGGCGTTGTTGCCGCCGAACGCGAAGGAGTTCGACACCACCACCTCGGGGCTCGCGTCACGGCCGGTCTCCGGGATGACGTCCAGACCGTACGGAGAGACGACGCCCCGGGTGTTGATGGTGGGCGGCAGCGTGCCCCGGTCGATGGCCAGGGTGCTCACCACGGCCTCGACCGCGCCGGCCGCACCGAGGGTGTGGCCGAGGATCGACTTGGTGGAGCTGGCCGCCGGTATCTCCAGGCCGAACAGGAGCTTCAGCGCCTTGGGTTCGGAGGCGTCGTTGGCGGGGGTACCGGTGCCGTGCAGGTTGAGGTAGTCCACGTCGGCGGGGGTGAGGCCCGCCGTGTCGAGGGCCTGTGCCATGGCGGCGCAGGCGCCCTTGCCGCTGGGGTCGGGGGCGGTCTGGTGGTAGCCGTCGCAGGACAGGCCGTATCCGCCCAGCTCCGCGAGGACGCGGGCGCCGCGTCCCTCGGCCCGCTCCACCGACTCCAGAACCATGAATCCGGCGCCCTCGCCGAGGGTGAGTCCGGTGGAGGCGGTGAGCGGCGAGCACGGCTCGGCGTCCAGCGCGCCGAGCGCGCTGAACCCGTAGGCGGACAGCTCCGCCAGCGGGTCGACGCCGCCGCACACGACGTAGTCGACGTCGCCCTTCCACAGCAGCTCAGCGGCGTAGCCGAGGGCGACGGCGCTGGCCGCGCAGGCGTTGGAGAGGACCACGCGCGGGCCGCGCAGATCGAACTCCGCCGCGATGTAGTCACCCACGCAGGGCAGTTGGGAGGCGACGGCCCGCTCGACGTCCAGCCTGCCCTCCAGGACGAAGGTGCGGTGGGTGGCCTCCAGCGTCGGCATGGCGCCGAGGCTGGAGCCCACCACGACGGCCACCCGGTCGCGGTCCACGGCCGAGAGGTCGAGGCCGCTGCCGTGCAGGGCCTCGCGGATCGCGGTGGCCGCGAGCGCGTAGCAGCGGTCCAGGTCGGCGGGCTGCTCGGCGGTGGCCATGCCCGCCCAGTCGGTGAGCAGCTCGGAGGTGTCGAAGAGGGTGTTGGTGCGGATGCCGGTGGTGCCGGCCGCGATCGACGACCAGCTCTTCTCCACGTCGTCACCGGCGCCGGTGATCAGGCCCAGGCCTGTCAGGGCGATGTTCAAAGGTGTCATGACCCGGCCCTTCAGGCGATCTTGATGGTGAGGGAGCGGGCGATGACCCGGGGCAGGGTCGCGGTGCGGACCGGGCGCTCGTCGCCCGCCAGGTCCGCGGCGGTCAGCTCCAGCCCCGGCACCCAGAAGGGGTTGTCGAGCAGGGCCAGGACCAGCTCCTCCTCCGGGTTGGCGGCCGGCGCCTGGTGCAGGACGGTGCCGACCTCCTGACCGGCCGCGGTGACCGGGGTACCGGCTGCGAAGCGGCTGCCGACCGGGGCGACGAGCGCGGTGAGGCGGGCCTCGGACCCGGTCGGCGCGGTCAGCTCGTCGGAGCCGTGGAACTCGCCGGTCCGGCTCCAGTCGATCATCCAGGCCAGGTCGGCCTCGGCGACGCCCAGTGCACCGAACCCGGCGCTGTACACGCCCATCCCGGCCTCGGTCTGCACCCGGGAGAGGCCCTCCCCGCCGATCTCGGCGCCGCCCTTGTCGGCGACGCCCGCGAGCACCGCCTCGTGGGCGGCCTGCGGCGCGTCGGACAGCAGCAGGTAGCCGTACTCCCCGGTGGTGCCGACGCGGGCCAGGTGGGCGGTCGCGCCGGGAACGTCGAGGGTGGACTCGGTGACGGCGTGCAGGGTCAGGCCGGAGATGTCGAAGTCCACGAAGCCGGCCGCGACCGACCAGGCCACGGGCCCCTCGAAGGCGGTGGCGCCCCAGCCGGCGGGGGAGATCTCGACGGTGACGCCGGCGGACGCGTCGAACAGGCCGAGGTAGTCCCCGAGCTCGTCGGCGGTGACGGCGGTGCGCGGCAGCAGCCACGACTCGTCGCCGATCTCGAAGTGCAGCAGGATCGCGAACGGCGTGCCGTCGGCGTTCAACGCCAGCACCTCACGGACCGAGTCGGGCTCCACGTAGTCGGCCGACTTGGCGAGGAAGCCGTCCAGGAAGGTCAGCCGGTCGTCACCGGTCAGCCTGACCAGCGGGGCGGTGACGCGGTAGGCGCCGACGGCGGTGCGCAGGGTGGCGTAGTCCTCGGTGGCGGTGCGGACGGCCGGGGCGATGGTGGTGGCGGTCATGATCTGTCGTTGCCTTTCGGGTCGGTGGTTCAGAAGGAAAGGGGTACGTCGTGTACGGAGAGCAGCCAGGAGCTCTCCCGTGCGGCGGACACACCGCCGACGAGCAGGCCCGACGGCGAGGCGCGCAGCACCAGTTCGTCGTGCGGACCGGCGGCGGGGGCGCAGTGCAGCCACCGCCCGTCGGAGAGCCGGACGGCCGCCCGGCGGGCCCACATCTGGCGGAAGTCGCCGGAGCTCAGCTCCCAGCGCTCGCCGTCCGAGTCGAGGACGACGGCCGTCTTCAGCGGCGTCTGCGGGGTGAGCCAGACCACGCTCTCGCGGTCCGTCCCGCCGGCCCGGACGTCGACGCGGATCCCGTCGCCGTCGGCGGCGATCTCCCAGTCGAGGCCGGAGTCCGGAGCGTGGAGGCCGAGCGGGTGCTTCTCCTCCCAGGCGCCGGGGGCCGGCACCCCCCAGCCGAGCCCCGCGGCCCGGTCGTGGCGGCTGTTCTCGTGGGTCACCCACAGGCCCGCGGACCAGTGGGGGTTGTAGCCGTAGGAGCGGGTGCGGGGGTAGGGGCTGCGCAGCACCTTGGTGGTGCCCTCCCGCCAGACGGTGACGCCCCCCGCGGCGGCGTGCGCCTCCAGGCGGCGCGTGGTGTCCGCGCCGCTCGGACGGATGGTGGTGCGCATCCGGGCCACACCGTCCGCGCCGGGTTCCGGGCGGCGCTCCAGGAGCGTGCTGTGGACCAGCCGCAGGGGCCCGTCCACCGGCAGCTGGACGCGTACGTCCCGTCCCCGCCAGGTCAGCTCCGCGCCCTCCGGGACGGTCCGGGAGGCGGCGACGATCTCGGAGGCGTCGCGCACCCCCTGGCCCAGCCCGATCGGGTGGGCCGCTCCGTCGGCGTCGGTGAAGACGCCCTGGCGCAGGCCCACGGTCTGGAAGATCCGGCCGGTCGCGGAGCCGGTGCGGGTGAACTCCTGGAGCAGACTGGTGCCGTCCAGGGTGAAGGTGCCGGTGACCGTGGCGCCGCCGTCCCGCTCGGTGACCCGTATCCCGCCCTCGACGGGCTCCAGGGTGAGGTCGCGGGGCTCGCCCTCGCGCCAGCCGGCCGGGCGGTCGGCCCGGCAGCTCGGCCAGGTCGAGACGAGTACCGGGCCGGGGTGCCCGGCCACCAGGACGCTCAGCGTGCCGTCCTCCCCGTCCACCTCACAGGTGAGGCCTGACTCGGTGAACCGGTACGGCGCCACCCCGCGCGGGGCCCGCACCTCGTACGGAGGCCGGGTGATGCGCAGTGCGCGCTCCGTGCCGTCGGGCTCGACGAGGCGGGCCTCGCGCACGGCGCCCCGGTCCACGTCCACGGACGCGTCGATCCGGAACTCGCCGAGCGCCAGGCTGTAGTCGACGGTGCGGACCCCGTCCACCACCCGTACGTCCGAGCGCAGCTCGTCGTCGCGGGACTCGGTGACGGACGCGAAGCTGGTCAGGCTGCCGAGGGCCGCCGTGGCCCGCTCGCCGAGGTCGGCGAGGACGCCGCGTACGACGAGCGGGATGTAGTTGTGCAGCTCGACGTTGCCGTCCTCGCCGGGGACCGCCCGGCCCACCGACACGCAGCCGACGCGCCGGTAGAGCCGGAAGGCCACGGTGTTGGCCGGGTTGACGGTCAGCCGCAGCACGAGGCAGCCGGTGCGCATCATCCATTCGACGGCCTCGGTGAACAGCCGCCCGGTGACCAGGCCGCCCCGGTGGGCGGGGTGGACGAAGAACATGTCCGCGATGAGTTCGCCCGCCCGGCCCGAGCGCCGGCCGGTGTTGTGGAAGAGGCCGAACGTACCCACGAGCCGGTCGTCGTCCTCGGCCACCAGGAACGTCGCCGTCTCCCGCTCGGCCAGCTCGCGGGCGAGTTCGGCGCCGCTGACACCCCCGGCGACCGGGTTGGGGTTGTCGCGGTGGCGGTTGTAGAGCTCCGCGATGGCGTGCGCGTCGCTCTCCTGGTACGGGCGGATCGTGAGGGCCATGACCACCCCTCCTTCTGTCGGTCTTGTGGTTGTGAGTCGGTTGCTTCTCCGGAGGGGAGAGGGCGAGTTCAGCCCTTGCGGCCGGTGGTGACGACGAGCGTCCCTGCGGCGGCGAGCTCGGTTCCGACGGTGGCCCGCACCTTCACCTGGCGCAGGCCGCCGAGGCGCTGCCCGAGCTTGGCCTCCAGCGTGAGCTGGTCCCCGGGGACGACGAGCCGGGAGAACTTCATGTTGCTGATGGAGCCGAGGTAGCCGACGCTCTGCGAGGCGTCGTCCCCTCCGGTGCCCTCGGCGCTTTCGAGGATCTCCGCGACGTAGACGACGGCCACGAGCTGGGCCATCGACTCGACGATCATCACGCCCGGCATGATCGAGTGGTCCGGGTAGTGCCCGGCGAAGAACGGCTCGTTGACGGAGACGCTCTTGATGCCGCGGCCCGAGACGCCCGGGACGACGTCGTAGGCCCGGTCGATCATCAGCATCGGCCAGCGGTGCGGCAGCATCCGCTTGATGTCGTCGGACGAGTAGCTCAGGGCCTTGCGCGCCGGCGCGGGGGCCTGCGCTTCGAGGAGTGCGGTCGCGGGGCTCACGCGCCGGTCTCCCGGTCCTCGATGAAGTCGACCAGGGAGTTGATGGAGCCGAAGGCCTCGAAGTCGTCGTCGCTGATCAGCACGTCGAACTCGTTGTTGACCATGACGACGATCTCCAGCGTGTCCAGCGAGTCCATCTCCAGGCCCCGGCCGAACAGCGGCTGGTTGTCGGAGACGACGGCCGGCTCGACTTCGAGCCCAAGCCGGTCGATGATCATCGACTTGACCTTCATGTTCTTGTCGAGACGGGCCTCGGCCTGCGTGCGGATGTCCTCGAAGGTGGCGGTGGACATGGTGGTTTCCTCCTGTGAATCGGTGGGTGTTGCGGTCAGTTGGGGATCATTCCGCCGTCGACGGTCAGCACCTTTCCGGTGATGTACGAAGCGGCGGACGAGGCCATGAAGACGGCGGCCTGGGCGACCTCGGCAGGGGTGCCGGTGCGGCCGAGCGGAATCACCTGGAGGGCTTCCTTCAGGTGGGCCGGGGGGACCTTCTTGACCATGTCGGTGTCGATGAACCCCGGGGCGACGACGTTGACGCGGATGCCGCGCGGCGCCACCTCGTACGAGAGGGTCTTGGCCAGGGAGATCACTCCGCCCTTGCTGGCGGCGTAGTTGGCCTGGCCGGCCCGGCCGGCGATTCCGCTGGTGGAGGCGATCAGGACGATGGAGCCGCCACTCGCGTACATCTGCTTGGTGGCCTCGCGGGCGGTGAGGAAGGAGCCGGTGAGGTTGGTGCCGATGACCTCCTGCCACTTGGCGCTGCTCATGGCCGCGAGGTGGCCGTCGGCGGTCACGCCGGAGTTGAGGACGGCGACCTGGACCGGCCCCCACTCGGCGCGGATCCGCTTGAACATCGCCATGACCTGGGCCTCGTCACCGACATCGGCCTGGACGAGGAGGGCCTCGCGGCCCAGGGCGCGGATCTGCTCCGCGACCGACTCCGCCTTGGCAGCGCTGGAGTGGTAGTTGAGGACGACGTCGCAGCCGTGCTCCGCGAGCGCCAGCGCGGTGGCCGCGCCGATACCGCGCGAGGCACCGGTGACCAGGGCCCGGGTGCCCTCGGGGAAGAGGAAGCTCATGCCGCGACTCCCGCCATGGCCGCGGTGACCCGGTGCGAGCCGGGGTCGAAGCCGTCCACCTCGGTGCCGATGCCGTCCCGGGTGGCCGCCGTGAGGACCGTCCGGGCGACGGCGAGGTCGAGGATGCCGAGGCCGAAGGGGGAGAAGACGACGGTCCCCCGGGTCTCCGGCCCCTCGCTCCGGCCGAGCACGGCGGCTATCTCGGCGCCCACGAAGCGGCGGTGGCCCACCTCCTGCTCGGCGCGGTGCAGCGAGGTCCCCTCGCGCATCACGTGCTCGATGTCGTCGACCACGTTGTAGGCGTTCAGGACGGAGTCCGTGCTCAGGTCGCGCAGCGACAGGTGCAGGATCACCTGGCGGTCGGGGCGGTCGGGGTGGGCGGCGAGGTCGAGCCAGTAGCTGGAGTCGGTGGTGGCGATGGAGACCGTACCGGCGCGCAGCGCGTCGTCGACACCGCCGGCCACGAAGGTGATCTCCGGCCGCTCGGACGCCAGTTGGGCGGCGAAGGTGGCAGCTCGGCCGGGCACCGCGTCCTGGACGGTGACCGTGGCCAGCTCGGGGTGGACCAGCACGAGGAAGTCCAGGACGCGCCGGTTGATGGTGCCGCAGCCGATCAGCCCGGCCGTACGCACCGCGTGGTCGCCGTGCAGCGTGCGGCTCGCGAGGGCGGCCGACGCCGCGGTGCGGGACGCCGATATCTGGCTGGCCTCCAGGACCGCGGTCGGGTAGCCGGTGCGCAGGTCGTTGAGGATCTGCACCGACGAGGCGCGCTGCAGACCCCGCTCGACGTTGGCCGGGAAGGAGGAGATCCACTTCAGGCCCATGACGGGCTCGGGTCCGCCCAGGTAGGCGGGGAGCGAGATGATGCGGGAGCCGTCGTCGCCGGGCGGGCGGAGGAAACCGGAGAACGGCACCTCCGAGCGGCCCTGGCCGTGCAGCACGTACGCGGTGCGTACCGCGTCGAGCACGGCGGGATCGAGGCCGTCGAGCGCGGCGGCGACGTCCTCGCGACCGAGGATTCTCATGACTGGTCAATTCCTCTGCGTGAAGGAGGGGTGGGAAAGGGAGTGGACGGGACGGTGGCGCGTCGCGGGCGGGCGGTCAGCCGAAGCGGGACTCCACCCAGGAATCGCTGTAGATCGTGTCGAGGTAGCGGTCGCCCCCGTCGGGAAGGATCGCGACGCAGGTGGCACCCGGCGTGATCCAGGAGGAGGCGTCCAGCAGGGCGGCCATGACGGCGCCGGACGAACCGCCGGCGAGGATCGACTCCTTCGCCAGCAAGGATCGGCAGCCGCGCACGCAGTCCAGGTCGGTCACCTTCACCACCCGGTCCGCGAGACCGGGGCGCAGCAGCGCCGGGACCACCGCCGCGCCGTGCCCGGGGATGGTGCGGCGGTGCCGGCGCTCCCAGGCCTCGGGCGGGCCGAAGATCACGCTGCCCACCGCGTCCACCGCCACCACCTGGGTGGGCAGGCCCTCGGCGGCGATGTACTCGGCGCAGCCGCGCAGCGTGCCGGTGGTGCCGGCGGCCAGGAAGAGGTAGTCGGGAGCCTCGGGGAGCGCCTCGTGGATCTCGCGCATGGTGTGCTGGTGGGCGAGGGCGTTGTACTCGTTGCCGTACTGGTTGGGCCAGTAGGCGTCGGGCACGGTGTTCAGGAGTTCCCCCACCCGCCTGATCCGGGACGGCAGGTACTCGCCGGTCTCCGCGTCCCGGTCCACGACCTCGACCGTCGCCCCGTACGCCCGCATGATCGCGGCGTTCTGGGCGGTGGTGCGCGGGTCGGTGACGCAGATCAGGTCGAGCCGGTAGAAGTTGCAGAGCTGGGCCAGGGCGATACCCAGGTTGCCGGAGGAGGACTCCACGACGGTGGAGATGCCCGGCATCAACACCCCGGTGGACAACGCGTGTTCGATCATGGAGCGGGCCGCGCGGTCCTTGATGGAGCCGCCCGGGTTGAATCGCTCGCACTTGCCGTAGACCTGGAAGCGCGTGGGCGGGAAGAGGCGGTCGAGGGCGACCAGCGGGGTGGAGCCGATCGTTGCGATGATGTCCGGATCGCGGGGACGGGCCGCGGTTGCGGCGCGGGTCGCCGCGACGGAGGGGGCCACGGTCATTCCGGTACCTTTCTGCTGATCTGCAGCCGGAGTTCGCTGACGTAGCGCTCACCGTCGGCCCCCGTGAGCCACGAGTCCCGGGGGTGCGGCAGTGGCTCGCTGAGGATCACGGTGGCGTCCGCGTCGAGGAGCCGGGTGCGGCGGACGAGGTTGGCGAAGGAGAGCACGAGGGTGGGGCTGGTGAAGTCGACCAGGGACGGCTTCGTCTCCTGCGGGAACTTCACGAAGGCCTGGTCGGGCAGCCCGCTCGCGCGCAGCCAGCGCCGTACGGCCAGGTAGTCGCCCGCCCGGTCGGGCTTGACGGCGAGCGGGATCTCCGCGGCCGGCACCCGCCAGGTCTCCCGGAACAGGACGAGCCCGTCGAGGGCGACGCGCGGGGCGTGCGGCCGGTCGAGCCCGATCTTGAAGGCGTCCGCGGCGATGATCGACACCGGGACGGCAAGCAGTTCGGCCATGCTCCACCCACGCCCGTCGGGCGTGGTGGCCGTGACCGTGCCGTCCTGCTCGGCCAGGGTGATCGCGGCGGCCGGGTCGATCCTCGACCGGTCGTCGAACGGCGCCCGGGTGAACCCGATGAGCCGGTCCCCCGCGCCGACGGGAGCGGGCACCATGCGGCCGCTGTTGCGCTTCCAGTCGACCGGGAGCAGCGGTACCAGACGTGGTGCGCCGATCGCCGCGTTCACCTTGTCGCGCAGGGAGCCGGCGTCACTGGTCCAGTCGAGGAACGGCAGGTCGCAGGTGGCGAGGCAGGCGTGCAGCTCGCCGAGGACGACGGTCAGGTCCCCGTCCGCCTCCCGGACCACCTGGAGGTCGGGGCTGTGCACGGCGAGATGGGGCGAGCGGACCGGGCCGGTGGCGAAGACGGCGCGCGCCCGCCCCTCGATGTCGGCGACCCGCAGCGCGACCGGCTCCACGCCGTCCGGATCGAGAGCGAGGACCTCGCGCCACTTGCGGGCGAGCTCCGTCGTCGCGGTGTGCACCGGCCGGGCGCCGTCGCCGCCCCAGAACAGGCCGAGCACCTGCGGCCAGACGTCGGCGAGGGTGACGGGGGAGCGCCGCGACGCGGCAGCCCGGACGAACCCGGCCACCTCCGCCTCGACCAGCTCCACCAGGCGGTTGCCGAACCAGTCCGCCGCGTCGGCGACCAGGGCGAGCGGCCGGGCGATGCCGTCCAGGAAGCCGGTGCCGACCTCGACCTGGCAGTCACGCACCGCGTCCTGGTAGCAGAGGGTGCGGCCGGCGTACGCCTTGCCCTCGTCGCGGGACGCGTCGAGTCCGGTCGTCCGGACGAAGTACTCGTCCAAGTCGTCCAGGCGTGCGGCGAGTTCGTCGGCGCCGGTGGCGGCGTCGATGGCGTCACGGTGCCGGTCGAGTCCGGTGAGGACGGTCTCGAAGCGGACGAACAGCTCGGGGTCGGCGACGGCGGCGACCCGCCGTCGCAGGATCCGCTCGGCCCGCACGTCGACCGGGATGTTGGCGTCCCAGCTCAGCACGCGCTGCTTGAGCAGCCGGGTCAGGATCTTCTCGACGCGGGGCCGTGCCCCCTCGGCGTCCCAGCCGTCCTCGCGGACGAGTGCCTCGACGATCGCCGCGCCGTTGCGCTCCCCGTCCGCGTGGCCGAGGACCTGCCGGTCCTCCGGCCGCAGCCGCGTCACGCGTCCGCCCGGCAGCAGCAGCCGGTCGCCGTCGAGGTGGACGTCGGGGCGCGGCAGCGGCGGGAACCACCAGCGGGCTCCGGGCTGGGCGGTCATCCAGTCCGCGACGGCGGCCAGTGCCCAGCGTTCGAAGTACGTACGGCTGCGCGCGACCAGCCGCTCGCCGTGGTCCACCGCGAGGCCCCCGGGCGCGCGCCCGACGGACATCCAGGCGGCAGGACCGAAGAAGCCGATGGTCTCGGCCTTGGCGCAGTAGCGCAGCCAGTACATGGCCAGGGTGCGCTCGCGCTGCTTGCGCTTGGACTCCTTGCCCGTGCCGGCGGCGAGCGCGTCGAGCACGCGGTAGACGGTGCGGTTCTGCCAGGCGATGGCCGTGCGGACCTTCTCGTCACCGGCGAGGACGGCCAGGCGGCGCGTTTCGGCCGCGCTGTCGGCGAGGTAGGCGGTGGTGAAGCCGTCCTCGTCGCCGCGGTCGGCCGCGTCGGCCGCCGCCGGCCCGCCGAGCAGGTCGAGTCCCGAGGCGGGGAAGCCGGCGCTGCGCAGCAGCCCGACGCCCCACATGTGCCACTCACTGTCGCCGAGGCGCCGGGTGGGCCGGAAGTCGGCCCAGTCGTGCTCGCGCAGCGCTTCACGGGTGCTGGTCACGCGACCCGCCTCCCGGGCTCCGCGCCGATGTCCCTGCCGACGCCGGACTCGATGCCGGTGCCGGCCTCTTCGCCCCGCAGCGCCGCCGCGAGCCGGGCGACCCCCTCGGGGATGCGCTTGCGCGGGACGTTGCTGAAGCAGAGGCGCAGCGCGTCGCCGCACTCCCCGTCGAGCCCGAAGTGGCTGCCGGGGACGAAGGAGACGCCCTGTTCGGCCGCGGCGCGCGCGAAGCGGCCGGTGTCGGCGCCGCCCTCGTGCCGCAGCCACAGGTAGAAGCCGCCGTCCGGCCGCTGCCACCGCCAGGGGCCTCCGGTCCCGAGCTCCGCCTCCAGCGCGTCGGCCATCAGGCCGCACCGCTCCCGGTAGCGCTCGCGGTAGGCGTCGATCAGGCTGTCCCAGCCACCGCGGGTGTGGAACGCGGCGAGCGCGGCCTGGGCGAACGCCGACGGCGACAGCGCCATCACCTCGGTCGTGCGGCGCAGCCGCTCCGCGACCTGCTCGGGCGCGGCGATCCAGCCGCAACGCAGCCCCGGCGCGAAGACCTTGGAGAAGGTGCCGAGGTAGACGACGTTCGAAGGGTCGATGCCCTGGAGGGTCTGGACGGTGCCGCCGTCGAAGCCGAGGAGCCCGTAGGGGTTGTCCTCGACGATCAGCAGGTCCAGTTCCCTCGCCACGTCGGCCAGTCGGTGACGCCGCTCGACGGAGAGGGTCGCGCCGGTGGGGTTCTGGAAGGTCGGGTTGCAGTACAGCATCCGTACGCGCTGTCCGTCGGCCCGCAGCCGGGCCACGGTCGCCCGCAGCTCCAGCGGGTCGAGTCCTTCGGCGTCCTCGGGGGCCCCGTGCAGGCGCAGTCCCGCCGTACGGAACGCGGTGGCCGCGCCCGGGTAGGCGGGGGTCTGGCACAGGACGGTCTCCCCCGGCGAGGCGAGGCCGAGGCCGATGGCCAGCAGCCCCATCTGGGATCCGGCGGTCGGCACCAAGTGCGCGGCGCCGGTCCTGCCGCCCTCGCGGGCCATCAGGTCGGTGATGGCGGGGACGAGGGCCTTGGCCACGTGCGGAGTGCTGTACTGGAGCGCGATCCGGCCGCCGATCCGGGTCAGCCGGGCGAACTGCTCCGAGAGTTCCTTCAGGGGCAGCAGGTCGAGGTCCGGCAGGCCGCCGGCGAACGAGATCAGATCACCGCCCCGTTCGAAGAGCTGCGGCATCTCGGCCGCGGGTCTTATGTCGGTCCACATGGCGGTCAGCTCCCCGAGAACGCGTGCGCGCCGCTCGCCAGCTGCTCGTGCACGAGCCTGAGCAGGCCGGCCGACGAGGTGAGCGAGAGGTCGGCGAGCGCGTCGGGGTCCAGCTCGATGCCGAACCGGTCCTCCACGGCCATCACCAGGGCGACGGTGTGGAGCGAGTCCACGCCGAGGTCCACGAGCGGCACTTCGGAGCTGGTGACCTTCACGACGCATATCTCCTCTACGAGCTGGTCAAACTGCGACTGGTCCATGGGAGCTCCCTGTGAGTGCGGCGGGGACGGTGGTGACGGCCGTGGCGACGGCCGGGGAGGGTGTGGCGGCGCCGGCCCCGAGCAGCAGGCCGACGGCAGCGCGGTCGGGCTTGCCGTTGGCGGTCAGCGGCACGGTGTCGAGCGGGACGATCGCGTCGGGAAGGCGGGCCGGGTCCAGCAGGCGGGCGAGAGCGGTACGGACCTCGTGCGGGTCGAGAGCGGTCTGCACGGCGAGCAGGAAGGGGGCGTCCTCGACGGCGGGGCGCGGGGCGACGGCGGCGTACACGCCGGGGACGCGCTCGGCGGCGAGCTCGATCTCCGACAGGCCCATCCGCACACCGCGCCGTTTGATCATGTCGTCGTCACGGCCGACGAAGTACAGCAGTCCGTCGGCGTCGAGCCGGCCCTGATCGCCGGTGTGCAGCTCCAGGGAGCCGTCGGCGCGGCGCACGTACCGGCTCTGCCGCTCCAGCGGGACCCCCCAGTACCCGGCCATCACGGTCTCGCCCTCGACGACGATCTCGCCGACCTCCCCCGGGGGGAGGGTCCGCCCGTCCGGGCCGACCGTCCGGACCAGAACACCGGGGATGGCGCGGCCCACCGAGTCGGGATGCCGCTCGTAGAGCGCCGGGTCCAGGACCGAGATGCGCTTGCACTCGGTCATGCCGTACATCGAGGCGAAGCCGGAGCCCGGAAAGACGTCGAGCAGTTCGCGCATCACGGCGGTGCTGGGCCGTGCACCGGTGTTGGTGAACAGCCGGACGCTGGTGGCGCGGCGCAGCTTCCGCTGCAACAGGACGAGGATCTGCGCGAGCGAGGGCACCAGCGGGACGACGGTGACTCCGTGGCGCTCGATCACCCGGATCAGGCCGAGGTCGCCTCCCCGGTCGGTGAGCACCAGGGCCGAACCGTTGAGCGTGCACAGCAGGGCCTGGTAGAGGCCGTAGTCGAAGGAGAGCGGCAGCCGGCACAGCACCACGTCGTCGCCGCGGTAACCGAGGGCCGCGTCGACCGCGCGGACCGCGGCGAGGATCTGCCGGTGCGGGCAGACGACGCCCTTGGGGCGGCCGGTGGTGCCGGAGGTGTAGATCAGCAGGGCGACCGCGTCGTCCGCGACCTCGGCGGTGGTGTGGTCGGCGGGCGTGTGCTCGATCTCGCGCACGGCCCGCTCCACCTCCACGGTCCTCCGGGCGCTGCCGCCCGCGGTGGGCGGGCAGACGGCGAGAGCGGCCGTGCAGTCCCGCACGATGTGGTCGAGCTGGTGGTCCGTGAGGTCGGGGTGCACCGGGACGAACACCGCCCCGATGCGGAACGCGGCCCACAGGAGGGCGAGGAAGGTACGGTCGCCGCCACCGGCGTAGACGACACGGTCACCCGCACCCACTCCCTGACCGCGCAGCCAGCCGGCCGCCCGGTCGGACTCGGCGCCCAGCTCCGCGTAGGTCAGCGACCCGGCGGCGTCGACGAGGGCGAGGTGCCCGGGGCGCTCGGCGCGGGCACGTGCGAACAGCTCAGACACCGGCATGGACGAGGTCCTCCTTCCAGGCGACTGCGGCACCGATCCGGGAGCGCACCTTGTCGAGGTCCCGGGGCGCGGTGACGCAGACGACGGCCAGCTCGGGAAGCTGGCGCTTGAGGATGCCCGCGAGGGTGCGGGCGGGCGGCAGACAGACCGTCACCTCGGGTGCGATCCGGCCGAGCGACTCCAGGCACAGGTCCCAGCGCACCGGCTTGACCACCTGCTCGACCAGGCGGCGGCGGATGTCGTCCGGTTCGCGGACGACCGAACCGTCGGCGTTCGACAGGAGGGATCCGGTCGGCCGCCGGAAGGGTGTCCGCTCGGCCGCCGCGGCGACGGCCCGGCGCGCGGACTCCATGTACGGGGTGTGGAAGGCGCCGGCGACCTGGAGCATCTTCACCGTGGCGGAGGGCGGCGGGGCGGCCACGAGCCGCTCCAGCTCCGCCGTGGGTCCGGCCGCGACGATCTGCCCCGGGCCGTTGAACGTGGCCGCGTACAGGCCCAGTTCGCGGATGCGGCCGAGCACGTCGGACTCCTCGCCGCCGACCACGGCCGCCATCGAGGTGGGTACCTCGGCACAGGCCACGGCCATCGCCCGGCCACGCACCGCGGCCAGCCGCACGGCGTCGGCGGGGTCGAGCACTCCGGCGTACACCGCCGCGGTCAGCTCCCCCACCGAGTGCCCGGCGGCCACCAGCGGGCCGTCCGGCTCGGCCAGGGTGAGCGCCTCGTGGGCGAGGAGCCCGGCGGCGACCAGGAGCGGCTGGGTGTTCTCGGTACGGGCGATCTCCGCGGCCGGCGCCTTGCCGCCGAGGTGCACGAGGTCCACATCGGCGGCCTCGGACCAGGCGCGCAGCCGCTCGGCGTGCACCGGGTCGCGCAGCCAGCCGGCCAGCATGCCCGGGGTCTGGGAGCCCTGCCCCGGTACAACGAATGCGTACATGAGTTCGAATCTCCTTTCGTAGGGGTGTCGTTGACCGGTGCGGGGCCCGGTGTCGGAGGCGGAAAGGTCGGACGGTGGCAAGGGGCGCCGCCGGCTCAGTTGCGGCCGGTGCTCTTACGGAAGCGGCGTACGGCCATGAAGGAGAAGGCCGCGAACCAGGCGACGGTGTTGACCACCGCCATCGCGAGGCTGGAGTGCTCACCGCTGAAGGAGTAGCCCTCGGTCAGGCTGTAGCGGGCGAGGGTGGAGACGCCGAACATCGGCGAGTAGCGGGAGATCTCCAGCATGGTGCCGGACAGCGGGATGAAGAGGTTGCCGAGGAAGGCGAGCGCGGTCATGGTCAGACCCGGCATGTGCATCACGGTGTCGGGCTTGAGAGCGAGCCCCAGCGTGATGCCGAGGGCGGCGAAGACGGCCGCGCCGAGCCACGCCACCAGCAGGGACGTCACCCACACCGTGGCCGTGGCCTCCACCCCGGTGAACACACCGAGCACGCCCACGACGGCCACCGGCACCGCCGCCATGATCACGGAGGACAGCACCTTGACGAAGAGGTAACCGGGAGGGGCGAGCGGGCTGAGCGCCATGGTGCGCATCCAGCCGGACGCCTTCTCCACCGAGATGGTGGCCGCGGAGCTGACCGCCGCGGTCGCCGCTCCGTACACGGCGATGCCGGTCATCATCCAGGCCGCGAAGTTGCCGTGCGGGAGGGTGGCACCGTCGGGTTCGGTACGGAAGAGAGCCAGGTAGAGGACGGCCGGCAACAGCAGCGTGAAGATCGTGGTCTGCCGGTTGAAGCGGCGGCGCAGTTCATAGCCGATGAAGACGGAGTTGACGCCGCTGAACGGCGAGGTCCGCGCCTGGTGGGTGGCTGAGGCGGCGCTCATCGGGTGCCCCCTTCGGTACGGCTGTGGTGGGTGAGGGTCATGAAGGCCTCTTCGAGGCTGCGCGTGGTGACCTCGATGTCGGTGGCGGCCGTCTGCTCGATCAGCAGACGCAGCAGCGCGTCGGAGTCGGTGGTGTCGAAGTGGTACCGGCCGCCGCGCGGGGTGCACGAGCGGACCAGCGGGGACCGCGCGAGGGCGGCGGCGCCCTGCTCGCCGATCCGCGCCGACACGGTGCGCCCGCTGAGAGCGGACCGCACGTCGGACACCGCACCGTCGACGACGACACGACCGCGGTCGATCATCACCACCCGGTCGGCGAACCGGTCCGCTTCCTCCATGTAGTGGGTGGCGAACATGACCGTCATGCCGCGCTCCGTGTCCTCACGGACCGTGGCCCAGAACTCCCGGCGGGCGACGACGTCCATGCCGGCCGTCGGCTCGTCCAGGACCAGCAACTCGGGCCCGGAGAGCAGGGCGAGGGCGAACCGCAGCCGCTGCTGCTCGCCGCCGGAGCACTCCGCGACGCGACGGCCGCGCAGTTGGTCGAGTCCGGCCCGGGCCAGCACCCCGTCGACGTCGGCACCGGGGTGCAGCGAACCGAGCATCCGTACGGTGGCCTCGACGCTCAGATCGGGCAGCAGCCCGCCCGACTGGAGCACCGCGGCGACCTGTCCGGAGCGCACCACCTGCTGGGGCTCACGTCCGAACAGTCGCACCGAGCCCTCGTCGGGCCGCGTCAGCCCGAGCAGCATGTCGATGGTGGTCGTCTTGCCGGCGCCGTTCGGACCGAGGAAGGCCACGATCTCACCCCGCCGGATGCGCAGGTCGATGCCGTCGACGGCGGTGAACCGCTCTCCCTTGGCATCGGTGAACCGCTTCACGACAGAGTCGAGCCGGACGGCATCCGAGGACGTCACCTCCTCGGTCACCTGGCGCGGTCGGGTTTCGATCATCTTCGGGTCCTCACGATCTGGGTGGGGGCGGCCTGGCAGGGGCCACTCTTCCGGGACCGCCTATCCGCCCCTGCCCGCCGGACTATCCGGCCGCTATCGGGATGCGGAGGAGCCTCTGTCGGGACGCGGAGGAGTCCGCGCGACAAGGCGAGCCGCAAGCCGGCGCGGGAGGGGGCCCGCACACGTCGAAGGGCCCCGCAGCTCGCTGCGGGGCCCTTCTGCCTGCGTGGTCCCCCGACGGGACCCGGTGCTATCCCAGGGCGAACTTCTGGGCTGCGGAGCTGTTGCAGTCCCAGATCTGGAGCCGGGTGCCGTTGGCGGTGGCGCCGCTCGGGGAGTCGATGCAGCGGCCGCTGGTCGGGTTCTTCAGAGAGCCGTCGGACTGCTTCACCCAGGACTGGTAGCCGCCGGTGTTGCAGGTGGCGAGCTGGAGCTTCGTGCCGGCCGCGCTGTTGCCGCCGGCGATGTCGAGGCACTTGCCGAGGGTCTGGAGGGTCTGGCCGCTCCACGTCCAGTGCTGGTCCTTGGCCGCCGCCTGGCAGTCCCAGAGCTGGACGGCGGTGCCGTCGCCGCCGGTGTCGTCACCGGCGACGTCCACGCACTTGCCGCCAGGGCCGACGATCGTCGAACCGCCCGTGGTGCCGCCGCCCGAGCCGGGGGCCTTGTTGTAGACGGCCACCGAGTCGATGATCAGCTTGCCGCCGGAGACCGTGGCCGCGTTGGGGCCGCCTCCGAAGGCGTCCGGGAAGCCGCCGCCGATCGCCAGGTCGTAGATGATGAAGAAGGGGTGGTCGATCGCGTCCGCCCAGGTCGTCGCGTCGACCTGGTTGGCCTTGACGGTGAAGAAGTTGTTCCCGTCGAGGTAGAACCGGACCTGCTCGGGCGAGACCGAGCGGTCGATCTCCACCGCGTAGTCGTGGAAGCCGGTCTGGCAGCCCGGACAGGCGCGCTCGCCGGAGCCGATGCCGGTCGACTCGCCGCACGGGCCACCGGGGTTGACGCCGCAGTGGATGGTGGAGAAGTCGGAGCTGCGGCCGTTGATGTCCTCCATGATGTCGACCTCGCCGGACTTCGGCCAGGTGACACCGGAGCGCAGGGGTGCGCCGAGCATCCAGAACGCCGGCCAGTAGCCGGCTCCGTTGGCGGTGGTGACGTTGGGCTGCTGGAGGACGGACTCCATGCGTACGACTCCGCCTGCCGGGGCGCCGAAGGTGGCGGCCTGGGTCTCCACCCGGCCGGAGGTCCATCCGGCCCTCGGGTCGGAGCCGGAGTGCAGTGCCTGGAGGACCAGGTGGCTCTGGCCGTCGTAGTAGACGTTCGACGTGCTGTTGGTCATGGTCTCGATCTCACCGGTGCCGAAGTTGCTGCCCGGCCCGGTGTCGTACTTCCACAGGCCCTGGTCGATGCCGGTGCCGGACGCGCCGTTGAAGTCGTCGCTCCAGGTGAGGGTGAAGCCCGACGGCGGCGCCGGTACGGACGCCTCCGCGGTCGCCGTGCCGCCGACGGTGAACGCCGCCGTGACCGCGACGACGGGGAGCAGCCTGAGCGCTTTGGTCCACCCGCCGCGCCGCGATTTTGCCCAGTTCAAGCGCATATGTCCGACCTCCGGGGAGAAGCGTGCCTTCGCATGGCCGCTCGGGCAACCCTGACGGGGCATCACCAGGTATAGACCTGAGATGTCATGAACACAGCTTGTCGGTGGGTCCTGCATTCGACAAGACACCTGACACGTTCTCCTTCGGGTGCATTCGCCTTCACAGGTTGAAGGGGGTCCCCGTTCGCACAACTGTCGCCCCGGGAACGCGATCGGCCCTTCCGGGAGAACCGCGAAGGTTCTCCCGGAAGGGCCGTACGAAGGGACGCGCGCCCCCGCCAACCGTGCGACGGAGACGCCTGGCCGCTACCGCAGACCGGGCAGCCGCAGCGGCTCCCGCCAGTCCGTGGACGGTGACCAGCCGCCGCCCGAGCCGGAGGCTCCCCCGCGGTGGTCGCCGCCGGCCGCGACCGGCCGGTCGTCGCGGTCGGTGGAACGCAGCCCGACCGTGTAGGTCCGGGTGACCGCGCCGTCGGCCGAAGTCACCCTGATGGTGCGGGTGGTGAACTTCGAGCCGGAGCCGGAGCCCGAGGACGAGAGGATCTTGCTGCCCTCGGTGACCTTCACCTTCGCGCCGGGCTGGGCCGGTACGGCGGTGACGGCGGGGGCCTTCGCGTTCTTCTCGACGTCCACCACGTACGTGGAGACCTCCGGGTCGAACCCGTCGATCGGCACGCCGCCGACCGTGATCGCGCTCGCGTCGGCGATCGCCGCCTTGGTGGCGTCGGCGAAGTTGGTCACGGTGACCGAGCCGTCCGCGTTGACGGCCACCTGCGCGGCCATGGCGGCGGCCAGGTTGATCCGCTCCCAGCTCGCCTCGCCGTCACCGGTGAGGTCGAGCGGGTAGCCGGAGTCCGTGGCGGTCTGCTCGATGATCTGCGTGCGCTGCTCGGTGGTGAGGTCCGGGAAGGCCGTGATCAGCAGGGCCGCCGCGTCGGCGGGCGCCTTCAGCGCCTGGCCGGACCGCCCGACCTGGGAGAAGCCGTAGCTCAGGCGGCGCGTGTACACGTCGACCTGCTGGGCGGTGCTCAGACCGGCGTACGCGTCGCCCTCGCAGGCCGCGAGGGTGGTGCCGTATCCCTCCTTCTCGCAACCGGCGAGCAGCACGTTCTCGATTTCGGTGTGGGCCTGGGCGAGCAGTTCCTCGAAGGCGGGGTCCGCCCAGCGGTGGGCCACGGTGGCCTGGGCGCTCATCCGGCCGCCCATGACGTCCAGCGGGTAGTGGAAGCCGAGGATGACGCGGTTGTTGCCGTACTCCGAGGTGCGGGCGAGGATCGACGGCGCCAGCTCCGGCAGGAGGGTCGCGAGGACGGTCCCGGCCTCGTAGCCGCCGTAGGTGTGGCCGCTGGGGTAGGAGCCGCTGGTGCTCAGGCCGCTGTACGAGCCGTCCTGCGACTCGTAGATGTCGCCACCGTCGCCGATGAACCCCAGCCGGACGTAGGGGCGTTGGTAGGCGTAGTGGTTCTTCGTCGGGTCCACCTGGTCGAGTTGCGAGGAGACGCGGGAGAACAGGGCGCTGGTCTTGGGCAGTCGGCCGTCGTTCAGGGCGTCGGCGTAGACCGTGCCGAGCCGGGAGCCGAGGCCGTCGGCCATGGTGACGGTGGCGCTGTGGGTCGCGTCGACCTCGGCGCGGTCCACCTCCTTCTGGGTCGCCGCGTTGTTGATGGCGACGGCGATCTTGTCGTTCTCGGCGGTGGGCGGGGTGCCGGCGGGCACCTTGGCGTTGGTGCCGCGGATGTCGGTGGAGAGGTCGGCGAAGCCGTCGAGCAGGTTACGGAAGTAGTCACTGCCGTCGCCGGTCGTCGGCCACGCGTCCGAGGGGTAGCTCGCGTCGAGCGTGGCCGCCGGGAAGGCGGACGGCTCGTACGCGGCGGTCGCCGGACCGGCCGGAACCGCGGCCGGGTCGGCGGAGGTTCCGGCCAGGGTCACGGCGGTCACCGTGGCGGTCTGCGCCTTCGCCTCGCCGTCGGTGGTGAGCAGCGCGGTGTCCGCCGTGGCGGAGAGGTGCGCGGTGGTGCCGTCGCCGAGGCGGACGGTGTAGCCGAGGACCGGGAATCCGCCGTCGGCGGCGGGACGCCAGGTCACCCGGGTGTGCTTGCCGTGGGTGACCACCCCGGTCACGGTGGGCTGCTGCGGCTTGCCGCCCGCGGTCACCACGGGTGCCGTGGCGGCGCTGGGGCGCGAGGTGCCGTACGCGTTCACCGCGCGGACCCGCGCGGTGTGGGACCGGCCGGACCGCAGCCGGGTGAAGGTGGTGCTCCGGCTGTCCGGGTCGGCGATCTCGACCTGCTGGCCGTCGTCGAGGGTGACGGTCCAGCCGGTGACGGGCGAACCGCCGTCGTCCGCGGGGGCGGACCAGGCGACGGTGACGCTGGTGCCGGACGAGCTCGCCGAGACCGCGTCGGGAGCGACCGGCGCCGACCTGGGCTTGGTGGTGAGCGCCGAGACGGCGTGGCGGAGGGCGTCGTACCGTGCGGTGAGCGTCGCGTCCGTGGCGGTGTCGTCGGCCACGGCCGTCTTCGCCGCGGTGAGCACGGTGGTGAACGCCTTCCAGGAGACGTCGGTGTAGCGCGTGTTCTGCAGGACCGAGGCGGTCTCGACCAGGTCCTCCAGGGTGAGCCTCGGCAGCGGGATCAGCTGGTTCGCCGCGAGGGTGAGGCTGCGGGTGCGGGTGTCGACTTCGAGCTGGGTCACGTCCTCGGCGTCCACCAGGGCGCGTGCGGCGTCGAGTTCACGCAGGTACACCCCGAAGTCGATCGCGTCGTACCGGTCCGCCCGGCCGGCGAGTCCCTCGTACCGCTCGATCGCCTCGCGCAGCGCGGACGGGTCCGTCGCGGCGGGCGCGTCGACGTGGTCGAAGGTGATCCGGCCCAGGTTCGCCACGTACGGGTGCGCGGAGTCCGCGGTGGTCACCAGGCGCAGGTGGAGGCCGTGGGTGCCGGTGATGCCCTCGGGCAGCGTCAGGCTCGTCGTACCGCCGGACGACCAGGCGCTCCCGGTGACGGGCAGCGGGACGACTGCGTACGGGGTCCCGGGGGCGGCGGGGTCGAAGGCGTCCAGGTAGATCTGGACGGCCGAACCGGTACCGCAGCGTGCGGAGTTGTTGGCGTAGGTGAGGGTGACGGTGTTCTTCGCCGAGGCGCCGAACGCGATGTCCCCGTAGTCGAGCCAGGCTCCGTCGTAGGTGCCGCCGAGGTCCGTGGTGGACCCGGCGCCGCTCCAGCCGGCCGGCTCGCTCTTGAGCCCGCCGCCGCTGTTCGAGCGGAACGCGGTGGCGTCGACCGCCACGGGGGCGGCGGCGTCCTGCGCCAGGGTCAGTGAGTAGACGTTGGCCACGTAGGGCTGGGCGGACGTCTGGGTGGTGGAGGCGAAGACCGCGTAGACGTCCTGGACGCCCTTGAAGACGGCCGGGTCGAGGCGGACGGTGGTGGTGGCGAGGGTGCCCCAGCCCGAACCGGTGTAGTCGAGCGGGATGTCGGCGGCCTTCGGTCCGTCCACCGTGCCGAGGTGCAGCTCGATGTGCGAGTCGGCCGCCGAGCGGGTCTGCGGTTTGTCGTAGCTGACGGCGACGGTGTCGGCGCCGGTGCTGAGGTCGGTGTCCTTCCACACGGCCCAGGCGCCGTTCGTCGTGTTCTCGA
Source organism: Streptomyces sp. NBC_01335 (assembly GCF_035953295.1). Lineage (GTDB taxonomy): Bacteria > Actinomycetota > Actinomycetes > Streptomycetales > Streptomycetaceae > Streptomyces. Next base: position 3,798,749 of record NZ_CP108370.1, read on the forward strand.
AGATGCCCCCGGACGTCTTGAGGGGGAGCGAACCCCCGCCGGTCGAAGAGGCGTTGGCCGCGGTCAGCGTGGCGAGCGTGGTCGTGGCCGACTCGGCGACCGCGTACGGAGAGAACTGGTACCAGTCGAAGTTCGACACCCACTGCTGTCCGGCCGGGGCGTGGAACACGAAGGTCGCGCTCTTCGCGGTCAGCAGGGCGTCCGGGTCGGTGACGGTGGCCCGGACCGTCGTCCAGTACTGCCAGCCGCCGGTGCCGGGGAGCTGGGCGGTGGCGACGACGGGACCGTCGGCTCCGCCCGCGTGGATGTCGACGCTGCTCGGCTTCGCGGTGGTCGCCTGGGAGTTGGCGTAGCGGATCGAGAGGCTGCGCGGGGCGACGCCGCCGAAGTCCAGCTTGGTGTAGCGCTCCCACGAGCCCTCGGTGACGCCGCCGAGGTCGCCGTCCGAGCTGTTGCGCTCGCTGACGAGGTTCGGGCCCTCCTTCTCGTCGGGGGACTCGGCCTGGAGGACCGCGTAGCCGCCCTCGTCGATGGTGAGGGTGGTGGCGGCGGAGCGCAGCGCGTCCTCGGCGGCCATGAGCGTGCCGGTCGCGGAGGCGGGGTCCGCGAGGACGGTCCGGGCGCGCTCCAGCGCCGCCCGGAAGAGGCTCCAGGAGCCGTCCGAGTAGTTGCCGGCGCGCACCGGGGACGCCTGGGCGACGAGTGCGCTCAGGGTCGTACGGTGCACCGCGGCGGCGGAGACGGTGAGCGGGTCGGTCGGGGAGATCCCGGTGCCGCGCACCGTGGACGCCTTCGACCCGTGGGCGAAGGCCGCGTCGGCGAAGGTGATGCCGAGGTGCGCGTCGACGTCGGTGGTGCCCTTGAGCGACAGGGTCGCGGTGTGCGCGTCGGTGACGCGCAGGTCCGCCGTGACCCCGCCGGGCAGGCCGGTGACGGTGGCCGCCCCGGACTTGGTCAGGCTGGTGCCCTTGCGGGCGGCGAGGGTCGCCGGTCCGGAGAGGGTGAGCCGCACGCTGCCGTCGACGGTGCCGTCGGCCTTCGTGGCGAGGGTGGCGGGCTTGGCGGAGACGACGGTGTCGCCCTTGCCGGGGGCCGTGCCGTCACCGGTGTCGCCGGTGTCGGTGTTCAGCGAGTACGCGGGCTTCGTGGCGGCGCCCCACTTGGAGGGCTTGGCGCCCATGGTGAAGTCGAGGGTGCCCCCGGCGATGATCTGCGCGTAGTCGAGCCAGGTGTTGTCGAACTTCTTGCCGTTGAGGGTCGCGCTCTGCACGTAGTAGTTGCTCGGCGAGACGCCGTCGGCCTTCACGGTGAACGTGGCGCCGTTGGCGTAGCGAATCGTCGTGGAGTCGAAGAACGGGCTGCCGATCTGGAACTGGCTGGAGCCGGCGGTCACCGGGAACAGGCCCAGGGCGGCACCGACGAACATGGTCGACATGGTGCCCGCGTCGTTGTCCATGGTCGGCAGGAAGCCGTTCGGCGAGAGCTTGTAGACCTGCGTCTTCACGGGCGGGGTGAACTGGCCGCCTCCGCTGGGGGCTTCGTTGGTGGAGCCGGTCGCGATGTACCGGTTCCAGGTGGTGCCGGTGTAGATGGAGCGCACCCACTTCTGCGTCAGGCTCGGCTCGCCGACGTAGTTGAAGAGGTACGGGGCCTGCAGGTCGATCTCGTTGGCGTTGGAGTGCAGCATGGTCGAGCCGTCGTCGGCGCTGGAGTCCTCGCCGAACATGTGCGCGACGGCGGCCTTGCCGGCCTTGTCGCCGCCCATGGCCTCGATGAGGCCGCCCATGTCGTACGCGTCGTACCAGTGGTACTGCCAGAGCGTGCCCTGGTAGAGACCGGCCTCCTCGAACTTCTCGTAGTCGGCGGCCTGCCAGTCGCCGCTCGCCGCGCGCGGGGTGAGCAGACCGACCTCGGTGCCGTCGGGAGCCTTCCAGGCACCGGACTTCACCAGGTTGTCGATCGCCATGGTCGACTGCTCGCGCAGCTTCACCGCGTCGTCCGTCCTGCCGAGCGCACCGGCGATGACGGAGAGCGCCCACTGGTCGTAGCCGCGCTGCACGGTCGTACCGGGGTCACCGGTGACGTATCCCTGCCGCAGCTGCGCGCCCGTGTAGTACCCGGCGTACGCCATGAGCGCGGGGTACGCCTCGTCGAGCCGGTCGAAGTTCTTGAACCCCTTCGACAGCGCGTCGGCGACCAGCACCGCCGAGCGCTCCCAGCGCACGGTCGGCACCGAGTGGGTGAGGCTGCCGAGGCTCTTGCCGGTGGCGCGGGTGTCGGCGAAGAGCTCGATCAGCGACTGCACCATGTCCCGGTAGGTGGCCGGGTCGATGTACGCCTCGACGGAGTACTTGCGGAAGTCGTCCCAGGTGGACCAACCGTCGTAGTACGTGAAGCCGTTGGCCTTGTGCACCGCCCCGTCGGCGCCGCGGTACGTGCCGCTGGTGCTGGTGGCGTTCACCGGCAGCGCGTACATGCGGTACAGGTGGGTGTAGAACTCCTTGGTCAGCGTCGACCCCGGGTCGGATTTCTCCGAGGCCTTCACGGCGACCGCGCCGAGGGCGCTGTTCCAGGCCGCCCCGGTCCGCTCGCGGGCCTGGTCGAAGGTGAGGCCGCCGACCTCGGCCGCCTGGTCGGTCGCGGCCTGTTCGGCGCTGATCGGCGAGAGCGTGACGCGCAGCTCGATGTCGTCCCCGTGGGACGCGTCGAAGCCGAGCACGGCGCCGGTGTCGGTCCCGTCCCGCTCGGTCGCGTCGCTCAGCCTGCCGTCGCCGCCCCAGCTCTTCAGCGAGGTCACGGGGACGTTCGTGGTGGCGGCGTAGTACATCTGGTACGAGGCGCCGTTGAACGACCCCGCGATGAGCCCGGTGATCGACGTGGTCCCGTCCGGCAGCGTCGTCGCCTTCAGGGTCGAACGGGTGCGGCTGGTGAAGTTGTTCGCCAGGTCGAGGACAAGCTCGGGCTGCGATCCCGCCGGGAAGCTGTACCGCTCCAGCGCCGTGCGCGTGGTCGCGGCCATCTCCGCCTCGATGGTGCCCGGGCCCTGCTGCACGGAGGAGGCCGTACCGGAGAGGGCGCCGAGGCCCACCTTGTACGAGCCGGGGCTCGCGGACTCGTCGTCGTGGCTGTACGCGTGGGCGTACGTGTTCGTCGCGGGGCGGCTGTCGTACCGCACCGAGGTCGGCACCACGAGCAGGTCGCCACCGCCGCCCGAGCCGCCGACCCCGTCGAGGTTGGTCGCCGTGAACCCGGCGATGTGGTCCTCGTCGTAGTCGTACCCGGGGTGGTTGCGGTTCGGCGTGGTCAGCGGGTTGACCTTGGCCAGACCGTGCGGCGCCTGCGCGCCCGGCAGGTCGTTGCCGTCGTCACCGGCGGTCGACACGAACGGGTCGACGAGCGCGGTCCAGTCCGTGCCGGAGGCGCCTGCGGACGTGCTCGCGCCGGGCGCGGCGACGGCCGCGCCGCCGCCCGCCAGCGCGGCGGCGCCGAGCGCCCCGGTGAGCAGCACGGCGACCGCCGCGCGCAGCGGCCGGCGGCCGGTGGGGGCCGCTCCCGCGCGTATCGCGGGAGGCAAGGGGGGATGGGATCTGATGGACACGGAACCTCTCAGGCGTCGCACTGCGTCGCACGGTTCGGCCTCACCAGAAGACAACGTTGTCAGCCCACGACACCGGGCGTGCAACCCAGAAACAGCAGGACGGAAGTGAACACCGCGATCATCCCTGCCGCGTTCACCACCGTCCACCATCAGACACGGAGAAAACGTACGAGGGGCAAACGATTCCCGCCCGGGAGGTGGCCGGGCCCGGAGCCGCTCCCGGCACTCGGCCATTCCCCCGCTTCCGGCTCCGCCCCGAGCCGCTCCACCGCGCGTCAGCTGACGGCGTCTTCCGCACGGGTGTGGGCGACCAGCGCGTTGGCGTGGCCGTGGCCGAGGCCGTGGGCGGTCTTGAGCCAGGCGACCAGTTCCATGTGCCTGGTCAGGGGAGACGCGCGGATCAGTTCCTTCCATTCCGTCACGGGGCGGCCGTACGTCTTCTCGATCGAGGGGAAGTAACTCGCGGGGCCCTTCACGGAGTTCGTCATGCCGGGATAGACCTCTCGGCCGCCCGGAAACCATCGGCCGGCGAGAGTGGCCCGCCTCACACGTGCTGGAGGGGGTGCGGTACGGCGCGAGCCCTCGTACCGCACCCCCGTGCAGGCGGTTTCCCCTACTGCCCCGCCGCGTTGAGCAGGTCGAGGACGCTCTGCTGGCAGCCGTAGTCGCTGGTGCCCGAGCCCCCGTTCCAGTGCGGGCCGTACTGGTCGAGCGCGTTGCGGTCCTTGGCGTAGGCCGCGTCGGCCCAGCGGTCGAGGGTCGCCGCGTACGGGTGGTCGCTCAGCTGGGTGTCGAGTTTGCCGAGGCCCCGGGCGTACGCGCCCTTGAAGGACGGGCCGTCGCCGGTGCAGTCGTCGCCCTCGCCGGGCTCCCGCAGCACCCCGTCGGTCTGGAGCCGGACGGTGGACGCGTCGGCGAGGGTGCGGGCGGTGGTCAGCAGCGCGGAGTCACCGGTGGCCCGGTACAGCTCGGTGAGACCTCCGAGCACCACGCCCTGGTTGTACGTCCAGGTGGGCTGGCCGTTGTTGGCGCAGGCGTCGGTGAGCCCGTCGTTGATCATGTGGTCACCGTTGATCATGCCGCTCCCCCGGAACCAGGACCACTCGGCCTTCGCCCGGCCCAGGTAGACCGTGTCGCCGGAAATGCGGTTGTGGAGTGCCGCGTTGAGCTGGAGGAAGAGCTCGTTGGTGATGGCGTTCTTGTACGTCGTCGTCCGGTTCCACAACACCCCGCCGCCGCAGGTCCCGTTCCAGTAGGCCTGCATGTGATCGGCGTCCGCGCGGGCGGTGTCGAGGTAGCGGCTGTCGCCCGTCGCGTCGTAGGCGGCGACCCAGGCCAGGCCCCACCAGCCGGTGTCGTCCAGGTAGTCGTTGCGGAAGCTGCCGCCCTGGGCGTTGATGTTCTTGTCGTAGGTGGAGGCGATGGCGTACTGGTAGCTCGGCATGCCGCTGAGGCGCGCGTTGTCGAGCACGGCGGTGAGCGCGTTGGCGGCGGTCCACCAGCCGTTGCCGCCGAAGAGGCCGGTGCCCCGGTCGTACGACATCATCAGCCCGGTCGCGGCGGCGGTGGAACGGCTCCAGGCGTTCCAGTTCACCCGCGCCCAGCCGGTGCAGGTGATCTCGGGGCGGTCTCCGGCCTTGCCGCAGGCGCGCAGCGCGCCGACGCCGGCGGTGTTCCAGTCGTCGACGTTGTACATCTGGGTGCGCCAGCCGCTCGATCCGGCGGGAACGGCCGTCGCGCCCAGCCTGCTCCCGGAAGCCCAGCTCCGGCCGCCGTCGAAGGAGCGGTCGATCCAGACCTCGTCCCCGGCCGAACCGCTCTCGATCGAGGCCCATCCCATGACATCGTTGTCCGAAAGGTGCAGCCGGACGGTGCGCCCGTACAGCCCACTGCTCACCGGCGTCCGGTCCGAGGTCGCGCCGGCGGGGTCGCGGGCGTCGCACTGCTTGTTGCAGATGGCCGCCTCGGCGGCGGCGGTCACGGATTCGGCGGCGGTCGCGGACTCGGCGGCCCGCGCGGTCGCCGCCGGGAGGGCGGTGAGCAGCAGGCTCGCGAAGAGGGCGAGGACGGCCGGGCGCCGGCCTCTGCGGGGGTAAGGCATGCGGCAACTCCTTGCGGACGGTGGGGGGACGCGCCGGCGGTCGGCCGACCCGATCAGCCGACCGGACTACCAGGTGCATGTCAATACACGTGCAGGGGCGGCGTACGGGAGGAGCGTGGGACTGGTGTGTGCCGACCACTCGTGCGGGTGACATGCCGCGTCCCCGCCCCAGCCCCGCCCGCCGGGCCGCGAGACTGGCCGGGCCCGTAAACGCACACCGAAGGATCGTCATGGCGGAAGAGCTGTACGCGACGTTGAAGACCAACCAGGGTGACATCGAGATCCGGCTGCTGCCGAACCACGCACCCAAGACGGTGCGCAACTTCGTGGACCTCGCGACGGGCGAGCGCGAGTGGATCGACCCGAACACCGCGCAGCCGAGCAACGCCCCGCTGTACGACGGGACGGTGTTCCACCGGGTCATCGAGGGCTTCATGATCCAGGGCGGTGACCCGCTGGGCAACGGCTCCGGCGGCCCCGGGTACAAGTTCGCCGACGAGTTCCACCCGGACCTGGCGTTCACCACGCCCTATCTGCTGGCCATGGCGAACGCCGGTCCGGGCACCAACGGATCGCAGTTCTTCATCACCCTCGCCCCGACCACCTGGCTCACCGGCAAGCACACCATCTTCGGCGAGGTCACGAGCGACGCGAGCAAGAAGGTCGTCGACGCCATCGGCACCACGTCGACCAACCCGCGCAACGACCGCCCGGTGCAGGACGTGGTCATCGAGCAGGTCGTCGTCGAGACCCGCTGACCGGCCGGCGCCCACGGCCCTCCTGGGCCCTACCCCTCCAGGTGTTCCAGCACCGTGCGCGCGGCCCGCTCCACCGCGCGGCGGGCCGGGTCGGTGTGGTCGACCGCCTCGAAGCCGTGGCGCGCGCCGGGGACGGGGATCACCTCCAGCCGGAGGTCCGTCCCCTCGGCGGCCAGGAGGAACTCCTCGACCGTGGCGTCGATCTCCGGCCCCTCCTTCTCCACCCGGCTCAGCACGAAGGGCAGTGGTCCGGCGGCGCGTACGGCCTCCACGGGGTTGAACCGTCCCGCTGTCCGGGGCCAGCTCGCCAGCGGGGCGAGGACCGGGTACGTCGCCGCGACGCAGCGCAGCCAGGCCGGGGGCGCCACCAGCCACTCGGCGGAGAGCAGCGCACCGCCGGAGAAGACCCAGAGGGCGACCCGGTCCCCGTCGACGCGCGGATCGGCACGGACCTGCTCGACCGCCTCCGCGAGGTCGCCCGCCGCGGTGGCGAGGGCGCCGAGGCCGTACATCCGGTGGTCCAGCACGGCGCCGACCACGCCCAGGTCGGCGGCGTACCTGCCGTATCCGATGTACGACGGCCAGTCGCGTGGCGTGGGCCGGGCGTCGGCCGCGATCGGGCCGCCGTGGACGAAGACGATCGCGGGGCGGGGGCCCTCGGCGTCGGGGAGGTAGAGGTCGACGCGGCCGTGCCGCTCGCGTGCGCGTTCGGGTACGTCCAGCAGGAACGGCCCCAGGTGCGTGGGCGATCCGGCCTCCGGCGCGGCGACGCGACGGCCCTCGCCCGCCACCGCGCGCCGCAGTACGTCGGCGAGTTCGGCGGGGGCGGAGAGCATCGGCCAGTGGCCGGTGGGGAGTTCGAAGAGGGTGACGCCGGGCCGGGTGAGCGCCTGGACGCGCGGCTCCCCCATCCTGACCAGGGATTCGACCAGTTCGACGGTCGATCCGTTCCCCGTGCTGAGGAGGCCGGCGTACGGGATGGACGCGGCGGCCCCGGTCGGGGGCAGCGGCTGTACGAGCGTGGCCGCCGGGTGCGGGACCGCCCGCCGCGCCAGCAGCTCCACCGCCTCGTCGGACAGGTCCGCCGCGCCCGCCCGGACCCGCCACTCCTCCGCGGAGGGCGGCGCGACCAGGCCGGACCCCGCCCCCTCGGGGGGAGCCGTCACCGCCGCCACCGCCCGCTCGCGCACCGCCGGGTCCAGCTCGACGACGAGTGCGGGATCACCGTCCTGGGGCAGCCCGGCGTCCACGTTGACGATCCGGGTGACCCGCTCCGGGCGCAGGGCCGCCGCACCGAGGACGGGGAGGATGCCGTAGTCGTGGCCGACGAGCACCACCTCGGTCTCCTCGGCGGGCATCGCGTCGACGATCCGCACCAGATCCTCGATGTGGGTGGTGAGGCCGGTCCCGGACGCGCCCGACGCATCTCCCTCGCCCAGCCCGGTGAGGGTGACCGGGACGGCCGTGTCGCCCGCCTCGCCCAGCGCCCGTGCCACCCGGTCCCAGATCCAGCCCCCGGTGAACGTGCCGGGTACCAACAGGAAAGCCGTCATCGGCCGCCTCCGCCTCCTCCTACCGCACGGACCGGGACACGCACGCGCGGAACGCGCCCCCGTACACGGTCAACTCGTTTGCCGATGTGCGGAGTTCCCGTCCACCCGGCACATCGCCCGACCGTGTCCGAACCTCCCCCGGTACGGCCGGTTCAGCCCGGGTGGCGCTCGGTGATCCGGCCCACCGCGTCGGCCAGCAGGTACGCGCTCCGCCCGCCCCCGGAGACCGTCACCCGCACGACCGGCGCCGGGCCGCCGCCCCCGGGCGCGATGTCGATCCGCCAGGTCTCGGGGTGGTCGATGCCGAGCCCCGTACGCGCGGTCTCCACGAGCCCGGGGAGCAGTTCGTACGGGAGGGCGCGCAGGCTCATCGGGAGGCCGCCGCCGGTGGCCGGGCCCTTGCTGCCGACCGCCGACATCGCCTTCTCCTCGATGGTGATCCGGGTGCCCAGCTCGGTGTCCATCCCCGTGACCAGGGTGTCCGCGAGGCGGCGCATCTCGCCGGGGCGCAGGGCCGACGCGGAGGAGGCCGAGCCGGTGACCGTGGTGACGGTGGTCGTCCCGCCGCTCGCTCCCGGGGCCACCGTGGAGGTGACGGCGGGCCCGGAGGACGAGGACGAGGTGTCGTCGAAGCGCTCGCCCAGCTCGCCCCAGTAGGGGAGGAGGGCCAGGGCCGCCCCGCCGAGCACGCCCAGCAGCAGCGCCGCGCACCCGGACCAGCCGGCCCCCTCGGACTTCACCCGGGTGTGCTCGGGCGCGGTATCGATACGTGCGTCCGCCGCCCGGCGTGCCCACTCCTCCGTGGGCCGCCGGTCCAGCTCCACTCCCCCGGGCTGGGACTCCGCGTACGTCACCACGACGATCCGGCCCTCGGGATAGTCCGCCAGGTCGACCAGGTTGACCTGCTCGTGGACGTACACCCGGTACGCGGGCGCGTCGTCGGGCGCCACCGTGAGGTCGAACCGCACCGGCACGTCGGCGAACTCCCCGTGGGTGGCCCGCCGGTACTCGATCCGGGCGAGCGCGACCCGGGGCACCGGCACGGCCTGCCGCCGACGCCGCAGCCGTGCGGGCACCACCACCAGCAGCGCCGCTGCCACCAGGCCGCCGAGGCCGAGGCAGAAGAGCGCCACGTCCTTCAGCACCACGCCGACGGTCAGCCCGGTCAGGGCGCCGCCGACGAGGGCTCCCAGCACGAGCACGGCCAGCACGGAGAGGAGCTGCCGGGCCGCCGAGCGCCTCGGGCCTGCGGACGTTTCCCCCGTCGTCACCATGGCCGCGATTGTCCACGGCCCGGGTGACGCCGGGAAGACGAACAGCGCAACCCTGTCGGGCACTGCCGTACCGGCGTCCGGGTGAAACCGGCGGCCCCCCGGCGCCGGACGCGGGCACGGGCGGGCCGGATCGGCATCGTGGCCTCCACCCGACCCACAGCGCCGCCCCGTCCCGTCCCACCCGGTCCCGTCCCGCCCCGCCCCGTCCCGTCCCGTCCCGTCCCCCAGGAGGACTCCATGCTCGGCACCGACTTCCGTACCGGATCGCCCAACTGGCTCGACCTCGGCAGCCCCGACACCCGGGCCGCCGCCGCGTTCTACCAGGCCGTCCTCGGCTGGGAGTTCGTCTCCGCCGGGCCGGAGACCGGCGGGTACGGGTTCTTCCGGACCGACGGGAAGACCGCCGCGGCCATCGGTCCGCTCACCGAGGAGGGGGCCGCCTCCGCCTGGACGGTCCACTTCAGGACCGACGACATCCGGGCCACCGTCCAGGCGGTCCGGGACGGCGGCGGGACCGTACGCGCGGAGCCCATGGACGTCATGGGCGAGGGGACGCTGGCCCAGGTCACCGACGCGCAGGGCGCCGACTTCGCGCTCTGGCAGCCCGGCAACACGGCCGGGCTGGAGATCGCCTCCGCCCCGAACAGCCTGATCTGGGTGGAGCTGCACGTGCCGGACCCGGTCGCCGACATCGCCTTCTACCAGGGCCTGTTCGGCTGGCGCACCCAGGACATGCCGGTGCCCGGGATGACGTACCGGGTGCTGAGCACCGAGGACGGCGACCTCCAGGACACCACCTTCGGCGGGGCGGCTCCGGCGGACGACAGCAGTGGTGGCGAGCAGTCCCGCTGGGTGCCCTACTTCCACGTGGTGGACGTCGACGCGACCGTCGAGGCGACCCGGGCGCACGGCGGGACCGTGCTGATGCCGGCCGCCGACATGTCGGACGTCGGCCGGATGGCCTGGCTCGCGGACCCCTTCGGCGCGGTGTTCGCGCTGCTGAAGCCCGATCCCCGGATGTAGGGCGTGTGCCGAAGGTAGCGCCGTCCGCCCACAGGGCGGGCGGGACTTTCGACACGCGACCGAAGCCCCGGGGCGGGGCCCGGCTCAGTCCTCCCCGCCCTCCAGGTCGCCCTCGGTCTCCAGGAAGACCTGGCGCAGCGCTTCGAGGACGGCCGGGTCGGGCTTCGCCCACATCCCGCGCGACTCGGCCTCCAGGAGGCGTTCGGCGATCCCGTGCAGCGCCCAGGGGTTGGCCTGCTGGAGGAACTCCCGGTTCTCCGGGTCGAGTACGTAACTCTGGGTGAGCTTGTCGTACATCCAGTCGGCGACGACCCCGGTCGTCGCGTCGTAGCCGAACAGGTAGTCCACGGTGGCGGCGAGTTCGAAGGCGCCCTTGTAGCCGTGGCGGCGCATCGCCTCGATCCAGCGGGGGTTGACCACACGGGCGCGGAAGACGCGCGAGGTCTCCTCGACGAGGGTGCGGGTGCGGACGGTCTCGGGGCGGGTGGAGTCGCCGATGTACGCCTCGGGGGCGGTGCCCTTCAGCGCGCGCACGGCCGCCACCATGCCGCCGTGGTACTGGAAGTAGTCGTCCGAGTCCGCGATGTCGTGCTCGCGGGTGTCGGTGTTCTTCGCGGCGACCTCGATGCGCTTGTACGCGGTCTCCATCTCCTCGCGGGCCGGGCGCCCGTCGAGCTCGCGCCCGTAGGCGTAGCCGCCCCACACGGTGTAGACCTCGGCGAGGTCGGCGTCGGTGCGCCAGTCGCGGGAGTCGATGAGCTGGAGGAGCCCGGCGCCGTACGTCCCCGGGCGCGAGCCGAAGATCCGGGTGGTGGCCCGCCGTTCGTCGCCGTGCTCGGCGAGGTCGGCCTGGGTGTGGGCGCGTACGAAGTTCTGCTCGGCCGGTTCGTCGAGCGAGGCGGCGAGCCGTACGGCGTCGTCCAGCAGGCCCACCGTGTGCGGGAAGGCGTCCCGGAAGAAGCCGGAGATGCGGAGCGTCACGTCGATGCGGGGGCGGCCCAGCTCTTCGTACCCGATGGGCTCCAGCCCGGTGACGCGGCGTGAGGCGTCGTCCCAGACGGGGCGGATGCCGAGCAGCGCGAACGCCTCGGCGATGTCGTCGCCCGCCGTGCGCATGGCGCTGGTGCCCCAGAGCGAGAGGCCGACGGAGGAGGGCCAGTCGCCGTTGTCGGTGCGGTAGCGCGTCAGCAGCGAGTCGGCGAGGGCCTGACCGGTCTCCCAGGCGAGCTTGGAGGGGACGGCCTTCGGGTCGACGGAGTAGAAGTTGCGGCCGGTCGGCAGCACGTTGACGAGCCCGCGCAGTGGGGAGCCGGAGGGCCCGGCGGGCACGAATCCGCCGTTCAACGCGTGGACGGTGTGCGTGAGTTCGTCGGTGGTGGCGGCGAGGCGCGGCACCACCTCGGTGGCGGCGAAGGCGAGGATGTCGGCGACGGCGGACGGCAGGCCTGCGGCGACGGCCGCGACGGCGGACGGATCCCAGTCGGCGTCCTCCATCGCCTGGACCAGGGCGCGGGCCTGCTCCTCGATCTCGTCGGCGGCGGTGCGGGTGGCGGCCGACTCGTCCAGGCCGAGCGCCTCGCGCAGCCCGGGGAGCGAGGCCGTACCGCCCCAGATCTGGCGGGCGCGGAGCACCGCGAGGACCAGGTTGACCCGGTCGTTCCCCGCCGGAGGATTGCCCAGCACGTGCAGACCGTCGCGGATCTGGACGTCCTTGATCTCGCAGAGCCAGCCGTCGAGATGCATGATGAACTCGTCGAAGCCCTCATCCTCCGGGCGGCCTTCGAGCCCGAGGTCGTGGTCGAGCTTCGCGGCCTGGATGAGCGTCCAGATCTGGGCGCGGATCGCGGGCAGCTTCGCCGGGTCCATCGCGGCGATCTGGGCGTGCTCGTCGAGGAGTTGCTCAAGCCGCGCGATGTCGCCGTAGCTGTCGGCGCGGGCCATCGGCGGCACCAGGTGGTCGACCAGCGTGGCGTGCGTCCGGCGCTTGGCCTGGGTGCCCTCGCCCGGGTCGTTGACGAGGAACGGGTAGACCAGCGGCAGGTCGCCGAGGGCCGCGTCCGGTCCGCAGGCGGCGGAGAGCCCGGCGTTCTTGCCGGGCAGCCACTCCAGGTTGCCGTGCTTGCCGAGGTGGATCATCGCGTCGGCGCCGAAGCCGCCGTCGTCGGCGGTGGCGGCGATCCAGCGGTAGGCGGCCAGGTAGTGGTGCGAGGGCGGCAGATCGGGGTCGTGGTAGATCGCGATCGGGTTCTCGCCGAAGCCGCGCGGCGGCTGGATGAGGATCAGCAGATTGCCGCGCCGCAGCGCCGCGAGGACGATGTCGCCCTCCGGGTTCGCCGAACGGTCCACGAACATCTCGCCGGGCGCCGGGCCCCAGTGCTCCTCCACGGCGGATCGCAGCCCGGCGGGGAGGGTGGCGAACCAGCGGCGGTAGTCGGCCGCCGGGATGCGGACCGGGTTGGCGGCCAGCTGCTCCTCGGTCAGCCACTCCTGGTCGTGGCCGCCCGCCTCGATCAGCGCGTAGATCAGCTCGTCGCCGTCGCCGGAGACCAGGCCCGGGATCCCGTCCTCGGGCCCGAAGTCGTACCCTTCGGCGCGCAGTCGGCGCAGCAGGGCGACGGCGCTCGCGGGGGTGTCCAGGCCGACCGCGTTGCCGATGCGGGAGTGCTTGGTCGGGTACGCGGAGAGCACCAGGGCGATCCGCTTCTGCGCGTTCGGGATGTGCCTCAGGCGGGCGTGGCGGACGGCGATTCCGGCGACCCGGGCGGCGCGCTCGGGGTCGGGGACGTACGCGGGCAGGCCGTCCGCGTCGATCTCCTTGAAGGAGAACGGCACCGTGATCAGGCGCCCGTCGAACTCCGGCACCGCGATCTGGGTGGCCGCGTCCAGCGGGGAGACGCCCTCGTCGTTCTCCTCCCACGCGGCGCGCGAGCCGGTCAGGCAGAGCGCCTGGAGGATCGGTACGTCGAGCCCGGTCAGGGCGCCCGCGTCCCAGGACTCGTCGTCGCCGCCCGCCGACGCCTCGGCCGGGCGGGTGCCGCCCGCCGCGAGGACGGTGGTCACGATCGCGTCGGCCGCGCGCAGGGCGTCGATCAGCCCGGGTTCGGGGGTACGGAGCGAGGCCACGTAGAGCGGCAGCGCGCGGGCCCCGGCGTCCTCCACGGCGGTGCAGAGCGCGTCCACGAACGCGGTGTTGCCGCTCATGTGGTGGGCGCGGTAGTAGAGCACCGCCACCGTGGGCGCGGCCTCGGGAAGCTCACGGGCGGTCCGCTCCAGCGGGCCCCAGGCGGGGGCCGGGGCGGGCGGCTCGAAGCCGTGGCCGGTGAGCAGCACGGTGTCGGAGAGGAACCGGGCCAGCTGGCCGAGGTTGTCCGGGCCGCCGTGCGCGAGGTAGGCGTGGGCCTCGGCGGCGATGCCGATCGGGACGGTGGACGCGGCCATCAGCTGGGCGTCGGGGGCCTGTTCGCCGGTGAGGACGACGACCGGGAGGCCGGCGGCCCTGACCTGGTCGAGCCCCTCCTCCCAGGCGCGCACCCCGCCGAGGAGGCGGACCACCACGAGCTCGGCGCCGTCGAGCAGCGCCGGGAGCCGGTCGAGCGGGAGGCGGGAGGGGTTGGCGTACCGGTAGCGGACCGGGCCCTCGCAGGCGCGGGCGCTCAGCAGGTCGGTGTCGGAGGTCGACAGGAGCAGGATCATGCCGAGTCAGCCCTTCCCCGGGGTGTCCACGCCCCGGGCGGTGTCGGACGGCGGGAGTTCCTGACTCGTACGGCCGCGTAAGCGGGCCGGACTCACAGTGGCGGGACCGCGCCGGAATCTCACCGGGCTTCCTCCCATGGCGCCGTCTGGCGTCGGCGGACCGAATGGTCCACCGTGAGCATCCTAGGGTGTCCGTCTCCGGCACGGCAGAGGGCCTCCGTGCGCGGCACAGGTCACATGTGCGCGCCGGTGACCCTTTCAGGGACCTGGGTATGCTCGCCGCCATGTCCGCAACCGCCGATTCGCCCGGTTCCCCGGCCGCCGACACCGCCCGGACCGGCGGCGACGCCTGTCCGGGAACGCTGCGGCTGCACCGGGCGGACGACGGTGCGCTGGCGCGCGTACGGATACCCGGCGGGGTGCTGATCGCCGCTCAGGCACGCACCCTGCTGGCCGCGGCCGAGCGGCTCGGCGACGGCGAACTGCACCTCACCTCGCGCGGCAACCTCCAACTCCGCGGCCTGGGCGGTGACTGCGGCGGCGCACTCGCCGAACTCCTGCGCGGGGCAGGGATGTTGCCCTCCGACCGGCATGAACGCGTCCGGAACGCCGTCGCCTCCCCGCTCTCCGGTCTCGACACCTCCGGGCACCCCGACATACGTTCCTGGCTCACCGAGTTGGACGCCCTGCTCTGCGGGAGCGAGCGGGCCGCCGCACTCTCCGGCCGCTTCCTCTTCGCCCTCGACGACGGACGCGGCGACGTCGACGCGCTGGGCGCCGACCTCACTCTGATCGCGGTCGACGGCGCACGGGCGCTGCTCCGGATCGGCGCGGGCGGCCCCCTCCTCCCCGTCCCCTTCGAGGCGGCCCCGCGCGCCGCGCTGCTCGCGGCCGAGGCCTTCCTCGACCTCGCGGCCGACCCGGCCGTCTGGCGGATCTCCGCCCTCCCCGACGCCGCCCGCGCCGCCCTCCCCGCCGAGGCCGCCCGCCGCGCGGGGCTCGCGCCCATGACCGTCGACGGACCGCCCGGCCCAGCCACCCCCGCAGCCCCCGCGCCCGGCGCCGTCACCGGACCCGGCGGCGCGGTCGCGCTGCACCTCGGCGTACCGATGGGGCGGCTGACCGGGGCGCGGTGGCGGGCACTCGTGGAGACCGCCGAACGCCTCGGCTCCGGCGAGCTGCGCTGCACCCCGTGGCGGGGGGTCGTCGTGCCGGGTCTGGCCGCCGGAGGCGCCCGGGAGGCCCTGGACGTGCTCGCCGACGCCGGTCTGGTGACCGGGCCCGACTCGCCGTGGGCCGGGGTCGGCGCCTGCGTCGGGCGCCCCGGCTGCGCGAAGTCGCTGGCCGATGTGCGGGCCGAGGCGGAGGCCGCGCTCGGACCGGTCGGGCGGCTGCCCGTGTACTGGTCCGGGTGCGAACGCCGCTGCGGCCACCCCCACGGGGAGTGGATCGACGTCGTCGCCACCCCGGCGGGACACCGGATCGCGCGCGTGCGGGGGGAGTCGCGGGACGCGCCGGTGACCGTCCCGGACGATCCGGCCGCGCTCGCCGCAGCGGTGGCGGCGGCACGGGGCGTCCGTACCTGACCGCCCGCACCCCTGAACACGCGTCCCGCCCGCCCCACCGAACCGACCACGCCCCGGCACAGGACCGCCCGTGCCCGACCGAAGAAAGCGACAGCACTGTGCATCAGTACGAGAAGGACGGACCGGCGATCTACCGCCAGTCCTTCGCCACCATCCGCGCGGAGGCGGATCTCGCCGGTCTGCCCGCCGACGTCAGCCAGGTCGCGGTCCGGATGATCCACGCGTGCGGCATGGTCGACCTCGTACGCGACCTCGCCTTCTCCCCGGCCGCCGTGGCCGACGCCCGCGCCGCGCTCCGCGCCGGGGCCCCGATCCTCTGCGACGTGGCGATGGTCGCCAGCGGGGTCACCCGCAAGCGGCTGCCCGCGGAGAACGAGGTCGTCTGCACCCTCTCCGACCCCTCGGTGCCCGAGCTGGCCCGGCAGCTGGGCACCACCCGCAGCGCCGCCGCGCTGGAGCTGTGGCGGGACCGGCTGGAGGGTTCGGTCGTCGCCATCGGCAACGCGCCCACCGCGCTCTTCCGGCTGCTGGAGATGATCGAGGAGGGCGCACCGCTGCCCGCCGCCGTCATCGGTGTCCCGGTCGGCTTCATCGGCGCGGCCGAGTCCAAGGAGGCCCTCGCGGCGCACGTCTCCGGGGTCCAGCACCTCGTGGTGCGCGGTCGTCGGGGCGGCAGCGCCCTGGCGGCGGCCGCCGTCAACGCCCTCGCGAGCGAGGAGGAGTGACCGGGACCGTCGCGGCGAACGAGAACGCCGCACACGCGTCCGCCCCCGCACGCGCCGACGCGGCGACCGGCGGCACGGGCCGGCTCTACGGGGTCGGCCTCGGCCCCGGCGACCCGGAGCTGATGACCGTCCGCGCGGTGCGGGCCATCGTCGAGGCGGACGTGATCGCCTTCCACAGCGCCCGGCACGGCCGCTCGATCGCCCGGTCCATCGCCGCCGCCCACATCCGCCCGGACCACATCGAGGTACCGCTGGTCTACCCGGTCACGACGGAGACCACCGACCATCCGGGCGGCTACCGGGGGGCGCTGGAGGACTTCTACACCGAGGCGGCGGCCCGGCTCGCCGCGCACCTGGACGCGGGCCGCACGGTGGCCGTCCTCGCCGAGGGCGACCCGCTCTTCTACGGCTCGTACATGCACATGCACAAGCGGCTGGCGGACCGTTACCCCGCCGAGGTCATCCCCGGGGTCACCTCGGTCAGCGCCGCCGCCGCACGGCTCGGCACCCCGCTCGTGGAGGGCGAGGAGATCCTCACCATCCTCCCCGGCACCCTGCCGGAGGAGGAGCTGACGGCCCGGCTGGCGTCGACCGACTCCGCCGTGGTGATGAAGCTCGGCCGGACCTTCCCGGCGGTGCGCCGCGCGTTCGAGGCGTCCGGGCGGCTGCCCGAGGCGCGGTACGTCGAACGCGCCACGATGGCCGGGGAGCGCACCGGCCACCTCGCGGAGGTGGAGCCCGGCTCGGTGCCGTACTTCGCGGTCGCCGTGGTGCCCAGCCGGATCGACGCCCCGCGCCCCGAGCCGGTGCCCGGCTCCGGCGAGGTCGTGGTGGTCGGCACCGGACCGGCCGGACCACTCTGGCTGACACCCGAGACGCGCGGGGCGCTGGCCGCCGCCGACGCGGTGGTCGGCTACACCACCTACCTGGACCGGGTACCGGTCCGGCCCGGCCAGGCCCGCCACGGCTCGGACAACAAGGTGGAGGCGGAGCGCGCCGAGTTCGCCCTCGACCTGGCCCGGCGCGGACACCGGGTGGCCGTCGTCTCCGGCGGCGACCCGGGCGTCTTCGCCATGGCGACGGCGGTCCTGGAAGCCGCCTCGCAACCGGAGTACGGGGACATCCCGGTACGCGTCCTGCCCGGGGTCACCGCGGCGAACGCCGCCGCCGCCCGCGCGGGCGCCCCGCTCGGCCACGACTACGCGACGATCTCCCTCTCCGACCGGCTCAAGCCCTGGGAGGTCATCGCCGAACGGCTGCGCGCCGCGGCCTCCGCCGACCTGGTGATCGCGCTCTACAACCCGGGCTCGAAGAGCCGCACCTGGCAGGTCGGCAAGGCCCGCGACCTGCTCCTCGAACACCGCTCCCCGGACACCCCGGTGGTGCTCGGCCGGGACGTCGGCGGCCCCGGGGAGAGCGTGCGTACGGTACGCCTCGCCGATCTCGACCCGGCCGAGGTCGACATGCGCACCCTCCTGATCATCGGGTCCTCACAAACCCGACGGGTGGAGCGGCCCGACGGCACCCGGCTGGTCTGGACCCCGCGCCGCTACCCGGAGGCGTAGCTTCGGCCCCGAGGGCTCACCCCCGGCCCAGGCAGGCGCTCAGCCAGGTCAGGGCCTCGGCCGGGGTCGCGGCCACCGGTACCCCTTCCGGGACCGGTGGCCGCCGCACGACCACCACCGGAATCCCGGCCTCCCGGGCCGCCGCCAGCTTCGGCGCGGTGGCCGCGCCCCCGCTGTCCTTGGTGACCAGCACCTCGATGCCGTACCGCCGGATCAGCTCCCGCTCGCCCGCCAGGGTGAACGGCCCCCGGTCGAGGAGCACCTCCATCCGCGCCGGGTACGGCGGCTCCGGCGCGTCCACCGACCGCATCAGAAACCAGAGTTCGTTCAACTCCGCGAAGGCCGCCAGCCCCATCCGGCCGGTGGTGAGGAAGACCCGCCCGCCGAGCGACGGCAGCAGGGCAGCGGCCTCCTCCAGGGAGCCGGCCGGGTGCCAGTCGTCGGCCGGGCCGGCCACCCAGCCGGGGCGGCGGAGCGCCAGCAGGGGAACATGGGCCGAGGCGGCGGCGCGGGCCGCGTGGAAACTGATCGTTCCGGCGAAAGGATGGGTGGCGTCGATGAGCGCATCCACCCGGTGCTCCCGCAGCCACGCGGCGAGCCCCTCCGTACCGCCGAAGCCGCCGACGCGGACCTCGCCCGGCGGCAGCACCGGCCGGGCCACCCGCCCGGCGAGCGAGCTCGTCACCCGCAGGGGCCTGCGCCCTCCGGCCGGTATCTCCGCGGCCAGCGCCTCCGCCAGCCGGCGGGCCTCGGTCGTGCCGCCGAGCACGAGGACGTGCTCCGGGGAGTCAGGATCGTCCGGCATGTCGGGCAGCGGTATCGGCACCATCGAGGGAGACCTTCCGTGAGCAGTGAGGCCACCGTCGAGGGGACCTGCCATGAGCGGTGAGGCGAAGGGCGGACGCGAGGCCCAACTCAAACACACCGGTCTGCGCCCCGGTTGGACCACCGGCGCCTGCGCGACGGCGGCGACCACCGCCGCGTACACCGCGCTGCTGACCGGGGAGTTCCCCGACCCGGTGACCATCACCCTGCCGAAGGGCCAGACCCCCGCGTTCGCGCTCGCCGTCGAGTCGCTGGTGGACGGCACCGCGACCGCCGGGGTGGTCAAGGACGCGGGCGACGACCCGGACGTGACCCACGGGGCGCTGGTCAGGTCGACGGTACGGGCGCTGCCGCCGGGCTCCGGCGTGGTGTTCCGGGCGGGCCCGGGCGTCGGCACGGTGACCCTGCCCGGGCTGCCGCTGGACGTCGGCGAACCGGCGATCAACCCGGTGCCCCGGCAGCTGATGCGCGAGCACGTGGCCCGGGTCGCGGCGGAGCACGGCGGGACCGGGGACGTGGAGGTCACCCTCTCCGTGGACGACGGCGAGGAGATCGCACGTTTCACGTGGAACGGTCGCCTCGGCATCCTCGGGGGGCTCTCCATCCTCGGCACCACCGGGGTCGTCGTGCCGTACTCCTGCTCGGCGTGGATCGACTCGATCCGGCGCGGGGTCGACGTGGCGCTGGCCGCCGGACAAACCCATGTGGCGGGGTGCACCGGCTCGACCTCGGAGAAGACGGTCGTCGCGGAGTACGGCCTGCCCCAGATCGCCCTGCTGGACATGGGCGACTTCGCGGGGGCCGTGCTCAAGTACGTACGCCGCCATCCGGTACCCCGGCTCACGATCTGCGGCGGTTTCGCCAAGCTGTCGAAGCTCGCCGCCGGGCACATGGACCTGCACTCGGCGCGCTCCCAGGTGGACAAGGGGTTTCTCGCCGAACTCGCCCGGGCGGGCGGTGCGGACGAGGAGCTGGCCGAGGCGGTGGCGGGTGCCAACACCGGACTCGCCGCACTCCAGTCGTGCGCGGCGGCCGGGGTTCCGCTGGGCGACCTGGTGGCGGTGGCCGCCCGGGACCAGGCCCTGGAGGTGCTGCGCGGGGCGCCGGTCGCGGTGGACGTGATCTGCGTCGACCGGGCCGGGACCGTGGTCGGGCGCAGCGCGGTCCGCTGAGGGGGGACCCGTGTTTCAGCAGGTGTGGCGGTCGCGCTCCGGCGAGTAGAGGTGGCTGTCGCGGAACTGCTCCGCGCCCAGGGTGCGCCCGACCAGGATGACCGCCGTACGGATCACCCCGGCGTCCCTCACCTGGCCCGCGATGGTCTCCAGGGTGCCGCGCAGCACGATCTCGTCGGGCCGGGAGGCCATCGCCACCACGGCGGCCGGGCAGTCCGCCCCGTAGTGCGGCAGCAGCTCCTCCACCACCCGGTCCGCGTACCGGGCGGCCAGGTGGAGCACCAGCAGGGCGCCGCTGCGGCCGAGCGTGGCCAGGTCCTCGCCCTGAGGCATGGCGGTGGCCCGCTGGGCGATGCGGGTCAGGATGACCGTCTGACCGACCGTCGGCACGGTCAGCTCCCGCTTGAGCGCCGCGGCGGCGGCGGCGAACGCGGGGACCCCGGGCACCACTTCGTAACGAACCCCGGCGTCGTCGAGCCGCTTCATCTGCTCGTTGACCGCGCTGAACACGGACGGGTCGCCGGAGTGCAGCCGGGCGACGTCGTGGCCCTCGGTGTGGGCGCGGACCAGTTCGGCGGTGATCTGGTCGATGTCCAGGCCCTGGGTGTCGATCAGCCGGGCCTCCGGCGGGCAGTCGGCGAGCAGTTCGCGGGGCACCAGGCTGCCCGCGTAGAGGCAGACCGGGCTGGCGGCGAGGAGCCGGGCACCGCGCACCGTGATCAGGTCGGCCGCGCCGGGCCCAGCGCCGATGAAGTACACGGTCATGAGGTCTCTCCCGAGGAGTCGTGGGGCTTGCGTACGGACCACTGGGTGACGGGCATCGCCTGACGCCAGCCGGTGAAGCCACCGACCGGGACGGCGTGGGCCACCGCGAGCCGGACGAGTTCGCCGCCGTGGCGCCGGTAGCGGTCGGCGAGCAGCGCCTCCGACTCCAGCGTGACGGTGTTGGCGACCAGCCGTCCCCCGGCGGGCAGCGCGTCCCAGCAGGCGTCGATCAGCCCGGGGGCGGTCAGCCCGCCGCCGACGAAGACGGCGTCCGGCACCGGAAGTCCGGCGAGCGCCTGCGGGGCGCGCCCGGAGACCACCCGCAGCCCGGGCACGCCGAGCCGGTCGGCGTTGCGGCCGATCCGCGCGGCCCGCGCCTCGTCGCGTTCGACGGTGACCGCCCGGCAGGACGGGTGGGCGCGCATCCACTCGACGGCGATCGAGCCGGAGCCGCCTCCGATGTCCCAGAGGAGCTCGCCGGGCGCGGGTGCCAGCGCGGCGAGCGTCGCGGCCCGCACATGGCGCTTGGTGAGCTGCCCGTCGTGCTCGTAGGCGGTGTCGGGCAGCCCGGGGACGAGGCCGAGGCGGAGCGCCTCGGGGGTGGCGCGGCACTCCACGGCGACGAGGTTCAGCGGGTCGCCCGCCGGGCGGTCCCAGCCCTCGGCGGTTCCCTCGTGGCGGGCCTCGGCGGCGGAGCCGAGCTGTTCGAGGACGGTGAGCCGGCTCGGGCCGAAGCCGTGCGCGGTGAGCAGCGCGGCCACCGTCGCGGGGGTGGTGGCGTCGGCGCTCAGCACCAGCAGCCTGCGGCCGTCGTGCAGGGCGGCGAGCAGCCGGGCGGCGGGGCGGCCCACCAGGGTGACGGTCTCGGTGTCCTCGGCGGGCCAGCCGAGCCGGGCGCAGGCGTACGCCACCGAGGAGGGATGCGGCAGCACGCGCAGCGCCCCGGCGCCCAGCTCCTCGGTGAGCGCGCGGCCGATCCCGTAGAACATCGGGTCCCCGCTGGCCAGCACCGCGACCCGGCTGCCCCGGTGGGCGGCGAGCAGACCCGCGACGGCGGGGCGCAGCGGCGAGGGCCACGCCACCCGCAGGCCCGCGCAGACGGCGGGCAGCAGCCCGAGCTGGCGCCCGCCGCCGATCAGCACCCCGGCCTCCAGCAGCGCGGTGCGGGCGGGCTCCGCCAGGCCCGCCCAGCCGTCCGCGCCGATGCCCACCACGGTCACCGGGAGCCCCGGGGGTACGGCGGGCGGGGGCGCGGGGGAGTCGGGGGATGCGGGCGGGGCGGTGGGCACGGCCGGACCTCGGTGTTCGGGGCGTTCGGGGGCGTTTTTCGGCGGGACGGGGAGGGGGAGACGCTGCCGCACTCTACTGTCCGGCCCCCGGGCGACGACCGGCCGGGCCCGCCGGGCCCGCTCGCGCGGGCGGCCCGTGCGGTGTCCGATGGAGTGAGGGGCAGGGGGGACGACGACGGCGGAGGTGCAGGCGTATGAAGTACCTGGTGATGGTGCAGGGCTCGCAGGCCGACTACGACGCGATGTCCGGCCACGGGTCCACCGAGGGCGGCCCGGCGTGGGGCGAACAGGACCGGCAGGCGATGTTCGCGCACATGGACGCGCTCAACAAGGACCTGGAGTCGTCCGGCGAGATGCTCTACTGCGACGGCCTCACCGCCCCGGACGAGGCACGGTTCGTCACGGCGGGGGCGAACGGCGGCCCCCCGGTCGTCGCCGACGCCCCGTACGACCGGACGCAGGTGCTGCTCGCCGGGTACTGGGTGCTGGAGTGCCCGAGCCTGGAGCGGGTCACCGAGATCGCCACCCGGGTCGTCGCCTGCCCGCAGCCCGCGGGCGCCCCGTACCGCGCGGTGGCCATCCGCCCGATCGGCGAGGCCCCGGAAGGGGACTGAGGCCGTCCCGTCGGCAGCGGCAGGAGTCGCCGATCCTCGCGTCCGCCGCCACCATCGGCAGTATGACGACGAGCAGGAAGAGCGCCGGGGAGACCGGCGGGAACGGCACGTCCGGCGGGAACGGCACGTCCGGCGGGGACGGCGCCCCCACCCTTCGGATCGCGCAGCAGCCGGAGGCGGACGAGTTGCTGGCCCGCAGCCCGCTGGCCGCCCTGGTCGGCATGCTGCTCGACCAGCAGGTCCCCATGGAGTGGGCCTTCACCGGACCGCACTCGCTGGCCCTGCGGATGGGCTCGGACGACCTGGACGCCCGGGAGATCGCCGGTTACTCCCCCGAGGCGTTCACCGCGCTCTTCACCGACAAACCGGCCCTGCACCGCTACCCCGGCTCCATGGCGAAGCGGGTGCAGCAGCTGTGCCAGTACCTCGTGGCGGAGTACGACGGCGACGCGCGCGCGGTCTGGGCCGACGCCGCCACCGGCGCGGAGCTGCTGGCCCGGCTGAAGGCGCTGCCCGGCTTCGGCACCCAGAAGGCGCAGATCTTCCTGGCGCTGCTGGGCAAGCAGTTCGGCGTACGACCGCCCGGCTGGCGGGAGGCGGCGCAGGCGTACGGGGAGCAGGGCGGGCACCGCTCGGTCGCCGACATCACCGGCCCCGAGTCGCTCGCCGAGGTCCGCGCGTTCAAGCAGCGGGCGAAGGCGGAGGCCAAGGCGGCGGCCTCGGCGAAGGCGGCCGAGGCGGCGTCCGCCGAGAAGGCCGCCCGGTGAACGCCCCCGCGCGCACCCGCACACCTCACCGGCACCGCCGCCGCACGCTCCCGTTCCTCGCCGCCGCCGCGCTGCTCCCTCCGCTGCTGCTGGGCGCGGCGGCCCCGCCGCCCGCCGCGGAACCGGACCCGGCGCGGGAGGCCGCCCGGCTCTCCCGGGAGCTCGTCGCGGCCTCCTCCGCCACCGGCGCGTACCGGCATCTGCGCCGCTTCCAGGAGGCGGCCGACGCGGCGGGCGGGAACCGGGCCGCCGGATCGGCGGGCCACGACGCCTCGGCCGCGTACGTCCTCCAGCAGCTCCGCCGGGCCGGTTACGACGCCCTGTACGCGTCCTTCCCGTTCACCTGGACCGAGACCCTCGCCGAGAAGCTGGCCGTGGTCGCGCCGGAGCCCCGGGACGCCGAGGTGGAGGCGATGACGTACACCGCGTCGACCGAGGAGGGCGGGCTCACCGCCGAGCTGGTCCGGGTCCCGGTGGACCCGACCACCGGCTGCGAGGCGGCCGACTACGCCAGGACCGAGGTCACCGGGCGGATCGCGCTGATCGTCCGGGGCGGCTGCTCCTTCCTGCAGAAGCAGGCGGCCGCGGCCGAGGCGGGCGCGGCCGGCGCGCTGATCTCCAACAACCTGGACGGCAAGCTCACCGGCACCCTCGGCGACCCCGCAGCCGTCCGCATCCCCACCGGGGGCATCAGCCGCGCCGAGGGCGACGCGCTGGCCGCCGCGCTGGACGGCGACAAGAAGGTGACCGTGACCCTCGAACTCCGCGAGCGCCAGGAGAAGCGCACCACCCGCAACGTCGTCGCCCAGACCCCGGGCGGCGACCCCGCGCACACCGTCATGCTCGGCGCGCACCTGGACTCCGTCGCCGAGGGGCCGGGCATCAACGACAACGGCTCCGGCTCGGCCGGGCTCCTCGAAGTCGCCCTGCGGCTCGCGGCGACGCACCGCACCCCGGCGAACGCCGTCCGGTTCGCCTGGTGGTCGGCCGAGGAGAACGGACTCGTCGGCTCGGACGCGTACGTCGCCGGGCTGACCCCCGCTCAGCGCCGGCAGATCGCCCTGTACCTCAACTTCGACATGATCGCCTCCCCCAACGGCGTCCAGTTCGTCTTCGACGGCGACGACTCCGAGGCCACCGGATCGGGCCCGGGCCCGGCCGGCTCCGCCCAACTGGAGCGCGGGATCACCGAGTTCCTCGACCGCCGGAGGACCCCGTACGAGAGCACCGACTTCACCGGGCGGTCCGACTACGGACCGTTCATCGAGGCCGGCATCCCGGCGGGCGGTACGGACACCGGGGCCGAGGGGATCAAGTCGGCGGCACAGGCGGGGAAGTTCGGCGGCACGGAGGGGATCGCGTACGACCCCTGCTACCACGCGGCCTGCGACACCCTCGACAACACCGACCCGGCCGCCTTCGAGACCAACATCGACGTGATCGCGGACGCGGTCGGCACCTACGCCCAGGACCTGCGGTCGCTCACCGACCCGGTCCCGGCGGCGGCGGGCACGGACCGTCACGGAAACGGCCGACTCCGCACCGGCCACGGCCGTGACAGGGCGTGAGGCTCCGTCACCGGGCGAGTCGACCCCCGCAGGACCGTCCTCGCACGACCGCCCTCGCACACCGCACGGGCGGGGGCGCGGAGGCGTGGTGCACGCCCCTGCCCGCGCCGGGGGCCACTCACCGCTCCCGTTCACCACGACACCACCCACCGGCCTCCGCCGGACACCGGAAACGGACGAACTCCCCCTCGTTCCACGGGCGTCGGCGTGATGTACACCCCTTCGTCACCGTCTCCGCGGGAGATCGGCCTTCCGTTTTCAGGGGGTTCACTCGCTTTCGACCGGCATCCTGACCCCCTTCCCCGGCTGCGCCCGGTGGTTGTTCCCCGGTAGGCTTTCCGTGTGATCTTCAAGCGCATCGGAAATGGGCGGCCATACCCCGACCACGGCCGGGAAAGCACCCGCCAGTGGGCCGACGTCGCGCCGCGCCCGGTTCGCCTGGACCAGCTCGTGACCACGAAGGGCGAGCTGGACCTGGAAACGCTTCTGGCCGAGGACTCCACCTTCTACGGCGACCTCTTCGCGCACGTCGTGAAGTGGCAGGGCGACCTCTACCTGGAGGACGGGCTGCACCGCGCGGTCCGCGCCGCGCTCCAGCAGCGCCAGGTACTCCACGCCCGCGTGCTCGAACTCGGCTGACGGCCCCACCCGGTACGGCTCCGGCCACCCCCTTACCACTGCCGCGCCCCGGACTCCGCGTCGTCGGGCCTTTCGAGTGTTTTCCCGCGCATGCGGGTGCCATCGGTTGATCATTTAGTACGCATCATCGGCGGCCCGCACTACGCTGCGCACATGAGCATGCTCACTCCCCCCGGCATGGGCGGAAAGTACCGCATCACGGGTAACGCCTATCCCCGGATGCGCCGTCCCCGTCGCCGCCGCAGGCTCGTCCTCGCCGTCGTCGCCTCCCTCGTGGCCCTCGGGATGGCCGGCTGGGGCACGCTGCAGCTCATCGACGTCTACTCGGGCGGCGACACCAAGGCGCAGGCGGCGGCCGACCACAAGCGGGAGTGCGCGCCCGTCACGAAGCAGGCGGTGGCCGTGAAGCCGCTGCCCGCGCCGAACCGGATCACGGTGAACGTCTACAACGCGACCCCGCGCAGCGGTCTCGCCAAGTCCGCCGCCGACGAGCTGAAGAAGCGCGGGTTCAAGATCGGCGAGGTGGGCAACGCCCCCGCCGCGTACGACAAGAAGGTCCCCGGTACCGGTCTGCTGCTCGGCCCGCCGACCGCCGCCGACAGCGCGTTCCCGGTCCTGGAGACCCAGCTGCCGGGCATCGCCCGGAAGACCGAGGCCCGCGAGGACGCCGAGGTGGACCTGATCCTGGGCACCCGGTTCACGGCGTTCAGCACCCCGCAGGCGGCGGCCGCCGCGCTGACGGCGCTGACGAAGCCCGCCCCCGCTCCCTCCGCCTGCTGAGGCGGGGCGGGGACGCACCCGCGCGGACACGACGACGGCCGGTCACCCCACCTGTGACCGGCCGTCGTCGTCGTGTGGGCGGGGCCGCTAGGCCGTGTCTGACAATTCCCGCCGGGCGGTCGGCGCCCGGCACGGCACCTCGCGGCGTTGTCGGACCGCCCGCGTACATCCAGTACGCGGGCGGTCCTCCGCCTTGCGAGGCACCGCACCGGACACCGCCCGCTGATCCGACGCGAATTGTCAGACACGGCCTAGTCGGCCGTGCCGTACATCCGGTCGCCCGCGTCGCCCAGACCCGGGACGATGTAGCCGCTCTCGTTGAGCCGCTCGTCCACCGAGGCGGTGACCACGGTGACCGGGGCGTCCGCCAGCTCGCGCTCCATGATCTCGACGCCCTCCGGCGCCGCCAGCAGCACGACGGCGGTGACGTCGTCGGCGCCCCGCTTGATGAGCTCGCGGATCGCGGCGACGAGCGTGCCGCCGGTCGCCAGCATCGGGTCGAGGACGTAGACCTGGCGGCCGGAGAGGTCCTCCGGCATGCGGGTCGCGTACGTCTCGGCCTGGAGCGTCTCCTCGTTGCGGATCATGCCGAGGAAACCGACCTCCGCCGTCGGCAGCAGCCGCACCATGCCGTCCAGCATGCCGAGACCGGCGCGCAGGATCGGTACGACGAGGGGCCGGGGGTACGACAGCTTCACGCCCGCCGTCCGCGCGACCGGGGTCTCGATGTCGACCAGTTCGGTACGCACGTCCCGGGTCGCCTCGTAGGCGAGCAGGGTGACCAGCTCGTCGGCGAGCCGGCGGAAGGTCGGGGAGTCGGTGCGCTTGTCGCGCAGGGTGGTGAGTTTGTGCGCCACCAGTGGGTGGTCGACGACATGGATCCGCATGCCGTCAACACTAGGCCCTGTCCGCCCCTTCCCGTCGGGCGGGCGGCGCCCGGCACGGCACCTCGCGGCATGGGCGGGCCCGCCCACGCCCACCCGGACGCCAGCGCTGGCATCATCCACTCGTTCGGGGGGAAGGTGAGGCATACGGACCAGCCTTGGGGTGGTGTGCGGATGCCTGACCGGGAGCCGAAGCGGGACGAGCCCGCGACGCGGGGACGACTCGAAGCACGCGACGTGCGCGACGCACGCGACGCGCCGACCAGCACGGAGCACACGCAGGAGAGTGACGCGGCCCGCCGCCGTCGCCGGGCGCAGTTCCTCCGTGAGCTGCACGAGGCGAAGCAGCTGCGGGACCGCGTCCAGCCCCGCCGGGCCCGCGCGGCCCGTATGCGCCAACAGATGCGGATGCGTACCTTCCGCTGGTGACGGGGGCTCCGACGGGCGCGTTCGCCCCTGCCGGAGTGCTCCGGAGCGGCTTCCGCCGACCGGGCCCTTGCGGAACTGATGGCCGACGCAACGTCCGAAGAGGTCTCGCTCGGCCGATGTTTCTGCCACGATGCCGATTGGGCGGGGCTCGGCGCAGTCGGACAATCGTCTGCCCTCCCGTCGGACCGATATCACCTCTGACCAGTGGGAGTGTCACGGTGTACTTCGCCGCACTGCTCGCGCGCACCGAAGACGGGTGGGAAGCGAGCGATACGGAGCTCGACGATGTGGAGGCCCTGTCCGACCTGACGGATCTGGCACGGGACGCCTCGGTGGACGAGGACACGGTCCTCGTCTACATCGAGCAGGAGGACGCGTGGTTCGGCGTCGTCCGCGTGGACGGTGAGGAGGACCCCCGGATCTACGTCTCGGACGCCGCCGCCGCCGCCCGTTCCTCGTACGGGGAGATCCTGCTCACCGACGAACTGCTCGGCCGCGAACCGGGGGCCGAGGACGAGATCGCCGCTCTGGAGGAACTCGTCGGCCTCGACGGCGACGAGGCCGAGGATCCGGAGTTCGGCCCCGGAGACGAAGACGGCGCCACCGGCCGGCGGCCCGCGGCCGTCGAAGCGGACGACGACCCGGAAGCCGTACCGGCGGGACCGATCGGGGACGCCTCGATCCTCGCCGACCTCGGCCTCTCCGAGCAGGCGCTGCTGACCCTGCGGACCGACGCGCTGGCGGAGATCGCCGACGCGCTGGGAGCGGACGAAGTACTGGAGAGCGTCCGCTAAGGTCCGCGGGTGACCGCGCGACCCCCCGAAGAACCCCCGCCCCCGCCTTCCCCCACCCCCCTTCTCGCGTCCCACGCCACCGATCCCGTACGGGACCCGTGGCGGGCCCCGATGCGCCACGCCCTGGACGAGGCGGCGCAGGCGGCGCTGGCCGGTGATGTTCCGGTCGGTGCCGTCGTCCTGGGACCGGACGGATCGACGATCGCCACGGGCCACAACGAGCGCGAGGCGACCGGCGACCCGACCGCGCACGCCGAGATCCTCGCCGTCCGTGGAGCCGCCGCCGCCCTCGGGCAGTGGCGGCTCCACGGCTGCACGCTCGTGGTCACCCTGGAGCCCTGCACGATGTGCGCGGGCGCGCTCGTGCAGTCCCGCGTGGACCGGGTCGTCTACGGTGCGCGCGACGACAAGGCCGGGGCCGCCGGCTCGCTCTGGGACGTGGTGCGCGACCGGCGCCTCAACCACCGGCCCGAGGTGATCCACGGGGTCCTGGAGGAAGAGTGTTCGGCACAGCTCACGGCCTTTTTCCGAGCGCTCTGAGAACCGATTTCTGATCCCGGGCCGTGATGGTCTAAGCTCTCTCTCGGTAGCGTGTCCGAGCGGCCGAAGGAGCTCGCCTCGAAAGCGAGTGTGGGGAAACTCACCGAGGGTTCAAATCCCTCCGCTACCGCTCTTACACCCCCCTGATCTGCGGAAACGCGATCAGGGGGGTGTTTTGCGTGCGGTGCGGACCTCGGCGCCGCAGCAGTCGCCGGCGGGAGCGGGAACGGGGCCACGCCATGACAGCACTGCTAGCATTGCATGCAGGACGAGGGAGGCACTGTGGCAACTCTGACCATCCGGGGACTCGACGACGCGATACATGCCCGGCTGCGCGTGCAGGCGGCTCGGCACGGCCGGTCGATGGAGGCCGAAGTGCGTGCGATCCTCAGCGAGCAGCTTGAGTCCGCCCCTCCCTCCCGGCCGTTGGGGTCTCGCATCCGGGAGCGGTTCGCCGGCCTCGACGGAACGGAACTGGATCTGCCCGCCCGGCAGGACGCGCCTCGATCGGCTGCCTTCGAATGATCATTCTTGACACCACTGTCCTGTCGGAGCTGGTGAAGCCGGTTCCTGACCCGCGGGTCGTCGACTGGCTCGACAGCCTCGTGCCCGATGAGGTCATGACGACCGCGGTGACCGCCGCGGAGCTGTGGCACGGAGTGCGCCGGTTGCCTGACGGCAAGCGCAGGTCCGAGCTTGCCGAAGGCATCGACGCGATGCTGTTCGAGGATCTCGGTGGACGTATCGAGGTGTTCGACGCGGCCGCGGCCAGTCGGTACGCGGACATCGTGATGGCCCGGGAACGGCTCGGCCGGCCGATCGCGTCCGCCGACGCGCAGATCGCCGCGATCTGCGCCAGACGCAAGGCCACGCTCGCGACCAGGAACGTCAAGGACTTCGAGGACACCGGCGTCCCGCTCGTGAATCCCTGGAACGAGGCGACGGGGAGACGCGGCTGACCCCGTCGGCGCAGCCGGCGGCGCGGGTACTGGTCCGCCCCGGGTACTACGACGGCCCCGGCTTTCACGGAAGAGGTGGCCGGGGCCGGAGCCAAGGCGGGGGGGCCTCGGGGCGGGGGAGGCGGCGTCGGGGGGACCAGCCGCCTCCCCCGAGGGGGACAGTCCCTACTGGTCCCGCCGCGGTCGGGGGGAGCGCCGCGGCCGGACCCCACAGAGAGGGCCTGTCCCGTGCCCTGCGGATTCCTGCCTGGTCCGCCGGGCCGTGCTTCCATCGTGCCCGCCGGCACCACCCGTACGGGCCGGTGAAAGGCCCCTGTCGCAGGGGCCTTGGTCCCGAGCAAGCCCACGGCTCCCCGCACCGGGTTCGAACAACGATCGCCGACGACCCCCGAATCCGACCAGGTGTACGGATAGAATCTGCCGACCGCGCACGGGACCGAGGGGGAGGCAGGGGCTGTGGCGCAAGCGAGGAAGATCGCGCTCTACATCGTGGTGGTCTTCGTGCTCTACACGATCATCACGTCGCCCGCGAGGGCCGCGGACCTCGTCCAGGTAGGGTTCGAAGGCATCTCCAGCGCCGCCCAGGGCGTCGGGGACTTCATGTCCGAGCTGGTGAAGTAGGAGCAACCGCCGATGATCCGCCACCTGGTCCTGTTCAAGCTGAACGACGGCGTCGAGCGGGACGACCCTCGGGTCGTGGCCGGCGAGAAGGCGTTCCGCGAACTCGACGGGCTCGTCCCCGAGCTGGAGTTCTGGGAGTGCGCCTGGAACATCACCGACCGGCCCATCGCGTACGACTTCGCCATCAACTCCGCCGTCGCCGACCAGGACGCGCTCGTGCGGTACATCGAGCACCCGGCGCACCAGGCGGCGGCCGGTCAGTGGCGCGAGTTCGCCACCTGGATCATCGCCGACTACCCCTTCTAAGGCGCGTCTTCAAACTGCCACGGGTCGTGCGCGCCGGGCGCGCGGGTCGTACGCGCCGGGCGTACCTCACCTTCGCGCGGGTGCGCCCCGCCCCCGCGCCGGGTACGCCCCTCCTTCGCGCCGCCTTCGTACGTACGTCCCGCACGGTGCCACCCTCGGGCCGCCGGTCGCCGGTCGGAGCCCCTCACCTCTCAGGTGGGGGGCTTTTGTTGGTTTTTAAACCCGTTTGACTCCAACACGGCTACATACGGTGCTTGCACACAGTGGACATGTCTTGTGATGCTATGACCGCTTTTGATGGATGAATTGACCGCAGTTGTCCGTCACGTTGGCTGTCAGTCGACCGTGCAGTTCGACCATGAAGCGTGACCGCGAAGTCGACCGTGAAGGGGTGGCGTCACCGTGCCGGCCAGTGCAGCGCCTCAAGTGCCTCCCCAGACCGTCCAGAAGGACCGGACCGAGCCGTCCGACGACATCCAGACCGAGACGCCCGACCCCTCCGCGCCCCCCGCGAGAACCCGGGGCGCCGACACCAGGGCGCTCACCCAGCTGCTCTTCGGCCAGCTCAAGGAGCTCGACCCGGGCACGGCCGAACACCGCAGGGTGCGGGCCGCGCTGATCGAGGCGAACCTGCCGCTGGTGCGGTACGCGGCGGCGCGGTTCCGCAGCCGCAACGAACCGATGGAGGACGTCGTCCAGGTCGGCACCATCGGCCTGATCAACGCGATCGACCGCTTCGACCCCGAACGCGGCGTCCAGTTCCCCACGTTCGCCATGCCGACCGTGGTGGGCGAGATCAAGCGCTACTTCCGGGACAACGTCCGTACCGTCCACGTCCCCCGCCGGCTGCACGAACTCTGGGTGCAGGTCACCGGGGCGACCGAGGACCTGACGACCGCCCACGGACGCTCCCCGACCACCGCCGAGATCGCCGAGCGGCTGCGGATCTCCGAGGACGAGGTGCTGGCCTGCATCGAGGCCGGCCGGTCCTACCACGCGACCTCGCTGGAGGCGGCCCAGGAGGGCGACGGACTGCCCGGCCTGCTCGACCGCCTCGGGTACGAGGACCCGGCACTCGCCGGGGTCGAACACCGCGATCTCGTACGGCACCTGCTCGTGCAGCTGCCCGAGCGCGAACAGCGGATCCTGCTGCTGCGCTACTACAGCAACCTGACACAGTCCCAGATCAGTGCCGAACTGGGCGTCTCCCAGATGCACGTGTCAAGACTTTTGGCCAGAAGTTTCGCCCGACTGCGATCCGCAAACAGGATCGAGGCCTAGTCAGAACGGGTAGACCGTCTCCAAGCGGTTTTCCGGCGCCCCTCGCACCCGCACCCCTCGCTTCCTGCGCATACGCGGCGCTGACTTATCGACATGTCACTACAGCGTGTTGCCGACATGTGACATTCTGCTGGAACCGCGTTTGCCGCAGCCTCCCCTCCGGTATTCAGGTGGAGGCTGCGTTCCTCCGATGGTCGCGGCCACCGCGACCGTCCGCGACCTCAAGGGGGTGGCATGTCCGTAGACCAGGGCAGCTCGAAGGTGCTCACGCTCACGAAGAGCGCGCCCGCGCCTGCCGTGCTCACCAGCTCGTCGGAAGCCATCGACACCCGTACGCTGTCCCGCTCCCTGTTCCTGCGGCTCGCCGCACTCGGTCCCGAGGGAACGGACAGCCCGGAGCGGGCCTACGTACGCGACACACTCATCGAGCTCAACCTCCCGCTGGTGCGGTACGCGGCGGCGCGGTTCCGCAGCCGCAACGAACCGATGGAGGACATCGTCCAGGTCGGCACCATCGGCCTGATCAAGGCGATCGACCGGTTCGACTGCGAACGGGGGGTGGAGTTCCCGACGTTCGCCATGCCGACCGTCGTGGGCGAGATCAAGCGGTTCTTCCGTGACACCTCGTGGTCCGTGCGGGTCCCCCGCCGGCTCCAGGAGCTGCGCCTGGCGCTCACCAAGACCAGCGACGAACTGGCGCAGCGGCTCGACCGCTCGCCGACCGTACCGGAGCTGGCCAAGGCGCTCGGTGTCTCCGAGGAGGACGTCGTCGACGGGCTCGCCGTCGGCAACGCCTACACGGCCTCCTCGCTCGACTCCCCGTCCCCCGAGGACGACGGCGGCGAGGGCTCCCTCGCGGACCGCCTGGGGTACGAGGACACCGCGCTGGAGGGGGTCGAGTACCGCGAGTCCCTGAAGCCGCTGCTGGCCAAGCTCGCTCCCCGCGAGCGGCAGATCATCATGCTGCGGTTCTTCGCCAACATGACCCAGTCGCAGATCGGCGAGGAGGTCGGCATCTCGCAGATGCACGTCTCCCGCCTGCTGACCCGTACGCTCGCGCAGCTGCGCGAGGGGCTCATCACCGACTGACGGGTCCCGGCCGCCGGGGAGACGCGTTCCCGCGCCCCCGGCGGTACCCCCGGAGCCCGGGCCGCGCCCGGATGTCCCCGGGTCGCGCCCCGGTACGTCCGGCCGGTCCGGTTCCCGGCGCCGGTTTCAGGCCCCGGCTCCAGGCGCCGTGACGCTCCTGCGCGGTGCGCCTGTGCGGCGGGCCGTGGGCCCGTTCCCTGTGTGCCGCGCGCCACGTGCCGTGTACCGGCGTCCGGAAACGCGTCGGCGGCCCCCGTGGGACGGAGGCCGCCGCGTGGTCGGACGGTGTGGGTCAGCCCAGCGCGAGCCAGGCGACCGCGGCGAGGACGACGACGACCGCGACGACGGCCACGATCACTCCGGTCTTCGGGCCGCCGGACGGCGCGGCCTGCTCCGGCCGGCGCTGCGGCTCTCCGTCGTCGACGAAGGCGCGGAACATCTGCGTGCTGCCTGCCGGGTCGTCATTGCCCGCGGGGCCCTGCTGAGGGGCGTGGGGGTTGTGTGCCATGGGCCAGGACCCTAGCGAACTCGGGCCTGACGCCCAACCCCTGGGGGACGGGCGAGTGCCGGTTCGTACGGACATTCCCCTCATCTCCACAACGCCGCACGCCGTCAACATGAGCAGATAAAAGGACTCACCCTGTGGTGTGAGACACACAGTTGACTCACTGGAGCCACACGCTGCGGCTTTGACCAGGAGCCTACGGAGCCTTTTGGTTTCCTTTACTTATGCAAGCCTCATTTCGTTTGCCTGCAGCAACCAACGGCTTCTATGGTTGCCCTAAGCAACAAGATGCAGAGCAGAAGTCTGGGGGTGCCCCGTGGCCGCACGGAGTCAGTACGAAGAACTGGCCCGGCACCTCAGCGCGGTGGGCGTCGTGAAGCGGGGACTCTCCCGCGCACTGCCCGCCGACTGCCCGGGCGGCTCGGCCGCGGTGCTCACGCTCCTCGCCCAGCACGGCGAGATGCGCATCAGCCGGCTCGCCGAGCTGCTCTCCGTGGACATGTCCGTGAGCAGCCGACACGTCGCCCACGTGGCGGAACGCGGCTGGATAGAGCGGTTTCCCGACCCCTCGGACAAGCGCTCCCGCATCTTGCGGCTGACCTCCTCCGGACACGACGTGCTTGTCGACCTCAGCCGTCGGAGCACGGAAGTGTTCGCGCACAACCTCGCGGACTGGTCCGACGACGAAGTCGGACAACTCGTCACGTTGCTGGCACGGCTCTGCGGCAGCTTCGCCGCCCGCACGCCCAGTGCGTGCACCCCCGGACGGCACACCGACGACTGTCGCGCGCGGCTCACCGGACCCAGCGTCCCAAAGGGTTCCGAACCGGACGAGAAGCCCGCGGAAGGGCTCGTTCCGGCCACGGACGCCTGACGGACACCCGTACACCTCTGTAACAGAAGCAAAGCAAAGGACATTCATGGCTACGACCACACCAACCGGTGTGCGGGGCGGCCACGCCAAGCACGGGGGCTCAGAAGCTCCCGCCGGCACGCCGATGACTCACCGGGAGATCATGGAGGCCCTGACCGGGCTTCTGCTCGGCATGTTCGTCGCGATCCTGTCGTCGACGGTCGTCTCCAACGCCCTCCCCCACATCATCTCCGACCTCGGCGGCGGCCAGAGCGCCTACACCTGGGTGGTCACGGCCTCCCTGCTGGCGATGACCGCGACCACCCCGATCTGGGGCAAGCTCTCGGACCTCTTCTCCAAGAAGCTGCTCGTCCAGATAGCCCTGATCATCTACGTGCTGGGCTCCTGCGCGGCGGGTCTCTCGACCAGCTCCGGGATGCTGATCGTCTTCCGTGTGGTCCAGGGCATCGGCGTCGGCGGTCTCTCCGCCCTCGCCCAGGTCGTCCTCGCCGCGATGATCTCCCCGCGTGAGCGCGGCCGGTACAGCGGTTACCTCGGCGCGGTCTTCGCCGTCGCCACCGTGGGCGGTCCGCTGCTCGGCGGTGTCATCACCGACACCAGCTGGATGGGCTGGCGCTGGTGCTTCTACGTGGGTGTGCCGTTCGCGATCATCGCCCTCTTCGTGCTGCAGAAGACCCTGAAGCTCCCGGTCGTCAAGCGTGACGTCAAGGTCGACTGGACCGGCGCGTTCTTCATCAGCGCGGGCGTCTCGCTGCTGCTGCTCTGGGTGACCTTCGCCGGCGACAAGTACGCCTGGGGTTCCTGGCAGACCGTCGTGATGCTGCTGGGCGTCGTGGCCCTCATCGGCGCGTTCGTCTTCACGGAGTCGAAGGCCCGCGAGCCGATCATCCCGCTGCGGCTCTTCCGCAACCGGACGATCACGCTGGCCTCGGTGGCCTCGCTCTTCGTCGGTGTCGCGATGTTCGCGGGGACCGTCTTCTTCAGCCAGTACTTCCAGCTGGCGCGCGGCAAGTCGCCGACGATGTCCGGCGTCATGACGATCCCGATGATCACGGGTCTCTTCCTCTCCTCGACCATCTCCGGTCAGGTCATCACGCGCACCGGCCGCTGGAAGTACTGGCTGGTCTCCGGTGGCGTCCTGGTCACCGCGGGTCTCGGCCTGCTGGGCACGATCCGGTACGACACGACGTACTGGCACGTCGCGATCTTCATGTTCCTCGTCGGTGCCGGCGTCGGCATGATGATGCAGAACCTGGTCCTCGCCGCACAGAACCAGGTCGCTCCCCAGGACCTCGGCGCGGCCAGCTCCGTGGTCACGTTCTTCCGTTCGCTCGGTGGCGCCATCGGCGTCTCGGCGCTCGGCGCCGTCATGGCCAACCGCGTCACCCACTACGTGACGGACGGCCTGTCGGACCTCGGTGTCAGGAGCACCGGCGGCACCGGCGGCGGCATCCCGGACCTGGCGACGCTGCCCGCCCCGATGCGTGCGGTCGTCGAGGCCGCGTACGGCCACGGCGTCGGTGACGTCTTCCTGTTCGCCGCCCCGTGCGCCCTGCTCGCCTTCCTCTTCGCGATCTTCATCAAGGAGGTCGCGCTCCGGACGAACGCCGGCGGCGAGGCCGCCCCGGCTCCGGCGGACGCCGTCCCGGCCGCCGCCGTCGCCGCTCCGGCCGCCGCCCCGGCCTCCCAGGCCGAGACCGTCGCCTCCCCCGCGGTCGCCGCTCCGGCGGTCACCCCGACCGAGGCGCCCGTCATCCAGGGCACCCCGGTGCGCGGTGTGGTGCGCGGTGCGGACGGTGCTCCCGTCGCCCGGGCCGCCGTCACGCTGATCTCGCTCGGCGGCCGTCAGCTGGGCCGTTCGGTGGCCCAGGAGGACGGTTCGTACGTCCTCGACGCCCCCGGCAACGGCAGTTACGTGCTGATCGCGTCCGCCGACGGCTGCCAGCCGCAGGCGTCCACGGTCGTCGTCGGTGACGAGCCGCTCGCGTACGACATCCTGCTCTCCGGCACCAGCGGACTGGCCGGTACGGTCCGCGCCGCCGAGGCCGGCACCCCGATCCAGGGCGCCATGGTCATCGTGACCGACGTGCGCGGCGACGTGCTCGCCACCGGCACCTCCGGCGAGACCGGCGACTTCACCTTCGGTGAGCTGGTCCCCGGCACGGTGACGCTCGCGGTGAACGCGGCGGGCTACCGCCCGCTGGCCCTCCCGGTGGAGATCGCCGGCACGGGTGTCACCCGGGTCGAGGCCGCCCTTCAGGCGGGCGCCCTGGTCCAGGGCACGGTGCGCGCGGGTTCCGCGGGCAACGCCCTCGGGGACGCCCGCGTCACCCTGATCGACGCGGCGGGCAACGTCGTCGCCACCTCCACGACCGGTGCGGACGGCGCGTACGCCTTCACCGATCTGGACGCCGGTGAGTACTCCGTCGTCGCGACCGGCTACCCGCCGGTGGCGAGCACCGTGACCGTCGCCGGTCACGGGATCGACGGACACGACATCGAACTCGTCCACCCCGGCGAGTGACCGGGCGATAAGCCCCCTGGCGGGACGGCACTTTCAGCGGAGAGTCTGTCCCGGCCGGTGGAAATGGGCCCCGGTGGCGCGTGCGGCAGGCAGGGGACGGCCTGCCGCACGCCCCCGGGGCCCGACTCGTTCCATG
The DNA here is from genome assembly GCF_035953295.1 of Streptomyces sp. NBC_01335. Lineage (GTDB taxonomy): Bacteria > Actinomycetota > Actinomycetes > Streptomycetales > Streptomycetaceae > Streptomyces. Next base: position 3,835,986 of record NZ_CP108370.1, read on the forward strand.
AGTCAACGAGTCAGTGAACAAGGAGAGAGAACGGTATGGGACTTCGCGCACAGGTACGGACGCGGGACGGCTGGGCGGTCCAGCACGCGATCGTCACGGTCACCGACATGACCGGCAACCAGATACTGCGCGCCACCGCCGACGAGGACGGGGCGACCCGCACGGACGAACCGCTGCCCGCCGGCGCGTACACGGTGATCGTGACCGCCGTCGGTTACGCGCCCGCCGCCTCCACCGCCCTCGTCACGGCCAGCGGCCGCATCGAGGCCGGCACCGTGGTCCTGGCCCGCCAGGGCGGCGTGGAACTCCCGCCGCCCGGCGACTGGTCGCTGGACCCCGCGCACAGCTCGGTGGCCGCCTCCGCGCAGCACCTGGGCATCTCCAGCGTGCGGGGCCGCTTCACCGAGTTCAGCGGCCGGATCGTGATCGCCGAGGACATCGCCCGCTCCCGGGTGGACGCCGTCATGGACGCGGCCAGCATCGACACCGGCAACGGCATGCGCGACAAGCACCTGCGGTCGGCGGACTTCCTCGACGTGGAGCGGTTCCCCGAGCTGGTGTACAGCTCCAACGGGCTGATCCCGGCCGGCCCGGACCGCTGGACCGTGCAGGGCGAGCTGACGATGCGGGGCATCGCCCGCCCCGTCGACCTCGACCTCACCTACCTCGGCACCGGCCCCGACCCGTGGGGCGGCGTCCGGGCGGCGTTCCGCGCCACGGCCGAGCTGCGCCGCGACGACTTCGCGATGAACTACAACCAGGTCGTGAAGGCGGGCATCTCCGCCATCGGCACGACGCTCCGCGTGGAACTGGACATCCAGGCGGTGCAGGGGGACTCGCTGCCCTCCTGAGCCGTGCGGTCGTTCCGAGCCGTGCGCGGGTGCGGCAGCTTCGAGCCGTGCGCGGGCGGCCGTTACGAGCCGCGTCGTACGGGTCGGTCACCGGGCCGGTCGGCGGCGGAAGGTACGCCTTCCGCCGCCGACCGGCCCGTCGTGCGTCCGGGGCCCGCCCGGTGCCGCGCACCCACCAGGGAGCACGGGACAGCCCTTAGGGTGGCCGCATGGCTCCCCACATCGCGACCAACACCAGCGCCGACCGTGACGAGTTGCTGGAGTTCGTCCGGCCCCGCCACCGGGCGCTGCTCATCACCGCCCGGTCCGACGGCCGCCCCCAGGCCTCCCCGCTGACCTGCGGGGTCGACGACTCCGGCCGGATCGTCGTCTCCACCTATCCGGAGCGCGCCAAGACCCGCAACGCCAAGCGGAACGACCAGGTCAGCGTGGTCGTCCTCTCCGACGACTGGAACGGCCCCTGGGTGCAGATCGACGGCACCGCCGAGGTCATCGACACACCCGACTCGGTCGAGCCGCTCGTGGAGTACTTCCGCACCATCTCCGGCGAGCACCCGGACTGGGACGAGTACCGGGCCGCCATGGTCAAGCAGGGCAAGTCGATCATCCGGATCACCCCGGAGCGCTGGGGGCCGATCGCCACCGGCGGCTTCCCCGCCCGGCTCGTGACCGACACCGACGCCTGAGAACCGCCCGGAGTGCTTCCCGTGACCACCGCCCTGCCCGACCCCGGCCTCCTCACCCGTGCCCGGCTGCTCACCGCCCCCGACCTCGCACCGGCGGTGCGCGACGGGCTGGCGGAGATCACCGGCCGCCCCTGGACCGCGTACCCGGAGCCGGTGGCCTCCGGCCGGCCGGTCGGTGGGCCGGTCGGTGGGCCGGTCGTCTACGTCGGGGCAACGCGTCCGGCGGGCCTGCCGGAGGAGGACCTGCTCTGGTTCCACAGCGTCAACGCCGGTACGGACGCGCTGCTCGCCCCCGGCCCCTGGCCCGCCGGGACGCTGCTGACCCGGACGGTCGGCCGGATGGGCGCGCGGATCGCGCAGTACGTCCTCGCCTGGGTGCTGGCCGAGTGCCAGTCCGTACCGGAGTTCGCCGAGATGCACGCGCGCGAGGAGTGGCGGCGCATGCCGTCCGAACTCGCCGCCGGGCAGACCGCCCTGGTCCACGGCACCGGCCGGATCGGTTCGGCGGTGGCCTCGCGCCTGCGCGCCTGCGGGCTGCGGACGGTCGGGGTGGCCCGGACCGTGCCCGCCGTCCCGCCGACCGGCTTCGACCGGGTGGTGCCGGCCGGCGGGGACGCGGAGCGGGAGGCGCTCGGCGAGGCGCGCTGGGTCGTCGCCGCGCTGCCGCTCACCCCCGCCACGGAGAACTACTTCGGAGCGGAGCGCTTCGGGTACGTACGGGGAGCCTCGTTCGTCAACGTGGGGCGCGGAGCGACGGTGGACCTGGCGGCGCTGGGCGGGGCGCTGCGGGCAGGGGCCGTACGGCGTGCGGTGCTGGACGTGCTGCCGTCCGAACCGGCCGCTCCCGGCGACCCGTGCTGGCTGCTGCCGCGCACGGTCGTCACCTCGCACTCGGCGGGGATCACGGCCGACGAGGACATCCTCACCGACTTCGCCGCCTGCTGGGCGCAGTTGCGCGCGGGACGGCAACCGGAGCTGACCGTGGACGTGCGGCGCGGTTACTGAGACTCAGGCAGTGCGGTCCCGCATCGCCTCGATGCCCGCGATCAGCAGGTCGAGCGCGAAGGTGAAGTCCCGCTCACGCATCTCCTCGACGGTGTCGCCGCCGCGCGCGTCCATCAGGTCCTGCGAGACGTCCACGACCTGCTTGATGCTCGGCTCGGAGCGGTACGCGGTCATCGCCTGCCGGAAGTACTCGTCCTGGCTGACCCCGGCGGCGGCGGAGCGCCTGCGGAGATCGCCCTCGATGGTGCCGAACCCGTACACGAACTGGAACACCGCCGCGAGCGCTCCGGTCTGCCGGCGCAGCGGGAGGCCGGTCGCCCGGATCACGTCCTGGACGGCGCGGGTGAAGAGCAGCGAGTGCGGGCCGATGTTGAGGAAGCTCCCGGCGAGCGACGAGGCCCATACGTGGCGTACCAGCAACGCCCGGTACTCGCACGCGAGTTCGCGCAGCCGGTCGGCCCAGGGGGCGTCCTGGCGGGGCGCCGGGATCTCGCCGTAGACGGAGTCGAGGGCGAGCTCCAGCAGGTCGTCCTTGGTGTCGACGTACCAGTAGAGGGACATCGCGGTGACGTCGAGTTCGGCGGCCAGACGGCGCATGGAGAACTTCGCGAGGCCCTCCGCGTCCAGCAGCCGGACCGTCGCGGCGGTGATCCGGTCGCGGTCGAGACCGGCGGGCGACCCCTCCGACCTGCGGGTGCGCGAGGCCGGGCGGCGGACCAGCCACACGCTGGACCGTGCGGCCGGCAAGGACGCGTCGGCCGTACGGACCGGTGGGGACGCGTCGGCCGCCTCCGGTGCGGGCTCCGGCGCGGGGTCGGCCGCGGACACCATGACGCACTCTCCTCGTGTGCCCGGGGGACGGACCGGGCGGGGCATCGTCACGGATGCCCCGGATGCCCGGTCCGATGCTCAGGCGTGTTCGGTGCCGCCGAACCGGTCGGCTCCCCCGCCGTGTTCGCTTTCCCGTCCGGCTCCGGTCCGCCCTCGTCGACCGGCGCCCGCGGCGCGCGTTCCGCCCTCCACAGCAGGAGGGCCGCGACCACCCCGCCGGCCAGCACCGCGGCCGCGCCCGCGAGTTGGCCCCGTTCCAGCCCCGCCGCGAAGGCGTCCGTGACGGCGGCGCGCTCCGGGCCGTCCCCGGCGGCCGCCAGCGCGGCGGGCAGGGAGGCGGCACCGGCGGCGGCGAGGGGCAGCAGGGCGGTGAAGCGGGAGGTGAGGACCGCGCCGAGGACGGCGACCCCGAGGCCGTTGCCGAACTCGGCGAGGGTGCCGTTGACGCCCGCGCCCACCCCCGCGCGCTCCGGCGGGATGGCGCCCATGATCGCGGCGGCCATCGCGGGGGCCGCCAGGGCGATCCCCACTCCCATCACGACCAGGCCGAGCAGCATGCCGTCGTACCCCTGCCCGGCGAGCAGCGCCACGGCGGCGAGACCGGCCGCCAGCAGGGACATCCCGGCCGCGATCGTCGCGGGCGTGCCCAGCCGGGGGACCAGCCGGGCGCCGAAACCGGTGAGGTTGAGCACCACCACGGTGAGCGCCAGCGGGGCGGTACGCAGCCCCGCCTCCAACGGCCCGTAGCCGAGGACGAACTGGAGGTGCTGGGTCAGCAGGAAGAGCGAGCCGCCCATCCCGAACGCCACCAGCACCGTGCCCGCCACCGCACCGGTGAACGAGCGGTCGCGGAAGAACCGAAGGTCGAGCATCGGGTGCGGCACCCTCAGCTCCCAGAGCGCGAACCCGGCCAGCACGGCGGCCCCGGCGAACGCGGTGAGCAGCACCCGGGAGGAGCCCCAGCCGTGTTCCGGGCCGGAGATGATCGCGTACACCACGGCGCCCATGCCGAGGGTGGAGAGCAACGCGCCGCCCAGGTCGGGCCGTTCGCTCGCCGGGTTCTTGAACTCCGGTACGAGCAGGGCCACCGCGACCAGGGCGAGGGCGGCGACGGGGAGGTTGACGAGGAAGATCGCCCCCCACCGGAAGTGGCCGAGCAGCACCCCGCCGAGGAGCGGACCGGCCGCGAACCCGAGGGAGTTGACCGTGGCCCAGAGCCCGATCGCGCGGACCCGCTCGGTCGCGTCGAAGACCTGGACCACCACGGCGAGCGTGCTGGTCAGCAGGAGCGCGCCACCGACGCCCATCTCCGCCCGGGCCGCGACCAGTTGGCCGGGACTCTGGGCGAGTCCCGCGGCCAGGGAGCCGAGGCCGAACACGATGAGCCCGGCGAGCAGCAGCTTCTTGCGGCCGTAGCGGTCGGAGGCGCTGCCCGCGGTGAGCAGCAGGCCGGACTGGACGAGCGAGTACGCGTTGATCATCCACTGCACCTCTGCGCCGGTGGCGCCCAACTCCTCGGTGAGGGAGGGGATCGCGACGTTGAGGACGGTGTTGTCGAGCAGCACGGTGAGCTGGGCGAGGCAGATCACGCCGAGGATCAGCCAGCGCTGCGGGTGCCGGGGCGGGGCTTTCAGAGCACGGCCCGGGTCGGTGGCAGGGGTGGAGGCGTTCGCCGTCATGCGGTCTCCTTGGCCGTGTCCGACCATGCGCGTCGGATCGGCGGGAAGGGTCGGACACGGCCTCGGGCTCCCGCGCCGCGGCAGGCCTAGCGGCGCGGGACGGGTGCTGGGCAGCGGCGGGAGGAGCCGAACGCCATACACCGTATGGCGATCGCTCTACGGCGTACAGGACATGTCTCTGGCACTCATCCGAACGGGTGAACAGCCGCGCGCACGGGCCGAACGGGCGTGCAGGCGAACGCACGGGCCGACCGGGCGTCCCCCGCGCGTCCCGGTCGGCGCGGGAGTCACCCTTCCGGCGAACGGACCGCGAGGGTGGGACCCATGACGACGGACTTGCGCGCATTCCTGGACCCCTACGTCGAACGGGGCGCCGTCCCCGGTGCCGTGGCGCTCGTGGCCCGAGGCGACCGGGTGGACGTGGCCGCGTCCGGCTCGACCGACACCGGCGGCACCACGCCGATGGCCCGCGACACCCTCTTCCGGATCGCCTCCCTCACCAAGCCGGTCACCGCCGCCGCCACGATGGTGCTGGTCGACGAGGGCCGGCTGACCCCCGGCCAGCCCGTCGGGACCTGGCTGCCGGAGCTGGCCTCCCCCAAGGTCGTACGCACTCCCGACGGCCCGGTCGAGGACGTCGTACCGGCCCGGCGGCCGATCACCGTGTTCGACCTGCTCACCTTCCGCGCCGGGTACGGCTTCCCCTCCGACTTCGCGCTCCCGGCCGTCGCACCGCTCTTCTCCGAGCTGCACCAGGGCCCGCCGCAACCGCAGGCGGTGGCGGAGCCCGACACCTGGATGCGGACCCTGTCCCACATCCCGTTGCTCCGCCAGCCCGGTGAGGCATGGCTCTACAACACCTGCTCGGACATCCTCGGGGTGCTGATCGCCCGCGTCTCGGGGCGGTCGCTGCCGGAGTTCCTGGCGGAGCGGGTGTTCGAGCCGCTCGGGATGAAGGACACCGGGTTCGCCGTTCCGGCGGCGGACCTCGGCCGGTTCACCGGCTACTACCGGGCCCACCCGGACGGCGGGTTCGACCTGGTCGACGCGGCGGACGGGCAGTGGAGCACGCTGCCCGCGTTCCCCTCGGGGGCGGGCGGCCTGGTCTCCACCGCCGACGACTGGCTCGCCTTCGCCCGGATGCTCCTCGCGGGCGGCCTGACCGGCGACGGGCGGCGGCTGCTGTCGGCCGGCGCGGTGCGCCAGATGCTGACCGACCACCTCACCCCCGCCCAGCGCAAGGCCAGCGGGCTCTTCACGGAGGGGCAGGGGTGGGGATTCGGCGGCTCGGTCGACGTGGAGACCCGGGACCCGTGGAACGTACGCGGGCGGTACGGCTGGGTCGGCGGCACCGGCACCGCCGGGCACCTCGTCCCGTCCACCGGGCTGATCACCCTGCTGCTCACCCAGGTCGAGCTGGGCGGGCCGAAGCCGCCGGATCCGATGCGGGACTTCTGGACGTACGCGGCAGGGGCCGGCGCGGCAGAGGAATGAGGCCCCCGCACCCCGGCACGACCGAGGCGGGCCCGGACAGCTGTGGGGCTGCCGGGCCCGCCTGCCCGTGGGGACGGGTGGTCATGAGGTGGTGCCGCGTGGACCGACGTCAGCTCTTGGGCTGCGTCAGGTCGTAGAAGGTGGCGCTCCCGACGGTCACCTCCTCGTAGTTCTTCTCGACCCAGGACGAGATCTTCGAGGACGTGCCGCTGTCGCCGCCGCCCATCCCCATCCCGCCGCCGATGAAGTAGTGGATCTTCCCGTCGGCCACGTACTTCTTGAACTGGGCCAGGGTCGGCGACGGGTCGCTGCCGTTGAAGCCGCCGACGGCCATCACCGGGTCCTCGGTGGCGAGCTGGTAGCTGGCGGAGTTCTGCGAGCCGATGGCCGCCGCGACCCAGGTGTAGTCGTCGGCGTTCTTCTCCAGCAGCTTCTTCGCCGCGTCGGAGACCGTGGCGCCGTTGAGCAGGCCGCCCATGCCGCCGCCTCCGCCGCCCGGACCGCCTTCGCCCATGGAGCCCGGCATCTGGCCGAAGTTCTGGCGGGTGCCGCCGTTCTGGCCGTTGGTGCCCTGGCCGTTGGTGCCCTGGCCGGGCATCTGCCCTGCCGTGCCGTTCGGAGGCGTACCGGTGGGAGGCGTACCGCCGGGTCCCTGGCCGTTCTGGCCGTTGCCCTGGGTGCCGTTGCCCTGACCGCCGTTGCCCTGGCCGCCGGTCATGCCGCCCGGGGGCTGCATGCCGCCACCGCCCGGGCCACCGCCGCCGGGTCCGCCGCCCATCGTGCTGGCGCCGGAGGGGCCGGCCGTCACGATGGAACCCTCATGTCCGGTGTTCAGCGTGCTCACCGTGTACGCGGCCGGGCCGGCCAGCGACGCGACGATCGCGACCACCGCCACCACGAGCCCGAGCGGCTGGCCCACCCGGCCCGCGAACACCAGCCACACGGCGCTGATCAGGCCGAAGAGCAGTACCGCCCAGCGCAGCCACGGCAGGTAGTCCGGGGTGCGGCCGAGGAGCACGTACGCCCAGAGAGCCGTGGTGGCGACGGTGCCACCGAGCACCGCACTCGCCCACCAGGCGGCCCGCTCCTCCCAGAGCGCGACGGCGCCGATGCCGACGAGCGCCGCGAGGTAGGGGGCGAGGGCCACCGTGTAGTACTGGTGGAAGATGCCGGCCATGAAGCTGAAGACCACCGCGGTCATCAGCAGCGAGCCGCCCCACGCGAGGAACGCGGCCCGGCGCGCGTCGGTGCGCGGCGCCCTGCGGGTGAGCCAGAGCCCGGCCACGAGGAGGATCAGCGCGGCGGGCAGCAGCCATGAGATCTGGCTGCCGATCTCGGAGTTGAACATGCGGGCGATGCCGGTCTCGCCCCAGCCGCCGCCCTGTCCGCCGCCACCGCCGCCGCCCACGCTGCCGGTCTCGTCGCCACTGATGCGGCCGAGTCCGTTGTAGCCGAAGGTCAGTTCCAGGAACGAGTTGTTCTGCGAGCCGCCGATGTACGGGCGGGACGAGGCGGGCCACAGCTCGACGATCGCCACCCACCAGCCGCCCGCGACGACCATCGTCACGGCGGAGAGGGCGAGTTGGCCGAAGCGCTTCCGTACGGGCACCGGCGCGAGCACCGCGTAGAGCACGGCCAGCGGCGGCAGGATCAGGAACGCCTGGAGGGTCTTCGCCAGGAAGGCGAGCCCGACCGCGACACCCGCCCACACCAGCCACGTGGTGCGGCCGTTCTCCACCGCGCGGAGCACGCAGTACACGGTGACGGTCATCAGCAGCGCGAGGAGCGCGTCCGGGTTGTTGAAGCGGAACATCAGCGCGGCAACCGGGGTCAGCGCGAACGCGCCCACCGTGAGGAGACCCGCCGCCGCGCTGAAGCGGCGGCGCACCGCCGCGTACAGCACCCCGGCGGTGGCGACGCCCATCAGCACCTCGGGCAGCAGGATCGCCCAGGAGCCGAGGCCGAAGATCCGCACCGAGATCGCCATCGGCCAGAGGGCGGCCGGCGGCTTGTCGACGGTGATCGCGTTGGCCGCGTCCGAGGAGCCGAAGAAGAAGGCCTTCCAGCTCTCGCTGCCGGCCTGGACGGCCGCGGAGTAGAAGGAGTTGGCGTAACCGGAGGCGCTGAGGTTCCAGAGGTAGGCGAGCGTGACCACCAGCAGCAGGCCGAGGAAGGTGGGCCGCGCCCAGGACGGGTCCTCGGGCCGGCCGCGCCAGAGCCGTCCGGCCCGGCCGGTCCCGGCGGAGGGAGCCGCCCGGTGGGATGCCCCCGGGACAGCGGGCGGCGCCGGGGGCGGCGGCGCGGGGTACGCGTCGGGGTGGAGGGAGGCGGTCATCGGGCGTTCCTCAGTTCGTCGTCGGCGTACGGGACGGTGCCGGGGGCCGTGATCGGAGCCGTACGGGAGCCCCCGAAGGGGTCGGCGTGCGGGCCGGCACCGAAGGCGTCGAAGGGGGCCGGGGGTTCGGCGGGGCGCACGGTGGGCCGGCCGTCGACGGCGGCGGTCGGCGCGGGGGCGGCGTCGGGGGCGGCGTCGGGGGCGGGGGCGGCGGCGTCGAAGGCGGCAGCGTCGGGCGCGGGGGCTTCGGGGGCGGGCCGGTCGCCGCGCCGCTCCGGGAAGACCCAGGCGCGCAGCAGCAGGAAGCGCAGCACGGTCGCCGCCAGGTTGGCCGCGATCAGCACGGCGACCTCCGTGCCGTGCGAGGTGGACGGGGCCGTGGTGCCCAGTGCGGCGAGCGAACCGCTGGTGAGCGCGAGGCCGATGGCGAAGACCACGAGGCCCTGCGCCTGGTGGCGGACCGCGCCGCCCCGGCCGCGTACCCCGAAGGTGAGGCGCCGGTTCGCCGCCGTGTTGGCGACGGCGGAGACCAACAAGGCTGCGGCGTTGGCGAGTTGCGGGCCGACGCCCAGCCGGAAGAGCGAGTAGAGCGCGAGGTAGACGGCGGTCGACAGCGCCCCGACCACGCAGAAGCCGACCAGCTGCCGGGCCAGGCCCCGCGGTACGCCGGGCACCGTACGGTCCCGGGGGTCGTCGCCGAACGGCCGGGCCAGCCGGTCGAGCGGTAGCGCGCCGACCGCCAGCGCCCGCCCCACCCGCCAGACGCCCTTCAGGTCCTCGGTCGCGGTCTTCACGATGTGCACCGTGGAGTCGGGATCGTCGATCCAGTCAACCGGGACCTCGTGGATGCGCAGCCCGGCCCGCTCGGCGAGCACCAGCATCTCGGTGTCGAAGAACCAGCCGGTGTCCTCGACCATCGGCAGCAGCCGTTCGGCCACCTCGCGCCGGATCGCCTTGAACCCGCACTGCGCGTCGCTGAACCGGGCGGAGAGCGAGGAGCGCAGGATCAGGTTGTAGGAGCGCGACACGAACTCGCGCTTCGACCCGCGCACCACCCGCGCGCTGCGCGCCAGCCGGGACCCGATCGCCAGGTCCGAGTGGCCGGAGATCAGCGGCGCGACCAGCGGCAGCAGCGCGTTCAGGTCGGTCGAGAGGTCGACGTCCATGTAGGCGAGGACCGGCGCGCCGGACCGCGACCACACCGTGCGCAGGGCGCGTCCGCGCCCCTTCTGCTCCAGCCGGTACGAGACCACCTCCGGCAGCAGCGCTTCGAGCCGGGACGCCACCCGCGGGGTGGTGTCGGTGCTCGCGTTGTCCGCGATCGTGATGCGGAAGCGGTAGGGGAAGGTCCGGGTCAGGTGCTCGTGCAGCCGCCGGACACAGGTTTCGAGGTCCTTCTCCTCGTTGTACACGGGCACGACCACGTCGAGTACGAGTACGGGCGCTCCGTGCGCGTCCACCGTCCCGGCCGGGAGATGCTGCCGGGCCGGCAGGGCACTGGTGCCGGCGCTCCAGGGGTTGTCGGTTCGCATGGTCACGACATTCGCGGGCCGCGCTGTCACGACGGTGTGCTGCGGCTGTGGCCGGGCTGTGAGTTCGCAGCTCGACCTGACGCCTTCTCACATGTCGTTCATGAAAGGGGAGTTGAGGTGAACGGAAGATGTCCGGATGCTCCCCGGAACAGCATCCGCACCGGCTCCCGCACGGACTCCCGCGCCGGATCCCACGCCGACTCCCGCGCCTGCCTCCGCGCCCGGTTCCGCGCAGGCCGGCAGCCGGACGGAGAACACCGTCTCGCCGGGCACCGAGCGGACCGCGACCTCCCCGCCGTGCGCGGCCGTAACCGCCTGCACGATGGCGAGCCCCAGCCCGGTGGAACCCGCGTGGCGCGAGCGCGAGGCGTCGCCCCGGGCGAACCGCTCGAAGACGTGCGGCAGCAGCGCGGCCGGGATCCCCGGCCCGTCGTCCCGTACCTCCAGCGTCACCCAGGGCACCCCTGGTGCGGCGGGGCGCACGCAGGCGGTGACGGTGGTGCCGGGCGGGGTGTGGGTACGCGCGTTGCCGAGCAGGTTGACCAGCACCTGGTGGATACGGGTCGCGTCGGCCCGTACCGTCGCCGGGGCGTCCGGCAGCTCCAGCCGCCAGACGTGACCGCCCTCCGCCGAGCGGGCGCGGTCCGCCGCACGGGCGTCGCTCACCGCGTCCACCACGAGTGGCGAGAGGTCGGTGGGCCGGTGGTCGAGCGGGCGGCCCGCGTCGAGCCGGGCCAGCAGCAGCAGGTCCTCCACCATCCCGGTCATCCGCTCGGCCTCGGACTCGATGCGTCCCAGCGCGTGTCGGGTGTCGGGCCCGATGGACTCCCGCCCGCGCCGGGTCAGTTCGGCGTATCCGCGGATCGATGCGAGCGGGGTGCGCAGCTCGTGGCTGGCGTCCGCGACGAACTGGCGGACCCGCGTCTCGCTCTCCTGCCGTACGGCCAGGGCCGAACCGACGTGCCCCAGCATCCGGTTGAGCGCGGCCCCGACCTGTCCGACCTCGGTGCGGGGATCGGCCTCCGCCTCGGGCACCCGGACCAGTGGGGCCACCTCGCCGCTGTGCAGCGGGAGTTCGGAGACGCGTGTCGCGGTCGCGGCGACCCGGCGCAGCGGGCGCAGCGCCACCCCGACCATGGTGGCACCGGCGATTCCTGCGGCGATGAGCCCCGCCCCGGTGACGCACACCTCCACCAGGATGAGCGCGGTGATGTCGCTGCTCACCTCCTCGCTCGGGATGCCGACGAGGAAGGTGACGCCGCCCTTCGCGGAGGCGGACTCGACGCGGTAGGAGCCGAGCCCGGGGAGTTCGACGTCGTGCGTGGCGGAGTCGCCGGCCGCCCCGGAGGACTCCAGCGCCTTGGACTGGGCGGCGGTCAGCGGCGTGGAGCTGGGCATGGTGTCCTTGCCGAGGTCGGCGAGGACCTTCGAGTCGAGGACCGTACCGTCCTCGGCGACGACCGCGCCGACCGTACCGATGGGCTGGCCGCCGTTGCCGATGAAGTCGAGCAGGCTGCCGCCCGGCCCACCGCCGGGTCCCGGTTCACCGGCCCCGGGGCCGAGCCCGGCCCGGACCGCGATGGAGTCCAGCTGGTCGTCGAGCTTCCCGTACATGTAGCTGTGGAAGGCGATCGCGGTCACCGAGCCGATCACCGCCGCGACGACGGCGATGAGCGAGACGGCGGAGACCACGAGCCGGGTCCGCAGCGTCCAGGGCCGGCCGGCCCTCCGGCCGCGGCCGGCGCCGCCGTCGGCTCCGCCGCGGGTGGCCGCCGGACGACCGGCCCGCCTGCTCATCCCCGCTACTCGCCGGGCTTGATGAGATAGCCCGCGCCCCGGCGGGTGTGGATCATCGGCGTGCGGCCCGCGTCGATCTTCTTGCGCAGGTAGGAGATGTACAGCTCGACGACGTTGGCCTGGCCGCCGAAGTCGTAGTTCCACACCCGGTCCAGGATCTGCGCCTTGCTGAGGACCCGGCGGGGGTTGCGCATGAGGAAGCGCAGCAGCTCGAACTCGGTGGCGGTGAGGTGGATCGAGGTCCCGCCCCGGCTCACCTCGTGGCTGTCCTCGTCGAGCAGCAGGTCGCCGACGACGAGCGTGGACTCGCTGCGGGCGCTGGTGTGCGTACCGGAGCGGCGGATCAGCCCGCGCAGCCGCGCCACGACCTCCTCCAGGCTGAACGGCTTGGTGACGTAGTCGTCGCCGCCCGCCGTGAGCCCCGCGATCCGGTCCTCCACCGCGTCCCGGGCGGTCAGGAAGAGCACCGGCACGTCGGCGTGGTCGCGGCGCAGCCTGCTGAGCACCGCCAGCCCGTCCATGTCCGGCAGCATCACGTCGAGCACCACCGCGTCCGGGCGGAAGTCCCGGGCGGTGCGCAGCGCACCGGCGCCGTCCCCGGCGCTCCGCACGTCCCACCCCTCGTACCTCAGGGCCATCGAGAGCAGCTCGGCGAGCGGCGGCTCGTCGTCCACGACCAGCACGCGGACGGGATTGCCGGAGTTGTGGTCGGCCCTGAGCAGTTCGGTACGCCCCTGGGGCGAGGTCGTCGTCATCCCCCCACCCTGTGAGACCGCTCTGAGAGGGAGCTTGCCCGTTTCTGTGAAAAGCCTGAGAAACGAGTCAGGCTCTGGTCATGAAGACACCAAGGCACACCAAGACCGGTCCGCACGGGAGTAGAACCGGTCGGAAAAGACCGTCCCGCCCCCTCAGAAAAGCCCGTCCTGCACCCCGCCGCGCCCCAGGTCCTCGACCGGAACGGTCACCGCAGGACCCCGGCCACCGCCGTCCTCCGCACCGCCGTCCTCCCCGCCGCCTTCACCGGCCGTCGGGCCTCCGGCCGCGGCCCGTACGAGCTCCCAGCCAGTCATCAGCCGGGTGTCGAGCACCACCACCGCGCCGCCGTCCCCGGTCGCCAGGTGCAGATCCGGTCCGGCGGCCGCCACCAGCCGTCCGGCCACCCCACCGCCCGCGACCAGCTCCCGTACCGCCCCGACGCCCGCCCCGCCCGCCAGGTTCGCCAGCCCGAACAGCCCGGCGTGGTCCACCGCCTCGTACGGCAGCCGCTCCAGCGACTCCGGCCAGCCGCGCCCTTCGAGCGCCGCCGCCCGCCCGTACAGCTCCGCCACCTCACCGGTACGTTCCCGGGCCCCCGGCAGCACCCCGCGCACCGCGCGCTTACGGGCGTACGGAATCCGGTCCGGCACCCCGAGCGCGGCGCGCAGCACCTCCTCGGTCCGCCGCGCCGCCATCAGCGGCCCCCGGCCCAGCCAGCTGAAGACCACCGCGCCCTGCTCCCGCAACCGCGCGGCGCCCCGCTCCTCGGCGGTGATCCCGACCTTGACCATCCCGGGCCCGAACCAGGCGAGGTAGACCCGGTACGTACGCGGGTCGTCCGCGATCGTGTCCGCCGCCACCGAGTGCGCCCGGTCCAGCCGCGCGCACTCCGCGCACCGGGCCCCCGTGCTCCGGCCCGGCACGGACGCCCCCAGCGGGCAGGCGTTCCCCCGCGCCCCCACGCAGCTCCGCTCCCCGAGGGCCCGGAACCCGAGGCCGCTCCCGTACGCGAGGACACTCCCGCGCCGGTCCCGGCCGTTCTCCCAGCCCAGCTCCGGGGCGTCCCCGGGCCACCGCAGTCCGGTGCACCGCCAACCCACGTCGAGAACCCCCGAGACCGAGACCGTCACCATCAGCGAGGGATCAACCCTACGGGTGGCGCACCATGGCTTTCCGGCGCGTTCCTCCCGCGTCCTCCCGCCCGCTTTTCCCCGCGCTTGCCATCCCGCCTTTCCTCACGCATGTCCGCCCGCTCGTCATCCCGCCTTTCCTCGCGCATGTCCGCCCGCTTTTCCGCGCCTTCACCGGGCGCCACGACCGGCGGCGGGACTACCATCCTGCCCATGGCACTGACCATGGACGACGTGGACCGGTTCGAAGCCTCCCGCCCGCGCCTGAAAGCCATCGCCTACCGCCTCCTCGGCTCCGCGAGCGACGCCGAGGACGCCGTGCAGGACACCTTCCTGCGCTGGCAGGCCGCTGACATCGGCCGCATCGAGGTCCCCGAGGCCTGGCTGACGAAGGTCCTCACCAACCTCTGCCTCAACCAGCTGACCTCGGCCCGCGCCCGCCGCGAGACCTACGTCGGCCAGTGGCTGCCCGAACCGCTGCTCGCCGGTGACCCGATGCTCGGCCCCGCCGACACCGTGGAGCAGCGCGAGTCCGTCTCGTACGCGGTGCTCGCCCTCATGGAACGCCTCTCGCCCAACGAGCGTGTGGTGTACGTGCTGCGGGAGGCGTTCGACTACCCGCACCGCAGGATCGCGGAGATCCTCGACGTCACCGAGGCCTCCTGCCAGCAGCTCTTCCACCGCGCGAAGCAACACGTCGCGGACGGCAGGTCGCGCGCCGAGATCGACGAGGCCGCCGCCCGGCGGATCGTCCACGAGTTCCTCGCCGCCGCCACGAGCGGCCGGACCGAACCCCTCGTGGCGCTGCTCACCGGCGACGCGATCGCGGTCGGCGACGGCGGCGGCAAGGTCCCGGCCCGCGCCTCGGCGTTCGAGGGCGCCCTCGCGGTCGCGAAGTTCATGCGGGGCCTCTTCAAGCCCGGCCAGGCCAAGCGCAACCTCGTCGGCGGCTCCCCCGGGTTCTACGCCTCGACCGCCAACAACCGGCCCGCCCTGGTGGTGGTCCTCGACGGCCGGGTCATCGGGGTCGTCTGCATGGAGATCACCGCCGAGGGCATCGCCGCGTTCCGCAGCCAGGTCAACCCGGACAAGCTGGTCCGCGCCACCGAGCGGTGGGCGGCCGCCGGCGACCACGGCGAACCCCTGATCCGCCCGTTCTGACCGCACCCACACCATGTGACCTGCTTCACATCGCACCCCTGTCAGGAATCACCGGGCTGCCCGGTTCAAGAGGCGAACCGCGTCGAGAGGCCAACCGCGCGGGACAGGACGCGAGACAGGGAGCCAAGGAAATGAAGGACCACACCGCCCGCAAGCACCGCATCATCGTCCTCGGAGCCGGCTACACCGGTGCCATCGCCGCGGGGCGCCTCGCCAGGCGGCTGCGGAGCGAGGACGTCGACATCACCCTCGTCAACGCCGAGTCCGACTTCGTCGAGCGGGTCCGGCTGCACCAGGTGGCGGTCGGCCAGGAGCTCAGGCCCCGGCCCTTCGCCGAGATGTTCGCCGGCACCGGCGTGGCACTCAGGCTCGGCAGGGTCACCGCCGTCGACGCCGACCGCAGGACCGTCACCGTCGCCGCCCCGGACGCCACCACGACCGAGGAACTGGCGTACGACACCCTCGTGTACGCCCTCGGCAGCGGCTGGAACACCCACGGCGTCCCCGGCACCGCGGAGCACGCCCACGACATCACCGGCCGCCCGGGCGCCCTCCGGCTCCGCGAACGCCTCGCCGCCCTCGGCGCCGGACAGCCCGTGGTCGTCGTCGGTGGCGGCCTCACCGGCGTGGAGGCCGCCACCGAGATCGCCGAGGCCCGCCCCGACCTCGGCGTGACCCTCGCCGTACGCGGTGAACTCGGCGACTGGCTCTCCCCCAAGGGCCGCCGCCACCTGCGGAAGGTGACCGACCGGCTCGGCATCACCGTGCGCGAACACACCACCGTCGGCGAGGTGGCGGCCGACCACGTGGTCACCGCCGACGGCACCGCCTTCCCCGCCGCCGTCACCGTGTGGACCACCGGCTTCGCGGTCCACCCGATCGCGAAGGCCACCACCCTGGAGGTCACCGGCAGCGGCCAGATCGTGGTCGACAGGACCCTGCGCTCGGTCTCGCACCCGGACGTGTACGCCATCGGCGACGCCGCCCTCGCGATGGGCCCCGGTGACAAGCCGCTCCGCATGTCCTGCGCCTCGGGCGTCCCCACCGCATGGCAGGCCGCCGACACCATCGCCGCCCGCCTGACCGGCGACAAGCTCCCCGAGCCTTCGGCCCGCTACTTCAACCAGTGCGTCTCGTTGGGCCGCAAGGAGGGCCTCATCCAGTACGTCACCGCCGACGACCGCGCCGTCAGCGCCGCCCTGACCGGCCGGCTCGCCGCCTTCTACAAGGAGCTCGTCTGCAAGGGCGCCGCCTGGGGCGTCGCCAACCCCACCCTCGGCCTCCCATCGCGGCGCCGGCCGGTGCTCCGCCGAGCCACCGCACCGGTCACGGACGCGACGCCCGTACCGGACGCGCAGCCCGTACCGCCCGTTCCGGCCGAGTCCTGACCCCCGCCGGGCACCGACGGGACGTGGCGCCACGTCCCACCGGCGCCACGGCCCGTCCGCGTCAGGGCCCGTCCGCGTCAAGGCTCTTCGGGAGCCGCTAGAGCCGCTTCAGGTTCCTGTCCAGGATCTCCCGGAGCCGGTCCAGCGAGAAGTCCGGTCCCGGTGGCTCGGGTTCCGGACCCCAGAGCGCGGGCATGATGGCGCGCCGCACCGCGACGAACCGCGGCCCGTCGTTCTCACCGGAAGCAGAGACCGCGGGCGGGTCGCCGAGCAGCGTGGTCGGCTCCGCACCGAGGCCGTTCGCGAACGCGTGCAACGTGGGGAGGCGGGCCGGGTGCGTGCGTCGCTGCTCCAGCTGACGAATGACGTCCACCGACACACTCGACCGCTCGGCCACCTCTTCTTGGGCCAGAGACGCCAGACGGCGCAAGCGGCGCGGGTCCGGCCAAGGTCTTCGGTTGCCACACCGCCACGGTATGCCGCCGCGCCTCTCCGGTAGCCGCGGAGCGGGGAGCCGGCCAAGAGCGGTGGCTCCCCTGAGGGCTGTCCCGTTGTCAGTGCCCCTTGCTAGGTTGCCTGGCGGAGAGAGACCGGCAGAGAACCTTCGAGGTCCGCGGTCAAGGGGGGTGGGCATAAAGGTCCCCGGGATCCACCTCGGGACTATGTTGCAGGCCGTAGATCCCCGCCCCCCCCCTCATCCTCCATGAGGCCAGTAGGCAGCACCTCCGCTGAACGACCGCACCCAAAGATCACCCAGCGCATCCTGCGACACCCGCAGATCGCCGTGCCGATGGGTGTCCACGCGGCGGCGCGCGAGGAAGAGGTACGCGAGGCCATCCAAACTGTCCGACGCGATGGGCGTCATCGGTCATCGGCTGACACGGTTGCTGTACTCCGCTGCTGTACGACAACGCGAGAGGCCCTCAGGATTTCTCCTGAGGGCCTCTGGCCTGTTGTGCACTCGGCAGGATTCGAACCTGCAACCTTCTGATCCGTAGTCAGATGCTCTATCCGTTAAGCTACGAGTGCTTGGCGTTCCGGGCTTTTTTCTTCCCGGTCGGCGTTGCGAGAACAACATTACATGAACCGCGCCGGGACGCGAAATCCATTAGCCAAACCCCCTCTGACCTGCGGAAACGCCTCCAGAGGGTGAATCAGGACCGTTCTGGGCCCCGCACCCGCACCCGCCCTCCCGCCGCTTCGGCGGCCGGAAACCGTCCGAACGGGCCTCCGGAGCGGGGAGTCGCCACGATCCGCGCCCGAGCCCCTCGCGATCACGACCGGGAACGGTCGGCGTCCGGCCATCGAGTGCGGCCGGCGACCTGCGTACGACCTGACGTGAGACCGGCGCCACGGGTACGGCCGGCGACCCGCGCACGGCCGACAGTCCGAGCCCGAGTGGAGCCGCGATCGGAACCGGACCGGACGGCCGGACACGGCCCCACCCCCGCCCCCGGCCGACCACCCCCGAGCCGCTCGCCCCCGGGAACGACCGAAGCCCCGCGCCAGGGGCACGGGGCTTCGGATGGGGCGGAGGCGGAGGGATTTGAACCCTCGATGGGTTTTAAAACCCAAACCGCATTAGCAGTGCGGCGCCATAGACCGGACTAGGCGACGCCTCCAGCACACCTCGCGCAAGCGCGAGTGGTGCGTGCAGATGATGACACAGACGAGTGCGGTGTCACCAATCGCGGCCCACGGTACTAGCCAGGTGGGCGCGAGGGCAAAGGACATACGCCCCCGATTCGGGGAAGGTCCGGCACGCTCGTGTGCCGGGCCGGTGCCCGCCGCCCACTTCCCCTCGTACGCCCCGCCCACTTCCCCGTACTCCCCGTCCGCTTCCCGTCGTACGCCCCCGCCCGCTCCCCCCGTACGCCCGGGCGTGCACTCCTGCTTGCTCCGTGCGGCCCCGTCGGATCGCGCAACGTCGGGGTGGGAGGGACGTTAGGGACACCAGGAAGGGCCGACGTGATCCAGGGACACGAGATGGGTCAGCCGCCGCCCGCCGCCACCCTTGCCCGTGCCCCAGGACCAGGAGTCCCGCAATGCTGCGCCGTCTCGCCCTCACCGCCGTCGTCTCGATCGCCGCGCTCTCCGCCGCCGCCCCCCTCGCCACAGCCGTCGGGCCGCTGCCCGTGCCCATCGAGGGGTCGGGGCCGCTCCCCGTGTCCGAGCAGGCGGGGCCGGCCGTCTCGCCGTCCGGCCCCGCCGGTTCCCCGTACAGCGGGATGCTCCGCCCCGCGCGCAAGGGCGCCGGGCCGGCGGAGGCCCGTGGTCCGCGGGACACGGACGTCCCCGCCCTGCCGGGCCTCGGCAACGGCGATCTGCCGGGGGACACCAACGGTCCCGCCACGACCGGCCCCACCACGCTCCCCGCGCCCGTCACGCTTCCGGCACCCACCTCCGGCGGAGCCAAGGGGGACACCGGAGCCGAGGCCGACGCCACCACCCGGCTCACGGTGACGGTCCAGGACTCCGGGAACACGGACTCCGGCATCTCCGCCGACACCGGCTCCGGCTCCGGCTCCGGCTCCGGCTCCGGCAAGACGGGCTCCGCCGGGAGCCTCGTCCGGGACGGTTCGTACGAGCTGACGTGCGCGCCCGCCGCCGGCACCCGCTCGGGCACGCGGGCCGGGGGCGACCACCCGGAGGCGCAGGCGGCCTGCGACCGGCTCGCGGAGGCGGAGGGGGCGGGCGAGGACCTGTTCCGGCCGGTCGACAAGGACGCCATGTGCACCCAGATGTACGGCGGACCGGCCACCGCCCGGATCACCGGCACCTGGCGCGGACGGCCGGTCGACACGACCGTGAACCGCAAGAACGGCTGCGAGATCGCCCGCTGGAACGCCCTGCGCCCGCTGCTCCCGGCCACCGGCCAGTAACCGGCCCGTAAGTCAGTAACCGGCCCGCACATCGAGCGAGAGCCCGGGTGAGGGCCCGGGCGGGATCCCGGGCGGGATCCCGGGCGCGAGCCGGTCGCACGCACCGCGGACGCACGCACAGCGGACGCACATCGGAAGCACATCGGAAGCACATACGGGTCCCGAGCGCCCGGCCAGTAGGCCGAATGGGCCTTTTCCCGGGCCTTCTCACAACCCCTGAGCCCTCTCACGGGCACCCGGCGTACGGCTCCGCCCAAACCTCCGGAGCCGTACGTACGGGGCGCGTTGGGGCGTTCGGGGGCTTCCGGTGTGCACCGGTTGTACAGAAGCTCGATGAGAGCTCCCCCTCATCCACCGTTCCTGCTCGCTCCGGTGCCCGTAGACTCCTCCCGTGACAGCCTGTGGCCCGAGGGGCAAGATGGGGACCCGGGCCGGCAAGGTGCGGTAAACAGGGAGGAAGCGCGTCGTGAGCAGCAGGCCATCCCGAGGCACTGCTCGCCTCGCAGCCATACTCGACGCCCTCCCTGACGGGCTGCTGCTCGTCAACGCCAACGGCACGGTCGTCAACGCCAACACCATCGCGCTCGAAATGTTCGAGGCGCCCGGTACCGGGCTCGTGGGCCGTGGACTTCTCGACCTGCTCGCCGAGTTCGACTCGCGGCTGATCCCCGGCTCGATGCGCCGGCCGGAGTCGGCGGACTCCCGGGGCCGGACCAAGCCGACGCGGATGGTCGCGCGCCGGACGGACGGCCAGGAGTTCCCCGTCGAGGTCACCAGCGCGAGCCTCGACAGCGGCCAGGCGGCTTACAACGACTTCCCGACCTCCTCCTTCACCGGCGACGAGCTGCTGATGCTCGTCGTGCGGGACCTCTCCGGCACCGTCGACACCGAGGCCGAACTGGCCCGTTCGCAGCGGCAGACCGAGATGATCCTGCGGGCCGCCTCCGAGGGTGTGGTCGGTACGGACACGGACGGCAGGGTCGTCCTGGTCAACCCGGCCGCCGCGCAGATCCTGGGCTTCCGCGCCAGCGACCTGGGCGGCAAGGAGCTGCACCCGCTGATCCTGCACTCGCGTGCGGAGGGCGAGCCGTTCCCGTACGAGGAGTCGCCGCTCGCCGACACCCTGCGCTCCGGGCGCAAGCACCGGGTGCGCGGACAGGTGCTCTGGTCCAAGAGCGGTGCGCGGGTGCCGGTGGACCTGACGACCGCTCCGGTACGCGACGGTGACCAGCTGGTCGGCGCGGTGATGACGTTCACCGACCGCAGGCCGTACGAGGAGCTGACCGAGCAGCACACGACCGAGGTCGCGGAGCTGACCGAGAAGCACGCCGCCGAGATCGCCGCCCTGACGGAGAAGCACACGACCGAGGTCACGGAGCTGACCGAGAGCCACACCGCCGCCGTCACGGAGCTCACGGAGAGCCACACCACCGAGGTCTCCGGCCTCACCGAGAGCCACGCCTCCGAACTGGCCGACCGCACCGAGCGGTACGCCTCCGAGATCGAGGAGCAGGCCGACCACATCGCCCTGCTCGGCGCGCAGCACGCACAGCTGACGGCCGTTCTCGGCGAGTCGCTGCGCGGCCCGCTGGAGGAGCTGCGGGGCGAACTCACCACGCTCGCCTCCGACCCCGCCGGGCAGCTCTGGCCCGAGGCGAACCAGATCCTGCACCACCTGGCCGCCGGGTACGCCCGGATGACCACGCTGGTCGACAACGTCCTGGGCTACCAGCGCCTCGACTTCGGCACGGAGACGCTCGACAAGGCTCCGGCGCCGATCGACGCGGTCGTGACGGCGGGCATCGACGGCGCGGTCGAGCTGATCGGTCCGGGGCGCGCGCAGTTCGCGGTGCACGCCCCGCCGATCGAGGCCGAGGTCGACGCGCGCCGGCTGGCGACCGCCCTCGCCCACCTGGTCGCGGACGTGGCCGGGATCGACTCCACCGGCAAGACCCGGATCGCCCCCGGCGGCGGCTATCTGGACTCGACCGTCGTGGTGGCCGCGGCGCAGCGCGGGGACGTCGTACGGATCGAGGTGCGCGGCCCGTTCGCGGGCGGCGACCCGGTGCACACGCCGATCGTGAGCGGGATCGTGCGCGCGCACGGCGGGGTGCTCCAGACCCACGAGATGCCCGGCATGGC
Organism: Streptomyces sp. NBC_01335; assembly: GCF_035953295.1. GTDB lineage: Bacteria > Actinomycetota > Actinomycetes > Streptomycetales > Streptomycetaceae > Streptomyces. The sequence continues at coordinate 3,857,655 of NZ_CP108370.1, forward strand.
GGGCAGCGCGTACGTGCTCGAAGTTCCGCTGGGCTCGGGTTCCGGGACGGTCCAGCAGCTGCCGCAGCAGGCCGCGCAGCAGCAGGGCGCCGTGCCGGAGCAGGCCGCGCAGCAGGAGGTCGCGGGCTTCGAGGCCGTCGGCGCTCCCGCCGTCGTCAGCGGTGGCCGGCGCAGGGCCCGCAGGTCGTCGACGGACGCGTTCCTGGAGAGCGCGCTGAGCCCGGAGGGGCCGGAGAGCCTCGCGGGCGCCGAGGGTGCGGTGCCGGTGGCGGGGTCCGCCACCGAGGGTGTCGCGGGTGCTCCCGCGGGCGCGTCGGACGAGACCGGCGGCGCCGGTCCGACCGGGCGGCGCCGAGCACGGCGGGGTCCCGCGGCGGAGGAGGAGCAGGCTCAGGAGGCACTCGTGCCCCGGCCGGGCGAGGGTTCGGGCCGCAGGCGCGGCCGTCCCAGCCCGGCGGAGACCGCCCCGGTCCCGGCGCAGTCGGCGGGTGCCCCCCGGTCCGTACCGGTACCGGCTCAGGGCGGTCCCCAGCAGCAGCCCCCAACCCCCGTTCCGGCCCAGGCCGGGCCCGCGCAGCAGCTGTCGCCCGCGCAGGAGCGTCCGCGCGGTGCCGGGCAGGCTCTCGCGCTTCCGGCGGCCGGTGGTGGCCCTTCGGAGGGCTCGGTCGTGACGGCGGCCGAGGGCGCCCAGGGCACGGGCCGTCCGCAGCGCGGGCAGACCGTGCCTCCGCAGGGTGTTCCGGCAGCTCCGCAGGGGCCGGGACAGCAGGCACCGGGCGCACAGGTCCCGGGTCGGCAGGGGCAGCCGGCCCCGGCGCAGCGGGCGCAGCAGGGCCGTCCGGCGCTGCCGGTGCGGTCCCCCGTGGTCCACGACGACGGAATCCCGCAGCCCGAGGCGCTCGCGCCGCAGCTGCAGCCCGCGGGCCGTCGCGCCCGGCGGGCGCTGGCCGCCGCGCAGGAGCGGCTGGCCGCGGAGAACGCGGGGCCGCGCACCCCGTTCGCGCTGCCGCCCGCCGACGCGGACCGGCCCGCCGAGCCCGGGGCGGTACCGGACCGGCACGACGCCACCGCCATGGGTCCCGACGAGGACCACACCCCGCTCCAGCCGCACCCGGTGTCCACCTCCCCGTCCGGCCGGCGCCGGGCCCGTGCCGCCGAGGCGGCGGGTTCACCGGAGAGCTGGTCGCGGGTCGACTCGACCGACCGCGTCGGCGGCCCGGACCCGGCCGCCCGGGCGGCGGACCACGGACACCTCGACGACGAGGCCGAGGACGACGAGGCGCCGGAGCCCGCCCTCGCGTACACGGCGGGCGCCCGCACCACCGCGGGGGCGCCGACGCCGGCCGCCACCGCCGTACCGGCCACCGCGCCCGCGGCCTCCGCGGCTCCGGCCCCCGCGGCTCCGGCCGCCGCGCCCGCCGCGCCCGAGCCGGTCTCCGGCGACGGGCCCACGGCGCACGCGACCGGCAGCACCCCGGTGCCGCCCGCCGCCGTGTCCGCGGCCCGTCGGCAGCCGCTGCCCGCCGAGATGCCGATGCCCGGCGGTTCGGACACCCAGGGGCGGGCCTTCAGCGTGCGGACCCTGGGCCAGGGCGTACCGCTCGTCCAGCACCTGGGCCACCAGCAGAACCAGACGCTCGGCGGGGCCGGCCGGCGCCGCAAGCTGTCGGCTCCCCCGGGCGCGGAAGCACCGGCTCCCGCCGCCCGGCCGCAGGGCCTTCCGCAGGTCCCCGCCCCGCAGTCCGCGCGGCCCGGCACGGGTCTCCAGAAGCCGCAGGCCCCGCAGCCCGGCGCCGCCACCTCGGCCTCCGGGCAGCTCATGGCGCAGGTCGCCGAGGGCCGTTCGTACGCCATAGGAGCACCCGACGAGGGCGCCGAGGGGCCGGAGCCGCTGGACGGGCCGGGCGGCGCGGTCGAGATCGCCAACCGTCCGCAGCCCGTACCGGTCGACGACGAGCTGCCTCCGGAGCCGCTGGACAACCCCCGGCGGCTGCTGGTCTGGCCCGCTCCCGACGTCTCGACCCAACAGGCGCTCAGCGACCGGGGCTACCGGCCGGTGATCGTGCACTCGCGCGAGGAGGTGGACGCGCAGATCGCCGCGTTCCCCGCCGCGCTCTTCGTGGACCCGCTGACCGGGCCCATCACGCGTACCGCCCTCCAGTCGCTGCGCCAGGCGGCGGTGGCGGCCGAGGTGCCGGTGCTGGTCACGGCGGGTCTGGGCCAGGCGAGCCGGGAGGCGGCGTACGGCGCCGACCCGGCCGTCCTCCTCAAGGCGCTCGCCCCGCGCGACAGCGAGCAGCACCCGCCCCGGGTGCTCGTCATCGAGGAGCGCGAGGAGATCGCGACGGCCCTCGCGCAGACCCTGGAGCGGCGGGGCATGCAGGCGGTCCGGGCGGCGACCGACAGCGAGGCGGTCGACCTGGCCGCGCGGATGCGGCCGAACCTGGTGGTGATGGACCTGATGCAGGTACGTCGCCGGCGGGCCGGGATCATCGACTGGCTGCGGGCCAACGGGCGCCTGAACCACACCCCGCTGGTCGTCTACACCTCGGCCGGACTGGACGGCTCCGAGCTGTCGCTGCTCGCTTCCGGCGAGACCGCGCTCTTCCTGGCCGAACGCTCCACCAGCGACGAGGTGCAGTCCAGGATCGTCGATCTGCTGGCGAAGATAGGGACCAACTGAGCTGACGACGGGGGGGCGGTACGGATCTCCGTACCGCCCCCTCCGCCGTACGGCCGCGCGCGACGAGCCCGGCGGGACCGGTCAGACGACCGTGACGTCCAGTTCGCCGTCCGCGTGCTGCTTGCGGATCACCTTCTTGTCGAACTTACCGACGCTCGTCTTCGGTACCGCCCCGATGACCGTCCACCGCTCCGGGAGCTGCCACCTGGCGACGCCGGAGTCGGCGAGGAACGCCTTGAGGCCGTCGAAGCCGACGGTGGCGCCCTCCTTGAGGACGACCGTGGCCAGCGGGCGCTCGCCCCATTTCTCGTCGGGTACGGCGACCACGGCGGCCTCGGCCACCTCGGGGTGGGCCATGATCGCGTTCTCCAGCCCCACGCTGGAGATCCACTCGCCGCCGCTCTTGATGACGTCCTTGGCCCGGTCGGTGAGGGTGAGGAACCCGTCGGGGCTGATCACGCCGACGTCACCGGTCTTCAGCCAGCCGTCCGCGCTGAACTTGTCCTCGGGGCGCAGGTGTTCGCCGTCGGCGCCGCCGTAGTACGCCCCGGCGATCCAGGGTCCGCGCACCTCCAGCTCACCGGCCGACTCGTTGTCCCAGGGCAGGTGTTCGCCGCCAGGGCCGACCAACCGCCCCTCCACACCGGCCGGGAAGCGGCCCTGGGTGACGCGGTACGGCCACTCCTCCTCGGGGGTCAGTCCGGCGGGCGGGTTGGCCATGGTGCCGAGCGGCGAGGTCTCCGTCATGCCCCAGGCGTGGCAGAGGCGGACGCCCAGCTTGTCGTACGCCTCCATCAGCGAGGGCGGGCAGGCGGCGCCGCCGATGGTGACCCGGGTCATCGAGGTGAGGTCGCGCGGCCGGGCGGTGACCTCCGCCAGCAGGCCCTGCCAGATGGTGGGGACGGCGGCCGCGTGGGTCGGGCGCTCCTTCTCGATCATCTCGGCGAGGGGGGCCGGCTGGAGGAAGCGGTCCGGCATCAGCATGTTCACACCGGACATGAAGGCCGCATGGGGCAATCCCCAGGAATTCACATGAAACTGCGGAACGACCGCCAAGGTGGTGTCGGCGTCCGTCAGCCCCATCGACTCGGTCGCGTTGACCTGCATCGAGTGCAGATAGATCGAACGGTGCGAGTAGACGACGCCCTTGGGGTCCCCCGTGGTGCCGGAGGTGTAACACATGGCGGCGGCCTGGCGTTCGTCGATCTCGGGCCAGGCGAAGGTGTCCGGGCGGCCCGCGATGAGCTCCTCGTAGTCGTGGACGCGCGGTACGGCCCCGTCGAGCAGGGACAGGTCGCCGGGGCCGGCGACGACCACGTGTTCCACGGACGGCAGTCGGGGCAGGAGCGGCGCGAGGAGCGGCAGCACCGAGCCGTTGACGATCACCACCTTGTCGTCCGCGTGGTTGACGACCCAGACGAGCTGCTCGGCGGGGAGCCGCAGGTTGAGGGTGTGGAGCACCGCACCCATGGCCGGAATCGCCAGGTATGCCTCGACATGGAACGAGTTGTTCCACATGAGGGTGGCGATCCGCTGGTCGCCGTCGACGCCCAGTTCGTCCCGGAGGGCGTTGGCCAGCCGGATCGCGCGGGCGCCGATCTCGGCGAAACTGCTCCGGTGCGGCTCGGGTTCGCCGGTCCAGGTCGTGACCTGCGACTTCCCGTGAATCGTCATCCCATGGGTCAGGATGCGCGTGACAGTCAGCGGTACGTCCTGCATGGTGCTCAGCACGGCGTCCTCCCGGAGGCGCTACGCGGCAGTAGGGTTCCGCTGATTCTGCGCACATACCGCGCGGTATGTCACTACTCCGGGCCATTCCAATCGGCACGCGCCCGGCCGGCCCCACCGTGCGGGCTCAGCGCGCGGGGGTCAGCTCCGGGTCCTCGCGGAGCTTGCGGAGCGCGCGGGAGACGGCGCTCTTCACCGTGCCCACGGACACCCCGAGCACCTCGGCGGTCTGCACCTCGCTGAGGTCCTCGTAGTACCGCAGGACGACCATGGCCCGCTGCCGGTCGGGCAGCTTGAGCACGGCACGCCACATCGCGTCGTGGAGCGACTGGTGTTCGGCGGGATCGGGGGCCGGGGCGGTCTCCGGCTCGGGCAGCTCGTCGCAGGCGTACTCGTCGACCTTGCGCTTGCGCCACTGCGAGGTACGCGTGTTCACCAGGGCCCGGCGGACGTATCCGTCCAGCGCCCCGTGGTCCTCTATCCGCTCCCAGGCCGCATACGTCTTGGCCAGCGCGGTCTGGAGCAGGTCCTCGGCGTCGCACGGATTCGCGGTGAGCGAGCGGGCGGTGCGCAGCAGGACGGGCCCGCGCGCCCGGACGTACGAGGAGAACGACGGGTAGGGCGGGGTGTGTCCGGCGGCGGCAGCGGGGTGCCTGAGGGCGCCCTCGCAGACTGGCGTGGTCATCTCTCCAACCTAGGAGCGAAGGCCGGGCGAGGGATCGGCCCCAGGTCCCGAAGGCTCGTCCCCCTCAGGTTGTAGGCGCCGGGAGGCGTCCACCTCCTGGGGGTGGAGGGCGCGCGGACCGGGTTCGGGGTCGCGCGCGCCCCGCGCCCCGGCCTTGTGCCCGCACCCCCGGCGGCCGGTACACGCCCCGGCGGCCCTGGTGCGGCGCCGGACGGGAACGGCCCGCGCGACGCACCGAAGTGCCGTCGCGCGGGCCGGCCGCCGGGGCGTCGGGGCCGGCGGGTCATCCCCCGGAGGTGCCGCGGGACCTCGCTCAGCCGAGCCGCAGGCTCTCCGGCGGGCCGAGGTAGACCGGGCGCAGGCCGCCGGTGTCGACCACCAGCTTCTGGACCACCACGGTCGGGTCGATCATCCAGAACTTCAGCACGTGCTCTCCCGGCCGGGTGATGACGTGCTCGGTGGCGGTGCGGTTGACGTTGTCGGACGTGGCGCGCGCCCACTGGACGTTCATGGTGCCGTCGTCCCCGCCGGTGACCGCCGTGACGTTCACCGTGGCCGGCGCCTCGTCGTCGAAGGAGACCGCGTACTTCAGGCCGTCGCCCGAGAGCGGGTTGTTCCTCGGCGAGAGGTACGCCCAGACCGTGACCGGCCCCGTGGTGAAGAGGCTCAGCGTGTACTCGAGCCGGGGCCCCCGGCCCGCCGCCTGCCGGGCCGCCGTCACCGGGAAGGGCTCCATGCCGCCCGCCGTACGGCCGACGTCGGGCAGGCGGCGCCAGCCGACCGACCCGCTGCCGACCGCGCGGCTGTAGTGCTCGGCCTCCATCGACACGTACCCGCCGGCCTCCACGAACCCCTTGAGGCCCGACTTCGGCGTCCTGGGCCGGTCGACGACGGCGGTCACGACGACGCTCGCCCCGCCGGGGCCGCTCACCGTCACCGGTATCCGGGTGACGCCCTGCGGCGCGCGCTTCCAGTCGACCCGCAGGGTGACCCGGGTCTGGGTGGTGACCCGCCCGCGCGGCCGGTCCACCACCAGCCAGGACTTCCCGGTGGTGATCCGGTAGTCGAAGGCCGCCTGCCCCCGGTTGAACACGTCGAGGTACGGGTCGGGGCCGTTGCCGTACGGGGAGAACACCGGCAGCACCGCCTCGCCCGCACCGCCGCCCGGCCACCAGTCCTCGCTGCCCTCGACGGCCACGCCCATCCCGGCCGCCCGGGGCAGCTCGATGCGCTTCACCGCCGGGTAGATCTCGTCGGCCAGCGCCACGTTGTTCAACTCGGGCTGCTGCCAAGGGGCGTTGGACCCGTACCGGTCGACGTCTCCGTACCCGATGTGCGGCTGGGTCTGGAAGCCGTCCCACTTACCGCCCGCCACCTGGGTGTTGAACCTCTTCGCCAGGGCGAAGTCGTCCGCGAGGCGGGCCTCGGCCCTCGCGGCCAGCTCGTTGGTCAGGGCCCGGCCCTGGTCCGCGTAGAAGAGGTTGGTGAACTGCGCCTCACGCAGCTCGTAGACGTTGGCGGTGGCCTCGACCTCGTACCCGACGAGCTCGAACCAGGCGTCCTGCGAGGAGGCGGGCAGGCGCTTGCCGACCTCGCGGGCCTTCGCCGCGAGCGTCCGCCAGCGCTCGGTGACCCACTCCAGTTCGCGGTGGTCCACCAGGCTGAACGGGGTCGCCCGGTCGTCGTAGACGATCGCCGAGGCGTCGGTGGCCGGGTTCTTGGCGGGGTCGAGGGTGATGCGCCGGTTCAGCAGCTCCGGCTTGCGGATCTGCTGGAGGTGCGCGTACTCGGAGAGCACCTCGGCGATCCGCTCGGCCTGCTTCTCGCCGAAGTGCTGTCGGGCGTAGCCGAGTTCCCACTCCGGAAGGCTGTCGAGGTCCCAGCGGGCCGGACTCCAGGCGTACTCCATGAAGAACTGCGTGGAGAGCTCGTTGCCCTTGAGGTCACCGACGTTGGTGACCCACAGGTTCCGGTTGCCGTACGTGTACGACTGGTTGAGCTGGTCCCACATGTTCGGCAGCGACGTGGTGTCCACCCACTTGTAGTTGCGGCCGACGCCCACGTAGTCGAAGTGGTAGTACAGGCCGTAGCCGCCGCCGCGGTCGTCGGTGGCGAGCTGGGGCAGCTTGCGGATGTTGCCCCAGTTGTCGTCGGTGAGCACCACGGTCACGTCGTCGGGGACGCGCAGACCCCGGTCCCAGTAGCGCTGCACCTCCTTGTAGAGGGTCCACACCTGCGGGACGGACTTCTCGTCGCCGGTGACGTCGGCGATGATGGCGCGCTGGCTCGCGATGATCTCGCTCATCAGCTCGATACCGTCGCCGTCCGGCAGGCTGGTGTCGCCGTTGCCGCGCATGCCGAGGGTGACCACGCCCTCGAAGTCCTGCTCCTTCATGCGGCGGATGCCGTCGGCCCAGTACGCCTTCAGCGCTTCGGAGTTGCGCCGGAAGGACCACTCGCCGGTACCGCCGTAGGGATCGTGGCCGGGGGTGGTGATGTTGCCCGCGCTGTCGCGCACGGCGGCCACCGCGTGCCGGTTCCACTCCTCGATGCCGCGCATCATGGGGGCCTCGTGCGAGGTGCCCATGACGATCCCGTACGCCGTCGCGGTGGCGTGGTTCAGCGGGTCGTCCTCGGCGAAGGCCCGGCCCCAGACCGCCGGCCAGAGGTAGTTGGCCTTGAGGCGGAGCAGCACCTCGAAGATCCGGGCGTAGAAGTCGGCGTTGAGCCCGCCCTCGAAGCCGGCCGCCTTGCCGGGACCGAAGAACTTGGGCGCCCAGGTGCCGAGCGAGGGGTTCTCGTCGTTGATGAAGATGCCGCGGTACTTCACCGAGGGGGTGCCCTGGGTGTGGCGGCCGGGACGGACGTGGATCTGGTCGCGGTGCTCCGGCACCACGTCGTCCCACCAGTACCAGGGGGAGACCCCGATGCCCCGGGAGACGTCGTACGCGCCGAAGATCGTGCCGCGCTGGTCGCTTCCGGCGATCACGAACGCCCGGTCCACGCCGGGCATCGGCCGCTCGACGACCGTCTGGAGCGACGTCTCCCACCTGCCCGCGATCCCGCTCACGTCGAGCTTGCCTGCGTCCACGAGCGCGTCGATCAGCGGGCTGCGCCCGATGGTGCCGACGATCGCGATCTCCCGCTGACCGGCCCCCGCCTTCCGCACCACGGCCGGGCGCACGCCGGTGACCCGCTCGATGTCGGACTGCAGGTCACCCACGGCCCGGATGACACCCGCGTGGTCCGCGCCGCTGACGACGAGGGGAACCGCGCGGCCCGACTTCACCAGGGTGAACCCGCCGGACACCGGGGTGAACGAGAGGTAGGCACCGGAGTCGGTGGCCCGGCCCTGCGCCCCGCCCGCACCCCGCGTCCCACCGGCACCCGTGGTGCCGAGGGGCGCCGCCAGGGCGGGTGAAGCACCGCCGAGCGAGAGAAGCGGGGACGCCAGGGCGCTCAGACCGAGGCCGAGGGCGAGAACGGACCTGCGGCTGGCGCGGCCCGGAGCGGGCGCGTCAGAAGAACCGGAGAGGCGGGGGTCCTCCTGCGAGTCCGGAATCTGCGGGCCCGGAATCTGTGATTCCACGAATGACCTCCGATAAAAGTTTCGAGAAAAGAGTCGCCACCACGGACATGAGGGAGAGTTCGCAGGTCAGGGCCTCGAACAGCGCGAACCTGGGCACCCGACACCAGGATTCCGCAGCTCACCGATCTCTCCCTTATCGAGCCAAGGCGCCCGAATACGAGGAATTCCGACATCGAGCCGCCCGGGAGCCCTACGCCTGATCGAAACATTTCGAATATGTCCCCGCAATTTTCTGGAAACCTAAAGCCCGTCTTTTCCGGCGGTCAATCCCCTTGCACCAACCGATTCCGGAAAGGGCGGCACGGAAGCGGCCCGAACCACCGGGGGAGGGGGCCGAGGGGTGCCCAGGGTCACCCTCGATCCCGTTGCCTTATTCGAACGCGTGTACGAACATGACTTCATGGCCCCCACCGACCGGCAGATCGCCACCCTGGCCCTGGCCCACGCGCTGAACGCCGCGGAGCGGGGGCTCCCCGTCATCCCGCTCACCGCCGACCGGCTCCCCGCTCTGCCTTCGCCGCACCGGGGCAGCACCGCGCGCACCGCCTGCACCGGCCACTGCGGGCGGCCCGGCCACGGGGTGCACGACGCGACCACCGACCCGGCGGCCGTCCGCGCGCTCTTCGCGGCCGCCCCGCACACCGCCGGATACGGCATCGCCTGCGGACAGGGCCCGCACCGCCTGATCGGCATCGACCTGGACGGGGACGACGACCTCGAACCGGCCGCCCGTACGGACACGGGCGCGGGTCCGGCTGCCCGTACGGACACGGGCGCGGGTCCGGGCGTGGGCGCGGGCGGGCAGTCGGACGGGGCGCTGCGCCAGCTCGCCCTCCAGCACCTCTTCGCCATCCCGCCGACCCTCACCGTGCTCACCCCGGGCGGCGGCCGGCACCTCTGGCTGACCGTGCCCCCGGAGGTCGCCGTGGCCGGCTCGGCGAGCCGCCTCGCCCCCGGCGTCGACGTCCGCGGCACCGGCGGCTACCTCATCGGCCCCGGCTCGGTCACCCCGCACGGCACCTACCGCCTCGCCCCCGGTACCGCGCACCTCCCGCCGGCCCCCTGCCCGCGCGCCCTGCTGCGCCTGCTGACACCCCCGGCCCGCCGGGCCCGCAGAACCGGAGCCGGAGGCGGGCCCGGGGCCCGTGCGCCGCGCGGCCCCGAACACGGCGAAGGGCTGGTCCACTTCGTGCTGGCCGCCCGCTCCGGGCAACGCAACACCCGGCTGTTCTGGGCCGCCTGCCGTGCCTACGAGCACGGCTTCGGCGACGCCCTCGCCCCCGCCCTCGCCGAGGCGGCCGTACGCGCCGGACTCCCCGCCCACGAGGCCCGCGCCACCCTCGCCTCCGCCGCCCGGCTGGCGGCGGACCGCTCCGAGGCCGCCTGAGGGCACCGGAGCGGCTTCCGCGGGACCCTGAGGCGGCGGCCAGGCCGAGGAGTAGGGTTCTCTCCGGTCTCCGCAGCCCGCAGGACCGGTGGACGCGAACCGCGTCACGTACACCCCGCCCCGCCCCGCAGAGATCGGCCTTCCATGTCCGCCGCAGCACCCACCGCCCGGGAGCACGGCGACACCGGGACGGCCGACCGCACCCCACACCGGGACCCCGTCGGCTCCGGCCGGTCCGCGCTCCTCGCCGTCGCCCTCTTCCTCTGCGTACGGGCACTCGGCCTCGCCGCCCTGGCCGTACGCGCCGACTCGATGGGCAAGAGCCCGCGCGTGCTGCTGTCGGAGCGCTGGGACTCCCTCTGGTACACCCGGGTCGCCGAGCACGGCTACGCCTTCACCCTGAACGCGCCGGACGGCCGCTCCCTGTCGAGCACGGCCTTCTTCCCCCTGCTCCCCTGGCTGGAGCGGTCCGTCCGCGCGGTGACGGGCCTGAGCCTGCCCGCCGCCGGACTGCTGGTCACCGCCCTCGCCTCGGCCCTCGCCGCCTGGGCGGTCTTCCTCGTGGTGCGCCACGCGTACGGCGACCGGGCCGGAGTCGTCTGCGTGGTGCTGTGGGCGGCCGTGCCGGTCGGCATCGTCCAGTCGATGGCGTACAGCGAAGCCCTCTTCACCGCCCTCGCCGCCTGGGGGCTCCTGTGCGTGCTCCGCGAGCGGTGGGTGCTCGCGGGCATCCTGGCGAGCCTCGCGGGCCTGACCCGCCCGGTCGGACTCGCCGTCACCGCGGCCCTGTTCCTCGCGGTCCGGCTCCACATCCGCTCCGGGACCGGCACCACCCGGACCCGGACGCGGGCCGTCCTCGGCTGCCTGATCGCACCGGTGGGCGCCGCCGCGTACATCCTCTGGGTGGGCGCCCGGCGCGGACACGTGCTCGGCTACCTCGACGTGCAGGACGAGTGGGGCAACGGCTTCGACGGCGGCTGGGCCTTCGCCCGCTTCCTGACCGGCGGCTCCACGGCACTCGCCGTACTCGCCCTCGCCGCCCTGCTGCTCCTGGCGTACTGGCCCCACCACATCGGCGCGAAGCAGCTCCAGCCCCCGCCGCTGATCGCCTACTCGGCCCTCGTCACCCTGCTCGCCGTCGGTGCCTCGGGCTACTTCGGCTCCAAACCCCGCCTGCTCCTCCCCGCGTTCCCCCTCCTGATCCCCCTCGCCGTCGCCCTCACCAGGCGCCGCCCCGCCCTCACCTGGACCGTCCTCACCACCCTGACCGGCGCCTCGGCGGTGTACGGCGCGTACTGGCTCACGGGGTCGGGGCCGCCGTAGGCGCGTGGCGGCGGGGAGCTGCCCGTACGGGACCGGGGAGGCGGAGCCGGCGGAATCGCGGGGTCCGGCTCAGAAGCTCCTCAAGACTTCCCGCTTCGGCTCCCCCGGGCACGGGCGGGATGCGACGTTCGTCTTCCACGCCGTACGGCACACGGCCGCACGGCGGACGACTGCCCACGGGCAGCAGAGGAGACCGACATGCTGGCAACGCTGCGCCCCGGCGAAGTGATCGTCATCGTCATCACCTTCATCGTTCTCGCGGGACTCGGAGCGCTCACCCTCCGGCGGCTCGGGGGCCGCAGGCGGTAGCCGTCCTCGGGGTCCCGGCGGGCGCGCGGAGGAACGACCGCCACCGAGCTCCTCGCGCGCCGGCCGTCACCGCACTACTTCGGGCATCCGCACGCGCAGTGCCCTGTGTCACCGGCCGGAGCGCCGGGCGTGCGCGGGGGCGGAGAGACCCCACGACGGTGGAGCCGGCATTCAAGACGCGTGCCCCGTAGTTCCATGTGGGCTTCGAGCAGCCTCAGAGCCATCTCGTGACGTGTCTGGAAGGCCAGGTGGTACGGGGTCAGGCCCTCTCGGGAGGGCTTCGCGGGGTCCGCGCCGTAGGCCAGCAGTACGGCAGTGCAGGCGGCGTTCAGCGGATCACCGCTCTGGACCGCTCCGTCCGACTCTCCGTCGATGGCCCGGAGCAGCGGCGTCCAGCCGTTGGAGCCGTCGTACTCATCCGGGTCGTGGCCGGCGTGCAGGAGCCGGGTCAGCTCCGCCAAGTCGTCCATCTCCACCGCGAGGTGGACGGGCGACATCTCGTACTGGTCCGCGTCGTCGGTCACGGCGCGATCCAACCAGGCCGGGTCCGCGCCCTCGCGTACGGGCCCGGAGAACCGGACGACCGCGGCGGACAGCGCTCACCGGCGAACACTGGCCATGCCGAAGGCCCCCGACCGATGTACCTGGTCGGGGGCCTTCAACCTGCGCGGTGGGTGTGGGATTTGAACCCACGGTGACTCGCGCCACGACGGTTTTCAAGACCGTTCCCTTAGGCCGCTCGGGCAACCCACCCCGGCCCCCGGAGCGACGGGGTCGCCGCCGGGGAACGGCCTACAGCCTAGCCGGTCAGCTGTCGCCCTTGCGCTCGCCCAGGGTGAGTTCGACGGTGGACTCCTTGCCGTCGCGCTCGTACGTCAGCGTGACCCGGTCGCCCGGCTTGTGGGTCCAGATCTCGCCGATGAGGGTCGGGCCGCTGTCGACGGGGGTGTCGTTGAACTTGGTGATGACGTCGCCCGCCTTCAGGCCCGCCTTGGCGGCGGGGCCGCCCGCGGCGACGGCGGAGGTGCTGCCGGAGCCCTGGTCGGAGATGACCGCGCCGTCGCCGTTCTCCGACATGGTGACCGTCGCGCCGATGACCGGGTAGACGGGCTGGCCGGTCTTGATGAGCTGCTCGGCGACGTTCTTCGCCTGGTTGATCGGGATGGCGAAGCCGAGGCCGATGGAGCCGGCCTGGGTCTGGCCGGACGAACTGCCGGTCGACTGGATGGCGGAGTTGATGCCGATGACCGCGCCGCTGGCGTCGAGCAGCGGGCCGCCGGAGTTGCCCGGGTTGATCGAGGCGTCGGTCTGCAGGGCGCTCATGTAGGAGCTGCTGCTGGAGGCGGAACCGTCGCTGGAGGCGACCGGGCGGTTCTTCGCGCTGATGATGCCGGTGGTGACCGTGTTCGACAGGCCGAAGGGGGCGCCGATCGCGATGGTCGAGTCGCCGACCGCCACGTTGTCGGAGTTGCCGAGGGCCAGCGGGTTCAGGCCGGACGGGGCGTTCTTCAGCTTGATGACGGCGACGTCGTAGCCCTCGGCGCGGCCGACCACCTCGGCTTCGTACTTCTTGCCGTTGGAGAAGGTCGCGGTCAGCTGGCCGCTCTCCGCCGCGGAGGCCACCACGTGGTTGTTGGTGAGGATGTGGCCTTCCTTGTCGTACACGAAGCCGGTGCCCGTGCCGCCCTCGCCGTCGCCGTTCTGGGCGTCGATCGTGACCACGCTGGGAAGGGACTTGGCGGCCACGCCCGCCACCGTGCCGTCGGCGCGCTTGAGCGCCTTGGGGGTGTCGGCGGCGCTGATCGTCGTCGAACCGGAGGAGCCGCCGTCGTTGCTGTCGGCGGCCCAGAAGCCGAGTGCGCCGCCGATGCCGCCGGCGACCAGGGCCGTCGCGGCGACCAGCGCGACGAGCCCGCCCGCCCGGCGCTTGCGGGGGCCCTTGGGGGCCTGCTCGGCGGAGGCGCCCCAGACCTCGCCGCCATGACCGCCGTCGCCGCCGGCGGCGTACGCCGGGACGGCCGGCGGGGCCGGGGGCGGCCACGAACCGGCGGGCGCGGCGGTGTGCGGCGCGGGGTACGCCGGGGCGGCCTGCGGCGCCGGGTAGGCGGGCGGAGGCGTGTGCGGCGCCGGGGTGTGCGGCTGGAGGGGCTGCGTCGCGTCGGCCGCCGGGGCGTGCGCGGGCGCCTGCGGCTGCTCCGGAGCCGGGGCGTGCGCCGGCTCGACGACCGGCTGCACCGCGGTCGGCTGCCCGGGAGCCCCGGCGGGCTCGGCCGGGGCGGCCGGTGCGGGAGTGGTGCCGTACGGTCCGGCGGGCTCGGCCGACGGGGAGGTGTCGTCGGCCCGGCCGTCCACGTACGGCGGTTCCTGGGGCTGCTCGGCGTGCGCGGCGGGCCCGGACGGGCCCTGCGGCGCCGGAGCCGCGTCTTCCTGATGCGCCGTCGCCGGTGCCTCGGACGCCGGGGGTGCCTCCCGGCGGGGGTCCTCAGGAGCGGCGGCCGGCACGGGAGGTGCTGACGGAGCGGGCGGTACGGCGGGGACCGCGGCGCCCTCGTGGCCCTCGTTCTCGGTGCTCACAGCTCTTTACTCCTCGGTTCCACTCGGCGTTCGGCAAGAGATCCGCTCTGCAGTGTCTGGGCCCAAGCTTTGCCCAGAACACGTCAGGCCACTGTAAACAGGACCTGTGCATCCGCACGCCAATCTTTACATCAGACAAAACGGCACTCCCGGCACAAGGAACGCACAGCCGTCGCGTCGCGGTGACACCATGACGCGGTGACCGACGCACACCAGCCCTCCAGCCCGCCGTCCATCCAGGTCGTGGCCCATCGAGGAGCCTCCGACGACGCCCCCGAACACACCCTGGCCGCGTACCGGAAAGCCATCGAGGACGGCGCGGACGCGCTGGAGTGCGATGTCCGGCTCACCGCCGACGGACAGCTCGTCTGTGTGCACGACCGGCGGGTCAACCGCACCTCAAACGGTCGCGGCGCGGTCTCCGCACTCGAACTCTCGGAACTCGCCGCGCTCGACTTCGGCTCCTGGAAGGACCGCGAGGAGTCCCCCGACTGGGACCCGGTGCCCGGCGAGCTCACCTCCGTACTCACCCTGGAACGCCTGCTGGAGCTGGTCACCGAGGTACGGGCGGCGGGCCGGCCGGTCCAGCTCGCCATCGAGACCAAGCACCCCACCCGCTGGGCCGGGCAGGTGGAGGAGCGGCTGCTGCGCCTGCTCAAGGAGTTCGGCCTCGACGCCCCGCCGGCCGAAGGCCCCTCGCCGGTCCGCGTCATGAGCTTCTCCGCCCGGTCCCTGCACCGGGTCCGCACCGCGGCCCCCACCCTGCCCACCGTCTACCTGATGCAGTTCCTCACCCCCCGCCTGCGGGACGGGCGGCTGCCCGTCGGCACGCGGATCGCCGGGCCGGGAATGCGGATCGTACGCAACCACCCCGACTACGTCCGCCGGCTGCACCGCGCCGGGCACCAGGTGCACGTCTGGACCGTGAACGACCCGGAGGACGTGGCCCTCTGCGCCGAGCTGGGCGTCGAGGCGATCATCACCAACCGGCCGAAACGGGTACTTTCCCAGCTCGGACGCCCGTAATCACCCCTCCCCCGAGCCGTCACAGGGAGTGCACCGGCGCATTCGATACGTGCACGCCCGTTACGAGTGCGTCACCGGAGAGGCTCTGACCGGTTTCCGGCGCAGCTCAGAGGGGCATCCCCTTCGTGGCGTGGGGCAAAGGAGGTCTCGGGGGTGACGTTGGTGGTGGCACAAGAAGTGCCCACGTCGTCGAGCATGGCCGTTCCTCACGGCCCTGCGGGCGTGAGGCAGGCGCGGCACCGTATGCGCGCGCAACTGCGGGACAACGGGGTCTCGGACACGGTCGTCGACGACGCGGTCCTGATCCTTTCCGAACTCCTCAGCAACGCCTGCCGGCACGGCAGGCCACTGGGGCAGCACGTGGACGTCGGTGACGGCGACGTCCGCGCCGCGTGGCACGTGGACCGCCGGGGCGGCCTGACCGTGGAGGTCACCGACGGAGGCGGGCCGACGCGGCCCATCCCCTCCACCCCCTCGGTGACGGCCCGGGGCGGACGCGGGCTGAACATCATCAGTGCCCTCTCCGAGAAGTGGGGCGTCAGGGACGACGCCCCGGGCGAGGTCACGGTCTGGGCGCTGGTGGCGGCGGAGGAACGGTTCGACGGACTGGCGGGGCTCGACGGCCTCCCGGGGTTCCCCGCGCTGCCGGGATTCGAGGGTTTCGAGGGACTGGACCTCGACGGGCTGACGGCCTGAGAGAGCCGCACACCTGAAAGCCGCACGGCTGACCGCACCAAGGGCCTGACGACAGGTCCGTACGGCATGGCCGGGCACACGCACCGGTGGCAGAGCCGGACGACGGGGTCCGGCACCGAACCACGTACCGGAACCCCGCACCACGAGGGGCGGGGAGGCGCCGGTCGGCGGTCCGGTCCGAAGCGCGGAAGGCACTAGGCTCGCGCCTCAGACCGCACCGTCGCAACCGGGAGAATGCCGACCATGGCCAAGAAGCGCCCTCAGACGACCAAGGCCGCGAAGCCGCAGGTGAAGGACGGGGAGATCCCCGTCGTCGGGGCCCGCGAGCCCTGCCCCTGCGGTTCGGGACGCCGGTACAAGGCGTGTCACGGACGCACCGCCGCGCACGCCGTGACCGAGCTGGTCCAGCGCCCGTTCGAGGGGCTGCCCGGGGAGTGCGACTGGGTCGCGCTGCGCGAACTGGTGCCCGCCGCGACCGTCCCGCTGACGCTGAAGGACGGACTGCCCGAGGGCGTCCCGTCCGTCACGCTCGCGACGGTGCTGCCGATGGCCTGGCCGGCGCTGCGCCGCGACGACGGCTCCATCCTGCTCGCCCTGCAGAACGACACCTCCTCCGGTGACCTGAGCCGCGGTCTGGCCGACGCCCTCCAGCAGGCGCTGGAGGCAGCGCCCGGCACGCCGATCGCCGCCCGCCGGGTCGCCGCGGACGGTCCGCGCCTGCAGGACCTGCTCGCCGCCGACGCGCCGTTCGAGCCCGTCGTCCACTCGGGCTTCGAGTTCTGGGTGCCGGACGCGGAGAACGCGACGGCCGAGGTGACCGCTTCCCTGGAGCGCGCCAACGAGGCCGCGATCCCGACCTCGCTGCTCTCCTCCGTCGACGCCGCGTACTGGTGCGAGACCCCGGAGAAGAACCACCTGCGCTGGGTCATGCCGCACGCCGAGGAGAAACTCCTCGACGCGCTCGCCCGGCTGCACGCCGCCGGCACCTCCTCGCTCGGCGAGGGGACGCGGCTGGTCGGCTCGTTCCGTGCGCACGGTCTCGTCGTCCCGGTGTGGGACCTGCCGAGCGCCATGACCGCCGAGGAGTGCGAGAAGCCGGCGGCCGAGTTCGCCGAGCGGCTCTCCGGGGCGCTGGCCTCCGACGCCCCGCTGACCGCCGAGGAGCGCCGGGCGCGGGGCGGGCTCACCAACCGCCAAGTGACGCTCAGCTGACAGTGACGAACCGCGGGTCCGACCGGTGACTCGCGTCACAACAGGACGTGCCGACGAGTAAATCCCCGCCCTCATAGGCGAGATCGAATTTGCGAACGGCAGATCTCTTGTTACGGTTCTGAAAGCCCGGTCGCTGGTGCATCCCCCGTCGCCAGCGATCGGGCGCCTCAATTCCGGGTAAGGCCCGGCCCGCGGCGAAGCCGTGAGCGGCCCGCCGCCCCGCGCGCACGACGGCCCCGAGCCCCGCGCACCTGCCGCCCGGCCCCCTGTACGGCGACCGCCCCGACTCCCGTACGACGCGACCGCCCGGCACGTACCGGCACCGCGCTCCTACGGTGACCGCACCTCAACCCGCCCCGCCGTCCGGGCTCTTACCGCCCGCACCCCGTGCCCGTATCCCGTCGCACCCCGCATTCCCGCGGCCACGCGAGCCCCGCCCCGCAGCGGACGGCGGCTCACTCCGCCCACCGCGCACGACAGTTGTGCTCCCGCTGTGCACCCCCTGTGGACCCGCGGGGCGCCCGGGCCTCCCCGACAACCACAAAGGGCCGGATACGGACGGAAGTCCGACGCCGCATTGCTTATTCGACAGGCATTCAGGAACGCTGGAGGAAGGCATTCCAGAAAGGCGGTCAGGTTCGAAATCCGGTCATTGATTCGCATGCGCCTCACCCCTCCCTTCCCGCCCGTGAATCCCTCATTTCCGAAGCCCTGCGGGAATGCACCTGCGCGAAGCTCTGCGTGATGCTCTGCGCAGGGGGTGGCGGCCAGAACTCCCCCATCGGGAAAATCGCGAAATAGCCGGATCGCCCGGGATTCGCGCTCCGCACGAACGACGCGCACCCACCCCGGACGCCCTCAGTAGGCCAGCCTGCTCCCGCCGCCCGGCGCACCCGTACTCGCCTCCACGAGCGCGTCCAGGGCCGTGCCGACGTCCGGCAGCCAGGGCGCGGCGCGCTTCGTCGACGGGGCCCGCTCCCAGCGCACCGGGCCGTCGCCCTTCCCCGCGGGCGGCACCACCAGGTAGCCGCCCTCCCCGTGGAAGCGCAGCGAACTGGGCACCCACTCCTGGGCGTGCAGCAGCTCGCCCAGGCGCTCCAGGGTGTACGGACGGACCAGCAGCGCCCACCGGGTCGGTGTCGCGATCACCGGCCCGAGCCGCATGCCCCGCGCGTCCAGCACCGCGAGGGCCTGCGCGCCGCTCTCCGCCGGCAGGCTCACGGCGCACGGCGCACGGCCGCCGGTGGCCAGCAGCACCGGTGCGGCGGGGCGCCCGGTCCACCACCAGCGCACCATCCGGGCGTCCGTGGTGGCCGCGAGCAGTCCGGGATCGAAGGGGTGTGCGCCGGGTACCACGCACTCGGGGTCGGGGCAGGCGCAGCCGCTCCGGGCCGCGGCCAGCCCCACACCGGGGAGTACGGGCCACTGCCAGCCGGTGGCGCAGGTCAGCGCCGCGTCGAGCCGGGCGGTGCCGTCCCCGCGCCGGAACAGGTTCCCGCGTCGCCTTCCGGGGATCTCGCGCATGAGCGCTCGTTCCTTTCCGTTGAACGCCGAGGTCCACGTCACCGCCCGCGCATCGCACTGCCTCGCGTCGGCGACTCTGACTGTGCGTACATCACTGCGTAGAACACTGCGTGAATCACTGCATGGATCACTGCGTACATCACTGCTGCGTACATCACCGTGCTGCGTGCATCACCGTGCGAGGACGACCGTGCGTGCGTGACTGCGCGTGCGTTCCCATCGGGCCGCCTCACGGACGCGTGGAGCACCGGACGGAGCCGGGCCGAGCGCGATGGAGCGAAGACGGGTCGAACCGGACCGAGCCTGAGCCGAACGGCCTTGCGGAGTCGAACTGTCGAGAGCCGGGCCGCGTCGTGCGGCCCAGCCGCGGCGGGACGCGGAACTCATACCTCGCACGTGCCGCCCCGAGCGAGGTTCCGCTGCTCCTGAGGTCTGTCCCGTGGGCCGGGCGTCACGGACAAGGACGTCCGCTCCCGCCGCCGGGTTCCGGGGCGGCCCCAACTGCATCGCGCTTCAACGACTACGTACCCCGCACGACCGGAATGACGCTCCACCCCGCACAACACCCCGCAGGACACTGCCCGTCGAGCTCGTCCAGTCGACCGCAAATACCTGTCGCCTGCCCCACTTTTCGGCCAACTTAAGTATCGCGTGGACACCAGGAGCCTCGCAAGGACAATGCTGGACATCGCCTTACTTGTACGTGTACATGTGGATGCCTTGATAGTGGCGCAGAATGACAGGGGGGTTTGCGATGCTATTCGACGGAACTCGCCGGTCGGAAAGCCGGAGGCCATGAGCGCCCGACACCTGCCAAAAGTGGCTGGAATCAATCCAACAGTTTCGGTTTCAACGCACACTCCGGAGCCGCTGACCACCGTGCCGCCCGCGCCGGGCGCCTTCCTCCAGGACCGGCTGGCCGGATGGGTCTCGGATCTCACCACCCTCCACGAGCTCACCGAGCGCCTCACCGCGACGCACACGCTCGACAGCGCGCTCCCGGAGCTGCTGAGCGCCGGAGCCGCCCTCGTCGGAGCGCGCCGCGGCCTCCTGGTCCTCGAACCCGCCGACGGCCGCGGCCCGCGCACCACCATCGGCCTGGGCCTCGGCCACGCCGACCTCGGCGCCGTCGAGACCGTCCCGCGCGCCGCCACCCCGCACGGCAGGATCATCGACGGACCGCCCGCCACCACCGCCCCGGTGAGCAACCCGGACCTCCTCGCCGAGGCGGACCTCGACCCCCGGCACCGCGAGGTCGCCGAACGGCTCGGCTACGCCGCCAGCTACGCCCTCCCCCTCGCCACCCGGTCCGGCGTCCTGCTCGGCGCGGCCGTCTGGTTCTACGACGAACCGGCCGAACCCCTGGAACGGCAGCAGCACCTGGTCGGTCTCTACGGGCGGTACGCCGCCGAACACCTGGCCCGTCTCCTCGAACTCGAACGCGCCCGGTCCGATCTGGCGGTCGTCGCCGAGGAACTCCTGCCGAGCCGGCTCCCGCGCATCCCCGGTGTGCGGCTGGCCGCCCGCCACCGCCCCGCACCGGACGGCGGTGGCGACTGGTACGACGCCCTGCCGCTCCCGGACGGCGCGCTCGGCCTCTCGGTGGGCTCCGCGGGCGGCTCCGGCCCCGGCGCGATGGCCACGATGGGACGGCTCCGCTCGGGGCTGCGCGCGTACGCCGTGATGGAGGGCGAGGACCCCGTCGCCGTCCTCTCGGACCTGGAACTGCTGCTCCGGCTCACCGAGCCCGCCCGCACCGCGACCGCGCTCTTCGCCTACTGCGAACCGGCGCTGCGCCGGATCGTGCTGGCCGGGGCCGGACACGCCCCACCGCTCGTGGTCGGCGACCGGCGCACCGCGTTCGTCGAGACCACCGTCTCCGCCCCCCTCGGCATGCTCGCCTGCTGGGAGGCGCCGAGCGTGGAGTTCACCCCTGAATCGGGGGAAACCGTTCTCCTCTACACCGACGGGCTGCTGCGCCGCACCGGCGACTCGACGGACCGGGCGTTCTCGCGGCTGCACGCCGCCGCCGCCGGGGTGCCCCGGACCGCCCGCCACGACCCGGAGGCCGTCGCCGACCACGTACTGCGCACCCTGCTGCCCGGGCAGACCCCCGCGGACCGCACGGACGACGTGGTCCTCCTCGCGGTGCGCTTCGACTGACCGCCGGGCACGGCTTCCACCGGAAGCACTGATTCCACTTCTGGCATCCGCGCAGATCAGCCGCGTTGTCCAGGCTCGGCGCGCGCCCCTCGGGTAAGAGGCCCTTCGGCCCTGGGCCCCCTTCCGTACGCCCGTACGATGGTGGGGCCCAGTGTCGTAGCAAGGAGAGACGAATCGTGTCCGACGAGCGCACCCCGGAGACCCCGGAAATCGAAGCGACCGAAGCGGCCGAAGAGACCGAGCCGATCAAGACCCGGAAGAACGGCCTGTACCCGGCCGTCTCCGACGAGCTCGCCGACAGCATGAAGTCGGGCTGGGCCGACACTGAGCTGCACGGCCTCGCGCCGCTGCCGCAGGCCGCCCACACCGCCGACCGCCGCGCCGCGCTCTCCGCGCGCTTCCCGGGCGAGCGCCTCGTCGTCCCCGCGGGCAACCTGAAGACCCGCGCCAACGACACGGAGTACGCGTTCCGCGCCGCCTCCGAGTACGCCTACCTCACCGGCGACCAGACCCAGGACGGCGTCCTCGTCCTGGAGCCGAAGACCGACGGGAGCGGCCACGACGCGACCGTCTACCTGCTGCCGCGCTCCGACCGCGAGAACGGCGAGTTCTGGCTCGACGGCCAGGGCGAGCTGTGGGTCGGCCGCCGCCACTCCCTCACCGAGGCCGAGCAGGTGCTGGGCATCCCCGCGAAGGACGTCCGCGAGCTCGCCGCCGCGCTGAAGGAGGCCACCGGCCCGGTCCGCGCCGTCCGGGGCTACGACGCCGGCATCGAGGCGGCCCTGACCGACAAGGTCACCGCCGAGCGCGACGAGGAACTGCGGGTGTACCTCTCCGAGGCGCGCCTGGTGAAGGACGCCTTCGAGATCGCCGAGCTCCAGAAGGCGTGCGACATCACCGCGCGCGGCTTCGAGGACGTCGTGAAGGTGCTCGACAAGGCCGAGGCGACGAGCGAGCGCTACATCGAGGGCACGTTCTTCCTGCGCGCCCGCGTCGAGGGCAACGACATCGGCTACGGCTCCATCTGCGCCGCCGGCCCGCACGCCACCACCCTGCACTGGGTCCGCAACGACGGCGCCGTCCGCGCCGGCGAACTGCTGCTGCTCGACGCCGGCGTGGAGACCAACGACCTCTACACCGCCGACGTGACGCGGACCCTGCCGATCAACGGCACCTTCTCGCCGCTCCAGCGCAAGATCTACGACGCGGTCCACGCGGCGCAGGAGGCGGGCATCGCCGCCGTGAAGCCCGGCGCCGACTTCCGCGACTTCCACGACGCCGCGCAGCGCGTGCTCGCCGAGCACCTCGTCGCCTGGGGTCTGCTCGGCGACCTCACCGTCGAGAAGGTCCTGGAGCTGGGCCTCCAGCGCCGCTGGACCCTCCACGGAACCGGCCACATGCTCGGCATGGACGTCCACGACTGCGCCGCCGCGCGCACCGAGACGTACGTCAACGGCACGCTGGAGCCGGGCATGTGCCTGACGGTGGAGCCGGGTCTGTACTTCCAGGCCGACGACCTGACCGTGCCGGAGGAGTACCGCGGCATCGGCGTCCGGATCGAGGACGACATCCTCGTCACCGAGGACGGCAACCGGAACCTCTCCGACAAGCTGCCGCGCAGCTCCGACGAGGTCGAGACCTGGATCGCCGGCCTCAAGGGCTGACGCCCGCCGTACGGAGACCGCGCCGGGGGCGCGCCGCTCAGGAAACCATGAGCAGCGCGCCCTCGCGCCATTTCAGAATCTTGTCGAAGCTCACCACGGTCCCGCGTCCCGGCCGGTTGCCGATGTGGACGTGGTCGGCGAGCTGTTCGATGAGTCCGAGGCCACGGCCGCTCTCGGCCATGTCCCACGGGTCGGTGGCGCAGTCCGGCATCGTCGCCGGTGCGCCGCGGGTATCGGAAGGATGTGCTGCGGGGCGAAGGGTTCGCCGGGTGGGAAAGCCCGGTCCGGAGTCCGCGACCTCGATACGGCACGTCTCGCCGTCCAGATACGCGGTGACGCGGTACTGACCGCTGGCGCCCACGTGCCGGTCCTTACCGGCACGGCCAGGGGCGGTGCCCCCGTGGTCGCCCTCGTCGGCGGCAGGGTCTCCGCCGTGTTCCACGGCGTTGGCGCAGGCCTCGGTGAGCGCCACCGACAGGTCGTACGAGATGTCCGGATCCACTCCCGCCGTCTCCATGCTACCGAGGAGAAATCGACGGGCGAGCGGAACGCTCGCGGCTTCGCGCCGCAAATGGAGTGACCACCACATGCTCATGCTCCAGCCTCCTGGCTGCGGCTCGACATACCGATACGTATTGCCGTGGAGGGCACCCCGTAAGCACGGTTTCGCCGTGATGGCCCTCATTCGGCGGACGCGAATATTCCGCTTGCCGGTGTATACCCGGCCCCTCGGGCCCGGGCCACCGCCGTCACCAGCTACAACGACCGTCACACCCGTCACGTTCTGCATCCCGCGCAACCGTTCCGCTTCCCGTGCAACGCACCCCGAACCGTATGGAAGATGACCTTCCGGACCTGCCGCCCCACGAGCGGGGGCGCAGTGCGATGATGGCCCGGCCATGTCTACGCCTGACGCACGGTCCGCCACACGCGCGGGAGCCGGTCTGCGGCTCCTGAGGGCCTCGGTGTTCGCCGCGGTCTGCGTCGTGCTGTCCGCGGCGGGACATGCCATCGCCTCGGCCTCGGCCGTGCCCTGGTGGGCGCTGCTCTGCGGGTTCCTCCTCGTGCTGGCGGTGGTGACCCCGCTCGCCGGACGCGAACGCTCGCTGCCGTCGATCGCGGCGGTCCTGGCCGGCGGACAGCTCGCGCTGCACACGCTGTTCGGGCTCGCCCACCCCATGACGGCCGCCGCCATGGGGACGGCCCCCGCCTCCGCGGCCCCCGCCCCCGGGGACTCGCCGCTCATCCGGTTCGCCGCCTCGCTGGTCTGCGGGGACACCCCCGGCTCGATCAGCGCCGCCCAGGCCCACCGCATCGTCACGGAGGCGGGCGTCGACCCGGCGACCGTGACCGGCGCCCACGTCCACCTCGCCGCCGCGGCCTCCACCGCGTCGGGCGGCGCGGCAGGGCTGCTGCCCGGGCTGCCGATGCTCCTCGGCCACCTGCTCGCCGCGCTCGTCACGGGCTGGCTGCTGCGCAGGGGCGAGATCGCGCTGTTCGAGCTGGCGCGGCTCTCCGCGCACGGCGGCCGTGAACTCGCCGCCGCCGCACGGCTGCGTTCGCTGCGGGCCGCGCTCGCACTCGTACGGGTACTGAGCGCGGGGCTCCCGGGCGCTCCGACGGCCGGCCCGCGCCCGGCCCGTACCTCCGTGGACGCCCCGCTCCCGGCCACCGGCGATCCGCTCCAGCATCTGGTGATCAGGCGCGGGCCTCCCGCCGCGTACGCCCTCGCAGCCTGACGCGACATCCTTCCTCGTGCCGTACGACTGCCGTGCGACTGTCCTACGACAGTCCCGCCGTACGACAGTCCCGCCGTACGACGGCCCCGCCGTGCGACGGACGGGGGACTGAGGTGTCGCGATGCCGTCGCGCACCCGCGCGCCGGACCACCTTCTGCGCTCCGTGGAGTGATCACTGCCATGAACGTTTCCCGTATCGCCGTCGCGGGCGGCATCGCCGCGACCACCGTTCTGCTGCTCGCCGGTCCCGCCTCCGCGCACGTCAGCGTGCAGCCCCAGGGCGAGGCGGCCAAGGGCGGCTACGCCACCATCGACTTCAAGGTCCCCAACGAGCGCGACAACGCCTCGACGGTGAAGCTCGAAGTCAACTTCCCCACGGACCACCCGCTCTCCTCGGTCAGCCCGCAGGCCGTGCCGGGCTGGAAGATCGACGTCACCAAGGCCACGCTCGCCAAGCCGCTCGACGTCCACGGCAAGAAGGTGACCGAGGCCGTCTCCAAGGTCACCTGGACCGCCGACGCCTCCGGCGCGATCAAGCCCGGGTACTTCCAGCAGTTCCCGCTCTCGGTCGGCCAGCTCCCCGACGACACCGACCAGCTCGTCTTCAAGGCGCTCCAGACGTACAGCAACAAGGAGATCGTCCGCTGGATCGAGGAGACCCCGGCGAGCGGCGAGGAGCCCGAGAACCCGGCGCCGGTCCTGACCCTGACCGACGCCGCGGCGGACACCCACGGCGCCACCGCCTCCGACACCGCCTCCGCTTCCGCCGACGACAAGAGCACCGGTACCGGCGCGGCCGCCCACACCACCGAGGCCGCCGAGGACTCCGGCTCCGCGAGCGACAGCACCGCGCGGGTCCTGGGCGTGGTCGGCATCGTCATCGGCATCGCGGGCGTCGCGTTCGGCGTCCTCGCCCGCCGTCGTACCGTCTGACCGACCAGCCCTGTTTCGAAAGTCCCGCCTGTCCGGCGTGCCGGGCCGGGCCGGGTGCACACGCGCCCGGCCCGGTCCCCGGAACGCCCCGGGCCACCCTCCGCACCACAGACCAGGAACACAACCTTCATGCGCACCAAGAAACTGGCGTCGGCCGTGGCATTCGCCGCGGCGGCGGCTCTGGCCCTGACCGCCTGCGGCTCGAACGACGACTCCGCCGCCAAGCCGGTGGCCGACGTCTCCACGCCCACCACCACCAAGGCCGGCACCGTCCTCGACCAGCCGTTCACCAAGCCGGACCTCGTCCTGACGGACACCCACGGCAAGACGTACGACCTCCGCAAGGAGACCAAGGGCAAGCCGACGCTCATCTACTACGGCTACACCAACTGCCCCGACGTCTGCCCGCTGACCATGAGCAACATCGCGCTCGCCAAGCGCGCGCTGCCCGCCGCCGAGCAGGCCGAGCTCAAGGTCGTCTTCATCACCACCGACCCCGAGCGCGACACCCCGGCCTCGCTGGGCGCCTGGCTCAAGGCCCAGGACCCCGACTTCATCGGCCTCACCGGCGACTTCAAGACCATCCAGGCGGGCGCCCGGTCGATGGGCATCGGCATCGACCCGGCGACGACGGAGAAGGACGGCACCGTCGTCTCCATGCACGGCGCCCAGGTCATGGCGTTCTCCCCGAAGACCGACGCCGGGTACGTCATCTACAGCGAGGACACCACCGCCGACGACTACACCGCGGACCTCCCCAAGCTCATCGAGGGGGCGAACCCGTGACAGGCCGTGCGGCCCTCGCCGGCGGACTGGCCCTCGTCACGGGTCTGACCCTCGCCGGGTGCTCCGCCGGAAGCTCCCCCGAACTGAAGGTCGTCGGGGCGTTCATGCCGCAGCCCGTCAGTGACATCGCGGCGGCGTTCCTCGTCGTGGAGAACAAGGGCGGGGCCACCGACCGGCTGACCTCCGTGACCAGCCCGATCTCCGACCACGTCACGATCCACGAGACCGAGGGACAGACCATGCGGATGGTCTCGTCCTTCGAGGTACCCGCGCGCGGCGAGCTGGACCTCGAACGCGGCGGCAGCCACATCATGTTCAGCGAACTCAAGCGGCAGCCGAAGCGGGGGCAGAAAATCTCCGTGGAACTGCACTTCGAGAAGACCGGCCCGATCACGGTCGAGCTTCCCGTCGAGGAGACGACCTACAACCCGGCGAAGCAGTGAGGGACTGATCCACCATGACAGCCACCGCCCCGCGCGCAGGTCGTGTCCGGCCTTTCCCGACAGGCCGGCCACTCACCGCGTCCGCGCTCCTCGCCACGCTGATCGGCCTGCTCCTCGGCCTGATGCTGGCCGGCGCGTCCCCCGCGTCCGCGCACGCCGCCCTCACGGGCAGCGACCCGCAGGACGGGGCGGTGGTCGACGCCGCACCCCGCGACGTCACCCTCTCCTTCTCCGAGTCCGTCTCGCTGAGCGACGACGCGATCCGGGTGCTCGACCCGTCCGGCAAGCGGGCCGACACCGGAGGGCCCCGCGCGGTGGGCGACGGCAAGGCCGCCCGGTACGCCGTCACCCTCCACACCGGGCTCCCCGACGGCACCTACACGGTGGCCTGGCAGGCGGTCTCCGCCGACAGCCACCCGGTCTCGGGCGCCTTCACCTTCTCCATCGGCGCACCGTCCACCACCACCGTCGCGCTGCCCGCCCAGGCAGCGGGCGGCGGACTGGTGGGCACGCTCTACGGCATCGCGCGCTACGCCGCGTACGCCGGTTTCATCCTGCTCGCGGGCGGCTCCGCGTTCGTCCTCGGGTGCTGGCGGGGCGGCGCATCGGCCCGCCCGCTGCAACGGCTCGTGCTCGCCGGCTGGCTCACCCTCACCGCCTCCACCCTGGTGATGCTGGTGCTGCGGTACCCGTACACCGGCAGCGGCAAGCTCTCCGACGCCTTCGACCTCTCCGGCCTCCAGGCGTCGCTGGACACCAAGCCGGGCGCCGCGCTGGTCTCCCGGCTGCTCCTGCTGGGCGCCTCCGCGCTCTTCGTCGCCGTGCTGTTCGGTACGTACCCCCGGCGCGAGGACGAGAAGGAGCACAAGGACCTCACCTTCGGCCTGGCGCTCGGCGGTGCGGTCGTCGCCACCGGCATCGCGGGCACCTGGTCGCTCGCCGAACACGCCTCCGTCGGTCTCCAGGCGGGCATCGCCATGCCGGTCGACATGGCCCATCTGCTGGCGGTCGCGACCTGGCTGGGCGGTCTGGCGGCCCTGCTGACCGCCCTGTACCGCGTTCCGGAGCTGCCCGCCGCCGCGGTACGCCGGTTCTCCCGGACGGCGTTCTGCAGCGTGGTGGTGCTCGCCGCGACGGGGCTCTACCAGTCCTGGCGCCAGGTCGGCTCCTGGTCGGCGCTGACCGGGACCGCCTACGGCCGGCTGCTGCTGGTCAAGGTCGGGCTGGTCGCGGTCCTCGTGGGCGTCGCCTGGATCTCCCGGCGCTGGACGGGCCGACTGACGGGCGGGGAGCCGGTGGCGGTACCGGAGCAGGCGGTGGTGGAGCAGGCGGTGGTGGTGGAGCAGAAGGTGCCGGATCAGGCGGCGCCTGCGGAGGCGGAGGCCGGCCTGGTGCCGGTCGCGGCCGCCGGACCGGCCGCCGGTACGGACACCGTCGCGGCTCCTGCCACGGGTTCCGTCACCGACCCGGTCACGGAACCCGTCAACGACCCCGCCGCGGACCCCGGCACCGACCCCGAGCGTGCCGCCCAACTCGCCCGCCAGCGGGCCGCGCTGACGGCGACGAAGGTGCGGAAGGCCCGCGACGCCCACCCCGGCCGCTCCGGGCTGCGCCGCTCGGTCCTCGTCGAGACCGGCATCGCCGTCGTTCTGCTGGCCGTCACCACCATCCTCTCCTCGACCGAACCGGGCCGTACGGAGGAGGAGGCGGCGCGCACCAACACCGTCGCCGCCCCGGCCGTCGCCCAGCCGGTCACCGTGAGCCTGCCCTTCGACACCGGCGGCCTCAACGGCAAGGGCACGGTCCAGCTGGACATGGACCCCGGCCGGACCGGCGCCAACGACCTGCACCTGTGGATAGAGGACGGCAAGGGCACGGCGCTGGACGTACCCGAGGTACGGATCGCGCTGACGCTGGAAGCGAAGGACATCGGCCCCCTGCCGGTCGTCCCCGACCGGCTCGCCGAGGGCCACTGGGCCGCGAGCGGCGTACAGATTCCGATGGCGGGCGAGTGGAAGCTCGCGGTCACCGTCCGCACCTCGGACATCGACGAGACCACCGTCACCAAGAACGTGAAGATCGGCTGACCTGCGTGAGCAAGCGGAACACGAACGTGCGGAGCCCCCGGGAGCGTGCCGGGACGGCCACCGAGGGCGCCGACCCGGGCGCTGCCCCCGGCGGAGTATCCCGGCGGAAGCTGCTCGGGAGCGCCGGGGCGGCCGGTGCCGCCGGTCTGGTGCTCGGCGCGGCGGGAGGTGCCACCGGGTACGCCGCGACGCGTCCCGAGGCGCCCGCGGCGCTCGCCTCGATCGGCTCGACCGAGGCGATGTTTCACGGGAAACATCAACCGGGGATCACCACTCCGCTTCAGGCCAGTGGGCATCTCGTCGCCTTCGACCTCGCGGCGGGCGCCGGACGCACCGAGGCGGCCGCACTGATGCGGCGCTGGTCGGTGCTGGCCGAGGAGCTGATGGCGGGCCGCGCCGCCGGGGCCGGAGGGCCGGGCGGTTCCGGCGGCGACTCCGGGATCGCGCTGGACGCCGGGCCGTCCTCGCTGACGCTCACCTTCGGCTTCGGCCGGACCTTCTTCGACCGGACCGGGCTGGAGGAGCGTCGGCCCGCCGGGCTCGACCCGCTGCCCGCGTTCTCCTCCGACCACCTCGACTCCGGGCGGTCGAACGGCGACCTCTGGGTGCAGATCGGCGCCGACGACGCGCTCGTGGCCTTTCACGCGCTCCGCGCGGTCCAGCGGGCCGCCGGGTCGGCCGCACGGGTGCGCTGGCAGATGAACGGCTTCAACCGCACGCCGGGCGCGACCGCGCGCCCCATGACGGCCCGCAACCTGATGGGCCAGCTGGACGGGACCAACAACCCCAAGCCCGCCGACGCCGACTTCGACACCCGGATCTTCGTGCCCGCGCCCGCCGCCTCCGCCGCTGCCGACCCGACGCAGGACTGGCTCGCGGGCGGCTCGTACGCGGTCGTCCGCCGCATCCGGATGCTGCTGGACGACTGGGAGAAGCTCTCCGCCGGCCACCAGGAGCGGGTCATCGGCCGGCGCAAGGACACGGGTGCCCCACTCAGCGGCGGCGACGAGACCACCGCGATGGACCTGGACAAGCTCGGTGCGGACGGCAATCCGGTGATCCCGTCCAACGCCCACGCCCGGATCTCCTCGCCCGGGAAGAACGGCGGGGCGGCGATGCTGCGGCGCCCGTTCTCGTACCACGACGGCATCGACCCGGACGGGACACCGGACGCGGGGCTGCTCTTCGTGTGCTGGCAGGCGGACCCGTTCCGGGGCTTCGTGCCGGTGCAGCGCAAGCTCGACCGGGGGGACGCGCTCTCGCCGTTCATCCGGCACGAGGCGAGCGGGGTCTTCGCGGTGCCCGGGGGCGCCGCGAAGGGGGAGTACGTGGGGCAGCGGCTGCTGGAGTCCTGACCGCTAGGGCGTGTCTGACCATGCGCGTCGGATCAGCGGGCGGTGTCCGGTGCGGTGCGTCGCAAGGCGGAGGACCGCCCGCGTACGGGATGTACTCGGGCGGTCCGACAACGCCGCGAGGTGCCGTGCCGGGCGCCGACCGCCCGACGGGAATGGTCAGACACGGCCTAGCCCGGCCCGGACTTTACGCCGGACCGCCCCGGCCGGGGCGGGGCGGTCCGGCGTAAAGTCCGGGCCGGGCGGGCGGGGGTCCGGGGCGGGGTCCGGCCAGGTGGGCGGACCGGCGGGGGGAGGTCCGGACGAACCCTCCCGGAGGCGGTCCCGGCAGCCCTTAGAGTGACCGTATGTCCGCCACGCGTTACGCCTATCTCGGCCCCGAGGGCACCTTCACCGAGGTGGCGCTCCGTACGCTCCCGGAAGCCGCCACCCGCGAACTCGCCCCCATGGTCTCCGTACCGGCGGCGCTGGACGCGGTACGGAACGGGGAGGCCGCCGCCGCCCTCGTACCGATCGAGAACTCGGTCGAGGGCGGGATCACCGCGACCCTCGACGAGCTGGCGGTGGGCGCGCCGCTGATGATCTACCGCGAGGTGCTGCTCTCCATCTCGTTCGCGCTGCTGGTGCGGCCCGGGACCCGGCTGGAGGACATCAAGTCCGTCACCGCGCACCCGGCCGCGCAGCCGCAGGTACGCAACTGGCTGGCCGCCCACCTCCCGCAGGCCGTGTGGGAGTCGGCCGCGTCCAACGCGGACGGTGCCCGGCTGGTCCGGGACGGTCGGTACGACGCCGCCTTCGCCGGGGAGTTCGCGGCGGCGACCTACGGGCTCGTACCGCTCGCCACCGAGATCCACGACGCGGTGAACGCCCAGACCCGCTTCGTCCTCGTCGGCCGCCCGGCCCGGCCCGCCGCGCCGACCGGTGCCGACAAGACCTCCGTGGTGCTCTGGCTGGGCGAGGACCGTCCGGGCGCCCTGCTCGAACTGCTCCAGGAGTTCGCGGTGCGCGGGGTGAACCTGATGCTGATCCAGTCCCGCCCGACCGGCAAGGGCATCGGCGACTACTGCTTCGCGGTGGACGCGGAGGGACACATCTCGGACCGGCGGGTGGGCGAGGCGCTGATGGGCCTGAAGCGCATCTGCCCGAATCTGCGTTTCCTCGGCTCCTACCCCCGGGCCGGAGTGGGCCCGAAGGACGTGGCCCCACTGCGCGTGGGCACCTCGGACCCGGACTTCGCCGCCGCCTCGGACTGGCTGGCCCGCAGCCAGGACGGGCGCGTCTGACGGGCGGAGCGTCGAGCGCGCCCTGCACATCTGCGCGGGCGCATCCACCGATGGTCGTTTACCCACAGAGTTATCCACAGGGTGCCGGTCGAACCTGGGGACAAGTCGACACCAGCGTTCGACATCATCGACAAATCACCCCAGGTGATCTCATGGGGTCGTGAAGCCTCCCAGGGCTCCCCATGATCCTCATCTAGCCCGTTCAGCCCAATTACCTTGATCAACGACACAGAATGACGAATTACCACTCGAATGAGTGCCAGAAAGGCGGTTTGAACGATGAATCCATGAGCCCAAGGCCCACCAGGCCCCCTCCTCGATGGCCGGCCTCGCGCATCCACAGTTTTTCCACACAGCCTGTGGATAACTAATCCAAACTGGCCCGACCTGTGGACAACCCCGAGTGGAGCCCTTCCTCAACTCCCTGACAGGGCAGGGTCATACGTCAAGGATGGAGCGGCTTTCTGCCCGATTCAGGGCAATGGGCCCACCTCGATTGACGCGCCCCCGGGCTCTCCCGCTCCTCGCCCCCTTCGCTTGCGCACGCCCCAGGATCTCTCCGCGGATTTCCGCCGCACCCGCGTTCGCCCCCGGGCGAATACCGGCGGACGCGCCTCCCGCCCGCCGTTCGCCTCCCGCTCCGCCTCCCTCGCGGAATCCGGGATTCCCACCAGAGATACCATTCACGGCAATTCGGGCATAGTGACACGCTTGTCACTATCGATTCGAGTAGCCGAAGTCCCACCGGTAGCCTGGTGGGGTGATTGACCTTCGCCTGCTCCGTGAGGACCCCGACCGTGTTCGCGCCTCCCAGCGCGCCCGTGGAGAGGACGTCGCGCTCGTCGACGCCCTGCTCTCCGCCGACGAGCTGCGCAGGTCGTCCGGCGTCCGCTTCGACGAACTCCGCTCCGAGCAGAAGTCGCTCGGCAAGCTGATCCCCAAGGCCACGCCCGAGGAGCGGACGGAGCTGCTCAAGCGCGCCGACCAGCTCAAGGCCGACGTCCGTGCCGCCGACGCCGCGCAGAACGAGGCGGACGCGGAGGCCAAGCGCCTGCTGCTGCAGCTCGGCAACATCGTCCAGGAGGACGTGCCGGTCGGCGGCGAGGAGGACTTCGTCGTCCTGGAGACGCACGGCACCATCCGCGACTTCGGCGCCGAGGGCTTCGAGCCCAAGGACCACCTGGAGCTCGGCGAGGCGCTCGGCGCCATCGACATGGAGCGCGGTGCCAAGGTCTCCGGTTCGCGCTTCTACTACCTGACGGGCATCGGCGCCCTGCTGGAGCTCGCTCTCGTCAACGCGGCCATCGCGCAGGCGACCGAGGCCGGTTTCATCCCCATGCTCACCCCCGCGCTGGTCCGCCCGCGTGCCATGGAGGGCACCGGCTTCCTCGGCCAGGCCGCCGAGAACGTCTACCACCTGGAGAAGGACGACTTCTACCTGGTCGGCACCTCCGAGGTCCCCCTCGCCGCGTACCACATGGACGAGATCATCGACGCCGACAAGCTGCCCCTGCGGTACGCCGGCTTCTCGCCCTGCTTCCGCCGCGAGGCCGGTACGTACGGCAAGGACACCCGCGGCATCTTCCGCGTCCACCAGTTCGACAAGGTCGAGATGTTCTCGTACGTCGACCCCGCCGACGCCGAGGCCGAGCACCGCCGGCTGCTGGAGTGGGAGAAGCAGTGGCTGACCGGCCTGGAGCTGCCCTTCCAGGTGATCGACGTCGCCACCGGTGACCTCGGGGCCTCGGCCTCGCGGAAGTTCGACTGCGAGGCGTGGATCCCCACCCAGGGCAAGTACCGCGAGCTGACCTCCGCCTCCAACTGCGACAGCTTCCAGGCCCGCCGCCTGTCGGTGCGCATGCGGGACGGCAAGAAGGTCCAGCCGCTGGCCACCCTGAACGGCACGCTCTGCGCCGTACCGCGCACGATCGTGGCGATCCTGGAGAACCACCAGCTCGCGGACGGTTCCGTGCGCGTGCCCGAGATGCTCCGTCCGTACCTCGGCGGGCGCGAGGTCCTGGAGCCGGTCGCCAAGTGACCTTCCCCTTCAAGCTCGTCGCCACCGATCTCGACGGCACGCTGCTCCGCGACGACCGCACGATCTCCGTGCGGACGCGCGAAGCGCTGGCCGCCGCCACCGAGGCGGGTGCCGCGCACATCGTCGTCACCGGCCGGGCGGTGCCGTGGACGCGGCAGATACTGGACGACCTGGGGTACGACGGCCTCGCCGTCTGTGGCCAGGGCTCGCAGGTCTACCACGCGGGCGAGCACAAGCTGCTCACCTCGCTCACGCTGGACCGGCAGCTGGCCGGGCTCGCGCTGTCCAAGATCGAGGCGGAGGTGGGCCCGCTGCTGCTCGCGGCGAGCCGCGACGGGCTGGACGGCGAGGTCCTGGTCGGCCCCGGTTACCGGGTTCACGAGGGCCCGCTGCCAGTGGTCCACGTCGAGGACGCGAACGAGATGTGGGCCGCTCCGCTGAACAAGGTCTACCTCCAGCACCCCGAGCTCGACGACGACCAGCTCACCGCCGCCGCACGGGCGGCCGTGGGCAGCCTCGTCAACATCGTGATGGCGGGACCCGGGGTCGTGGAGATCCTCCCCCTCGGCCTCACCAAGGCGACAGGTCTCTCGCTCGCCGCGCGCCGGCTCGGCGTGAAGGCGGCGGACACCATCGCCTTTGGTGACATGCCCAACGACATCCCGATGTTCGGCTGGGCACGGCACGGCGTGGCCATGGCCAACGCGCACGACGAACTCAAGGCCGTGGCGCACGAGATCACCGCCTCCAACGACGACGACGGCATCGCGGTGGTCCTGGAGGAGCTCCTCGCCGGCGGAACGCGGTAGCCGCCGCACGCGCTCATCTCCGTACGAACGCACCACCGTACAAACGCACGATCGCACGACCGACTGCCCGCGGCCCCCGAAGGCCGCGGGCAGTCGTGTGTCCTCCCCCTCTTTACGGGTGGGCCTCCATACGGTTCGGGCCCTTTGTGGTTCGGGCTCTTTACGGCTCGGGCCGCAGATCCTTCAGCCGGTGGGCCACGTCGCCCAGCCGGGCGTCGACCCGCCGCACGTCGTGCGCGACGTCGGCCAGCCGGACGCGCATCGCGCCAACGACCTCATGGGTCGCCCCCAGCTTCCGGTCCAGGCTGTCGAACCGCTCCGACATCCGGCGCAGGACCGGCCCCAGCTCCTGGAGGGCCGAACCGACTCCGGCCAGGCAGCTCTCGATGCGGGTGACCCGGAAGTCGAGCGAGTCGTACCGCTCCCGGAGATCGGTTTCCGCGTCGAGGAGATACGTACGCACACATCGGGCGATGTCGCTTTCGCGAAGAAGCATGGCGACGTTGAGGACGGTGCGGCGGGTGTAGAGGCGCAGTTGAAGGGGAGTCTGTGGATAACTTTCCGCTCCACCCCCCTTCCATAGCGACATCATGTCGCTATGGAAGGACTCCAGCTCAGAGCCTCGCAGTGTGCGCAGACCATGGGCGGTGAACTCGGCTCGATGGCGATCGGTGAGCCTTCGCACCGAGGCTGTGGATACTTCGAAGTAGCGAGCCACATCCTCTGTGCGAACGTGAATTCCGTCCGGGAGCATGACAAGGCTCTTCACCTTGTCGAGGATGTCGACGCGCACCATCTGCTCGACGCGCAGCGCGCGGGATTCGAGCAGGGCGACTTCCGTGGGCATGAGCATGCCTTCCGTACGCAGGGAACACCGAGGGACGGCCCTCTCCCCGGGCTTCAGGGGCGGAGGTCGCTCACGGGTCACTTGCTCGATGGCCGGCCTCCGCCGGTGCTCGCACACCGGGGCCGGCATTCCTCTGCTTCACGTACGCGTCGTCGTCACGGATTCCAGTTGCCTCCACGCATCCGGCCCAACGACCCGGCACATGCGCGGTCACGCGAGCGGCACCGGCCGCTCACGGGGCGGCCCTCCGGGGCAGCATGCCGACGGGGCCGGAGAACACGACAGCCCCCGTCCGTCGGACGAGGGCTGTCGGGTTGTCCCGCGCGGGGCCGCATCACGGGCCGGCCTGCCGCCTCACTCCTCGCCGGCCAGCTTGAGCGTCCGCAGCTTCTGGCCCGCGTACCAGGTGGCGCCGACGGTCACCACGACCAGCAGCACGGTGGCGAGCGGGAGTTGGACCTCGGCGGTGATCGCGCCCTCCGCGCCGGTCTTCTCGGCGACGGCGAGCGCCCACTGCTGCACGCTCAGCGTGCGCGCCCCGGGCACCTGGCTGCCGAAGAGGGCCTCCCACACCAGCGCGTAGACCAGGCCGAGCACGACCGCGTGCCGGCTGACCGTACCGAGCAGCAGGAAGAGCGCGCTGTACGCGATCGAGGCGACCAGCGCCCCGACGGTGTACGCCACCGCGATCTGCTGTCCGTTGCCGTTGAGGATCAGCCCCGCGATCAGGGTGGGCAGCGCGGAGAAGACCATCGTGACGGCGATGGCGACGATCAGTTTGGTGAAGATGATCGTGGGGCGCTTCACCGGCTTCGCCAGCAGGTAGACGATCGAACCGTCGTCGATCTCGGGACCGATGGCCCCCGTGCCCGCGATGACACCGATCAGCGGGACCATCACGGCGAGGGCGAAGCCGCCGAGGACGTCCGACGCGATCTGGTCGTCGGCTCCCGCCAGGACCCGTACCGCCAGGGCGATCGCGATCAGCAGCGCGGGCAGGACGAACAGGATGGCGGCCCGGCGCCGGCCGAGCAGGGCCCGGTAGGTGAGCCGGGCGACTGTGGGGTCGTACATGACGCTTCACAGCTCCTTTCTGGCCGCTACTCAGGCCGATACGAGGTACGAGAAGACCGATTCGAGGGATTCGTCGGACGGCGAGACGGCCAGCAGCCGGATGCCCCGCTCCTGCGCCACCCGCGGCAGCAGCGTGGTGAAACGGCCGAAATCGACCGCCTGGATCAGCAGCGCGCCCTCCCCGTGGTCGACCTCGATCCCGGCCGTCGACGGATCGGCGATCAGGGCCGCCGCCAGCGCGCGGTCGTCGCTGGAGCGCACGAGATAGCGGTGCGGGCGGTCCGTCATCAGTCGGCGGATCCGCCGGAAGTCGCCGGAGGCCGCGTGCCGGCCGGCCACGATCACCTCGATGTGCGAGGCGAGCTGCTCGACCTCTTCGAGGATGTGGGAGGAGAAGAGCACGGTGCGCCCCTCCGCGCCCATCCGCCGCAGCAGATCCATCAGCTGCATCCGCTGGCGGGGGTCCATGCCGTTGAACGGTTCGTCCAGCAGCAGAACCGAGGGGTCGTGGACGAGCGCCGAGGCCATCTTCACGCGCTGGCGCATGCCCTTGCTGTACGTCTGGATCTTGCGGTCCTGCGCGTACTCCATCTCCACCGTGGCCAGCGCGCGCGCCGCCTGCGCCGCGCCCAGACCGTGCAGTTCGGCGTTGGCGACGACGAACTCGCGGCCGGTCAGGAAGTCGTACATGCCCTCCCGCTCGGGGACGATGCCGATCTCCTGGTAGACCGACTCGTTGCGCCAGATCGGACGCCCGTCGAGCGTGACCGTGCCCGTGGAGGGGGCGAGGAATCCGGCCATCAAGTTGATCAGTGTGGACTTGCCCGCGCCGTTGGGTCCGAGCAGCCCGGTGACCCCCGGGCCGATGGTCATGCTCACGTCGTTGACGGCGACGACGTTCCCGAACCAGCGGGAGGCGTGGTCGATCTCGATGGTGGTCACAGCCCGACCCTCCGGTAGCGGCGCAGCAGGGCGGCGTACGAGCCGGCGATGAGCGCGAGGACAACGAACAGATAGACCACGCCCAGCGCGGCCCCCGGGCCCTCCCCGCCGGGGAAGGCGGAGGTGGCGCCGAGGAACGCGGTCTGCACCCCGTCGATCAGCGTGATCGGGGAGAACAGCCCGAACCAGGCGACGGCCCCCTCGGTCCCGGTCGAGTAGGCGATGGCCTGGATCGTGGAGACGGCTCCGTACGTGATGGTCAGCACGGCGATCACCGCCGCCACACCGAAGCCGCGGCGCGGGGTCACCGCGGCCACCACCAGCGCGAGCGCGGCGAACAGCACGGACAGCAGGGCCACCGACACCAGTCCTTGGGCGAACCAGCCGGTCTGGTCGCCGAAGTCGAATTTCGCGAGCAGCGAGCCCACGTAGAGGATGAGCAGCGGCGTCCCGGTGATCACGAAGACCGCGGACGCCATCGCCGCCAGCTTCGCCAGGACGTAGTCGGCGTGCGCGATCGGCCGCGAGAAGTACAGCGGCACCGTCCGGAACCGCAGGTCCCGCGAGACGCTCTGCGGGGCCTGGGCGGCCACGAACAGACCGATGACGGCCTGCAGGAAGATCGCGTACGAGGTGTACTTCACGACCAGCTTCGTGGCACCGGGCGCGGCCATCGACACGGCCACGATGATCGCCGCGACCAGGCACATCACCGCGAGCAGCAGCATCGGCAGCACCTTGGACTTGGCCGACCGCCCGAGCCCGAACGCGCCCTTGAGCGACTGCACGTAGAGCGAGCGGCGGGCGTACGCGCGCCCCAGCCTCGGCCCGTCGTAGGAGCGGTAGCCGATGTCGTGGATGCGGGAGGCGTCGCCGGGCAGCGCGCCTCCGGCCCTGATCTCAGTGCTCATCGGGACCGCTCCCCTTCTGCTGTACGGCCCCGGGGGCCGGAACCTGATGGACGGACCCGGGCGCCGGGATCCGGGACTGGGCCTGCGGTACGGCTCCGGGGGCCGGGCCGGACGCTGCCGCGGCGACCGCCGGGACCGGGTCCGGGTGAGTGTTCTCGCCCGCGCGGAAGACCTCGGCGATGTGGTGGCGGCGCTGCTCCATGCGGACGAGCCCGAGCCCGAGACCGGCCACGCTGTCGCGCACCAGGTCGTACGTCTCCTCGCCGGTCGCCTCGACGAGCAGGATGTGACCGGCTCCCGGCAGGCCGCCGGTGTCGACGCCGTCGTTCCCGATCAGCTTCACACCGGCCCCGAGGAGTTTCCGGCGCAGCGCGTCGGTGCCGTCCGGGTGGGTGTCGCTGTCGGTGACCTCGACCGCGAGGGTCGTGGTGGTCTGGGTGAACTCGCTGGTGGAGCTGGACCGGAGCAGCGTGCCGCCGTCGATGACGACGACGTGGTCGCAGGTGCGTTCCAGCTCTCCCAGGAGGTGCGAGGTGACGAGCACGGAGATCCCGAAGTCGGTGTGCACCCGGCGGATGAGCCCGAGCATCTCGTCGCGGCCCACCGGGTCGAGGCCGTTCGTCGGCTCGTCGAGCAGCACCAGCCGCGGGTCGTGGACCAGCGCCTGGGCCAGCTTCACGCGCTGCTTCATACCGGTCGAGTAGCCCCCGATGGGGCGGTAGCGCTCCTCGTAGAGGCCGACGTGGCGCAGGGTGTCGGCGGTGCGCTCCCGGGCCGCGGTCGGCGGCAGTCCGGACATCCGCGCCATGTGGACGACGAACTCGGTCGCCGAGACGTCCGGCGGCAGGCAGTCGTGCTCCGGCATGTACCCGACCCGCTCCCGGATCGCGGCACCGTGCGTGGCGACGTCCAGCCCGAGCACCGAGGCAGAGCCCTCGGTGGCGGGCGAGAGTCCCAGCAGGATCTTGATCAGGGTGGACTTGCCGGCCCCGTTGGCACCCACCAGGCCGGTCACGCCCGGTCCGATGTCCAAGGAGAGCCGGTCAAGAGCGGTCACCCGGGGGTACCGCTTGCTCAAGGCGTTCAGCGCGATCACAGTCACCTCGACGACGGTAGTGGCGCGGGCACCTCCGGTCGTCAGCCCTGACGGTCGCATACACGTCAAACTTGAGTTGTAGGGACCCGTAGGGGAGTCGGGCGGAGGAGTGACCCGGGTCGACGGGCAGTGGTCGACGGGCGGGGATCGGCGGGCGGGGCTCGGCGGGCGGGGCTCGGCGAGCGGCGGCCGGTCGTGGGGCTCAGCGAGCAGCGCGGCGACCAGGGGCTCGGACGAGCAGCGCGGCGGTCCGACGATCCTCTCTGCGTACCGGATCTCCACAGGCGGTTGTCCACAGGCCGGGCACCCCTCTTGACCCCTCGGCGGACCTGGTCACATTCTTCAGTGTCACGTTACTGGCGCGTACAGCTCGCCAAGTGCGCTGTCCCGGACGCCGGGTTCGGGCGGCCGGGGCCGAGGAAGACGGGTGGCGCACGAGCGGCGCCCGACCGAGGAGAGGTGGCGGGATGCAACTGCCGGGAGCGCGCGAGCGCTGGGTCCGCACGGGCGGCATCGAGCTCTGCGTGGCCGAGCTGGGCAATCCGGACCTGCCCACCGTCGTGCTGGTGCACGGCTATCCGGACAGCAAGGAGGTGTGGTCGCGGGTGGCTCCGGCGCTGGCCGAACAGTGGCACGTGGTGCTCTACGACGTACGCGGCCACGGCCGTTCGAGCGCGCCGAAACCGCTGCGCGGAGGCTTCACGCTGGAGAAGCTGACCGACGACTTCCTCGCGGTGCTGGACGAGGTGAGTCCCGGCCGGCCGGTCCATCTGGTGGGCCACGACTGGGGTTCCGTGCAGTCCTGGGAGTTCGCCACGGTCGAGCGGACCAGGGGCAGGATCGCCTCCTTCACCTCGATGTCCGGGCCGTCGCTGGACCACTTCGGCCACTGGATCCAGGGCCGGGTGACCCGGCCCACCCCCCGGCGGGTGGCCCAGCTCGCCGGACAGGGCGTCAAGTCTTGGTACGTCTACCTCCTGCACACCCCCGTCCTGCCCGAACTCGCCTGGCGCGGGCCGCTGGGGCGCCGGTGGCCGCGCATTCTGGAGCGCCTGGAGAAGGTACCCGCGGGCGACTACCCGACCGCCTCGCTGCCCCGGGACGCGGCCCACGGCGCCTGGCTCTACCGCGACAACGTCCGTACCCGGCTGCGCAGGCCGCGCCCGGACGCGTACGCGCACGTACCGGTGCAGCTGATCACGCCGACCGGTGACGCCTTCCTGTCGGAGTACCTCTACGACGACCTGGAGCACTGGGCCCCGCGCCTGGTCCGGCGCCGGCTGCCCGCCCAGCACTGGGCCCCGCGCACCCGGCCGGACCAACTCGTGGCCTGGATCTCGGAGTTCGTGGCCGCCAACGAGCCCTCGGCTAAGGCCGCCCGTACGCCGGACACGGACCCGGTGGGGTCCGGCCGGTACGCGGACCGGTTCGCCGGCGTGCTGGTGCTGGTGACGGGCGCGGCCGACGGGATCGGACGGGCCACCGCCCTGGCGTTCGCCGAGGCCGGGGCGCGCGTGGTGGCCGTGGACCGGGACGCGGCGGGCGCCGCCCGTACGGCGGAGACGGCGCTGCTCGTCGGGGCGCCGGCCGCCTGGGCACAGACCGCCGAACCGGGCGACGAGCAGGCGATGGAGAAGCTCGGCGCGAAGGTCGCTGCGGAGTACGGCACCGTCGACGTCCTGGTCAACGTCGCGGGTACGGCGCCCTCCGGGCCCTTCCTGGAGACCACGTCCGAGGAGTGGCGGGGCCTCCTCGACGCGGGGTTCCTGGGGGTCGTCCACAGCTGCCGGGTGTTCGGCGGGCGGATGGCCGAGCGCGGGCAGGGCGGCCACATCGTCAACGTGCTCCCGAGCGTCCCCGGCCCGGTGACCCGCACGCCGGGGATCTCCACGTACGGCACGGCCCAGGCCGCCGTCCTGGCGCTCACCCAGGGCCTGCGGGCCGAACTGGCCCACCGCACGGTCTCGGTGAGCGCGGTACGGCCGGGGGCGGTCGACACCGGGGCGGGAGGCGCCGGAGCGGGCACGGGAGCGGGTGCGACGGCGGGCACTGTGGCCGGCGTTCCCCCAAGGGAGGTGTCACTCGGAGGAGTTGACGCGGAGGCTGCCACGCCGACGCGCCGGGCTCGCGGCCGTACGCCGGAGCAGGTCGCCGAAGCCGTGCTGGAGGCGGTGGTCCACGACCAGGCCCTCGTGGTGGTCCCGGCACGACCGGCGGGCCTGCGCCGCCTGCTCCGGGGCGGTACGGAGCCGCTCCGCAAACGGCCCTGAGCGCAGCCGAGTCGGGCGCGCCCCCACGTGGAGCGGGTGGGCGGCGCGCCGGACGGCCGCGGCCGAGGAGTACGGCCGACAGGTCTCGCAGGCGACGGAGTTGGATCCCGGGCAGGTCATGCGGACGGTGATGCGGACGAGTTCACGGACGGAGCCCGCCGAACGGCGTCCGGCGCTCGCGCCACCGGAACTACGGCCCGCTCGCCTCTCACCACCCCAGGGTCGGGAGAGAGCGCGAAGGAACCAGCGTTCCTCTGACGCGGCTTTCCCCAGGTGCGCAGGACAGCCTGTGGACAGAACGGCGTTCAGCCTATGAGCTGTTCACTGGGACGGGCTTGGTCCGGGAACCGTCCGTGCGGCGGGCACGACGGGGTGCTTCACCTGCGGGAAGCGCGGAAGGAACGGTTCCCCCTTTGCGCAAGTAGCCTTTCATCGCTGGTACGTGGGCCTCCGTCGATGGTCGCGCACTGGCGTAGGACCCAGAACTCGGCACAAAAAAAAGCCCTCTTAGTGCACAAGTGGGACATCTAGCCCATTTAATGCGTTAGTTAACCAAAGAGGCCATTTCGTAAGCACGTTGTCCACAGATTCGCCAAATACCCTGTGGATAAGTCAAGTTGCTTGTGGATCAAACACAAGCGGACTCACCAGTTTCCCTGCGCTCGGAAAATCCGGATGCACCGCCGGAGGCCGCCGGGCACTCTGGCGGGATGGACGACAGACGCACCGTGAAGGTGTCGAAGTACCTCTCCAAGCACCTGCGCCATCAGCCGGAACGCATCGGGCTGACACTCGACCCGAACGGGTGGGTGGACGTCGCGGAGTTGCTGGAAGCCGCAGCCCGTCACCACTTCCCGATCACCCGGGCCGAACTCGAACACGTGGTGGCGGTGAACGACAAGCAGCGCTTCACCCTGGAGGGTGAGCGGCTGCGCGCCAACCAGGGCCACACCGTCGCCGTCGACCTGGACCTGCCTCCGGCCGAGCCGCCGCCGTTCCTCTACCACGGCACGGTGCCGCGGTCCCTGGCGGCGATCCGGACCGAGGGGCTGCGCCCGATGGCCCGCCACCACGTCCACCTCTCACCCGACCGGGAGACCGCCACCCGGGTCGGGGCACGGCGGGGCAGACCCATGGTGCTCTCCGTGGACGCGGCGGCGATGCACCGCGCCGGTCACGTCTTCCGCGTCAGCGCCAACGGGGTGTGGCTGGCGGATTCGGTACCCCCGGAGTACCTGCGCTTCCAGGACTGACGGGTGAGGGACGCAGAGCCCCCCGGGGGGGCCGTCGGAGCCGCGCTCCCCGTCCCGCACGGGCCCGTCCCCCGTCCCCCGTCCCCCGCACACCGCGTCACCCGTACACCGGCTTCCGGTCAGCCCAGCTGGGCGAGGGCCTCCGTGGCGATCCGCTCGAAGACGGCCGGGTCGGTGGCGAAGTCCGAGTCCGGGATCGGCCAGTGGACGACCAGCTCGGTGAAGCCCAGCTCCTGGTGGCGCCCGGCGAAGTCCACGAAGGCGTCCACCGACTCCAGCGGGCGGTTGCGGTCCGGGGTGAACGCGGTGAGCAGGATCTTGTCCAGCTCCGCGACGTCCCGCCCGGTCTCCGAGCACGCCTTGCCGAGCTTCTCGATCTGGCCGCGCAGCGCCTCGACCGACTGCTCCGGAGTGCCGTCCTCGAACAGCTTCGGGTCACCCGTGGTCACCCAGGCCTGGCCGTACCGGGCGGCCAGCTTCAGCCCGCGCGGCCCGGTCGCGGCGACGGCGAAGGGCAGCCGGGGCGACTGGACGCAGCCGGGGATGTTCCGGGCCTCCTCCGCCGTGTAGAAGGTGCCCCGCTGCGAGACCGCGCCCTCGGTGAGCAACCGGTCCAGCAGCGGCACGAACTCGCCGAAGCGGTCGGCCCGCTCGCGCGGCGTCCACGGCTCCTGCCCGAGCGCCGTGGCGTCGAAGCCGTTGCCGCCCGCCCCGATCCCGAGGGTGACCCGACCGCCCGAGACGTCGTCCAGCGAGATCAGTTCCTTGGCCAGCGTCACCGGGTGGCGGAAGTTCGGCGAGGTCACGAGGGTGCCCAGGCGCATGGTCCCGGTGACGACGGCTGCCGCCGTCAGCGTCGGGAGCGCCCCGAACCAGGTCTCCTCCCGGAACGAACGCCAGGACAGGTGGTCGTAGGTGTAGGCGGCGTGGAAACCGAGCTCTTCGGCGCGCTGCCACTTCGCACGGCCCCCCTCGTGCCAGCGGTCGACG
The DNA here is from genome assembly GCF_035953295.1 of Streptomyces sp. NBC_01335. GTDB lineage: Bacteria > Actinomycetota > Actinomycetes > Streptomycetales > Streptomycetaceae > Streptomyces. Next base: position 3,901,071 of record NZ_CP108370.1, read on the forward strand.
GGGAGGATCACGGTGCTCAGGCGCAGACTCATGGATCGAGCCTACGTCCCGCGTCCCGTCCCCACAGGGGCGAGGCCGCCCGCCTCAAGATTCCCAAGGCCCTCAAGATCCCTTGCCTGTGCCCTGGCATATGCCAGAGGTTTATCCCCCTGCTCAGAGGCTCGCGTCACTCATATGTGCGCCCTCCCGCACGCCCGTGCGCCGAATGCGGGAGAATGGACCGGTGACCACGCCTACCGAAGCACCGCCTGTCGCCGTGCCCCGGCTGATAGCCACCGATCTGGACGGCACGTTGCTGCGCGACGACAAGACCTTGTCCTCGCGCACGATCGCCGCCCTCGCGGCGGCCGAGCGGGCGGGCGTGCACGTCCTCTTCGTCACCGGGCGCCCACCACGCTGGATGGACGCGGTGGTGTCCCATCTGCCGGGGCACGGGACGGCGATCTGCGCGAACGGCGCCGCGGTGGTCGACCTGAGCGCCGGCGGCCGGCTGATCAAGGTCCACCCGCTCGGCCGGGCGGAGGCGCTCGACGTCGCGCACCGGGTACGGGCCGCCGCGCCCGGCACCACGTTCGCGGTGGAGTTCACCACCGGCTTCCACCACGAACCGCTCTACCCGCCGTTCCGCCAGGACCCCGGGGCGGTGGTGGCCCCCGTCGAGAAGCTGCTGGCCGAAGAGACACCGGGCACGGGCGCCCCGGTGCTCAAGCTCCTGGCCCACCACACCGCGATCGCCCCCGACGCGTTTCTCGCCCTGGCCCGGGAGGCTGCCGGGGACCGGGTCTCCTTCACCCGGTCCAGCCCTTCCGCCCTGCTGGAGGCCGGCGGGGCGGGCGTCTCCAAGGCCCGCACGCTCGCGGAGTACTGCGCGGCGCGCGGGGTGCTCCCCGAGGAGGTCGTCGCCTTCGGGGACATGCCGAACGACGTCGAGATGCTGAACTGGGCCGGTACCTCGTACGCGATGGCCAACGCCCACCCGGCCGCGGTCTCCGCCGCCTCGGGACGGACGCTCACCAACGAGGAGGACGGCGTGGCGGTCGTCCTCGAACGCCTCCTCGCCGCGCACTGAAGCCCTGGTCTCCGAACCCGTAAGCGCCGGCCGAGTCCCCCGGGCCCCTCAGAGCGGCGCCTCCCAGGTCACCGACGTACCGCCACCGTCCTCGCCGAGTCCCGGGCCGAACCAGCTCGCCCCGCCCAGCGACTCCGCCCGGCGGGCCAGATTGCGCAGCCCGCTCCGCCGGCCGCCCTCCGGGATGCCGACTCCGTCGTCGGAGACGGTCAGCCGGACGGCGTCCCGCCCGTCCGGCAGGGTGGCCGTGGCGTCGACGACCACGTCGATCACCGAGGCCTGGGCGTGCCGGAAGGCGTTGGAGAGGGCCTCGCGCAGGGCGGCGATCAGGTTCTTCCCGGTCGACTCGCTCACCAGGGTGTCGATCGCCCCGAGAAAGCGGTGCGAGGGCGTGAAGCCGAGGGGCACCGCCGCCATGTTGAGCTCGCGCAGCACCCGGACGCGCAGTCCGGCCGGGGCCTCGGCCGGCTCCTGCTGGAGGGCGAAGATGGCGGTGCGGATCTCCTGGATGGTGGTGTCCAGCTCGTCCACGGCCCGGCCGACACCCTCCCGTACCTCCGGCACCACCGACCGGCGCCGGGCGCTCTCCAGCATCATCCCGGTGGCGTACAGCCGCTGGATGACCAGGTCGTGGAGGTCCCGGGCGATCCGGTCCCGGTCCTCGTACACCGCCAGCCGCTCCCGGTCGCGCTGCGCCTCCGCCATCATCAGGGCGAGCGCGGCCTGCGCGGCGAACTGTGCGGCGAGGGTCCGTTCCGCCGCGCTGAACGGGCGCTGTCCCTGCGCCCGGGGCATGGACAGGGCGCCGAGCATCCGGCCGCCGCTGCGCATCGGCAGCAGCATGTTCGGGCCGTACCGCTCGGACGCGCGGCTGATCAGGCGCGGATCGGTGGCGGCGTCGTCGATGAAGACGGGTTCCCCGGCCAGCAGCGCCGAGACCACCGGGCTCTCCGGCCCGATGATCACGCCCAGCGAGGTGGACGGATCGTCGGAGGCGACCGCGACGACCTCCAGCCCGTCGGCCCCGTCCTTTCCCACCGGCAGCAGTACGGCACCGGCGGCCGAGTCGGCCAGCCTGCGGGCCTGTTCGGCGACGACGCTCAGGGCGTCGTCCGCGTCCCCGCCGGCGAGCAGCGCCGTGGTGACCGCGACCGACCCGTCGATCCACCGTTCGCGCTGGCGGGCGGCCTCGTAGAGGCGGGCGTTGCCGATCGCGATGCCCGCCTCCGTGGCGAGTACCCGGACCATGTGCAGGTCGTACTCGTTGAACCTGCCGCCGTGGTGCTTCTCGGCGAGGTACAGATTGCCGAAGATCTGCCCCTGGACGCTGATGGGGACGCCCAGGAAGGTGCGCATCGGAGGGTGTCCCGGCGGGAATCCGGCGTACCGCGGATCGGTGGTCAGGTCCGTCAGCATCACCGGAGCGGGGTCGTGGATGAGCGCCCCGAGGAGTCCTCTGTGCCCGCTCGGGGGCCGCCCGATCGCGCGCGCCGCCTCGTCCGGCATGCCGTGGGTGACGAAGTCGAGGAGCCCCTCGGCGGACTCGTCCACGACGCCGATCGCGGCGTACCGGGCGTGGGCCAGCTCGGCGGCGGTCTCGCAGATCCGGTCGAGCGTGGAGTGCAGCTCCAGCCCGGTACCGACCGACCGCATGGCCTCCAGCAGCTGCGGCACGCGGGCGGTGAGCTCGGGGGAGAGGCCCCCCAGATCGCTGGCGGCCCGGGCGGCGGCTTCGAGCGACTCCTGGTCCCACGCGTTCCGGCTCGGCTCGTCCTCACCCCCGTCCGCCCCGGCCCGGCCCGCCGCGCCCCGCTGGTGCCCCTTCCGCTCTGCCATGGGTCGAGCGTACGAAGGGACCTCGCGCACGGAAAGTCGGGATTGCCCCGTCCTTCGGGCGCGACAGGGCGGTCCCGGAGCGTCTCAGACGCGGGCCATCCGGGCCGGCTCCGGCGGGCGGACCGCGCGCAGGTCGGCCTCGCGTTCGCGCTCCAGCATCCGGCGCAGCGGTCCGTCCGCCGCGGCGAGCTCGGCGTAGCCGCCGCGCTGGACCACCCGGCCACCGTCCAGCACCACGATCTCGTCCACCGCGTCGAGGCCCGCCAGGCGGTGGGTGATGAGCACGGTGGTACGCCCCCGGGTGAGGTCGAGCAGGTCCTCGGTCAGGGCGTCGGCGGTGGCGATGTCGAGGTGCTCGGCGGGCTCGTCGAGGACGAGGACGGGGAAGTCGGCGAGGAGGGCGCGGGCCAGCGCGAGGCGCTGCCGCTGGCCGCCGGAGAGCCGGGCGCCGTGTTCGCCCACCAGGGTGTCGAGGCCGTCCGGCAGCGAGTCGGTCCAGTCGAGCAGCCGTGCCCCGGCGAGCGCGTCCCGCAGGTCCTCCTCGGTGGCGTCGGTGCGGGCGAGCCGCAGGTTCTCCCGCACCGAGCTGTCGAAGACGTGCGCGTCCTGGGCGCAGAGCCCGACGTACGTACGGACCGTGTCGCCGTCGAGCGCCGGGGCGTCCGTGCCGCCGAGCCGGTAGGTGCCGCTCTCCGCGTCCAGGAAGCGGAGCAGGACCTGCGCGAGGGTGGTCTTGCCGGAGCCGGACGGGCCCACGACCGCGATCCGGCGTCCCTGCTCCAGAGTCAGGTCGACCGCGTCCAGGGCGGGCCGGTCCGCGCCCGGGTAGCGGGCCGTCAGGCCCCTTACCTCCAGCGGGAACGGGGTGGCGGGGGCCGGGGCGGGGTCGGCGGGTTCGCGTACCGGTACGGGGGCGTCCAGCACCTCGTACACCCGCTCCGCGCTCCGGCGGGCGCGTCGGCGGTACTGCACGGCGAGCGGCAGCCCGTTCACGGCCTCGAAGGCGGCGAGCGGGGTGAGCAGGACGACCGCGAGCTCCAGGCTGCCGAGCCGGCCGCTCGCCACGGCGGGCAGCGCCACCAGCGAGGAGGCGACCACGGTCAGCCCGCAGAGGAGCGAGGAGAGGCCGCCGCCCAGGGCCGTGGCGGAGGCGGCGCGGGCGGCGATCCGGGTGAGGACCCCGTCCGCCGCCCGCACCCGCGCGGTACGCGAGGGCAGGGCACCGGCGACGGTCAGTTCGGCGGTGCCGCCGAGGAGGTCGGTGACCCGGACGGCGAGGTCGGCACGGGCCGGGGCCAGCCGGCGTTCCGCCCGGCGGGCGATCGCACCGCTGACCAGCGGCACGCCCACTCCGGCGAGGAGCAGACCCACGGCGAGGACCACGCCCGCCCCCGGGAGGAGCATCCCGAGGAATCCGGCGGAGGCCGCGCCGACGACCACGGCGGTACCGGCGGGGAGCAGCCAGCGGAGCCAGTAGTCCTGGAGCTCGTCGACGTCCGCCACCAGCCGGGTGAGCAGGTCGCCCCGCCGGGTGGTGCGCAGTCCGGCGGGCGCGACGCGCTCAAGACCCCGGTAGACGGCGACGCGCAGTTCGGCGAGGAGCTGGAGCACGGTGTCGTGCGAGACGAGGCGTTCGGCGTAGCGGAAGAAGGCCCGGCTGATGCCGAAGGCGCGGGTCGCCGTGACGGCGACCATCAGGTAGAGGACCGGGGGCTGTTCGGAGGCGCGGGAGATCAGCCAGCCGGAGACCGCCATCAGCCCCACCGAGGAGCCCAGCGCGAGGCTGCCCAGCAGCAGGGCGAGGGCGAGGCGCCCGCGCCGGGCGCCCGCCGCCTCGCGGATCCGGGCGAGCACCTTGCCCGTACGGGCGGCGGTCTCCCGGAGCGCCACGGGGGCCTCCGTCGCCGGGGCTGAGGCGGAGGCCGGGGCGGGGGCGGGCGGGCGTACGGGGTCCGGAACGGCCCGTCGGGGTGCCTCCGCCCGCCCGGTCTCCGGTCCGGCCGCGGCCGGTTCCAGCGTCACGACCCGGTCGGCCAGCGGCAGCAGTGCGGGACGGTGGGCGACCAGCAGGACGGTACGGCCCTCGGCCAGCCGCCGTACGGCGTCCACGATGCCCGCCTCCGTACCGCCGTCCAGGCTCGCGGTCGGCTCGTCGAGCAGTAGCACCGGCCGGTCGGCGAGGAAGGCGCGGGCCAGGGCGAGACGCTGGCGCTGCCCGGCGGAGAGCCCGGCGCCGTCCTCGCCGAGGAGGGTCCGCTCCCCCTCCGGCAGTGCGGTGACGAACCCGTGGGCGCCCGCGTCCCGCAGGGCGGCGGTCACGGCGGCGTCGTCGGCGTCCGGCCGGGCGAGGCGCACGTTCTCCGCGACGGTTCCGGCGAAGAGGACCGGGCGCTGCGGGACCCAGGCGATGCGCTCGCGCCAGCGTTCGGGGGAGAGGGTGGCGAGGTCCACGCCCCCGACCCGTACGGTCCCCTCGTCCGGCTCCCTGAACCCGAGGACCACGTCGAGCAGCGTGGACTTGCCGGCCCCGCTCGGGCCGACCAGGGCGACGGTCTCCCCCGGCGCGACCACCAGCGAGGCACCGGCCGGGGAGGCCTCGGTCCGGCCCGGGTGCCGGACGGTCACCCCGGCCAGCTCGATGCGGAGCGACTCCGGCACGTCCGCCGTACCGACCGCCGGGAGCTCGGTCTCCAGCACCGCGAAGATCTCCTCGGCGGCCGACAGCCCTTCCGCCGCCGCGTGGAACTGCGCGCCGACCTGGCGGATCGGCAGATACGCCTCGGGGGCGAGGATCAGCACCAGCAGGCCGATGTACAGATCGAGTTCGCCGTGGACCAGGCGCATGCCGATGGTGACGGCGACCAGCGCCACCGAGAGGGTCGCCAGCAGCTCCAGCGCGAAGGAGGAGAGGAACGCGATCCGCAGAGTCCGTACCGTCGCCAGCCGGTACTCCGAGGTGATCTTCCGGATCGACTCGGCCTGGGCCTTGGCCCGGCCGAAGACCTTGAGCGTGGGCAGCCCGGCGACCACGTCCAGGAAGTGGCCGGAGAGGCGCGAGAGCAGCCGCCACTGGCGGTCCATCCGGGACTGGGTGGCCCAGCCGATCAGCGCCATGAAGGCGGGGATGAGCGGCAGCGTGACCACGATGATCGCGGCCGACACCCAGTCCTCGGTGACGATGCGCGCGAGGACGGCGACGGGTACCACCACCGCGAGGCCGAGCTGCGGGAGATAGCGCGAGAAGTAGTCGTCGAGCGCGTCGACCCCCCGGGTGGCGAGGGCGACGAGCGATCCCGTGCGCTGTCCGTCCAGCCATCCGGGACCGAGCTGCGCGGCCCGCTCCAGAAGCCGGCCGCGCAGCTCGGACTTGACCGCCGCACTCGCCCGGTACGCCGCCAGCTCGGTGAGCCAGGCGACCAGCGCCCGGCCCGCCGCGACGACGGCCAGCAGGATCAGGGGCGTACGGAGACCGGAGACGCTCAGCCCGTCCTCGAACCCGCCGACCACGATCTCGGCGACCAGCATCGCCTGAGCGATGACCAGCGCCGCACCCACGGCGCCCAGGGCCACCACGGCGACGAGGAAGAAGCGGGTGGCCCGGGCGTACCGGAAGAGACGCGGATCGATCGGTTTCACGTGAAACATCCCCTGTGATCGGACACGGCGCGGGCGCTCAGTGCGCGTCGGCGATGTGCTGGGTGCCTATGCGCTTGCGGAACACCCAGTACGTCCAGCTCTGGTAGAGCAGGACCAGGGGCGTGGCGATCCCCGCGCACCAGGTCATGATCGTGAGTGTGTAGGGCGTGGACGAGGCGTTGGTGACGGTGAGGCTCCACGCGCTGTTCAGCGAGGACGGCATGACGTCCGGGAAGAGCGCCAGGAAGAGCATCGCCACGGCGGCGGTGATGGTGAGGCCCGAGAGCGCGAACGACCAGCCCTCACGCCCCGCCGCGATGGCCGCGATCGCGCCGGCCAGGGCCAGGACGGCCACGACCGTGGCGAGCAGCGACCAGCCGTCACCGGTACGCGCCTGCGTCCAGATCAGGAAGCCCAGCGCCAGGACGGCGGTGAGGAACCCCAGCCGCAGGGCGAACGCCCGGGCCCGTACGCGGATCTCCCCGACCGTCTTCAGCGCCGCGAACACCGCGCCGTGGAAGGTGAAGAGGGTGAGCGTCACCGCCCCGCCGAGCAGCGCGAACGGATTGAGGAGGTCCCAGAACCCGCCCACGTACTCCATGTGCGCGTCGATCTTGACGCCGCGCACGATGTTGCCGAAGGCCACGCCCCAGAGGACGGCGGGGATCAACGAGGTCCAGAAGATCGCGTGTTCCCAGTTGGTCTGCCAGCGCTCCTCCGGCCGCTTCGCCCGGTACTCGAAGGCGACGCCTCGCAGGATCAGGCAGAGCAGGATGACCAGCAGCGGCAGGTAGAAGCCGGAGAAGAGGGTGGCGTACCAGTCGGGGAAGGCCGCGAAGGTGGCCCCTCCGGCGCTGAGCAGCCAGACCTCGTTGCCGTCCCAGACGGGCCCGATCGTGTTGATCAGGACCCGCCGCTCCTTGCGGTCGCGGGCCAGCACCTTGGTCAGGACCCCGATGCCGAAGTCGAAGCCCTCCAGGAAGAAGTAGCCGGTCCAGAGGACGGCGATGAGGACGAACCAGACGTCGTGGAGTTCCATCGTTCCGCTCCTTCCTCTCAGTACGAGAAGGCCATCGGCCGGTCGGCGTCGGCGGCGTCGTGGCCGCCGATCGTGGCGGGCGGGTTGAGGTCGTCCTCACTGAGCTCCGGAGGGCCGGCCTTGATGTACTTCACGAGCAGCTTGACCTCGACCACCGCGAGGATCGCGTAGATCAGGGTGAAGGCGATCAGGGAGGCGATGACCTCGCCCTGCGAGACCCCGGGGGAGACGGCGTCCTTGGTCTTGAGGACCCCGAAGACGACCCAGGGCTGCCGCCCGGTCTCGGTGAAGATCCAGCCCCAGGAGTTGGCGATCAGCGGGAAGAGCAGGGTCCAGAGCGCGACCATCCAGTACAGCTTGGTGAGCTTCGGGCTGAGGGCCTTGTTCTTGAAGAGGACCAGATGCGGCACCTCGTCGTCGCCGGTCCGCATCCCCGGCGGCAGCATGAACTTCTTCCGGGTCAGCCAGAGTCCGAGGATGCCGAGGCCGAAGGAGGCCATCCCGAAGCCGATCATCCAGCGGAAGCCCCAGAAGGCGACCGGGATGTTGGGCCGGTAGTCCCCGGGCCCGTACTTCTCCTGCATCTGCTGGTTCAGCTCGTTGATGCCCGGGATGTACGAGGTGAAGGTGTCGTCCGCCAGGAAGGAGAGCACTCCGGGGACCGAGATCTCCACGTCGTTGCGGCCCTCGGAGACGTCGCCCACCGCGAAGATCGAGAACGGCGCGCCTTCCTGCCCCTCCCAGAGCGCCTCGGCCGCGGCCATCTTCATCGGCTGCTGCTTGAACATCACCTTGCCGAGCACGTCACCGCTGATGGAGGTCAGCAGACCGGCGACGACCACGGTGACGAGCCCCAGCCGCAGCGAGGTCCGCATGACCGGGATGTGCTTCTTCCGCGCCAGGTGGAAGGCGGCGATCCCGACCATGAAGGCGCCGCCGACGAGGAAGGCGGCCGTGATGGTGTGGAAGAACTGGGCGAGCGCGGTGTTCTGTGTCAGCACCTGCCAGAAGTCGGTGAGTTCGGCGCGACCGCGCTTCTCGTTCATGCGGTAGCCGACCGGGTGCTGCATCCAGGAGTTGGCCGCCAGGATGAAGTACGCGGAGAGGATCGTGCCGAGCGAGACCATCCAGATGCAGGCCAGGTGGATCTTCCGGGGCAGCTTGTCCCAGCCGAAGATCCATAGCCCGATGAAGGTGGACTCGAAGAAGAAGGCGATCAGCGCCTCGAAGGCGAGCGGCGCACCGAAGACGTCACCGACGAACCGCGAGTAGTCGGACCAGTTCATGCCGAACTGGAACTCCTGGACGATGCCGGTGACGACGCCCATGGCGATGTTGATCAGGAAGAGCTTGCCCCAGAACTTGGTGGCCTTGAGGTACTTCTCCTTGTTGGTCCGGACCCATGCCGTCTGCAGCCCCGCCGTCAGTGCGGCGAGGGAGATCGTCATGGGGACGAAGAGGAAGTGGTAGACGGTCGTAATGCCGAACTGCCAGCGCGCCATCGTCTCGGGCGCCAGAGCAAGTTCCACGTCGTCGTCTCCTTACGTCGCCGTAGTGACAGCCGCGGTTCGCCCGTTTGATCCACCCCATTGCCGGATCAAACGGGTGCGCTTGTGAACGCGTTCACATTCACAAGCAAAAGTATGGCGCACGTGCTTCCGGATCTTCGAACGGGGGGGGTCCCCTGAGAGCGACGGCCCCGAGGAGCGGCGGCCGACGGGCCCCCTTCCTGGAAGCTGCCCGCCGTGCGCCGGGCGGAACCGGCGCACCGACGCTTTTCGGACAAGGGCCGGCAGCGGGGCGTGAGCGGCGGGATCCCGTTCGCGCCCGCCCGCGCGTGCCTCGTCCCTCCGCCCGCGCGTGCCGCACGCCCCTCCGTACACAGGTGCCGCACGCCCCCGCGCACGCGCGGCCGGCCCGCACCCCTCCGTACGCGCGCGGCCCCTGCCCTCGCGAAGTTCCGGAGGACAGGGGCCACTGGGGACGGCAGGCAGCGCCACGACGTGCGCCGCGCGGGCGCACACGGCGCGAGCCGCGCTAGAGCTGCGCGCGGAACGCCTCCGCCGCCTTCAGGAAGAGGTCGTTGGCCTCGTCCTCGCCGACCGTGACCCGTACGCCCTCACCGGCGAACGGCCGCACGACCACCCCGGCCCGCTCGCAGAAGGCGGCGAAGTCGCCCGTACGCTCACCGAGCCGCAGCCAGACGAAGTTGGCCTGGCTCTCCGGCACCGTCCAGCCCTGCGCGACCAGCCCCTGGTGCACCCGGTTCCGCTCGACCACCAGCGAGCCCACCCGCCCCAGCAGTTCGTCCTCGGCCCGCAGCGAGGCGATCGCCGCGTCCTGGGCGATCCGGCTCACACCGAAGGGCACGGCCGTCTTGCGCAGCGCCGCGGCCACGGGCTCGTGCGCCACCGCGAACCCGACCCGCAGTCCGGCCAACCCGTACGCCTTCGAAAAGGTGCGCAGCACCGCGACGTTGGGGCGGTCGCGGTAGATCTCCAGGCCGTCCGGCACGTCGGCGTCACGGACGAACTCCTTGTACGCCTCGTCGAGCACCACCAGCACGTCGGAGGGCACCCGGTCGAGGAACCGCTCCAGTTCGGCCCGGCGCACCACCGTCCCGGTCGGATTGTTGGGGTTGCAGACGAAAATCAGCCGCGTCCGGTCCGTGACGGCGTCCGCCATCGCGTCCAGGTCGTGCACGTCCCCGTCGGTCAGCGGCACCTTCACCGAGGTCGCCCCACTGATCTGCGTGATGATCGGGTACGCCTCGAAGGAGCGCCAGGCGTAGATCACCTCGTCGCCGGGGCCGGACGTGGCCTGAAGCAACTGCTGCGCCACGCCCACCGAGCCGGTGCCGGTGGCGAGGTGCTCCAGCGGCACCCCGAAGCGGTCGGCCAGCTCGTCCATCAGGCCCGCGCAGGACATGTCCGGGTAGCGGTTGAGCTCCGAGGCCGCAGCGAGCGCGGATTCCAGCACCCCGGGCAGCGGCGGATAGGGGTTCTCGTTGGAGGACAGCTTGAAGGCGACCGGCCCGTCCTGGGAGGCCGCCCTGCCCGGCACATAGGCGGGGACACCGTCCAGCGCGGAACGCAGCTTGGGGCTCTTCTCGCTCACCACAGGTCCTCCTCGACCATCGACGCACGGATGCGCCCCACCTTATGAGGAGCCGCCCGGAGCGACCCGCGCGCGGGAGCCTCCACGGAGCTCGTCCACGACCCCCGGCCGCGGGGCGCCCGGAAGGGAGCGCAAACGGCCCTCTCCACGTGCCTGTACACGGGCCTTCCCGCTGGGGGCGCACTCGCTTTTCATCGCACGCCGGTGGCTCGCGCCGTAGCGCGCGTCCCTCGAAGTGGTGAGTTGAGGGCTCCCCCCGCCACCCTTCCGTGAGCAAGCTCACCCCGATGGATACATGACACATCCGGCAGGTAGCCGCCAACTCCCTTGCTTTGCAAGGCAATCATTCCTCAATGACCTTGCAGAAACGTGTCTGTCAACAGTTGCATATGCTCCCGGTCCACGGGGGCTCCTGAGCCCTACTATCGGCTCGCCATGACAGCAGCAGGGAAGCACCAGGTGAGCCGGACGGAGACCCCCCGGCGCAGCGGCCGGCCAGGACGCGCGGGTATTCGCGACGTGGCCGCCGCCGCGGGGGTCTCGATCACGACCGTCTCCGACGCGCTCAACGGCAAGGGCAGGCTCCCGGACGCCACCCGCCGCCACGTCCGCGAGGTCGCAGAACGCCTGGGCTACCGCCCCTCGGCCGCGGCCCGCACGCTCCGGACGGGCAAGTCGGGCCTGATCGGCCTGACCGTGACCACGTACGGGGATGAACCTTTCACCTTCACCGAGTTCGCGTACTTCGCGGAGATGGCGAGGGCCGCCACCTCGGCCGCGCTCGCCCGGGGGTACGCCCTCGTGATCCTGCCCGCCACCTCGCGCCACGACGTCTGGTCCAACGTGGCCCTGGACGGGACCGTGGTGATCGACCCCTCGGACCAGGACCCGGTGGTCACCGAACTCGTCCGCCAGGGCCTGCCGGTGGTCTCCGACGGACGGCCCGCCGGATCGCTCCCGGTCACCGCCTGGGTCGACAACGACCACCGCGCGGCCGTGCTCGACCTCCTCGACCACCTCGCCGCGGCCGGCGCCCGCCGGATCGGGCTGCTCACCGGCACCACGACCGACACGTACACCCGGCTCTCCACCACCGCGTACCTGCACTGGTGCGAGCGCGTGGGCCAGGACCCGGTGTACGAGTCCTATCCGGCCCACGACCCGTGCGCCGGAGCGGTAGCCGCCGACCGCCTGCTCGCCCGCCCCGACCGGCCGGACGCCGTCTACGGCCTCTTCGACCCCAACGGCACCGACCTGCTGGCGGCGGCGCGCCGGTACGGCCTGCGCGTCCCCGACGACCTGCTGCTGGTCTGCTGCAGCGAGTCCACGGTCTACGCCACCACCGAGCCGCCCATCACCACGCTCTCGCTGAAGCCGCGCCGCATCGGCACCGCGGTGGTGCAGCTCCTCATCGACGCGATCGAGGGCGTCGAACACGACGGTCCGGTCGAGCAGGTGATACCGACCGAGCTCATCGTCCGGACCTCCTCGCAGCGCCGGCCACCCCGCACGACGGTCAGCGCGCCACGCTCTCCGAGCAGGGACTGAACGGATTAATCCGGACCAATGGACAGGTGAACGGCGCACCCGCCCGGATTCACCGCCCCTGGTGCGTCACACGGGGCGATCCGCGTTCCTATGATGGGCGCACGACACCGCGGACCGACCTCTACCAGGCAGGGCCCGTCAGGTGTACGGCGGCGCGACGGTGGTGGAGGGGTCGATGACTCAGGGGGCCGGTCAGGAACCCGTGGTGCGTACGGCGACGTTGCGCGACTTCCGCGTACCGCCGTACGCGCGAACGCCCGTGCCCGGGGCGGAGCCGCATCCGGAGGGTGCGCTCGCGCACCCCGGCGACGTACAACCCGGCAACGCGCTGCCCGACGGCTTCGCGCACCCCGGCAACGCGCTGCCCGACGGCGGCGTGCCGGAGGGCTACACGCCGACCGAGCGCGATCTGCCCGTGATCACCCCGGCCGGGGTGCCCGTCGTGGCCCCCGTACCGGACACGGGCCCCGGCGGGGCGGACGGGCCGGGCCCGCTCTACGTCGTCGGCGACGTGCACGGCTACCTCGACGAACTGAAGGCCGCCCTCGCCGACCAGGGCCTCATCGACGTCAACGGCAACTGGTCGGCGGGCAACGCCCGGCTCTGGTTCCTCGGCGACTTCACGGACCGGGGCCCCGACGGCATCGGGGTCATCGATCTGGTCATGCAGCTCTCGGCCGAGGCCGCCGCCGCGGGCGGCTACTGCAAGGCGCTGATGGGCAACCACGAGCTGCTGCTCATCGGCGCGAAGCGGTTCGCGGACACCCCGGTGAACTCCGGCGCGGGCACCGCCACCTTCCAGGCCGCCTGGCTGCTCAACGGCGGCCAGAAGCACGACATGGATCGGCTGCGCGACGTCCACCTCCAGTGGATGTCCCGGCTGGACGCGGTCGTGGAGGAGGACGGGCATCTGCTGATGCACTCCGACACGACGGCCTACCTCGACTACGGGGCGACCATCGAGGACGTCAACGACACGGTCCACGCCATCCTCACCCGTAACGACGCGGACGAGTGCTGGGACCTGTTCCGCAAGCTCACCAAGCGGTTCGCGTTCCGGGACGACGGCGGCGCGCAGGCGGTACGCGAGCTGATGGCCGCGTACGGCGGCCGGCGGGTCGTCCACGGCCACAGCCCCATTCCGTACCTCCTGGGCGAGGTCGGGTCGGAGGACGGCGAGAACAACGCCGGTCCGGTGGTGCTCGGACCGCACGTGTACGCGGACGGGCTGGCCATCGCCATGGACGGCGGCGTGACCATGGCCGGAAGGCTACTGGTCGCCCAACTCCCCCTGCATGACTGACGGTCCACCGGGTAGGGCTCCGTCGACCTGATCGTTCGCGGTCGGCGGGCCTTTTTCCGGAAACAACCTGTCACCCCTCGCCCTGGGCGCTCTACCATCGGCGTATCAGTAGCAGGCTCTCCTCCGTTTCGTCCGGAATGCCCCGTCATGTGCGGGTGATCGGGCGCCACGGAGCATCGGGGGATGCAGATGACAAGCGCTCCGCACCTGCTGGCCGAAGACGGGCCCGAGTACGAACGGATCCTCGGCGACGCGCTGCGCCACGCGCACGAGCGGCCGGATCTGGACGGAGTCGGCGAGCGGCTCAACCGGGAGCAGTTGCGGACCATGGCGCTGAGCGCCACCGCGCTGATCACCGCGGCCGCCGCCACCGAGTACGAGCACTACGTGAAGGCGCGCGGCGAACTCCGCGTCCCCACCGGCGACGCCGACCAGGACCCCGACGAGGTCCGGGTCCCACCGGGGACGGCCGGCGAGCGCGTGGGGGTCGGCGCCGTCGTCACCGTGCTCGCCCCGCTCCTCGCGGGCTCCGCAGCGGTGATCTTCCTGGTGGTCGGCTACCTCCTCCAGGCGGTGAGCTCGTCCCTGGCCGTCGCGGGACCGATGGTCACTGCGGGCTGGCTCTTCGCCGCGCTCACCGCGCTGGCGATCCTCGCCGCCGCCGTCGGCCTGCTGGTCACGGCGCTGCGCAACGGCACCGACGATCCGGCCGCCGGCCTGGAGGAGGACGCGGAGGTGCCGGAGGAGGTGGCCCGGGCCAGGGAGGCCTGGCGCCACGCGCTGCTGGAACGCGGCATCCTCCCGTTCCTCCGCGACGCGCTGGACGACCCGACCGCCGCACCGGCCGCCCGCGTCCCCCGGCCGTCGCCGAACCGCATCCCGAAGATCGGGTACAGCAGCCCGGACTTCTCGAACCCGCAGGACGGTTCGCGCCAGAGCCCCCGGCCGTCCTTCACCAGCCCGGACTTCAGCAGCCCGGACTTCGACAGTCCGGGATTCGACGGTCCGGGATTCGGCAGTCCGAACCGGGACGGCTCCGCACCCTGATACCGGCCCCGGGCCTGAGGCCAGCCCCTCCTGAAGTCAGTCCCGGGCCCGTGCCGCCGCCCCGGGTGGCGCCGGCCCCATGGGGGCCGACGCCACCCGCGTGCACGGGGTCCGCTCAGTCGGCCAGCGGCAGGTAGACCCGCCCGCCGGACGCCGCGAACTCCTTCGACTTCGCCAGCATCCCCGCCTCGATCTCCTCCTCGGAGGCGGACGGCGCCAGATCCGGCGCGAACTGCTCGGTGATGCTCCGGCTGATCTTCATCGAGCAGAACTTCGGCCCGCACATCGAGCAGAAGTGCGCCGTCTTCGCCGGTTCGGCGGGCAGCGTCTCGTCGTGGAACGCGCGGGCCGTGTCCGGGTCGAGCGCCAGGTTGAACTGGTCCTCCCAGCGGAACTCGAACCGTGCGTCCGACAGCGCGTCGTCCCACTCCTGCGCGCCCGGGTGCCCCTTGGCCAGGTCCGCGGCGTGGGCCGCGATCTTGTAGGTGATGACCCCGGTCTTCACGTCGTCCCGGTCGGGAAGCCCCAGGTGCTCCTTGGGCGTCACGTAGCAGAGCATCGCCGTGCCCCACCAGGCGATCATCGCCGCGCCGATCCCGGAGGTGATGTGGTCGTACGCCGGCGCGACGTCGGTGGTCAGCGGGCCGAGGGTGTAGAACGGCGCCTCCTCGCAGATCTCCTGCTGAAGGTCGATGTTCTCCTTGATCTTGTGCATCGGGACGTGTCCCGGCCCCTCGATCATCGTCTGCACGCCGTACCGCTTGGCGATCGTGTTGAGCTCGCCGAGGGTGCGCAGTTCGGCGAACTGCGCCTCGTCGTTGGCGTCGGCGATGGACCCGGGCCGCAGCCCGTCCCCGAGCGAGTACGTCACGTCGTACGTCGCCAGGAGTTCGCAGAGCTCCTCGAAGTTCTCGTAGAGGAACGACTCCTTGTGGTGCGCGAGGCACCAGGCCGCCATGATCGAGCCACCCCGGGAGACGATGCCGGTCTTGCGGCGCGCCGTGAGCGGGACGTACGGCAGGCGCACGCCGGCGTGCACCGTCATGTAGTCCACGCCCTGCTCGGCCTGCTCGATGACCGTGTCCTTGTAGATCTCCCAAGTCAGCTCCTCCGCCCGGCCGTCGACCTTCTCGAGGGCCTGGTAGAGCGGGACGGTGCCGATGGGCACGGGCGAGTTGCGGAGCACCCACTCGCGGGTGGTGTGGATGTTGCGGCCGGTGGACAGGTCCATGACCGTGTCGGCGCCCCACCGCGTCGCCCAGGTCATCTTGTCCACCTCCTCCTCGATGGAGGAGGTCACGGCCGAGTTGCCGATGTTGGCGTTCACCTTCACCAGGAACCGCTTACCGATGATCATCGGCTCGGTCTCCGGGTGGTTCACATTGGCCGGCAGCACCGCCCGGCCGGCCGCGATCTCCTCACGTACGACCTCGGGGTCGACGTTCTCGCGGATCGCGACGTACTCCATCTCCGGGGTGACCTCCCCCCGCCGGGCGTAAGCGAGCTGGGTGACGGGGCGTCCGTCGCGGCTGCGCCGGGGGGCGCGGACCCCGCCGGGGAAGAGCGCGTCGAGGTTGCGCAGCCCGTCGCGCGAGGCGGGCGAGCGGCCGTCGTCCTCCGGACGGACCGGGCGCCCCTCGTACTCCTCGGTGTCCCCCCGGCCCTCGATCCAGCCACCACGCACGGAGGCGAGGCCGCGGCGGACATCGGTGGTGACGGCGGGATCGGTGTACGGACCGGACGTGTCGTAGAGCGTCACGTCCTTGCCGTTGGTCAGGTGCACCTGACGGACCGGCACCCGGAGGCCGGGGCGCGAGCCCTCGACGTACCCCTTGTGCCAGCCGATGGACTTGCCCGCCCCGACGCTCTCGTGCGTCGTGGAGGCAGGCGTGCGTGCGTCCGATGTGGTCATGAGACCTACTCCCTACGCCGGCATTACCCGGTAACAGGTTCGGCGGTCGGCGCAGCGTGTCCCGTGAGGATTCACGAGGTCAGCGCCCTCTCAGCCCGGTGCTCCGAGCTCCCGCGTGTGCAAAGGTGCCACCACGCTAGCGCCCGCCCGGCCGTGCTGACCAGGGGGCCTCCCCCGTTCTTGCGATGATCGCCCGGTGACCTCCTCCCAGGACCATCCAGAACCCCAGGACCCCTCACACGGCCATACGCACAGCCATGGCCCCGCGGCACCCGTCTCGACCCATCTGCGCAAGGTCATCGCATGCGTGCTGATCCCCTTCGCCGCGGCGGTGGTCGTCGGCCTGGCGGTGCTCTGGCCCGGCGGCACTCCCGCGCACGAGCGCACCGGTGTGGGCTTCGACCGGCAGACCGAGCAGGGGAAGGTGGTGAAGGTGGAGCGGGTGAACTGCGCGGACGTCAACGCCGCCCAAGTACCGGCAACGGGTGGCACGTCGGCCGCCTCCGGCCCGGGCGCGGCCGCCGAGGACGAGGGCGACTGCAAGAAGGCCACCATCGAGGTGACCAGCGGCAAGGACCAGGGCCGCACCTTCGCCGAGATCGTCCAGCCCGAAGCCTCGCGGCAGTTGAGCGAGGGTCAGGGGGTGGTCCTCGCGTACGCGCCGGACGCGCCGCACGACCTGCAGTACTCGGTCACCGACGTGGACCGGAAGCTGCCGATGGCGCTGCTGGCCGGGATCTTCGCCGTCGCCGTCGTGGTGGTGGGGCGGCTGCGCGGGGTGATGGCGCTCGTGGCGCTCGCCGTGTCCTTCGCGGTACTGACGCTGTTCATCCTCCCGGCGATCCTGCAGGGGTCCAACCCACTGCTGGTGGCGGTGGTCGGGGCGAGCGCGATCATGCTCATCGCGCTGTACACCTGCCACGGGGTGACGGCGCGCACCTCGGTGGCGGTGATCGGCACGCTGATCTCGCTGCTGCTGATCGGGCTGCTGGGCTCGGTCTTCATCGACTGGGCGGGGCTGACCGGCAACACCGACGACAACACCGGCCTGATCCACGGCCTCTATCCCGACATCGACATGAGCGGTCTGCTCCTGGCCGGTGTCATCATCGGTTCGCTCGGGGTCCTGGACGACGTGACGGTCACCCAGACGTCGGCGGTGTGGGAGCTTCACCAGGCGAACCCGACCATGGGGGCGCGCGGGCTCTACGGAGCGGGCATCAGGATCGGGCGCGACCACATCGCCTCGGTGGTCAACACCCTGGTGCTCGCGTACGCGGGCGCGGCGCTGCCCCTGCTGCTGCTGTTCTCCATCGCGCAGAGCAGTGTGGGCACGGTCGCCAACAGCGAGCTGGTGGCCGAGGAGATCGTCCGTACACTCGTCGGCTCGATCGGACTGGTCGCCTCGGTGCCCGTCACGACGGCGCTCGCCGCTCTGGTGGTGTCCGCGGACCGCACAGGGCTCGGCGCGGAAGCCGGAGCTCCTGCACCCGTACGGACCGGGAGGGGCCGACGCCGCAAGAAGTGAGCGTGAGAGAGCGCGGGAGGGCCCAAAGACCAACGGGCTGACAGACTGTCAGCCCGCGTTCTGCTCCTCGGCGAGGATCCTTCCGAGCGCCTCTTCGAGGTTGCCGTCGAAGTCACCCTGCGTGTGCTCCTGCCCCAGTGGCACCAGCTTGTCCGTCCGGTCCAGGAACGCCACGAGCGGCGCCGTACCGGCCCGGAACAGCGCCCGGTCCGCGCCGACCTGGAGCCGGATGTGCACGTCGCAGAGCCCCTCGGGCTCGGTTGGACCGATGTGCACATCACCGTCGCCGCTGGGACTGTTGAGGCCGTCGAGCAGGAGCTCACGGCCAAAAGCCCAGGTGACCGGGGCATCACCCGGCAGGTGGAAGGTCATACGGATCGCGTACGGATCGCTCACCTCGTAACGGAGCTCCACCGGAATACGGAACGAGAGCTCCTCCGAGACGAGGAAACTCATCATGACCTCTGCTTGAACCGACTCGCGCATCGTTCAACCCCGCAGTAGATGAATCTGGCCAGGAATGATCCCCCATGGCCCTATTGACGCCATCGTGGTGCACGCGATAGCAGATCACAAGGAGTGATTTTTCAGATACTGATAGAGAACACGAACGAACGCAAGAGCCGTGCCACTTCGCCACGTAGTTGTTCGACTGCGGGGAGCAACTGGTCCTGGCGGTCCAGGGGTAGAGAAATGGCCATTGCGGCGACGGCCGAACCTGCGGTGATGGGGATGGCGGCGCAGACCGTTCCGAGTGCGTACTCCTGTCGCTCAATGACAGGTTTCATACGCTCCATCGAACGCAATCGCTCAAGTAGGACCGGGCGATCTCGCACTGAGTAACGGGTCAGCGGACGCACCGGATGGCGGAGCAGATGGTCCTCCCGCGCCTTCTCGTCGAGCTGCCCGAGCAGACACTGGCCCAGCGCGTGGGCGTGCCCGGTCTCGGCGAAGGGGGCCCACTCGTCCACGGCCGGCGTCTCGGCGGAGTCCGCCACGGCGACCAGCTCGATCTCGCCCTCGCGATAGACGGCGCAGTACACCGGGGCCCCCAACTCGTCGCACCAGCGCGCGAGGGAGTCGTTGAGCCTGCCGCGCCTGCTCTCCTCGGCCGCCCGGCCGGACATCCGCTCGGCGGCGGCACCGAGGACGAAGACACCGTTCTCCCGCCGCAGGTAGCCCTCGTGGGCCAGGGTGCGCAGCAGATGGTAGGTCGTCGGCAAGGGCAGCCCCGCTTCCCGCGCGAGCTGCTTGGCGGGAGCGCCGTCCTGATGGGCGCCCACCGCCTCCAGCAGTCTCAGGGCCCGCTGGACCGAACCGATCAGCGTCGGGACAGTGGTGGTCGATGCCGTGGTCACGGTCACCCCCAGGCATGGTGACGGGCGGTCAGCCCTCCCGTGGAGGCCGCCCCCACGGGCGTGCCGCGAGCCCGGGGCACACGCTCGACTGTCGCGGAACCATTGGTCAGGATGGTGACGGACAGTTATTTTCCCAGGCGGCGGCAGCGAACCGTCACTGTAGCCGCAGGGGCCATTCGTGGGGCGGTTTCTGGCCTCGCTTAGCTCTGCCGGGCTAATCCACGCCACTCTCCGTGATCATCACGCCGACGTGGCCACCTCGGAGGGCAGTGGGTCGGGCGGGGCGCCGGCGTCGCCGGTCCGCGCCTACCAGTCGCGCCGGGAGCCCGAGGAGGAGGAGAAGAACTTCCGTACGACGAAGATCAGACCGCCGACGAGGACGACGAACAGCAGCAGCTTGAAGAGCAGGGTGACCACGAAGGTCACCACGCTGGCGATCAGCCCGCCGAACACGGCGATCGCGATCACCGGCACCGCGATCCACTTCACCCACCAGGGCATACCCGCGAATATCTCCCGGACCGCCATCGTCCTACCTCGTCTCTCGTGTCCCTGCCCCGCCGGACCGGGGGTTCCCGGTCCCGGTCCCCGGCCTCCCGGTCACCGACACCGATGCTAGAGCGGCGAGAGGGGCGACGGGCGGTCCGCATCCCCCGGACTCCCCTGATCGATCCCCTAGGGTCCCGCGCCCGGACAGGCCTCCGAATCGGGCGTCTCCGGATCAAGGCACTGCGGATCAGGCTTCTGCGGTTCAGGCTTCTGCGGTTCAGGCCTCCGGCGGGGAGAAGACCACCATGACGCGCAGGTCCTCGGTGATGTGGTGGAACTTGTGGGCCACCCCGGCCGGCACGTACACGACGCTTCCCCGGCCCACCTGGGTCGTCTCCATGCCGACGGTGATCGACGCGCGCCCGCTGACGACGAGGTACACCTCGTCCTGGCCGTGCGGACTCTGCGGATCGAGGGAGCCGGCGTCCAGCGCGTACAGCCCCACGGACATGTTCCGCTCGCGGATGAACTGCAGGTAGGCGCCGTCGTTGGCGGCTCGTTCCGCTTCCAGCTCGTCGAGCCTGAATGCCTTCATGCGCGGTGCGCCCCTCATGGTCGTCCGGGTTCCCGTAGGGACGGTGTACCCCGTGGTCGGTGTCTGCCACGATCAGACACATGAAGAATTTCGTAGTCAAGACGACCGCCAACGCGGCCGCTCTGGCGGTGGCCATCTGGCTGCTCCAGGACATCACGCTGACCGGCACGGGCACCGGTCGGAAGGTCCTCACCCTCGTCCTGGTCGCGCTCCTCTTCGGCCTGGTCAACTTCCTCGTCAAGCCGGTGGTCAAGCTCCTCACGCTGCCGCTCTTCATCCTCACCCTGGGTCTGATCACCCTGGTCGTCAACGCCCTCATGCTGAAGCTGACCTCGTCGCTGGCCGGAGCGGTCGACCTGAGTTTCCACGTGGACGGCTTCTGGACGGCCGTGCTGGGCGGCCTGATCGTCTCCGTCGTCTCCTGGGCCCTGCACGTCGTCCTCCCCGACGAGGACTGAGACACCCCGACGGGCTTCGCTCCCGGGCTGAGAAAGTGCATACAAGCACCGGCGACGGCCCGGGAAGGAAGCAAGGAGCGCACCATGAGCAGCATCGGCGACGGAACGCGGGCGGTACGGGCGGGTCTCCCCGAGCCGCAGCAGTACGAGCCCACTCTTCCCGGGCCGGTCTTCGCCGCGCACTTCCACCTCTCGGGAGAGCCGGTCGGGCCGTACACCTACGGCCGGGAGACCAACCCGACGTGGACGCACCTGGAGAAGGCCATAGGTGAGCTGGAAGCGCCGGGGGAGGAGGTCGTGACGACCGTCTTCGCCTCCGGCATGGCCGCGATCTCGGCCGTCCTCTTCTCCCAGACCCGCGCGGGCGACATCGTCGTCCTGCCGAACGACGGCTACCAGGCGCTGCCGCTCGTACGGGAGCAGCTGGAGGCGTACGGCGTGGAGGTCCGCACCGCGCCCACCGGCGGCGACGCCCAACTGGCCGCCCTCGAAGGGGCCAAGCTGCTCTGGATCGAGACCCCGTCCAACCCGGGCCTGGACGTCTGCGACGTCCGCAAGCTGGTCGAGGCTGCTCACGCGGGCGGCACCCTGGTGGCCGTCGACAACACCCTCGCGACGCCGATCGGCCAGCGGCCCCTGGAGCTGGGCGCCGACTTCGCGGTGGCCAGCGACACCAAGGGCATGACCGGCCACGGCGACATCCTGCTCGGCCACGTGACCTGCCGCGACGCCGGCCTCGCCGCGGGGGTTCGCCGCTGGCGCAAGGTGGTCGGCGCGATCCCCGGCCCCATGGAGGCCTGGCTCGCGCACCGCTCGCTCGCCACGCTCCAGCTGCGCATCGAGCGCCAGTGCTCCACCGCGCTGACCCTGGCCGAGGCGCTCACCAAGCGCGCCGAGGTGACCGGGCTGCGCTACCCGGGGCTTCCCTCCGACCCCTCGTACCCCGTCGCCGTGCGGCAGATGCGGCGCTTCGGCTCCGTGGTCTCGTTCGAGCTGGCCGACCGGGAGACCGCCGAACGCTTCCTGGAGGCGCTGCGGCTGGTCGACGACGCCACGAGCTTCGGCGGTCTGCGGTCCACCGCGGAGCGGCGCGGGCGCTGGGGCGGCGACGCGGTCTCCGAGGGCTTCGTCCGCTTCTCGGTCGGCGCCGAGGACCCGGAGGACCTGCTCGCCGACGTGGCGCAAGCCCTGGACGCGGCCACCCGCTGACCGGCTGACCGGCTGACCGGCGGCGCGCGCCGGCCCGGGCCCCGGTGCGTGCGGAGGGACTTCTCCGTGCGCGCCGGGACCTTTGGGATCTCCGGGAGCGTGCCGGTGGGTGCCTCCCGGTACGGCGCGGGCGCGTCCGGACGGCGGGCGGATGCTGCCGCCCGCCGCCCCGCCAACGGGCCGCCGGGAGTTTCAGAAGGGTGTCGGCGGGCCACTCTCTTGCCATGACCGAACGCCCTGTGGTCAAGCGCACCGCACGCGCCATCCTGCTGGACGGCGACCGACTCGTCCTGATCAAGCGGACCAAGCCGGGGGTCGACCCCTACTGGGTGACGCCCGGCGGCGGGGTCGAACCCGAGGACGCGACCGTCGTCGACGCCCTGCACCGCGAGATCGACGAGGAGCTGGGCGCCAAGATCGTCGACGTGGTGCCCTGTTTCGTCGACACCGTCGAGCACATCGCCGACGGCGGGGCGGCGGGGGTGAAGGTCCAGCACTTCTTCGTCTGCAGGCTGGCCTCGATGGACCTCTCGAAACGCCACGGCCCCGAGATCGAGGCCCCCACCGGGGAGTACGAGATCGTCCGGATCCCCTTCAGCCGGGTCGGGATCGCCGCCGTCCACCTCGTCCCCCTCTCGCTCCGCCACTACCTGGACGGCAACATCGAGGGCGTGCGGGCCATGCACGCGCCCGACTTGGGCTGATTCAGGCCGGGCCGGGCAGCACCGGTTCCTCGACCGGGTCGTGGTGGATGCGCTCCGGCGGCACTCCCGCGTCCCGCAGGGCCCGCACCCCGCTGCGGATCATTCCGGGCGGACCCGCCAGATAGGCGTCCCGTTCGTTCCACGGCCCCGTCTCCCGTACCGCTTCCGGGATCTCACCGGTCCGGCCGCGCGTCGGGCCGTCGGAGACCACCGGGTGCACGGCGAGCCAGGAGTAGGTCCGCTGGAGCCGCAGCATGGTGTCGCGGTCGCAGAGGTCGTGCTCGCCGCGGGCCCCGCAGAAGACGTCGACGCGTCGGCGGTCGCCGTGTTCGGCGACGTCCTCCACCAGCGCCCTGACGGGTGCCATGCCGGTACCGCCGCCGAGGCAGAGCAGCGCGGTGTGCGTGGTGTGGTCGACCGTCATCGTCCCCGCCGGGGCACCGAGCCGCAGCACATCCCCCCGGCTCGGCCCGGTGGACCAGGGCCCGGGAGACCCAGCCCGCCCGGACCGCCCAGCAGGGCTTCCCCGAGGGCGGGGTAGTGCGTGGGGTGCGTGCCATGCCGGCGGTGCCCCCTCCCCAGCTCCGAGAGGTGTGCGGTCAGCGCCACCCGGTCGTCGAAGCGGTCGGCGGCGGTCAGCAGAGCGCGGAAGAGCCGCTCGCGCTGTACGTCCATGGCGGCAGGGAACATCTCGCGCAGTTCGGGGCGGTGCAGGAGGAGCACCGCGTAGAAGTACGCCGTGGCCCGGTCGGCGCTCGGGCCGATCTCCGCCAGATTCCGTCGGATCAGTACCGCGTCGGCGGACGGAGTGCCGTCCCGCGGAGGGGTGGAGCCTCGGGAGCCGGCGGCCCGCCGTGTGGCGGCCCGTCGCGCACGGGGCGGCGGGGGTGCGGTGGACGGCTGCGGGGATCCGGCAGCCGGATTACTGGTCGGAGCATCCATGACTGTGCCTCGCCTCGAACTGTCCATCGGTCGACTGACTGGCCCGACACGGTTCGCGGCTCCCCGGTCCGCAGTCTGCCGAATCCTTCGGCACAACGGACGTATAACGGGAATTCCGGCTCGTTTCACGGCCGGTGCCCCGTGGCCCGTGTTTCACGTGAAACACGGGTCGCGGGCACCACGCCAAGGTGCCCGCACACCCCCGCACCGGCGGCCGGCTCCGTGCCGGAAGGCGTACGGACGGCGAGCCGCCCGGAACAGGCGCGGAAAACCTTGGCGAAGGAAGAGACAAAACGGTGGACGGGCCGCCTCGATGTCGGAGAGCCTGGCTTCCATGCCCACCATCCGGCACGGCCTGCCCGACGACCTGCCCATCCGGCACCTCACCCGGGGCGACCTGGTCGCCTGTGCGGATCTCAGCGAGGACCGGGGCTGGCCCCGGGACGAACACCGATGGGGCCTGCTCCTCGGGGCGGGTACGGCGTACGGCATCGACGACCCCGCCGGGAAGGGGCTGGCGGCCGCCTGCGTGGTGACCTCCTACGCGCCGTCGCACGCGGCGCTCGGCATGATGCTGGTCGCGGAGCGGTTCGCACGGCAGGGTCTGGGCCGCCGTCTGGTCCTTCATGTCTTCGCGGAAAACGGAGAGACCCCGCTGACCCTCTTCGCGACGGATCAGGGACGACCCCTCTACGAAGGGCTCGGCTTCACCACCGTGGGGAGTGTGGAACGGTCCGTCGGACGGTTCCTGCCGGAGAACGCCCCAGCACAGGTGCCCGAAGGGGCGCACGGCTCGTCCGCCCCGACGACGCGTCGGGCGACGGCCCGGGATCTCCCGGCGATCATCGCGCTCGACGCCCCGGTCTTCGGGGCCGAGCGGACGCAGATGCTCGCCCGGCTGCCCGCCTTCTCGGACCACTTCCGGGTCGCCGAGCGGGCCGGCGAGCTGGTGGGGTTCGCCGCACTCTGGCCGAGCGACGGGAGCCATGTGATCGGGCCGCTCGTCGCACCGGACACGGACACAGCGAAGGCGCTGGTGGCCTCGCTCGCCTCGGAGACGGACCTCGTGCTGCGGGCGGAGATCGACACCCGCCACACCGAACTGCGCGGCTGGCTCGCTGCGCACGGCTTGGCCGCCGTGTCCCGTACGGCAGTGATGACCAGAGGGTGCGAGGACGCGCCCGGCGACTGGAGCCGCAGGTTCGCGCCGCTGACCGTCGCGACCGGCTGACCCGACGGCCCCGCAGCCTGCGGGTGCCGCGACGCCCCGCGGCCCTACCGGCAGCGGGGCGTCGGGGCGTCAGGGAGAACCGTCAGACCAGCGAAGCCACGGCGCCGGTGGCGAACGCGTGGTCCTGCTCGGGGGCACCGCCGCCGACACCCACGGCACCGATCAGCCGACCGTCACGGTGCACCGGCACGCCGCCCGCGATGAAGAGCAGCGGGCGGTCGAGCGCGGTGGTGAGCGAGTGGAAGATCCCGCCGGGCTGGACGGCGTCCACGAGGTCGGCCGTGGGGGAGTTCAGCTGCAGGGCGGTGTAGGCCTTGCGGGTGCTGGTCTCGCCCGCGATGAGGACGGCGCGGTCGTCCCGGCGGAAGGCGAGCAGGTGCCCGCCCGCGTCGAGCACGGTGACGGCGCCGGCGACGCCGGCCGCCTCGGCGGCGGTACGGACCGCCTCGATCAGGGCCTCCGCGTCCTCGATGGTGAGCGGCGCGACGGCGGTGCGGGTGGTGGTGCTCATGGGGTTCTCCTGCGTTATCCGTGTTGGTGATGGGGGGTGCGGGCAGCCGTGGGGACCGCCCGGAGGGGGTGAGTCAGGACCGGGCAGCGGTCGCGGCGGCCGGTTCGGGGGTATGGGAGGCGACGATCCGGCCGCCCTCTGCCTGGTGGCGCTCCAGGAGGCTGGAGACGACGGCGAGGATCAGGGCGCCTCCCGCGAGTGCGGCGCCGACCCAGTTGGGCGCGGTGTAGCTGAAGCCGGCCGCGATCACCATGCCGCCGAGCCAGGCGGAGAGCGCGTTGCCCAGGTTGAAGGCGCCGATGTTGACCGCCGAGGCCAGCGTCGGAGCTCCCGACGCCTGGTCCAGCACCCGCTTCTGCAGGGGCGGCACGGTGGCGAATCCCAGGGCGCCGATGAGGACGACGGTGACGGCCGCGGCGACCTTGTTGTGCGCGGTCACGGTGAACAGGGCCAGCACGACGGCGAGCGCCCCGAGCGTGACGAAGAGCATCGGCATCAGACGCCGGTCCGCGAACTTCCCGCCCAGCAGGTTGCCGACCACCATGCCGATCCCGAAGAGGACCAGCAGCCAGGTGACCGAGGACGGCGCGAAACCGGCGATCCCGGTCATCATCGGGGTGATGTAGGTGATCGCGGCGAAGACGCCGCCGAAACCCAGCACCGTCATGGCCATGGCCAGCAGGACCTGCACGTTCCGGAAGGCCGCCAGCTCATGACGGAGCCGTACTCCGTCGGGGCGGGGCTGCTCCGGCACGAGCTTCGCCACGCCGAGCAGGCCGAGCACACCGAGGGCGGCTACCACGAGGAAGGTGACCCGCCAGCCGGCCGTCTGACCGATGTACGTGCCCAGCGGAACACCGACCACGTTGGCGACGGTGAGTCCGGTGAACATCATGGCGATGGCACCGGCCTTCTTCTGCGGGGCCACCAGGTCGGCCGCGACGACCGATCCGATGCCGAAGAAGGCTCCGTGGGCGAGCGAGGCGATCACCCGTCCGACGATCATGACGCCGAAGACCGGGGCCAGGGCGGACACGACGTTGCCGATGATGAAGAGGCCCATCAGCAGCATCAGCATGCGCTTGCGGCTGACCTTGGTGCCCAGCAGCGTCATGAGCGGGGCGCCCACGACCACGCCGAGCGCGTACCCCGTGACCAGGAAGCCCGCGGTCGGGATGGACACCTGTAAGTCCGCGGCCACCTCGGGGAGCAGCCCCATGATCACGAACTCGGTGGTCCCGATTCCGAAAGCCCCGATGGCGAGGGCGAGAAGCGCTAGCGGCATGGGTTCACCTCTCCTGAAGATTGCGTCTGCGCCTTACAAGCGTCGACAATAATTGCAGCCGCTGGTTAATTGCAAGCGCGGGCTATTGCATGCGTCCCCTATCCTGGAGGCAAGCAGCTCCCGCACGGAGGAGAGACGATGACCGCCACGGACCCCGCCATGACCGCCCTGTCCCAGGGGTGGTGCGCTCTTTCCCTGCTGCACGGAAGGATCGAGGCGCACATCGAGCGGGCCCTGCAGTCCGGTCACGACCTCAGCGTCCGCGAGTACTCCCTGCTGGACGTCCTCAGCCGGCAGCACCAGGGCCCGGGCGGCCATCTCCAGATGAAGCAGGTGGCCGACGCGGTCGTGCTGAGCCAGAGCGCCACCACGCGCCTGGTGACCCGCCTGGAGGACAGGGGACTGCTCACCCGGTATCTCTGCGACACGGACCGGCGGGGCATCTACACCGACGTGACCGAAGCGGGCCTCACCCTGCTCACCGAGGCCCGGCCCACCAATGACACCGCGCTGCGAGCCGCTCTGGACGAAGCGGCCGAGCACCCCGAACTGGCGCCGCTCGTCAGGGCGGTCGAGGGGCTCAAGGTCCCGGCGTAGGCACTCTTCCGCAGGGCGACTGGAGGACTCAAGGCCCCGGCGTAGGCGCTTTCCCGCTGATCAGAGGCGCCGCCCGCGCCGGGGAGCCGTGTTCCTCGCGGGACGCGCTGCGTAGGGTGCCGATCATGACGGAACTGCTGATACGGCCCGCGACCTTGGCCGACGTCCCGGCCATCGTCTCGATGCTCGCCGATGATCCCCTGGGCGCGCACCGCGAGTCGCCCGACGACCTCTCACCGTACGAGAAGGCGTACCGCCGGCTCGCAGACGATGCCAACCAGCATCTGATGGTCGCCGTACGGGGCGACCGGGTAGTGGGCACGGCCCAGCTCACCGTCATCCCCGGCCTGTCGCGGCGTGGCGCCACCCGTTCCGTCATCGAGGGCGTCCGGGTGCACAGCGAGGAGCGGGGCAACGGTCTCGGCACCCGGTTGATCCAGTGGGCCGTGGACGAATCCCGGCGCCAGGAGTGCCAGTTGGTCCAGCTGACCTCCGACGCGACCCGGACGGACGCGCACCGCTTCTACGAACGTCTCGGCTTCACCCCGAGTCACCTGGGATTCAAACTCGCGCTCTGATAAGGCCGTTCACTGCCGGACCCCCACGGTCCGGCGTTTCACGTGAAACGCCGGACCGGATGGGGCGGACCGGACACGACCCTCAGCGGGCCAGCCCGCGCCAGCCCTCCGGGTCCACACCGCCAGGGATGGCCGCCGCCGGGTCGTACGGCTCACGGGTGAAGACGAAGGAGCCCAGGTCCAGGTGGGCCACTGAGCCGTCGTCGCTCCGTACGATCCGCAGCCTCTCCCCCGCGTGGTACCCGCTGAGCCCGGTCCAACTGCCGTCCCGCTCCGCCCGGAACGTCGCACCCCGGCCGGACCCCGCCAGCGGAGCAAGCTCCAGATCGCGGTCGTCGAGCAGCTTCACCACGTACCGCTGGGTGCCCCAGTACCAGGGCCCCGTCAGGGCCAGCAGCTCCTGGTCGACCTCGGGCAGCGGGCGCCAGGGCTCTGGGATACGGGGCTCCGCCTCCGCGACGATCCGCACGAGGTCCTGGGCCACCTCGGTGATGGGCGGCCCGGAGGTCGCGTTGGTGAGCACCACGGCGGCCACGTCGTCCTCCGCGCACACCCAGAGACAGGCCAGGAACCCGGGCAGTGAGCCGGAATGCCCGAACAGGGTGCGCCCGTCCCTGCGGACGACCTGGAGCCCGAGCCCGTACGTACCCGTCCAGTCACCGTTTTCGAGCGGCACCGAGGGAGCCCGCATCTCCCGGACCGAGGCGGCGCTCAGGACCCGGTCGTCCCCCTCGGCGAGGAAACCGGCGAAGGTGAGCAGGTCCCCCACGGTCGACCAGAGCTGCCCGGCCGGGGCCATCAGCCCCAGATCGTGGCTCGGCTCGGGCAACATCACGTCGGCCCAGGGGTGCACGGCCCAGCCTCCCGCGTGCGGAGCCTGGGGCCCCACGCTCGTACGACGCATCCCCAGCGGCTCCAGGATCTCGCGCCGCAGCAGCGCCTCCCAGGAGTCCCCGCGTACGGCCTCGACGAGCGAACCGAGCACGGTGTAGCCGGGGTTCGAGTAGTGATGCCGGAGACCGGCCGGGTGCCGGACGGGCTGCTCGCCGAGGACGGCGGCCAGGTCCGGGCGGGTCTCCCCGGGCGTCCGCTCCCACCACGGCGACGGGGTCTCGGCGGTGAGCCCGGCTCCGTGGCCGAGGAGCTGACGGATGCTCACGCCTCCGACTCCGGAGCCCGGCAGGTGCCTCTCCACCTGGTCGTCCAGATCGAGCAGCCCCTCGTCCCTCAGCCGGAGCACCAGGACTGCCGTGAAGGTCTTGGTGATCGAGCCGATCCGGTACTGAGTGCCGCTGTCCGGCTCATGTCCGTCGACACAACTGCGCCCCCCGCTCCAGCCGATCCGCCCGTCCCGGAGCACCCCGGCCACCATCGAGGGGGTGCGCCCTTCCCGCTGGGCGGTCGCGGTGCGGTGCAGCAGGGCCCGGCGGGTGGCCGGCAGCAGTTCTTCGTTCCATGACGTCATGGAACGAAGAATGGTCGAGAACGGCGCCGCCCCGCGACTCGATTCCGCGCCGAGGCGCCCGGGCCCGCACACCGGTCGGAGCACGTACGCGAGCCGGAGCACGTGCACCAGGCAGGGCGCCCGGGTCAGGGCGCGTGGGTCTGGGCACGTGGATCTGGGCGCGTGGATCTGGCACGGACGAACCCTCGTGGGCCCGGGTGGCGGTGATGAGCCCGGTCAGCGAGGTGCGCACCTCCGGCCTTCCCTCGCCCGGTCCGGGAACCGACAGCGTCGGATCAGGTCTGCGCCATGTCCACAAAGCGCGAGTAGTGCCCCTGGAAGGCCACCGTGATCGTCGCGGTGGGGCCGTTACGGTGCTTGGCGACGATCAGGTCCGCCTCGCCGGCGCGGGGCGATTCCTTCTCGTACGCGTCCTCACGGTGCAGCAGGATGACCATGTCGGCGTCCTGCTCGATGGAGCCGGACTCACGGAGGTCGGAGACCATCGGCTTCTTGTCCGTCCGCTGCTCGGGCCCTCGGTTCAGCTGGGAGAGCGCGATCACCGGGAGCTCCAGTTCCTTCGCGAGGAGCTTGAGGTTTCGGGACATGTCCGAGACCTCCTGCTGGCGGCTCTCGGCGCGCTTGGCGCCACCGGACTGCATCAGCTGGAGGTAGTCGATGACTACCAGCTTCAGGTCGTTGCGCTGCTTCAGACGACGGCACTTCGCCCGGATCTCCATCATGGAGAGGTTGGGCGAGTCGTCGATGTACAGCGGGGCCGCCGACACGTCCGGCATCCGCCGGGCCAGTCGCGTCCAGTCCTCGTCCGTCATCGTGCCCGAGCGCATGTGGTGCAGCGCCACCCGTGCCTCCGCCGAGAGCAGACGCATCGCGATCTCGTTCCGCCCCATTTCCAGGGAGAAGATCACGCTCGGAAGGTTGCCCTTGATCGAGCAGGCACGGGCGAAGTCCAGCGCCAGGGTCGACTTACCCATGGCGGGACGGGCGGCGATGACGATCATCTGACCGGGGTGCAGGCCGTTGGTCAGCGCGTCGAGATCGGTGAACCCGGTGGGGACACCGGTCATCTCCCCGCTGCGGGAGCCGATCGCCTCGATCTCGTCGAGCGCCCCCTCCATGATGTCGCCGAGCGGCAGATAGTCCTCGCTGGTGCGCTGCTCGGTGACGGCGTAGATCTCGGCCTGGGCGGAGTTGACGATCTCGTCGACGTCTCCGTCGGCCGCGTAGCCCATCTGTGTGATCTTCGTACCCGCTTCGACCAGGCGGCGCAGGACGGCACGCTCATGGACGATCTCGGCGTAGTACGAGGCGTTCGCCGCGGTCGGCACCGACTGGACGAGGGTGTGGAGGTACGGAGCGCCGCCGACCTTGGTGATCTCGCCGCGCCGGACCAGCTCGGCGGCGACCGTGATCGGGTCGGCCGGCTCACCCTTGGCGTAGAGATCGAGGATGGCCGTGAAGACGGTCTCGTGGGCGGGGCGGTAGAAGTCGTGCCCCTTGATGACCTCCACGACCTCCGCGATGGCGTCCTTGGAGAGCAGCATGCCGCCGAGCACCGACTGCTCGGCATCCAGGTCCTGCGGGGGAACCCGCTCGAACCCCGGAGAGCCCGAGTCCCAGCCGCTGTCGCGGCCCCGGTCGTGCTGGTCGTCCCGTCCGCCGCGCTCACCGCGCTCACCGCGACGCTGGCGGGAGACAGGCAGCCGGTCACTGGGACCGACGTCGGCCCAGGGCTCGTCCAAAGGCTCGGGAATGCTCACCGGGCCACCTCCTCCCGTCCGCTTCGCGGACCTAGCCATGCCACTCTTTCTTACGGCACGGCACCGACAAACAGGACACCCGACTCCGCTTCCGGCGCTTCGATTTCAACGCGTTCGAGGGCACGGTCGGAGTACGGGCGACGGTCCACGGTAGGCCGCTCCGCACCGTCAGCCAATCCGGTTATCCACAGGGCATGTGGACGACGGACCAGATGCTGTGGAGAAGTCCGCCGATCCTGTGCACGGACCGGGGGACAGCGCTGTGGACAAACTCATAGCATCGGCGTGCGCACACCTCTGACCTGGGTTTTTTCCGTCCACGGACTGTGGGGGAGAAAAACTTTCCCGCTTCGCTCAAGATCATCGCGAACGGCGCGTGGCCCAGCACACAGGCCCTGGAAAAGTAAGGATCAGAAAGGGCTTGCATGTATTACCTGTGGAAGATTGGATTGGCTCTCATGACCAAGGCCCTCGCGACAACCGCATCCGGTCGCCGACGGCACGACCGAGAGATCATCTCGCTCGCCGTGCCCGCCTTCGGCGCACTCGTGGCCGAGCCCCTCTTCCTCATGGTGGACAGCGCGATCGTGGGCCACCTCGGCACCCGGCAACTGGCCGGGCTCGGCGTTTCCGCCGCTCTCCTGTCGACCGCCGTCAGCGTCTTCGTCTTCCTCGCCTACGCCACCACGGCCGCTGTCGCCCGCCGCCTCGGCGCGGGCGATCTCGCCTCCGCGATCCGGCAGGGCATGGACGGCATCTGGCTCGCTCTGCTCCTCGGCGCCCTGGTGGTCGCCGCCGTTCTCCCCACCGCCCCATGGATCGTCGACGCCTTCGGCACTTCCTCGACGGCGGCCCCGTACGCGACGACCTATCTCCGCATCTCGACGCTCGGGATACCGGCCATGCTCGTCGTGCTGGCGGCGACCGGGGTGCTGCGCGGACTCCAGGACACCCGCACCCCGCTCTACGTCGCCATCGGTGGCTTCTCCGCCAACGCCATCCTCAACGCGGTCCTGGTCTACGGCGCGGGCCTCGGCATCGCGGGGTCCGCCTGGGGCACCGTGATCGCGCAGCTGGGCATGGCCGCCGCCTACCTGACCGTGGTCGTCCGGGGAGCCCGTCGGCACAAGGCATCGCTCCGCCCCGACGCGGCGGGCATCCGTGCGAACGCCCAGGCCGGGGTCCCGCTGCTGATCCGCACTCTCTCGCTGCGTGCGGTGCTGGTCATCGCCACCGCGGTCGCCGCCCGTCTCGGCGACGTGGACATCGCGGCTCACCAGATCGTCCTCTCGCTCTGGACTCTGACCGCCTTCGCCCTGGACGCCATCGCCATCGCCGGCCAGGCGATCATCGGGCGCTATCTCGGCGCCGACGACGCGAAGGGTGCGCGTGAGGCGTGTCGTCGAATGGTGGAGTGGGGCCTCGCCGCAGGGGTGGTACTCGGGGTGCTCATCGTGGTCGCGCGGCCCCTCTTCATCCCGCTCTTCACCAGCGACTCCTCCGTACGCGACACCCTGCTGCCCGCACTGCTGGTGGTGGCGGTCTCCCAGCCGATCGCGGGCGTGGTCTTCATCCTGGACGGCGTACTCATGGGCGCCGGTGACGGGCGCTACCTGGCGCTGGCCATGCTCGTCACCCTGGCCGTCTTCGCACCGGTCGCGCTGCTGATCCCCACCCTCGGCGGCGGTCTCACCGCACTCTGGTGGGCCATGGACCTGATGATGGCCGTCCGGCTGATCACCCTCTGGCTGCGCGCCCGCTCGGGACGCTGGGTCGTCACCGGCGCCACCCGCTGACCCGGAGGCCAGGGGGCGGAGCTCAAGGGCTGCTCAGAGCTCAAGGGCTGCTCAGTGAGACAGGGGCCTGGAGCCGAAAGGCCACGTTTCACGTGAAACAGCCGACCCTTCCGCAGAAGGCCATGTTTCACGTGAAACGAGCTCATTGAAGCGACGTCACTGAAACGACCTCACTGAAACGACGAAGGGCCGTACCCCGCGGGGTACGGCCCTTCACCTGACTAACTCGTACGAGCACTGCCTCAGGCAGCGACAACCTCGACGCCGAGCTGCGCCGCAACCTCAGGGTGCAGGCGCACGGACACCTGGTGTCCGCCAAGGGTCTTGATCGGCGAACCGAACTCGACACGACGCTTGTCGACCTCCGGGCCACCGGCAGCCTTGATCGCCGAGGCGACGTCGGCCGGGGTGACGGAGCCGAAGAGGCGGCCGGCGTCGCCGGAGCGAACAGCCAGACGGACCTTCACGGACTCGAGCTTGGCCTTGATCTCGTTGGCCTGCTCGATCGTCGCGATCTCGTGGATCTTGCGGGCGCGGCGGATCTGCGCCACGTCCTTCTCGCCGCCCTTGGTCCAGCGAATGGCAAAGCCACGCGGGACCAGGTAGTTGCGAGCGTATCCGTCCTTGACGTCGACGACGTCGCCGGCGGCACCGAGGCCAGTGACCTCGTGGGTGAGGATGATCTTCATGTTTGCGTCACCCTTCCCTTATCGCGCGGTGGACGTGTAGGGCAGCAGCGCCATCTCACGGCTGTTCTTGACTGCCGTGGCGACGTCACGCTGGTGCTGCGTGCAGTTGCCGGTAACGCGGCGGGCACGGATCTTGCCGCGGTCGGAAATGAACTTCCGCAGCATGTTCGTGTCCTTGTAGTCCACGTACTGGGTCTTGTCCTTGCAGAACGCGCAGACCTTCTTCTTAGGCTTGCGCACAGGCGGCTTCGCCATGGTGTTTCTCCTGTGTGATCAAGAAGTGGGGGTACGAGCCAGACCTAGAAAGGAGGCTCGTCCGAGTAGCCGCCGCCGCTGGAACCGCCGGAGCTTCCGCCCCAGCCGCCCTGCTGGCCCCCGCCCTGCTGGCCGCCGGAGGGTGCGCCGGTTGCCCACGGGTCGGCGTCGGGAGCGCCGCCGCCGCCCTGCTGGCCACCGCCACTGGGACCGCCGCCCCAGTTGCCGCCGCCCTGCTGGCCGCCGCCGTATCCACCCTGGCCGCCGCCCTGGCCACCGCGACCTGCGGTCTTGGTGACCTTGGCCGTGGCGCTCTTCAAGCTGGGGCCGACCTCGTCGACATCCAGCTCGTAGACCGTGCGCTTGATGCCCTCACGGTCCTCGTAGGACCGCTGCTTCAGCCGGCCCTGCACAATGACGCGCATGCCTCGCTGAAGCGACTCCGCGACGTTCTCCGCCGCCTGACGCCAGACCGAGCAGGTGAGGAACAGGCCTTCGCCGTCCTTCCACTCATTGGTCTGCCGATCGAAGATGCGGGGTGTGGACGCGACACGGAACTTCGCGACCGCCGCACCGGACGAGGTGAAGCGCAGCTCGGGGTCGTCGACGAGATTGCCGACGACCGTGATGACGGTCTCGCCTGCCATGGATGAACCTCTCGGCGGGGATTGCTTGCTGCTTGCTGCTACTCGAACCCGATGACCGCTGAGCTAGATGCTCAGTGGGTCTCGGGACGGAGGACCTTGGTCCGGAGGACCGACTCGTTCAGGTTCATCTGGCGGTCGAGCTCCTTGACGACCGCAGGCTCGGCCTGCAGGTCGAGGACCGAGTAGATGCCCTCGGGCTTCTTCTTGATCTCGTAAGCGAGCCGACGACGGCCCCAGGTGTCGACCTTCTCAACCTTTCCGTTGCCCTCGCGGACGACGGAGAGGAAGTTCTCGATCAGGGGAGAGACAGCGCGCT
Source organism: Streptomyces sp. NBC_01335 (assembly GCF_035953295.1). Taxonomy (GTDB): domain Bacteria; phylum Actinomycetota; class Actinomycetes; order Streptomycetales; family Streptomycetaceae; genus Streptomyces. Next base: position 3,935,991 of record NZ_CP108370.1, read on the forward strand.
CCTCCAGATCGGGGTCGAGGATGACCATCACCTCGTAGTGACGCATGTGGAACCCACCTCCTTTGGACTCAGCGGCCACGGTCGTTCCGTGGCAGGAGGGTCGTGATGCGTAGGCATCGGTGTCCGTCGGGTGAAACAGCGGACTCGGCAGGCTCCTCGGAGGGAGGGCCGCCGGGCAGGCTCAAGGCAGACACCGGTGCAGACCGTACAGACTACCTGCCGTGGACCCCCGGGTTGAAATCCAGGGCCAAGGATGCGCAATCTGTACATATCGGATGTGAGCGGCGTCTCAGCGCGCCGCCCCTTCGGCAGGAGGCACTTTCATGGCCCAGGTAGCGCACACCCGCCCGCGGAACCGCCCCACCGGCTCCCTCTTCGCCACGGACGGCAGGCCCCATCCGCTCCAGGACACCCTGATGGTGGTGACCGGGGTCCTCGGCGTCCTCGCGTTCGTGACCGCCATGTTCCACAACCTGCACCTGCTCAGCTCGTGGGCCGGGCTCATCGGCATCCTCGTCGGCGGCTACGGGATGTGGATCTCCAGGACGACCTGGGAGCGGTTCGCCCTGATCATGGGGATCGGCTCCTCGGCAGTCGGCTTCTACCTCGGAATGGCCCACGGAGGACTGTTCGGCGGCGTGGTCAGCTGACCACCGCGTTCCCGGCCTCGGCCGCTCCACCGCGTTCTCGTCAGGGCCCCGGCGGCAACCCCGCCAGGGCCCTTGCGGCACCGGCTCGCGGCCAAGTGCCGTACGGGCCAGAACGGGCGCTCCCCGCTCACAGTAGGCTTCGGCGCGAGAGCCGGAGCCCCTGACCGATGGGGACACACCTGCCGAGGAGCGCCCCGCATGAGCCTGACCCTGAGGACCATCAGCCGCGAGCAGCATCTGGCGTACATCCAGAGCCTGCCCGCGGCCAGTCACTGCCAGGTCCCGGCGTGGGCTGACGTGAAGACGGAGTGGCGGTCGGAGAGCCTCGGCTGGTTCGACAAGACCGGTCAGATCGTCGGCGCCGGACTGGTGCTGTACCGACAGCTCCCCAAGATCAAGCGGTACCTCGCCTACCTCCCCGAGGGCCCGGTCATCAACTGGTACGCGCCCAACCTGGACGAGTGGCTCCAGCCGATGCTCGCCCACCTCAAGCAGCAGGGCGCCTTCTCGGTGAAGATGGGCCCGCCGGTCGTCATCCGTCGCTGGGACTCCACCGCCATCAAGGCCGGCATCCAGGACCCGGACGTGAAGCGTCTGCGGGACGTCGAGGCGACGGTCATCGAGCCGCGGGCGTTCGAGGTCGCGGACCGGCTGCGCAAGATGGGCTGGCAGCAGGGCGAGGACGGCGGCGCCGGCTTCGGCGACGTGCAGCCCCGCTTCGTCTTCCAGGTGCCGCTGGCGAACCGCTCCCTCGAGGACGTCCTCAAGGGCTTCAACCAGTTGTGGCGCCGCAACATCAAGAAGGCCGACAAGGCCGGTGTAGAGGTCGTCCAGGGCGGCTACGAAGACCTCGCCGAGTGGCAGCGGCTGTACGAGATCACGGCCGTGCGCGACCACTTCCGCCCGCGCCCCCTCTCGTACTTCCAGCGCATGTGGTCCGTACTCAACTCCGAGGACCCCAACCGGATGCGGCTGTACTTCGCCCGCCACAACGGGGTCAACCTCTCGGCCGCGACCATGCTCGTCGTCGGCGGACACGTCTGGTACTCCTACGGCGCCTCCGACAACATCGGCCGCGAGGTCCGGCCCTCCAACGCCATGCAGTGGCGCATGCTGCGCGACTCGTACGCGATGGGCGCGACCGTCTACGACCTGCGCGGCATCAGCGACTCGCTCGACGAGACCGACCACCTCTTCGGTCTGATCCAGTTCAAGGTCGGCACCGGCGGCGAAGCCGTCGAGTACGTCGGCGAGTGGGACTTCCCGCTCAACAAGCTCCTGCACAAGGCGCTCGACATCTACATGTCGCGACGCTGACGCGACGGGTCCGGCGAACGACCGGGCCCGTTCGCTCCGTTGGTTCCCTCCGTTTGTTCTGCGATCTGAGACACACCGCAGCCACCAGAAAGGTTCCGGGCCGGCCATGGCGCTCTCCCTCTACGTCGACACCGCGCGCTGGCGGGCGCACCAGAAGTCCGTGATCGATCAGTTCCCGGGGCTCGTGCCGGTCTGCAAGGGCAACGGTTACGGCTTCGGGCACGAGCGCCTGGCCGACGAGGCCATCCGCTTCGGCTCGGACATGCTGGCGGTCGGGACGACCTACGAGGCGGCCCGGATCAAGGACTGGTTCAGCGGCGACCTCCTCGTCCTCACCCCGTTCCGGCGGGGCGAGGAGCCGGTTCCGCTGCCCGACCGCGTGATCCGCTCGGTCTCCTCCGTGGACGGGGTGCACGGACTCGTCGGCGCCCGGGTCGTCATCGAGTGCATGAGCTCGATGAAGCGCCACGGGGTCAAGGAGGAGGAGCTGGGGCAGCTCCACGCCGCCATCGAGGACGTACGTCTCGAAGGGTTCGCGCTGCACCTCCCGCTGGACCGCACCGACGGTTCGGACGCGGTGGAGGAGGTCATCGCCTGGATGGACCGGCTGCGCAACGCCCGGCTTCCGCTGCACACCATGTTCGTCAGCCACCTCAAGGCCGCGGAGCTGGCCCGGCTGCAGCAGCAGTTCCCGCAGACCCGCTTCCGCGCCCGCATCGGCACGCGGCTCTGGCTCGGCGACCACGAGGCCACCGAGTACCGCGGTGCGGTGCTGGACGTGACCCCCGTCGTCAAGGGCGACCGTTTCGGCTACCGGCAGGGCAAGGCCGCGTCGGACGGCTGGCTGGTGGTCGTCGCCGGCGGTACGTCGCACGGGGTCGGTCTTGAGGCCCCCAAGGCCCTGCACGGCGTGATGCCGCGCGCCAAGGGCGTCGCCCGCGCCGGACTGGCCACGGTGAACCGCAACCTGTCGCCGTTCGTCTGGTCGGGCAAGCAGCGTTGGTTCGCCGAGCCGCCGCACATGCAGGTGTCGATCCTGTTCGTGCCGTCGGACGCGCAGGAGCCGCGGGTCGGCGACGAGCTGGTGGCACATCTGCGCCACACCACCACGCAGTTCGACCGTCTCGTCGAGCGCTGACGGAACCTCGGGCCGGGGCCGGCCGGCGTCAGTCTCCGGCCCCGCCGCCGCGCACCGCTCCCCCGCCCGCGGGCTCGCCCCAGAACTCCTCCTCGTCGAACTCGCGGGTGCCCATGGGAGCCAGTACGAACACGTCCGGCGCCCCGTCGAGCACACCGCCCGAGGGGTCGTCCGAGCCGTCCTGCCGCACCATGTCCCGGTCCGGCCGCACGATGTCCCGCACGACCAGGGCGACGAGGTAGAGCGTGCCCAGCAGGTGCAGGACGACCGCGAGCTGGTAACCGTCCTGCGGAAGCCCCTGGTGCTTGTCCCCGCTGCTCGAATAGGCGAGGTACATCCAGATGCCGAGGAAGTACAGCACCTCGCAGGCCTGCCAGATCAGGAAGTCCCGCCAGCGCGGACGTGCCAGCGCGGCGAGCGGGATGAGCCAGAGCACGTACTGCGGTGAGTAGACCTTGTTCGTCAGGACGAAGGCCGCCACCACGAGGAACGCGAGCTGGGCGAACCTCGGCCGGTGCCGCCCCGCGAGTGCCAGCGCCGCGATGCCGAGGCAGCAGAGCCCCATCAGCACCATTGAGGCCGTGTTCACCACGGAGACCTCGATGGGCCGTTCGATGCGCTGTGAGAGGACCAGCCAGAACGACCCGAAGTCGACGGAGCGCTCCTGGCTGAACGTGTAGAACTTCTTCCACCCCTCGGGGGCGTACAGCATCACCGGCAGGTTCACCACCAGCCAGGCCACCGCGGCCGAGAACGCGGCGACGAGGAACGGCCGCCACTTCCCCGCGCGCCAGCAGAGCAGCAGCAGCGGTCCGAGCAGCAGGACGGGGTACAGCTTCGCCGCCGTCGCCAGGCCGATCAGGACACCGAACGCGACCGCCCGCCCGCGCGACCACATGAGCATCGCGGCGGCGGTCAGGGCGACGGCCAGCAGGTCCCAGTTGATCGTGGCGGTCAGCGCGAAGGCGGGCGCCAGGGCGACCAGCAGCCCGTCCCAGGGACGGCGGCGGTGGGTGCGCGCGACGCACACGACCGCCACGGCCGCGCAGATCATCAACAGGCCGGCGTTGACGAGCCAGTACATCTGCTCGCGCTGCATCATCGGGTCGCTGTCCGGGGTGAGCGTGAGCCAGGAGGCGACCTGCATGAACAGCCCGGTCAGGACCGGGTATTCGAGGTACTGCATGTCGCCGCCGAGCCGGTCGAAGTACGGCAGCAGCCCGTCCGCGAAGCCCCGTCCGACGAACAGGTGGGGGATGTCGGAGTAGCAGGCGTGCGTGTACTGCGAGCTGGCACCCCTGAACCAGGCCCAGTTGTAGCAGGGGAGCTTCTGCACCATGCCGAGCGCGAACATCCCGATCGCCACCAGGGCGACCACGCGCACGGCCGTCAGCCCGCCGCCGCCGAATCGCGCGAACCGGCCCGCCGGTCCGCCGATCAACTCGCTGCCCGCAGCGGCGATCTCGTCCCGTCGCGTGGGTGCGACGGCCCGCTCCTGGTCCTCGATGGTCTCTTCTGCGCTTGGCATGCGCCACATCCTGCCGTACCGGGCTGTGCGGGAGGCGGGGGACCGCCGGACACGGCGGAGGGCCGCCCGCACCTCGCCAGGTGCGGACGGCCCTCGGAGACGGCCCCGATCGGGAGCCGGCGGTTCGGCTATCCGTTGCCGTTGCCGTTGCCCCGGCTCGAACCGAAGATGTCTCCTACGTCGTCGGCTTCGTCAGTGGGCGTGGCGCTGGGATCGGTGCCACTGGTAGTGCCGTCGGTGTCGTTGCCGGCTGCCGCTCCGGCCGTGTCCGCGCCTGCCGCCGCTCCGGCGTTGGTCCCGTCCGGGAGGCAGGTGCTCCAGCCCCAGGTCTTGCAGGTCTCGGTCGGCGTCGGAGTGGTGGGGGGCGCGGTCGTCGGAGTGGGCTCCTCGGACGGCTCCTCGGACGGCGTGGGCGACGCGCTGGGAGTCGGTGAGGGGGTCGGGCTCGGGCTCGCGCCGCCGCCGTAGACCTTCTCACCGATGGGGCCGGGGGTGGGAAACTCCTCGACCTTCGTGCCCTTCACCGCGCCGACCATGTAGTCGTGCCAGACCTGCGCGGGGAACGACGCACCGTGGATCTTCTCCTGCCCGCCGGTCCCGAACATCTTCTGGAAGGCGCGGTCCTTGTGCTTCTCGTTGTCGTCCATCCGGAACATGCTGACGGCGGTGGAGATCTGCGGGGTGTAGCCGACGAACCAGGCCGACTTGTTCTCGTCCGTGGTACCCGTCTTGCCCGCAGCTTCCCGGCCGGGAAGCTGCGCGGAGGTGCCCGTGCCGTGCTCGACGACGTTCTTCAGCACATCGGTGACGTTGTCGGCGACGGCCGAGTCGAAGGCGGTCTTGGTCTTCTTCTCGTGCTTGAAGATGGACGCCCCTTCCTTCTTGACCTCCGTGACCGAGAAGGGCTCGTTCTGCTTACCGCTGGTGGCGAACGTGGCGTACGCGGCCGCCATGCGGATCGCGCTCGGCGAGGACGTGCCGATGGAGAACGACGGGACATGGGCGTCGGCCATGTAGTCGTCGTCGCGCAGGCCCGCCGCCATCGCGACGTCCTTCACCTTGTCCGTACCGACGTCCATGCCGAGCTGGACGTAAGGGGAGTTGATCGACTCCTGCATGGCGTACCGCAGGTCCACGTCACCGTAGGAGGTGTGGTCGTCGTTGGTCTGGAGCCACTGCTTGCCCTCCTCGTTCTCCCAGGGCTTCCCCGTCCAGTCGTTGATCTTGAGCTCGTTGTCGCCGTTGTAAATGCTCTTCGGCGAGACCGGGGTGCGCTCGGACTCGCTCTGGACCTCGCCCCCGTCGGGGTCTCTCTTGCCGTACTCCATGGCGGCGGCGAGCACGAACGGCTTGAACGTCGAGCCGACCTGCGCACCCGTGGGGTTGGCGTTGTTGGTGTAGTGCTTGGTGGCGTCCTGCCCGCCGTAGATGGCGATGATGGCCCCGGTGGCGGTGTCCACCGACGCGCCGCCGAACTGGACGTTGGTGTCGTACTCGGGACGCTTCTTGGGGTCGATGTTCTCGTCGTAGACCCGCTTGACGGCGGCGTTGAGCTGCTGGACCTTCTTCTTGTCGAAGGTCGTGTGGATCTCGTAGCCACCCTGGTCGAGGGTGTCGGAGTCGACCCCCTTGACGTTGTCCAGGACGTAGCTCTTGGCGAGGTCGACCAGATAGCCCGTCTGGCCGCTGAGCTGAGCGCTCTTCTTCGGCGCGACCGGCATGGGGAATTCCTTGTACTTGGCCCGCTCCGCCGCGGAGAGGTGGCCGTCCTTGACCTCCTCGTCGAGAATCCAGCCCCAGCGCTTCTTGGCGCGGACCAGGTTCTTCTCGGCGGTGGCCTGCACCGGGTCCACCTCGGGGGCACCGGCCGGGTCGTAGTAGCTGGCACCCTTGAGCAGGGTGGCCAGGAAGGCGCACTCGCTCGGGTTCAGCTCGGTGGCGTCCTTGTTGTAGTACGTACGCGCAGCGGCCTGGAGCCCGGAGGCGCCCCGGCCGTAGTAGGAGACGTTGAGGTACCCCTTCATGACGTCGTCCTTGTTCATCTTGCTGCCGACCTTCAGCGTGATGAACAGTTCCTTGAACTTGCGGCTGATCGTCTGTTCCTGGGTGAGCATCGAGTTCTTCACGAACTGCTGGGTGATCGTCGACCCGCCCTGGGTCTCACCGCCCTTGGCCATGTTGAACAGGGCGCGCCCGATACCCATGGGGTCGATGCCGTGGTCCGTCTCGAACGACTTGTTCTCGGCGGAGATCACCGCGTAGCGCATGGCCGCCGGGATCTGCGCGTAGCTGATCTCCTGGCGGTTCACCTCACCACCGGTCGCGACCATCTGCGAGCCGTCGGACCAGTAGTAGACGTTGTTCTGCGCCTTGGCCGCCTTGCTGACCTCCGGCATCTGCACCAGCGCGTACGAGACGCCCGCGACGCCCATCAGGAGACCGAGGAAACTCAGGCAGAGCCCCGAGACCAGCTTCCACGACGGCACCCAGCGGCGGAACCCGTACTTGCCGTAGCGCGGGTAGTCGATGATCCGCTTCTTGCCAGGGCCTCCGTCCCCCCGGCCCCGCCCGGGGCCTTCGGAACCCCCGCCGCGACGCCGGCCACCTCCCCCGCCGCCGCCCGGACCTCCGGAGCCGGGGCCCTCGGCCCCGCGCCGCCGCCCGCCGCGCTGGGCGGCCCGACGCGCTTCGGCGCGGCCTCCCGGCGGACGTTCCTCGGCGTACGACCCCGAAGGTGACTCCTGGGTCACCCTGGGTGATGGTGCTGCGCGGCGTCCTGCTGACTGCGGCGCGGCTCGTCGGGCCGCGGCACGCCCCCCGTCTTGCGGTTGAGGCGTTTTGCGACGGTGCTCGCTCATCGAACGACTACTCCTCGGGCAGGCGAGAGCGCCTGGAAGCGGCAGTTGAGATCCGGTCCCCCCGAATTGCGGACAGGCCCTGCGGAAGGCACATCCGCAGTACATCCGGCAGTCCGCGTGTTCTGACGCCCGGCGACGTCTCGCGGTTCCCGGTGATCTGCATGCCGGACAGACTACGCACGGTCAAAACCCATGTAGGGCCGAAGTTCACCCCAAATGACGCAAGTCGCTTGCTACGAATTAGTGATGTGACGCCGTTCACTAAGGCAGCCCTTGTCGAACCTTGCGGACCGATCTATCGTGCTGATGTATCGAGTCGATACATCAGGGCGGCATAAGCACCCGGACCGAGCAGCACGGGACCACACGGCAACGGAGGAGGCGAAGATGAGCAGACGCTCCGGCATCCTCGAATTCGCCGTCCTCGGACTGCTCCGCGAGTCCCCGATGCACGGCTACGAGCTGCGCAAACGCCTCAACACCTCGCTGGGCATCTTCCGCGCCTTCAGCTACGGCACCCTCTATCCCTGCCTCAAGACGCTGGTCGCCAGTGGCTGGTTGATCGAGGAGCCGAGCACCGCCCCGGCCGATCTCGCGACGCCCGCCTCTTCACTGGCGGGGCGCAGGGCGAAGATCGTGTACCGGTTGACGGCGGAGGGCAAGGAGCACTTCGAGGAGTTGCTCTCGCACACCGGCCCGGACGCCTGGGAGGACGAGCACTTCGCGGCTCGCTTCGCCTTCTTCGGCCAGACGGAACGCGATGTGCGGATGCGCGTCCTGGAGGGCCGGCGCAGCCGGTTGGAGGAGCGCCTGGAGAAGATGCGCGCCTCTCTCGCCCGCACCCGGGAACGACTCGACGACTACACACTTGAGCTGCAGCGGCACGGCATGGAGTCCGTGGAGCGCGAAGTGCGCTGGCTGAACGAGCTCATCGAGAGCGAGCGTTCGGGACGGGACCGGCGACGGTCCGCACCCGAGGGCTCCTCTCAGCAGGACACCGCAGAGGAAACGGGCGGCCTGCCCCGGCGCCGGGCTGACACCCCGCCGGATCCGTCCGATGACACCGCCTGATGGAGCTCCCGCACACCGCGGGAGCCCTCGTCGGGACCACCATTACACACAGGGAGCAACCGGAATGGGTTCGGTTCGCGTAGCCATCGTCGGCGTGGGCAACTGCGCCGCCTCGCTGGTGCAGGGCGTCGAGTTCTACAAGGACGCCGATCCGGCCGGCAAGGTGCCCGGCCTGATGCACGTTCAGTTCGGCGAGTACCACGTGAGCGACGTCGAGTTCGTCGCCGCCTTCGACGTCGACGCGAAGAAGGTCGGCCTCGACCTCGCGGACGCCATCGGCGCCAGCGAGAACAACACCATCAAGATCGCGGACGTGCCCACCACCGGCGTCACCGTCCAGCGCGGCCACACCCACGACGGTCTGGGCAAGTACTACCGCCAGACGATCGAGGAGTCCGCCGAGGCCCCCGTGGACATCGTCCAGGTCCTCAAGGACAAGCAGGTCGACGTTCTCGTCTGCTACCTCCCGGTCGGTTCCGAGGTCGCGGCGAAGTTCTACGCCCAGTGCGCCATCGACGCCAAGGTCGCGTTCGTCAACGCCCTCCCGGTCTTCATCGCCGGCACCAAGGAGTGGGCGGACAAGTTCACCGAGGCCGGTGTCCCGATCGTCGGCGACGACATCAAGTCGCAGGTCGGCGCGACCATCACGCACCGCGTGATGGCGAAGCTCTTCGAGGACCGGGGCGTCATCCTGGACCGCACGATGCAGCTGAACGTCGGCGGCAACATGGACTTCAAGAACATGCTCGAGCGTGAGCGCCTGGAGTCCAAGAAGATCTCGAAGACGCAGGCCGTCACCTCGCAGATCCGTGACCGCGAGCTCGGTGCCGACAACGTCCACATCGGTCCGTCGGACTACGTGGCGTGGCTGGACGACCGCAAGTGGGCCTACGTCCGCCTCGAGGGCCGCGCCTTCGGCGACGTCCCGCTGAACCTCGAGTACAAGCTCGAGGTGTGGGACTCCCCGAACTCGGCCGGTGTCATCATCGACGCCGTCCGTGCCGCGAAGATCGCCAAGGACCGGGGCATCGGTGGCCCGATCCTCTCCGCTTCCTCGTACTTCATGAAGTCCCCGCCGGTGCAGTACTTCGACGACGAGGCCCGCGAGAACGTCGAGAAGTTCATCGCAGGCGAGGTCGAGCGCTGATCCAGCCCCGCGGCTGACAGCACCGCCCCGTGTGGGGGCTTCACCGTCCGTACACGCGTCTGACGTCCAAGGTCCCCGAGCCCGCGCGCTCGGGGACCTTCGGCGTATGTGACCCTTGCTCACATGGCTGTCGCGCGTGATCTGCGGATACTCCTGCGCCTTCGGAACTTCCGTCGCCTCCTCGCCGTGCGGCTCCTCTCCCAGGCGGCGGACGGCGTCTACCAGGTCGCACTGGCCGCGCACGTCGTCTTCTCACCCGAGAAGCAGGCCTCGGCCGGTGCCATCGCCTCGGCCATGGCGGTCCTGCTGCTCCCCTACTCCCTGGTCGGCCCGTTCGCCGGTGTACTGCTCGACCGCTGGCCGCGCCGCCAGGTCTTCCTCCACGGGAACCTGCTCAGAGCCGTCCTCGCCTGCTGTACCGCGCTGCTCATCCTCGGCTCCGTGCCCGAGTGGCTCTTCTACGCGTCGGCGCTCTGCGTCACGGCGGTCAACCGCTTCGTCCTCGCGGGGCTCTCCGCCGCCCTGCCACGTGTCGTCGACGCCGACCGGTTGGTGCTCGCCAACTCGCTTTCCCCGACCGCCGGCACCCTGGCGGCCACGGCCGGCGGCGGTCTCGCCTTCGCCGTCCGGCTGCTGGCCGACGACTCGGACGCCGCGGTGGTCCTGCTGGGTGCCCTGCTCTACCTGTTCTCGGCCCTGGCCTCCCTGACCCTGCCCCGGAAGCTGCTGGGCCCGGACGCCCAGGAGAGCGCGGTGCACCTGCGGGCGGCGCTGGGGATCACCGCGCGAGGGCTCGTCGCCGGGATGCGGCACCTGGTGGAGCGCCGGGACGCGGGCCGGGCGCTGATCGCCATGACGGTGCTCCGCTTCTGCTACGGCGCCCTGACCGTCATGGTGCTCATGCTCTGCCGCTACGCCTGGTCGGACGACGAGTCCGAGGGGCTGGCGCTGCTCGGTCTGGCGTTGGGGATCTCCGGGGCCGGCTTCTTCGTCGCCGCGGTCCTGACGCCCTGGGCCGTGAACCGCTTCGGCCGGTACGGATGGATCGTCGTCTGTGCGGGAACGGCGGCCGTCCTGGAACCCGCCCTGGGCCTGTCGTTCGCTCCGGCGCCGATGATGGTCGCGGCGTTCGTGCTCGGCGTGGCGACGCAGGGTTCCAAGATCGCGACGGACACCGTGGTCCAGACTTCGGTGGCCGACGCCTACCGGGGGCGGGTCTTCTCCCTCTACGACGTGCTGTTCAACGTGGCGTTCGTGAGCGCTGCGGCCGCCTCCGCACTCCTCCTGCCGGCCGACGGCCGGTCCGTCTCCGTGGTGGCCGGGGTGGCCCTGCTCTACGCGGTCGTTGCCGTGGCGATGTTCCGGTGGCGACGCACGGCCACCACCTCCTGACCTGGGGCCCACCGGTGTTTCACGTGAAACACCGCCCGCCACCACCCCCGCGCGTTCGTGTTTCACGTGAAACACGAACGCGCGGCAAGAACCGGGGACTCAGCTCCGGGCTCGCCACCACTCGGTGAGAGCGGCTGCGGCGGCCTCCTCGCCCATCGGCCCGTTCTCCAGCCGCAGTTCCAGCAGGAACGCGTACGCCTGACCGATGACGGGCCCCGGGCCGACGTCGAGAATCCGCATGATCGCGTTCCCGTCCAGATCGGGGCGGATGGAGTCCAGCTCCTCCTGCTCCTGGAGCAGCGCGATGCGCTCCTCCAGCGCGTCGTACGTCCGCGAGAGAGCGTTCGCCTTCCGCTTGTTCCTGGTCGTGCAGTCCGAACGGGTGAGCTTGTGGAGTCGCTCCAGCAGGGGTCCCGCGTCGCGCACGTACCGGCGGACGGCCGAGTCGGTCCACTCGCCGTCGCCGTAACCGTGGAAGCGCAGGTGGAGCTCGACCAGCCGGGAGACGTCCTTGACCATGTCGTTGGAGTACTTCAGCTCCGTCAGACGCTTCTTGACCATCTTGGCGCCGACCACCTCGTGGTGGTGGAAGGAGACGCGGCCGTCCTTCTCGAAGCGCCGGGTCCGGGGCTTGCCGATGTCGTGGAGCAGCGCGGAGAGCCGCAGGACCAGGTCCGGGCCGTTCTCCTCCAGGTCGATCGCCTGCTCCAGCACGGTCAGCGAGTGCTCGTAGACATCCTTGTGGCGGTGATGCTCGTCACTTTCCAGCCGGAGTGCAGGCAGTTCCGGCAGCACGTACCGGGCCAGTCCCGTGTCGACCAGCAGCCCCAGCCCCTTGCGGGGGTGCTCGGAGAGGAGCAGCTTGTTGATCTCCTCCCGGACACGCTCCGCCGAGACGATCTCGATGCGGGCCGCCATCTCCTTCATCGCCGCGACGACCTCGGGGGCCACCTCGAAGTCGAGCTGAGCGGCGAACCGTGCGGCCCGCAGCATGCGGAGCGGGTCGTCGGAGAAGGACGCCTCCGGCGTTCCGGGGGTGCGCAGGACCCGGTCGGCGAGATCCTTCATCCCGTCGTGCGGGTCGATGAACTCCTTCCGCGGCAGGGCGACGGCCATCGCGTTGACCGTGAAGTCGCGGCGGACCAGGTCCTCCTCGATGGAGTCCCCGTACGAGACCTCGGGCTTCCGGGAGGTCCGGTCGTACGCCTCCGAACGATAGGTCGTGACCTCGACCTGGTAGCCGTCCTTCTGCGAGCCCACCGTGCCGAACGCGATGCCGATCTCCCAGACCGAGTCGGCCCAGGGGCGGACGATCTTGAGAACGTCCTCCGGTCGCGCGTCGGTGGTGAAGTCGAGGTCGTTCCCGAGCCGCCCGAGCAGCGCGTCCCGGACCGAGCCGCCGACCAGGGCGAGGGAGAACCCCGCTTCCTCGAAACGGCGTGCGAGCTCGTCGGCGACGGGGGACACCCGCAGCAGTTCGCTGACCGCACGGGGCTCCGCCTGGCTCAGGGCGCTGGTCTTGTCTTCGTTGGCGTTCGGCACAACAGAAAAGGGTACGTGCACGGACCGGCCCGGGCGTCACCGTTTCCAGGAGCCCTGCGAGACTCTGCCGATCATGAGGGGCGGTCCGGAGCACTCCGCCACAGCGCACCTCGTTACCATGCGGGGACGCAGAACCGACAGCGATCGACACCCCAGCTGACGACGACGAGGGACGGGTACACGCGTGGCCGAGGCGGCAGACTCCCAGGGGACATCTCCCTCTCCTGCTCGCCGGTGGATGAGGCGTACAGCGTCCGTGTTGCTGGGGGTGCCCCTGCTGACCGGTCTGCTCGCCGGACCGGCGGCATCGGCTCCCCTCACCGGCACGGCGGAGAAAGCCGCCCCCGTCTCCAGCACGGTCGACGTCGCGCTGAACTCGCTCACTCCCAGCGCACCGGTCGAAGGAGACACGCTGGTCGTCTCCGGCACCCTGACCAACAAGGGCAAAGAGACGATCAAGGACGCCGAGGTGGACCTCCGGGTCGGTCCGAGGCTCTCTGGGCGTTCCTCGATCGACGCGAACGCCAAGCGGACCGGATATCTGCCGGGCGTCGACGCGGAAGCGCTCGGCGACCCGTACACCGTGCAGGTGTCCACGCTCCGCAAGGGCGTCAGCCAGGACTTCTCGCTCTCCGTCCCGGTCGACAAGCTGCCGCTGGACACCGCCGGCGTCTACCAGCTGGCCGTCTCCCTGACCGGGCAGACGTCCGGCAGCTCCTACGACCGGGTCCTCGGCATCCAGCGCACCTTCCTGCCCTGGCAGCCGGAGGAGAGCGACGCCAAGTCCAAGCTCACCTTCCTCTGGCCGCTGATCGCCTCCGCGCACATCACGGCCGAGACCGCCTCGGACGAGCAGCAGACCCCCGTCTTCCAGGACGACGAGCTCGCCGCCGAACTGCAGCCCGGCGGCCGGCTCGAACAGCTTGTCTCCCTGGGCAGCGGCGCCCCGGTGACCTGGGTGATCGATCCGGATCTGCTGGCGAGCGTCGACGCGATGGCGGGGACCTACCGGGTCAAGTCCGGGGACACCACGGTCCCAGGCACCAACCAGGCGGTCGCCAAGAAGTGGCTCGACGCCCTGCAGAAGGCGGTGAACGGCGGCAAGGTCGTCGCCCTTCCGTTCGCCGACCCCGACCTCGCGTCCATCGCCCACCGGGGAAAGAACGTCTCGGGCACCCTCAGCCATCTGCAGACGGCCACCGAAGCGGCGACGACCACCGTCGAGACGGTGCTGCACACCACGCCGACCACCGACTTCGCGTGGCCCGTGGACGGTGCCGTCGATCCCTCGATCGTCGATGTGGCCACCTCGGCCGGGGCCCACAACGTGATCGCCCGCAGCGACAGCCTGGAGGAGACCAGCAACCTGCTGTACACCCCCACGGCTGCCCGGCCCATCGGTGGCGGTACGAACGCGGTCGTGGCCGACTACCGGCTCTCCACGGCTTTCGGCGGCGACATGACGGGGGGCGAACGCTCCACACTCGCCGTCCAGAACTTCCTCTCCCAGACCCTGGCGTTCACCAAGCAGGACGAGGAGAAGGAACGCAGCATCGTGGTGGCTCCCCAGCGGATGCCCACCGCCGCCCAGGCGCAGACGATGGCACGGGCCCTCCGGACACTGGACGACGGCCGCTGGACGGAATCCGTGGACCTGGTGGCCGCCTCCGAGGCGAAGCCGGACGCCAGGGCGACCACCCGGGTGCCGAGCTCGTCGGCGTACCCGAAGAGGCTGCGCAGCCAGGAGCTGCCCACGCAGGCGTTCCAGGACATCAGGGCCATTCAGGACTCGCTGAACAGCTTCCAGGTCATCCTGACCCAGCCGGAACGGGTGGTGACCCCGTTCGGCAACGCCATCAACCGCTCGATGTCGACCTCCTGGCGGGGAAGGCCGCTGGAGGCGCAGCAGTACCGTGACGCGGTACGCACCTACCTCCAGGGGCTCGTCGGCCAGGTGAACCTGATCGCGAAGTCGGACGTCACGCTCTCCGGCCGCAGCGCTACCATCCCGGTCACCGTGCAGAACCAACTGGTGCAGGGGGTCGACCACCTGGTGCTCCGGCTGACCTCGGACAACGCCACCCGGCTCAAGCTCAACGACGACGGCGCGGTCGCGGAGCAGCCGGTGGTGATCGCGGGCGGTCACAGCCAGTCCGTGAAGTTCGACGCGGACGCCAACGTCAACGGCCAGGTGCAGATCAGGGCCCGCCTCTTCACCGAGGACGGGACACCGTACGGCGACGAGATGACCTTCACGGTGAAGGTCTCCGAACTGACGCCGACGGTTCTGCTGGTGATCGCCGGCGGACTGCTGCTGCTGGTCCTCGCGGGTGTGAGGATGTACAACCACCGGAAGCGCGCCGTCGCAAGCGACACGTCGGAAGGCGGCGGCGGCGAACCCGAGCAGCCGAGTGACCCGACACCGGACACCGGGCCGGAAAGCGGGAACCCGTCCGGGACGGGTGAGAAAGTGGACCGTTGAGCGATGTCTGTCGAGGCCGGTCGGCCGGGGACGATGAGGTGGGGTTTCGATGAACGCGCCGTACGACGGTGACCGCGTGCATGGCGCGGGCGGGACGGGCGCCGACCGTGTGCCCCCGGAGACGGGACCGGACCAGATGGCTCCGGCCGACCCGTACCTCCAGCACGCCTACGACCACGACCCGTACCGGGCGCGCGACCTCGCCGCCCAGGACCCGGTCGGCGAAGCACTGTACGACCGGGCTTCCCACCCTCCGCCGCCCCCGGGCACGTACCAGGAGCCGCAGCCGCTCTACCAGCAGCCTCCCGCGTCCCAGTACCCCCCGGACCCCCGGCTCTGGGCCCAGACGCCCGCACCGGAGCCCGCAGGGCCCTCCCGGCACCTTCCCTACGGCGACGACGCCCTGACGACTCAGTTCGTGGGCGTCGACGACCTCGTCACCCGCGCCTCGGAGGACGAGGTGGAGCCGGACGCCTTCGCCCACCTCTTCCGGGACCAGGAGGGCCCCGCCGGCGGCCGGCACGCAGGTACGCCCGAACCCGAGCCCGCCAAGGCACCCGCGCCACAGAAGTCCGGCGGACGGGCCTCGGGACTGCTCAAGTCCAGTGCCCTGATGGCCGCCGGAACGCTCGTCTCCCGGCTCACCGGCTTCGTCCGGAGCCTGGTCATCACCGCAGCCCTCGGCGCCGCCCTGCTCGGTGACAGTTTCACCATCGCCTACACCCTGCCGACGATGATCTACATCCTCACCGTCGGCGGCGGTCTGAACTCCGTGTTCGTCCCCCAGCTCGTCCGGTCCATGAAGGACGACGAGGACGGCGGCGAAGCGTACGCCAACCGCCTGCTCACTCTGGTGATGGTCGCCCTCGGCGTGATCGTGGCCGCGGCCGTGTTCGCCGCGCCGCTGCTCATCCGACTGATGTCGCTCCCCATCGCCAGGGACCCCGCCGCCAACAGCGTGGCCGTCACCTTCGCGCGCTACTGCCTGCCGACGATCTTCTTCATGGGCGTGCACGTCGTGATGGGGCAGATCCTGAACGCGCGCGGCAAGTTCGGCGCGATGATGTGGACCCCGGTCCTCAACAACATCGTCATGATCGCCACGTTCGGTCTCTTCATCTGGGTCTACGGCACCTCGGCCGAGTCCCGGATGGGCGTCGAGACCATCCCGCCGGACGGCGTGCGACTGCTGGGCATCGGCACCCTGCTCGGCCTCACCGTGCAGGCGCTGGCGATGATCCCGTACCTGCGCGAGGCGGGATTCCGCTTCCGGCCGCGCTTCGACTGGAGGGGCCACGGCCTCGGCAAGACGATCAAGCTGGCCAAGTGGACCGTGCTCTTCGTCCTCGCCAACCAGGCAGGCGTCCTGGTCGTCACCCAGCTCGCCACCTCGGCCGGGAAGCTCTCCGGCCAGGACGGCACCGGTTTCCTCGCGTACTCCAACGCCCAGCTCATCTGGGGCATGCCGCAGGCCATCATCACCGTCTCCGTGATGGCAGCCCTGCTGCCCCGCATCGCCCGGGCCGCGCACGACAACGACCCCGGCGCGGTCCGCGACGACATCTCCCAGGGACTGCGGAACTCCGCCGTCGCGATCGTCCCGGTGTCCTTCGGCTTCCTCGCGCTCGGCCTGCCGATGTGCACCCTGCTCTACGGGTCCAGCGGGTCCGATGCCTCCCGGTCGATGGGCTTCATCCTGATGGCCTTCGCCCTCGGCCTCATCCCGTACTCGGTGCAGTACGTCGTGCTGCGCGGCTTCTACGCGTACGAGGACACCCGCACCCCCTTCTACAACACGGTCATCGTGGCGGCCGTCAATGCCGCCGCGTCGGCCCTCTGCTACGTCGTCCTCCCGGCCCGCTGGGCGGTGGTCGGCATGGCGGCGTCCTACGGCCTGGCTTACATGGTCGGAGTCGGCGTCGCCTGGCGCCGGCTGCGCAAGCGGCTCGGCGGCGATCTGGACGGCGCCCGCGTCGTCCGGACGTATGCCCGCCTCTGCATGGCGGCGATCCCTGCCGCCCTGGTCGGGGGTGTCGTGGGGGTCGCCCTGCTCGAACTTCTCGGCGAAGGCGTGCTCGGTTCGGTCGCCGCACTGATCTGCGGTGGCCTGCTCCTGCTCGGCATCTTCTTCGGAGCGGCCAAGAAGATGCGGATCGAAGAGGTGAACGGCCTGATGGGTATGGTCCGGGGACGGCTCGGCCGCTGAACGGACGCCGCAGCACACAACCATCGCCGGTCTCCGCGTGTCGTGCATAGCGCCGGAGTGTGGGCACAATTGGCGTGACTGTGAGCAGAGCTGGCTGGCATCGCGCAACGGATGGGGAGGCAGGAACGACGGTGGCGGAACGTAGCACGGCTGCCGTCGACGTGGCCGACAACAGCGGCGACGAGCCGCTGGCCGCCAAGGCGGAAGAGGCCACGACCGACGGGACGGCTGAAGCCAAGAGCGCGGCGGGCACGAGCCCCGACGGCGTGGACGACAAGGACGCCGGCTCCCCCGCGGAGCCACCTGCGCCCGATCTGCACAGCGGCCACAAGCTGGCCAAGCGATACCGGCTCGAAGAGTGCGTCACCCGGCTGGACGGTTTCAGCAGCTGGCGCGCGATGGACGAGAAGCTGCGACGAGCGGTGGGCGTCCACCTGCTCACGGCGAACCATCCCCGCGCCCGGCCGGTCCTGGCGGCGGCACGCTCGTCCGCCCTGCTCGGCGACCCGCGGTTCGTCCAGGTGCTGGACGCCGTGGAAGAGGGCGACTTCGTCTACGTCGTCCACGAGTGGCTCCCGGACGCCGTCGAGCTCACCGCGCTGCTCGCCGCGGGCCCGATGGAGGCGCACGACGCGTTCCAGCTCGTCGGTCAGCTCTCCCAGGCCATGGCGGCGGCACACCGCGAGGGGCTGGCCCACCTGCGCCTGACCCCCGGCGCCGTCCTGCGCAGCTCCACGGGGCAGTACCGCATCCGCGGCCTCGCCGTGGACGCCGCCCTGCGGGGCATCACGGCCGAGCGTCCGCTGCGCACGGACACCGAGGCGATCGGCGCCCTGCTGTACGCGGCGCTCACGCAGCGGTGGCCCTACGAGAACGACGCCTACGGACTCGCCGGCCTGCCCAAGGAAGTGGGGCTCATCGCGCCCGACCAGGTCCGGGCGGGAGTCCACCGCGGTCTCTCGGAGCTCGCCATGCGCGCGCTCGCCAACGACGGCGCCACCGCCTCACGGCAGGAACCGCCCTGCACGACCCCGGACGAGCTGGCCAAGGCGGTCGCCGCGATGCCGCGCATCCTGCCGCCCGAGCCGACCTTCACCGCTCCGCCCGAGTACCAGCGGACCACCTACCAGCAGGGGACGTACGGGCGTCCGTCCGCCCATCCCGCGCAGGCGGTCCCGGTCATGGCCGCGCCTCCGGCCCCGCTCCAGAGCCGCACCGGCAGGGCCTTGAAGTGGGCCGTCTCCGCCCTGCTCATCGCCGCGCTGGGGCTCGGCAGCTGGCAGCTCGCCGAGACGCTCCTGGACAACAAGAAGACCGAGGAGACCGACACCACCCGGACGACGGACAGCGGCAGCACCGACAAGAACGTCCTCGTCTCGGGCAAGCCGATCACCATCGTGCAAGCCCGGGACTACGACCCTCTCGGCACCGACGGGGGCGAGAAGCCCGAGGCGATAAAGAACGCCTACGACGGTGACCCCAGCACCTACTGGTCCACCCAGAGCTACTACACCGCCAAGTTCGGTGCCCTCAAGACAGGCGTCGGCATGGTTCTCGACCTCGGCGAGGTGCAGCAGGTCGGTTCCGTGGACGTCTCCTTCCTCGACGGCACCACCTCGGTCGAACTGCGTACCGCGAAGGACGCGTCCCCACCGTCCATGCCCGACGGCTTCACCAAGGTGGCCGAGGGCTCGGGGACGGATGTGACGCTCAAGCCGGGGAACCCCGTCCAGGCGCGGTACCTTCTCGTCTGGCTCACCGAGCTGCCCGGCAGTGGGAAGGACTACCGGGGCAAGGTCTCCGAGATCAAGGTCACCAGCTGACGGACGCAAGGGGCGGGGGAGCTCACCGTTGGACGACGCCAGATTCGCCGACACCAGTGACCAGGAACTGCTGGCACAGCACGTGGCAGGCGTACCGGAAGCCTTCGGTGAGCTGGTGCGGCGCCACCGGGACCGTCTGTGGGCCGTGGCGCTGCGGACGCTCGGTGACCGGGAGGAAGCGGCGGACGCGGTCCAGGACGCCCTCGTCTCCGCCTTCCGCGCCGCCCACACCTTCCGGGGGCAGTCCGCCGTCACCACCTGGCTGCACCGGATCACCGTGAACGCCTGCCTCGACCGGGCACGCAAGGCCGCCTCCCGCAGGACCTCACCGGTGGACACCGCCGAGCGCCTCGATCAGTTGCTGGAGCCGCACGAGTCGGCCGAGGCACCCGCCGAGCGTCGGGATCTGCACCGCGAGCTGCTGGCCGCGCTCGCGACGCTCCCTCCCGAGCAGCGCGCCGCGTTGGTCCTCGTGGACATGCAGGGGTATCCCGTCGCGGAGGCGGCCGCGATTCTCGACGTGCCGACCGGCACGGTGAAAAGTCGCTGTGCCCGGGGACGGGCCCGCCTCCTGCCGCTGCTGAATCATCTGCGCGGGCGTGACACGGATGACCCACCGCTGACGAGCAAGGAGCCGCCAGGTTCCGAACGGAACCGATCAGAAGATCCATTCGTCCCACGGCCGTCAGCGCCGAGGAACGCAGGAGCGCATGATCCTGCCGCAGCGCAGGGCGGAGGCGGACACTCATGACATCCACGACCGATACCACTCAGCACCCGGACGTCACCGAGATCTCCGACTTCGCTGAAGACATCCTCCCCGTCGCCCGGGCCACGGAGATCCGGCGTCACCTCCTCACCTGCGCGCTCTGCGAAGACGTGCACTCTTCCCTGGAGGAGATCCGCTCTCTGCTCGGCTCGCTGCCGGAGCCTTCCCCCGTATCGGCCGACATCGCCGACCGCATCGACGCGGCGCTAGCCGCCGAGACGCTTCTCGGCTCCCGCACCCCCTCGGCCTCCCCCTCGGCGAGCACCGATGTTTCACGTGAAACGGCATCGCAGACCGCGGAGCGGCCGACAACGCCCACCGCGGAGCACATCGCCGAGCATGCCCCGGGCGCGCCTGCCGGAACACCGCCGAAGCCCGGGGCACCGATGTCCCGTTCCACCGCCCATCCGTCGAGCACCTCCACAGGCCCCGGCCGGGGCCGTTTCCCTCGGCGCCGTCGCGTCGTCCTCGGGACCGTGTTCGGCGCCGCGATTCTGGGCATGGGCGCCCTCGTGTTCCAGACAGCAGCTACGACGACCGGAGCTTCGTCCGACAAGGCGGGCTCCGGGTCCATGGCTGCGTCCGCGCCCCCGGAGGGCGGCGCGGACGCAGCCGCCTCGTCCGCCGTCGAGTTCACCACGGCCACGCTCGCGGATCAGGTGCGCGGCCTGCTGGGCAGCGCTTCCGCGCTCCAGCGCACCGAGGGCGCCAAGGGCACGCCCCAGGAAGCAGGCCCCTCCGGGACGCCCACGGTCGACCGTCCACTGCAAGCGCCGTCCGTACCCGCCTGCGTCCAGCGGGCGCTCGGCCGTACCGCTTCCGCCCTCGCGGTGGAGACCGGGATCTACCGGGGGACCGATACCTACCTCGTGGTACTGCCGCACCCCACGGACGGTTCCCTGGTCACCGCCTACCTCGTCGACGCCGGATGCACCGCCGCCGATCCCTCGGACACGGGCACCGTTCTGTTCACCCACGCCTACCCCCGTGCCTGACCCCGATGTGCCCCACGCCACGCGGGAAGGATCGGGAATGCGCGCCCCGTAGGATCCGTTGGGTGGGGTGAGAGTCGTTGAACCGACCCCCTCAGACAAGCAGGCAGACCGCAGAGACGAGGAAGACACCCGTGAGCGACGTCCGTAATGTGATCATCATCGGCTCCGGGCCGGCTGGATACACGGCCGCCCTGTACACCGCTCGCGCCTCGCTGAAGCCCCTGGTCTTCGAGGGTGCCGTCACCGCCGGTGGTGCGCTGATGAACACCACCGACGTGGAGAACTTCCCCGGGTTCCAGGACGGCATCATGGGTCCCGATCTCATGGACAACATGCGCGCCCAGGCCGAGCGCTTCGGCGCGGAGCTGGTTCCGGACGACGTCGTCGCCGTGGATCTGACCGGTGAGATCAAGACGGTTACGGACACGGCGGGTACGGTCCACCGCGCCAAGGCCGTCATCGTGACCACCGGGTCCCAGCACCGGAAGCTCGGTCTGCCGAACGAGGACGCCCTCTCCGGGCGCGGCGTCTCGTGGTGCGCCACCTGCGACGGGTTCTTCTTCAAGGACCAGGACATCGCGGTGATCGGTGGCGGCGACACCGCCATGGAGGAGGCGACCTTCCTTTCCCGCTTCGCGAAGTCGGTCACCATCGTCCACCGCCGTGACACGCTCCGCGCTTCCAAGGCGATGCAGGAGCGCGCCTTCGCCGACCCGAAGATCAATTTCGCCTGGGACAGCGAGGTCGCCGGGGTTCACGGTGAGCAGAAGCTCTCCGGTCTGACCCTGCGCAACACCAAGACCGGCGAGACCTCCGAGCTGGCGGTCACCGGCCTCTTCATCGCTGTCGGCCACGACCCGCGGACCGAGCTTTTCAAGGGTCAGCTCGACCTCGACGAGGAGGGCTACCTCAAGGTCCAGGCCCCCTCGACCCGTACCAACCTCACGGGCGTCTTCGGTGCCGGCGACGTCGTCGACCACACCTACCGTCAGGCCATCACCGCGGCAGGCACCGGTTGCTCGGCCGCTCTCGACGCCGAACGCTTCCTGGCCGCCCTGGCGGACGAGAAGCTCGCCGAGCCGGAGAAGACCCCGGCCGTCTGAACTGCTCCACCCACACCCCCACCCTGTAGTTAAGGAGGCCGCCGTGGCCGGCGCGCTGAAGAACGTTACCGACGCTACTTTCGAGGAAGAGGTCCTCAAGAGCGGCAAGCCCGTTCTCGTGGACTTCTGGGCCGCTTGGTGCGGCCCGTGCCGCCAGATCGCCCCCTCCCTGGAGGCCATCGCGGCTGAGCACGACGAGATCGAGATCGTGAAGCTCAACATCGACGAGAACCCGGAAACCGCCGCGAAGTACGGCGTGATGTCCATTCCGACGCTCAACGTCTACCAGGGTGGCGAGGTCGCCAAGACCATCGTCGGCGCCAAGCCCAAGGCCGCGATCATCCGCGACCTCGAAGACTTCATCGTCGCGAAGTAAGCAGCACCCGCGCCGTGCGCGCACCCCGCGGTACGCACGGAGCATGTTTCACGTGAAACGGGTCGGCCTCACCCAGAGGCCGACCCGTTCTGCTGTGCCCGTTCCTCGCCGTACCGGTGCCAGGTCTCTGACGCTAAGTCCTGATGAGCTCTCTCCAGCCCTCGACCGTATGAGGCCGTGCTGTGAAAGCCCCGCTGTCGGACGACGCTACCTTCACAACACGGCCTAGAGCGGCCGGAGCACGGGTTCCTTCTGCACCACTCCCAGCAGCCGGTCCAACGCCAGCTCGACGTCTTCCCGCCAGGAGAGCGTCGTCCGCAGATCCAGTCGCAGACGCGGATGGACGGGATGAGGCCTGACCGTCTTGAAGCCCACTGCCAGGAGGTGATCCGCCGGGAGCAGACACGCGGGTTCCGTCCATCGCGCTTCACCGAAGGCTTCGATCGCCTTGAAGCCCCGTTGGAGCAGGTCCTTCGCCACCGTCTGCACCATGACCCTTCCGAGCCCCTGTCGCTGGTAGGCGGGGTCGATCCACCCGGTGATCAACTGCACGGCGTCAGGTGAGACCGGACTGGTGGGAAAGGCGATGGAGCGCGGTACGTAGGCCGGCGGGGCGTAGAGCACATAGCCCACCGGCACCTCGTCGACGTGGACCAGACGCCCGCAGGAGCCCCACTCCAGGAGAACGGCGGAGAGCCAGGATTCCTTCGCCGTCTCCGACTCGCCCGCCTTGATCGCGGCTTCCGCCCTGACGGGGTCCAACTCCCAGAACACACAGGAACGACAGCGCTGGGGAAGATCCGGAAGGTTGTCCAGGGTGAGCGGTACGAGCCGACGCCCCATGAAGGCGATCCCTCACTTCCTTGGATCCCGGGAGATACGCCCTACCAGATCGCATCGTATCGACGCGGGCAGAAGGCGCCTACCCGGGAACGAGCAAAGGACGGGTCCTGTTCCGCTGCCGGAACAGGACCCGTCCTTCACGCGCTACCGAAACCGTCAGTCCGCCGCTTCGTCCTCGGCCGGCTTCGCGGTGGTGCCGCTCTCCAGCACCCGTCCCTCACCCGGCGCGAGGCTGCCGAGAATGCGGTTGAGATCCTCCATCGAGGCGAACTCGACGACGATCTTCCCCTTCTTCTGACCGAGGTCCACCTTCACCCGGGTCTCGAACCGGTCCGAGAGCCGTGACGCCAGGTCACTCAGCGCGGGTGAGACCAGACTTCCCGCCCTCGGCCCCTTGGGCTTGGTGGAGCGGGTGCTGCTCGACTCCATGACCTTGACGATCTCCTCGGTCGAACGCACCGAGAGCCCTTCACGCACGATGCGACGGGAGAGATCCTCCTGCTCCTGGGGGTCTTCCAGCGAGAGCAGCGCGCGCGCATGGCCTGCCGAGAGAACTCCGGCAGCCACCCTGCTCCGCACGGAGAGCGGCAGACGCAGCAGACGCAGCGTGTTCGAGACCTGGGGTCGCGAGCGCCCGATCCGGTCGGCCAGCTGCTCCTGGGTGCAGTTGAACTCCTTCAGCAGCTGGGAATAGGCGGCAGCCTCCTCCAGCGGGTTGAGCTGAGCCCGGTGCAGGTTCTCCAGGAGCGCGTCCAGCAGAAGCTTGTCGTCATCGGTCTCCCGGACGATCGCGGGAATCCGCTCCAGGCCCGCCTCCCGGCTGGCCCGCAGGCGCCGCTCACCCATGATGAGCTCGTACTGGTCTGCCCCCACCTGGCGCACCACGACGGGCTGGAGGAGACCCACCTCCTTGATCGAGGTGACCAGCTCGCTGAGCGCCTCCTCGTCGAACACCTCGCGCGGCTGCTGAGGGTTGGGGCGGATCAACTCCGGCAGCAGTTCGGCGAAGTACGCGCCGACCGGGCCAGGCTCCGACTGCTCCACCGGCGGTTCGGGCGACTTCGGCTCGGGCACCAGAGGCCCGTTCGCAAGAGCGGACAGCTTCGCAGCCGGCACTCCCCGCTCGGCGGCCAGCACCTGGCCGGGACCCTGGGGTGCCACCTGCTTCTCCGTGGGAGCTGCCGGGATCAGCGCAGCGAGGCCACGTCCCAGCCCTCGACGACGGTCACTCACTGGATGCCCTCCGAAATGCTCCGCTGGGTGCTCTGACTGCCCACGTGGGCGGGCTGGGGCTCGTACCGCACTCCGACGCCCCGCAGCGCGATCTCACGCGCCGCTTCGAGATACGACAGCGACCCGCTCGACCCCGGATCGTACGTCAGCACGGTCTGTCCGTAGCTGGGAGCCTCCGAGATACGTACGGACCTCGGAATACTCGTCCGCAGCACCTCCTTGCCGAAGTGGCTGCGCACCTCCTCCGCGACCTGGGAAGCGAGGCGAGTCCTGCCGTCGTACATGGTGAGCAGGATCGTGGACACATGGAGGTCTGGGTTGAGGTGACCACGCACCAGTTCGACGTTCCGCAGCAACTGCCCCAGTCCCTCCAGTGCGTAGTACTCGCACTGAATGGGGATCAGCACCTCGGCCCCGGCGACCATCGCATTGACCGTCAGCAGGCCCAGGGAGGGAGGGCAGTCGATGAGGATGTAGTCGAGCGGCTGCTCGTACGCCTGAATGGCGCGCTGGAGTCGGCTCTCGCGTGCCACCAGGGAGACCAGCTCGATCTCCGCACCGGCGAGGTCGATGGTGGCGGGGGCGCAGAAGAGACCTTCGACGTCCGGGACAGGCTGCACGACTTCGGAGAGCGGCATGCTCTCCACCAGGACGTCGTAGACCGAGGGGACCTCGGCGTGGTGGTCGATCCCCAGAGCCGTCGAGGCGTTTCCCTGCGGATCGAGGTCGATCACCAGGACGCGGGCGCCGTGCAGAGCGAGTGAGGCGGCAAGATTGACGGTCGACGTCGTCTTGCCCACACCGCCCTTCTGGTTGGCGACCACCATGACGCGCGTCCGGTCGGGGCGTGGCAGACCCTCGCCGGCACGGCCCAGGGCCTCCACCGCCAGCTGGGCCGCCCGGCCAATAGGTGTGTCATCCATCGGCGGCGGTGTTTCACGTGAAACACCGTCCGCCAGGGATTCGGTTCGGGGACCGGGGACCGGATCGGTCATCGGTCCCGCGATGTTGGCGTCGGACCGCAAGGATTCACTCTCCTCGACTTCAGGCTCGCAATGAACAGAGCCTGCCATGCTTTCGGGGTTGTGAACCAGCGAGGCCCGCTGTTCTGTGGATGGCTCCACCGATGTGGACAACTTGGTAGCTCGTTCGGGGTTGCGGTCCCGCGGCGTGGCAGCCGCACGGCCACGGCCGATGATTCCCTGCAACAGAGAGCGACGTTTCACGTGAAACACGATGCCTCTGTGGGGCAACTACCCAGCACCGACACTCCGCGTGGTGAGCCCAGGGCTACTTCGGTGGAGCATCGCTCCAGAAGCCGACAGACCGAAACCTGCCGAGGTTTCTCGTCGGCCGCGACCCCCGTAACGGACGAGACGCACGATTCAGCGTCGGCGGCGTGTCCGTCCCACCCGGGCGGCCTTGGCCCTCTTTGCGGCGAACCTCACACCGCCCGGGCTCTCGCCCACGACCACCCGGACCACCGTCGTCGTGGGGTCGACCACACCGGCCCCGGCGTGCAGCACCTCGGTCTCCACCACGCCCAGCTTGCTCAGCGCGGCGCGCGCACCGTTGATCTCCTCTTCGGCGGTGTCGCCCTTGAGCGCCAGCATCTCGCCGTACGGCCGCAGCAGCGGTACGCCCCAGCCGGCGAGGCGGTCCAGCGGTGCGACCGCCCGTGCGGTGACGACGTGGACCGGCTGAAGCTTCCCCAGCACCTCTTCGGCACGGCCCCGAACGACCGTCACATGATCGAGGCCGAGCAGTTCCACGACCTCCTGGAGGAAGTTCGTCCTCCGGAGCAACGGTTCCAGCAGCGTGATCTTCAGGTCCGGACGCACCAGGGCCAGCGGGATTCCCGGCAGCCCAGCCCCGGAGCCCACATCGCAGACCGTGACGTCCCGGGGGACCACCTCGGAGAGCACGGCGCAGTTCAGCAGGTGCCGCTCCCACAGACGTGGGACCTCGCGAGGACCGATCAGCCCACGCTTGACACCCGCGTCCGCGAGCAGCTCCGCGTACCGGACGGCCTCCGGGAAGAACTCACCGAAAACCGCCTGGGCCGCCTCAGGTGCCTGAGGGAGCGCTGCTTCCTCCGTCACGGGGACCGTCCTTCCCTACCGCACTACCGCACTGTGGATGGCTGACTATCAGGCTGACAAAGATCGGCCCCGCCTGCGAACAGACGGGGCCGACAGAACGCGTTCCGGTCAGGCCGGAAGGACGACGACGAAGCGCTGCGGCTCCTCGCCCTCGGACTCGCTCCGCAGGCCGGCCGCCGCGATCGCGTCGTGCACGACCTTGCGCTCGAACGGCGTCATCGGCTCCAGCCGCACCGGCTCACCGGAGCTCTTGACCTCGTCCGCGGCCTTCGCGCCGAGCGCCGCCAGGACCTCGCGCTTCTTGGCGCGGAAGCCCGCGATGTCCAGCATCAGGCGGCTGCGGTCACCGGTCTCCCGGTGCACCGCGAGCCGGGTCAGCTCCTGGAGCGCCTCCAGCACCTCACCGTCGCGGCCCACCAGCTTCTGGAGTTCGCGCGCCGACTCACTGATGATCGAGACCGCGGCCCGGTCCGCCTCGACGTCCATGTCGATGTCGCCGTCGAGATCGGCGATGTCGAGGAGACCCTCAAGGTAGTCGGCCGCGATCTCGCCTTCCTGCTCAAGGCGGGTCAAGGTGTCGCTGCCCTCAGCGGCCGTGGAGATGGTGCCTTCCGACACGGATGGACTCCCTTACTTCTTGGACGGGTGCTTGGGCCGCTGCGGGCCCTTGCGCGGTCCGGACTTGGCTTGGCGTGAGGAGCCCGACGCGGGCTTGCCCGCCGGCTTCGACTTGTCGTCCTGCTTCTGGAGCGAGGTCTTGGCCTCCGAGGTCTCACCGGAGTCCGGCTCCTTGGCCGCCTCGGTCTGACCGACGGTGGCGGTCCTCTGCGCCTTGGTCTGCCGCTTGGGCTGGTGCCGGCGCGCGGTGGCGCCTTCGGCCTCGGCGACGGACGACTCGCTCTTCGCCACGGTCCCGTCCTCCTGGGCGGCGAGGCCCAGCTTGGAGAGTCCGTTGATGAACTTGCGCTCGATGTCGTTGCGCTCGGTGCCCTTGGCGAAGATGCGCTTGACGGTGTTGCGACGCGTCCGGCCGCGCACCTCGCCGTGCTGGGTAACGCTCTTCAGCAGGCGTCCGAGGTACTGGTCCTGGGCCTTGCTGCCCGGCGTCGGGTTCTGGTTGATCACGTACATCTGCTGACCCATGGTCCAGACGTTGGTGGTCAGCCAGTAGACGAGGACACCGACGGGGAAGTTGATGCCCATCACGGCGAAGATCAGCGGGAAGACGTACATCAGCATCTTCTGCTGCTGCATGTACGGGGTCTTCACCGAGAGGTCGACGTTCTTCGTCATCAGCTGGCGCTGGGTGAAGAACTGCGAGGCGGACATCATGATGATCATCACCGCGGTGACGACCCGGACGTCGACGAGCGAGGCGCCGAGCGCCTGCACCTCGGCCGAGCTGTTCATGAACTTCGCCGCGAGCGGGGCACCGACGATGTGGGCCTGCCGCGCGCTGTCGAGCAGCGGCTGGTCGATGACGCCGATCGTCTTGCCGTTGGCGATGGCCGCGAGCACGTGGTAGAGGGCGAAGAAGAACGGGGACTGCGCCAGGATCGGAAGGCACGAGGAGAGCGGGTTGGTACCCGTCTCCTTGTACAGCTTCATCATCTCTTCGGACTGACGCTGCTTGTCGTTCTTGTAGCGCTCCTGGATCGCCTTCATCTTCGGCTGGAGCACCTGCATGTTCCGCGTCGACTTGATCTGCTTCACGAAGAGCGGGACCAGGCAGATGCGGATCAGGATCACGAGGGACACGATGGACAGGCCCCAGGCCCAGCCCGTGTCTGCACCGAAGATCGCCCCGTACACCTTGTGGAACTGGACGATCACCCATGAGACGGGTGTGGTGATAAAGCTGAACAGACTGGCAATCGTGTCCACTAATCAGGCTCCTTGAGCTTTGGGCGAGGTCTCTGTGGCCGGACCCGGCGTCACGGCTGCCGCGGTTGTCGCAGTCGTCACGTCCCCGGGGGGCACATCAGTGGCGGAGTCCCCGCCCTTGTCACCGCGCAGCGCGTTGCGCAGCAGTTCGTGCCAGCGCGGACGCTTGCGCGGCGGGACATGGTCCACACCGCCCGGCGACCACGGATTGCATCGCAGAATGCGCCAGGCGGTCAGCGCTGTCCCCTTGATCGCCCCGTGCCGGTCTATCGCCGTGAACCCGTAGTGCGAGCACGACGGGTAGTAGCGGCAGACAGGGCCCAGCAGTGGGCTGATCGTCCACTGGTACAGCTTGATGAGAGCCAGCAGCGGGTACTTCATCGCGCGCCCCCTCCCAGCAGCCGCGCGAGGGCGGCGTCCAGGTCTCGGGTCAGCTGAGCGTGGTCGGCGTCACCCGAACCGGGCAACGCGCGCACCACAACCAGGCTACCGGGGGGCAGCTGAGCCAGCCGGTCTCGAACCAGGTGGCGAAGCCGCCGCTTCACAGCGGTGCGGACGACCGCACCACCCACGGCTTTGCTGACGACGAAACCCGCACGCGGTGGGGGAGGGGTCTCCCCCGACACGTGCGGGTCCGTAGTACCGCTGCGTAGATGGACGACGAGCAGAGGGCGACCAGCCCTGCGTCCTCGTCGTACCGCGGTCGCGAAGTCCTCGCGCCGCCTCAGCCGATTCTCGGTAGGCAGCACGTCATGACCTGTGGATGATCAGGCGGACAGGCTGCTGCGACCCTTGCCACGGCGGTTCGCGAGAATCGCGCGGCCGGCACGGGTACGCATACGCAGCCGGAAGCCGTGGGTCTTGGCGCGACGACGGTTGTTCGGCTGGAAGGTGCGCTTGCTCACTCGGGGGCTCCAGAATAAATCGGGTGATGGCGGGACATCGCCTGGCTGTCACCGTGCGCCCACGAGGAACTCGCGTAAACGCCTTAGTGCACCGCTTCACAATCACAGATCGTGATCTTTGCCCATCGGAGGCAGGCGGCAGCAGCCATCGACAACTCGACCTGGTCACGGTACGCGCGGCTACGCCATCCGGTCAAACTCACCACGAGTGACCCCCCGCTATGCACAGGCTGTGGACAACAACTTGAACCGGGCGGGTCGCCGTGACTACCGTGGCTGAACTCCGGTTTCCTTTCGTTCCCCCCTGCCGGGCCCGACCCGACCCGACCCATTCCGTCCCGGGAAACACATTTTCGTGGGACATGCGAGAGAGCGTGCCTTGTGGCTGACGTACCTGCCGATCTTGCCGCAGTGTGGCCACGCGTGCTGGAACATCTCCTCGGTGAGGGCCAGCAGGGCATCGAGCCGAAGGACAAGCAGTGGATCGAGCGCTGCCAGCCGCTCGCGCTGGTCGCGGACACCGCGCTGCTCGCCGTACCGAACGAGTGGGGCAAGCGGGTCCTGGAGGGCCGGCTCGCGCCGCTCATCAGTGAGACGCTGACCCGCGAGTGCGGCCGGACGATCCGGATCGCGATCACGGTCGACGATTCGGCGGGTGAGCCGCCGACTCCCCCGGCGCCGCCGCTGCACCAGAGCCAGCAGGGTCGGCAGAACCACCGGTACCCGAACCCGCCGCACGACGAGCAGCAGCACGGCGACCCCTACGACCCGTACGGTCACCGTCCGCAGGACGACGGGATGCCGACCGCCCGCCCCGCGTATCCGGAGTACCAGCAGCGTCCCGAGCCGGGCGCCTGGCCGCGTACCCAGGAGGACCTCTCCTGGCAGCAGCCGCGGCACGGCGGCTACCAGGACCGCGAGCAGCAGGCCGACCAGTGGCGCGAGCCGTACGGCACCGGACGTCCGCAGCAGCCCTCGCACGACTACCGGCCGCAGCCTCCGGAGCGTCAGGGGTACGAGTCGCAGCGGCCCGAGCGGCACGACCTCCAGGACCAGCAGCACCGCCCGGGCCGGGCCGGCGGCGGGATGCCGGGTCCGGGTTCGCAGCCGTCCCCCGCGCCCGGTCCGGGCGAGCCGCATGCGCGGCTGAACCCCAAGTACCTCTTCGACACCTTCGTCATCGGCGCGTCCAACCGGTTCGCGCACGCGGCGGCGGTGGCGGTGGCCGAGGCGCCGGCGAAGGCGTACAACCCGCTCTTCATCTACGGGGAGTCCGGGCTCGGCAAGACCCACCTGCTGCACGCCATCGGGCACTACGCGCGGAGCCTCTACCCGGGGACCCGGGTGCGGTACGTGAGCTCCGAGGAGTTCACCAACGAGTTCATCAACTCGATCCGCGACGGCAAGGGCGACACCTTCCGCAAGCGCTACCGCGACGTGGACATCCTGCTCGTCGACGACATCCAGTTCCTGGCGAGCAAGGAGTCGACGCAGGAGGAGTTCTTCCACACCTTCAACACCCTGCACAACGCGAACAAGCAGATCGTGCTCTCCTCGGACCGGCCGCCCAAGCAGCTGGTGACGCTGGAGGACCGGCTGCGGAACCGGTTCGAGTGGGGCCTCACCACCGATGTGCAGCCGCCCGAACTGGAGACGCGGATCGCGATCCTGCGCAAGAAGGCGGTGCAGGAGCAGCTGAACGCCCCGCCGGAGGTGCTGGAGTTCATCGCGTCCCGGATCTCTCGGAACATCCGTGAGCTGGAGGGCGCACTGATCCGGGTGACGGCGTTCGCGAGCCTGAACCGGCAGCCGGTGGACCTCGGCCTGACGGAGATCGTGCTGAAGGACCTGATCCCCGGCGGCGAGGACTCCGCTCCGGAGATCACCGCGCCCGCGATCATGGCGGCCACCGCCGACTA
Source organism: Streptomyces sp. NBC_01335 (assembly GCF_035953295.1). Taxonomy (GTDB): domain Bacteria; phylum Actinomycetota; class Actinomycetes; order Streptomycetales; family Streptomycetaceae; genus Streptomyces. Next base: position 3,967,274 of record NZ_CP108370.1, read on the forward strand.
CTTCGGGCTGACGGTCGAGGACCTCTGCGGCTCGTCGCGCAGCCGCGTGCTGGTGACGGCCCGGCAGATCGCCATGTACCTCTGCCGTGAGCTGACGGATCTCTCGCTGCCGAAGATCGGCGCGCAGTTCGGCGGCCGCGACCACACCACGGTCATGCACGCGGACCGCAAGATCCGCGCGCTGATGGCGGAGCGCCGCTCCATCTACAACCAGGTCACCGAGCTCACCAACCGCATCAAGAACGGCTGACACCCGCCGGTCCCGTTCGGCGAGCGCGCAGCGCACGGGCGCCCGGCCCGGCGTACTCCGCCCACAGGGAGTGGACAACCAGGCGCCCCGCCAGACCTCTTCACGGTCCGGCGGGGCGCCTTCCGTCGTACCCGGGACGCCTGCGGGGCGGTTTCGGGACGTTCCCCGGGCGGTTCCCGCGAACCTTCCGAAGAGCTCCCGCGACTCCTTCGAAGAGCTCCCGGGACTCCGCCCGAGCGTCCGTGCCCCGCCGCCGGCGACCTTCCGGGCGCCCTCTCCTCCTCCCTCCAAGGGCTCGTGGAAGCGCCCCGGAAGCTCGTGGAAACGCTCCGGGCAGCCCCTGGAACGCTTCGGCAGCTCGTGGAAACGCCCCAGGAGGAGAGCTCACGAGGCGTCTCCGGGTGCGTTTCCGGGGCGTTTACGGGCCTCGACGGCACGCGGAGCCCTCGTTCCGGGCCGCACGCGGGGCTTGTCGCTGTTCGAACAGAAGGTCACAGAAGAGCGGACACGGTGCTTCTCCACAGATGTGCCGGATTTCTTCTCTCCACAGCCTGGGGACCCGGAAGTTGTCCAGATTGCGTCCACAGGGCCTGCTGCCGATACTCCATCAGGCCAGGTCAACTGCCTGGGGATTTGTGGTCAACCGTGATCCACAGCCTGTGGATAAAGAATCTGTCCACAGCGAGCCCTCTGGGTTGTCCACCGGCAACTCACAGGATCAGCTCTCTTGTCCCCAGGAGGAACCCTCTTCTCCACACCTCTGTCCACTGTTCGGCAACACGACACCCCTCCTCACTGCTGAGAGTGAAAGGCGTCACACCGAGGTGGTCGATTGGGCTGTGGGGAACCGGGGTAAAGCTGGGGACGGCCCTGGGGAGAAGTACCCCTGTCCTGTGCATCGGGTGTGCAGAACTTTCGTGTGTCCACAGAAGTGCCTGGTTATCCACGGACTGCGCCCACAGGCTCGGTGGACAAAAAATCGGCTCTGACCTGCGCAAACGACGTTATCCACGGTTTCCACAGGGCCTACTACTACTACCTCCCAGAGTTAGCCAGGAATCAGCTTCGAAGTGGGGGCTGTGCACAACTTGGCCCGCTGGGCTCTCGGACCGCCTCGGGCGACTTGACCCCGAGCAGCGACGAGTGTCGGTGCCGTACGTCAGACTGGACCCCGGCGTCCTCCCCGGCCCCCCGGCCGACGGACCCCGATCGACGACGAAGGCCAGCAGGGCGAGCGAGCAACAGCAGGAGGCGGTTCCGGTGAAGATCCGGGTGGAGCGCGATGTACTCGCGGAGGCGGTGGCCTGGGTGGCCCGCAGCCTCCCGGCCCGTCCGCCGGCGCCCGTCCTCGCGGGCCTTCTGCTGAAGGCCGAGGACGGTGCCCTCAGCTTCTCCAGCTTCGACTACGAGGTCTCGGCGAAGGTCTCCGTCGACGCGGAGATCGAGGAGGACGGCACGGTCCTGGTCTCCGGCCGCCTGCTCGCCGACATCTGCCGCGCCCTGCCCAACCGCCCGGTGGAGATCTCCACCGACGGTGTGCGCGCCACCGTGGTCTGTGGCTCGTCGCGCTTCACCCTCCACACCCTGCCTGTGGAGGAGTACCCGGCGCTGCCGCAGATGCCGACCGCGACCGGCACGGTGCCCGGCGAGGTCTTCGCCTCGGCCGCCGCCCAGGTCGCCATCGCCGCCGGCCGCGACGACACCCTCCCGGTGCTCACCGGTGTGCGCATCGAGATCGAGGGCGAGACCGTCACGCTGGCCTCGACCGACCGGTACCGCTTCGCCGTCCGCGAGTTCCAGTGGAAGCCGGAGAACCCGGACGCCTCCGCCGTGGCCCTGGTGCCCGCCAAGACGCTCCTGGACACCGCCAAGGCGCTCACCAGCGGCGACACGGTCACCCTGGCGCTCTCCGGTGCCGGTGCGGGCGAGGGCCTGATCGGTTTCGAGGGCGCCGGCCGCCGTACGACCACCCGGTTGCTCGAAGGCGACCTGCCGAAGTACCGCACGCTCTTCCCGACCGAGTTCAACTCCATCGCCGTGATCGAGACCGCCCCGTTCGTCGAGGCCGTCAAGCGTGTGGCCCTCGTCGCCGAGCGGAACACCCCGGTGCGGCTCAGCTTCGAGCAGGGTGTGCTCATCCTGGAGGCCGGCTCCTCGGACGACGCACAGGCTGTGGAGCGGGTCGACGCGGTGCTGGAGGGCGACGACATCTCGATCGCCTTCAACCCGACGTTCCTGCTGGACGGGCTGAGCGCCATCGACTCCCCGGTCGCCCAGCTCTCGTTCACCACGTCCACGAAGCCCGCCCTGCTCAGCGGCCGTCCGGCCGTCGACGCGGAGGCGAACGACGCGTACAAGTACCTGATCATGCCGGTCCGCCTCTCCGGCTGACGCTGATCGGTACCCGTACCCACGACCAGGGATCCGGCGGGCAGGCTCGGCGCTGAGCTTGCCCGCCGCTCCGTGTTCCGGTGCCGGGCGTAGGCTCGGACATGGGAACGTATCGGCACAACGCTTAAGGAATCTCTGATGGAGCTCGGTCTCGTCGGCCTCGGCAAGATGGGCGGCAACATGCGCGAGCGCATCCGCCGCGCAGGCCACACCGTCATCGGTTACGACCGGAACCCGGACGTCGCCGATGTCCACAGCCTCGAAGAGCTTGTGGGCAAGCTGAAGGGCCCGCGTGTCGTCTGGGTCATGGTCCCGGCCGGCGCCGCCACCCAGTCCACCATCGACGAGCTGGCGGAGCTGCTCCAGCCCGGCGACATCGTCGTCGACGGCGGGAACAGCCGCTGGACCGACGACGAGAAGCACGCCGTCGAGCTGGGAATCAAGGGCATCGGCTTCGTCGACTGCGGCGTCTCCGGCGGTGTCTGGGGCCTGGAGAACGGCTACGCCCTGATGTACGGCGGCAAGCCCGAGGACGTCGAGAAGGTGCAGCCCATCTTCGACGCGCTGAAGCCGGAGGGCGAGTTCGGCTCCGTCCACGCGGGCAAGGTCGGCGCCGGCCACTTCGCGAAGATGGTCCACAACGGCATCGAGTACGCCATGATGCAGGCCTACGCCGAGGGCTGGGAGCTCCTGGAGAAGGTCGACTCCGTCACCGACGTGCGCGAGGTCTTCCGCTCCTGGCAGGAAGGCACCGTCATCCGTTCCTGGCTGCTCGACCTCGCGGTCAACGCCCTGGACGACGACGAGCACCTCGACGGCCTGCGCGGCTACGCCGCCGACTCGGGCGAGGGCCGCTGGACGGTCGAGGCCGCGATCGACAACTCGGTGCCGCTGCCCGCGATCACCGCGTCGCTCTTCGCGCGCTTCGCCTCGCGCCAGGACGACTCGCCGCAGATGAAGATGATCGCCGCGCTGCGCAACCAGTTCGGTGGCCACGCGGTGGAGAACAAGAAGTAGTACGCACGCACAGCAGGACGGACGGAAGGCCCGCGACCATGCACGTCACGCATCTCTCGCTGGCCGACTTCCGCTCGTACGCCCGGGTCGAGGTACCTCTCGACCCGGGCGTCACCGTGTTCGTGGGGGCCAACGGGCAGGGCAAGACCAACCTCGTCGAGGCGGTCGGCTATCTCGCCACGCTCGGCAGTCACCGTGTCTCCTCGGACGCCCCGCTGGTGCGGATGGGTGCCGAGCGGGCCGTCGTCAGGGCCGCGGTGACCCAGGGCGAGCGCTCCCAGCTGATCGAGCTGGAGCTCAACCCCGGGCGCGCCAACCGCGCGCGCATCAACCGGTCCTCGCAGGTCAGACCGCGGGACGTGGTGGGCATCCTGCGGACCGTGCTGTTCGCCCCCGAGGATCTGGCCCTGGTCAAGGGAGATCCGGGTGAGCGGCGGCGCTTCCTCGACGAGCTGGTCACCGCCCGCTCCCCTCGGATGGCCGGGGTCCGGTCCGACTACGACCGGGTGCTCAAGCAGCGCAACACCTTGCTGAAGTCCGCCGCGATGGCCCGCCGCCACGGCGGCCGTTCCATGGACATGTCGACGCTCGACATCTGGGACCAGCACCTCGCCCAGGTCGGCGCCGAACTGCTGGCGCACCGGCTCGACCTGATCGCCGTGCTCCAGCCACTCACCGACAAGGCGTACGGCGACGTCGCCCCGGGCGGCGGTCCGGTGGGCCTGGAGTACCGCGGTTCGGTGGGCGAGAACCCGGGCCGGACCCGTGAGGAGCTGTACGAACAGCTGCTGGCCGCGCTCGCCGGCGTACGGAAGCAGGAGGTCGAGCGGGGGGTGACCCTCGTCGGCCCGCACCGGGACGACCTGCTGCTGGGCCTGCGCGGGATGCCCGCGAAGGGGTACGCGAGCCACGGGGAGTCCTGGTCGTTCGCGCTGGCGCTGCGGCTGGCCTCGTACGAGCTGCTGCGGGCCGAGGGCAACGAGCCGGTGCTGGTCCTCGACGACGTCTTCGCCGAGCTGGACGCGCGGCGCCGCGAGCGCCTCGCGGAGCTGGTGGCACCGGCCGAGCAGGTGCTGGTGACGGCAGCGGTCGACGACGACGTGCCGGGGGTGCTCACGGGCACCCGGTACTCGGTCGCGGCCGGTGAGGTGACCCGGCTGTGAGCGAATCCCAAGACCGTGCGCAGGGCGCTTTCGGGGACGACGCCGCGAAGGAGACGGCCGGTGGCAAGGCGTCCGGCGGCAAGGCGCCCGAGCCCTCCGGGGTGGACCTGGCCCGGGTGGCGCTGCGGGCCGCGAAGGAGCAGGCCGCGGCGCGGGGCGCCGCCGCCCAGCAGCGTAAACAGGCCAGACGCGGTGGCGGCCTGCGTTCCGGGGCGCGGACCGACGGCCGGGACCCGCTGGCGCTCGGTTCGGCGATCAACCGGTTGATCACGGAGCGCGGCTGGGAGACGCCCGCCGCGGTGGGCGGTGTGATGGGCCGCTGGCCCCAGATCGTGGGCACGGATCTGGCCAAGCACTGTGTGCCGCTGAAGTACGACGAGGCCCCTGAGGCCCGGGTGCTGACCGTTCAGTGCAGTTCGACCGCGTGGGCGACGCAGCTGCGGCTGCTCGCGCCCCAGCTGGTGGCGCGGCTCAACGCCGATCTCGGGCAGGGCACGGTCCGCATGATCAAGGTGCTGGGGCCCGGTGGCCCGCAGCGCTCGCACGGGCGGCTGCGCGCGCCCGGTTCCACCGGTCCCGGCGACACGTACGGCTGACCGAGGGCGATCCATCAGCGGGACGGTCCCCGCCGACACCCCCTGTGAGCTGGGCTTTCGCGGCCCGCCACCCAGAAGTGACCTCACCCGCCGCACCGTCGGCGGGCCTTTCGCGCTGCCCGGGGGCCGTACCGCCCACGCGACCGCCGCGACCTCGGGGGCTTCCGGCTTGTGCCGTTGTGCGGGGGTTGAAACCTCCGAGGGCCGAGCGGGTGTCCCTCACCGTAGCGGAGGGTTGACAGGCAGAAGCGCTCAATGCCCGCGTGAGCCTCTCCGGGCCCCATCCTGAATATGGGGAGTCGTCAGCCGCTGGTTGAGGGCGGCACATGCGGACTCAGGTACCGCCAAACCCCCATTCGGGTCGGCGCTAGCGGTAGACTGATGAACAATCCCGCTACTGAGCGGGTGTCGTCGATTACCAGCCGAACGACGCAGCCGCTCCCGCCTGCCGGAGAACGGCCTGTGCTGTGCCAGAAAGGGCGCTTCGTGGCCGATTCCGGCAACCCCAACGAGAACAACCCGTCCACAGCCGGTGAACACGGCGAGGTCACCGCCTCGTACGACGCCAGCGCGATCACCGTCCTCGAAGGACTGGACGCGGTCCGCAAGCGACCTGGCATGTACATCGGTTCGACCGGTGAGCGTGGACTCCACCACCTCGTACAGGAAGTCGTCGACAACTCCGTCGACGAGGCCCTGGCCGGCCACGCCGACACGATCGACGTCACGATCCTCGCCGACGGCGGCGTCCGGGTCGTCGACAACGGCCGCGGCATCCCGGTCGGCATCGTGCCCTCCGAGGGCAAGCCCGCCGTCGAGGTCGTGCTGACGGTCCTGCACGCGGGCGGCAAGTTCGGCGGCGGCGGTTACGCCGTCTCCGGCGGTCTGCACGGCGTCGGCGTCTCCGTCGTCAACGCCCTGTCCACCCGTGTCGCCGTCGAGGTGAAGACCGACGGCTACCGCTGGACGCAGGACTACAAGCTGGGTGTGCCGACGGCGCCCCTGGCGAAGCACGAGGCCACCGAGGAGACCGGGACCTCGGTCAGCTTCTGGGCCGACGGTGACATCTTCGACACCACCGAGTACTCCTTCGAGACCCTCGCGCGCCGCTTCCAGGAGATGGCGTTCCTCAACAAGGGCCTCACGCTCAAGCTCACCGACGAGCGCGAGTCGGCGAAGGCGACCGTGGGTGCGGACGAGGCCGAGGCCACCGCGACCGCCGAGGAGCCGCCGGCGCGCACGGTCACGTACCACTACGAGGGCGGCATCGTCGACTTCGTGAAGTACCTGAACTCGCGCAAGGGCGACCTGATCCACCAGTCGGTGATCGACATCGAGGCCGAGGACAAGGACCGCCTCCTCTCGGCCGAGATCGCGATGCAGTGGAACACGCAGTACACCGAGGGCGTGTACTCCTTCGCGAACACGATCCACACGCACGAGGGCGGTACCCACGAAGAGGGCTTCCGCGCCGCGCTGACCTCGCTGGTCAACCGGTACGCGCGCGACAAGAAGCTGCTCCGCGAGAAGGACGACAACCTCACCGGCGAGGACGTCCGCGAGGGTCTGACCGCGATCATCTCGGTGAAGCTGGGCGAGCCGCAGTTCGAGGGCCAGACGAAGACCAAGCTGGGCAACACGGAGGCGAAGACCTTCGTGCAGAAGGTCGTCCACGAGCAGCTCACGGACTGGTTCGACCGGAACCCGAACGAGGCCGCCGACATCATCCGCAAGGGCATCGCCGCCTCGACCGCCCGTGTGGCGGCCCGCAAGGCGCGTGACCTGACCCGCCGCAAGGGTCTGCTGGAGTCGGCGTCGCTGCCGGGCAAGCTCTCCGACTGCCAGTCGAACGACCCCACCAAGTGCGAGATCTTCATCGTCGAGGGTGACTCCGCCGGTGGTTCGGCGAAGTCGGGCCGTAACCCGATGTACCAGGCGATCCTGCCGATCCGGGGCAAGATCCTGAACGTCGAGAAGGCCCGGATCGACAAGATCCTCCAGAACACCGAGGTCCAGGCGCTGATCTCGGCGTTCGGCACCGGGGTGCACGAGGACTTCGACATCGAGAAGCTCCGCTATCACAAGATCATCCTGATGGCGGACGCCGACGTCGACGGTCAGCACATCAACACCCTGCTGCTGACGTTCCTCTTCCGTTTCATGCGCCCGCTGGTCGAGGCCGGTCACGTCTACCTCTCGCGCCCGCCGCTCTACAAGATCAAGTGGGGCCGGGACGACTTCGAGTACGCGTACTCGGACCGCGAGCGGGACGCCCTGGTGGCGCTCGGCAAGCAGAACGGCAAGCGGATCAAGGAAGACTCGATCCAGCGCTTCAAGGGTCTCGGCGAGATGAACGCCGAGGAGCTGCGCGTCACCACGATGGACATCGACCACCGGGTGCTCGGCCAGGTCACCCTCGACGACGCGGCGCAGGCCGACGACCTCTTCTCGGTGCTGATGGGTGAGGACGTCGAGGCACGGCGCTCGTTCATCCAGCGCAATGCCAAGGACGTCCGCTTCCTCGACATCTGAGTCGGCCGTACAAGCAAGCCGCCGCTCGAAAGGACTTTGACCAGCAATGGCCGACGAGAACACCCCTGTGACACCGGAAGAACAGCCCGTCGTGGCCGGTGTGGGCATGCGTGTCGAGCCCGTGGGGCTCGAGACGGAGATGCAGCGCTCCTACCTCGACTACGCGATGTCCGTCATCGTCTCGCGTGCGCTCCCCGACGTACGGGACGGCCTCAAGCCCGTCCACCGCCGGGTGCTGTACGCGATGTACGACGGCGGGTACCGCCCCGAGAAGGGCTTCTACAAGTGCGCCCGCGTCGTCGGTGACGTCATGGGTACGTACCACCCGCACGGCGACTCCTCGATCTACGACGCCCTGGTGCGCCTCGCGCAGCACTGGTCGATGCGCATGCCGCTGGTGGACTCCAACGGCAACTTCGGTTCCCCGGGCAACGACCCGGCCGCCGCCATGCGGTACACCGAGTGCAAGATGATGCCGCTGTCCATGGAGATGGTCCGGGACATCGACGAGGAGACCGTCGACTTCCAGGACAACTACGACGGACGGAACCAGGAGCCGACGGTCCTGCCGGCGCGCTTCCCGAACCTGCTCGTCAACGGCTCCGCCGGTATCGCCGTCGGTATGGCCACCAACATCCCGCCGCACAACCTCCGCGAGGTCGCGGCGGGCGCCCAGTGGTACCTGGAGCACCCGGAGGCCTCGCACGAGGAGCTCCTGGACGCGCTGATCGAGCGCATCAAGGGCCCGGACTTCCCGACCGGCGCCCTGGTCGTGGGCCGCAAGGGCATCGAGGAGGCGTACCGCACCGGTCGCGGCTCCATCACGATGCGCGCGGTCGTCGCGGTCGAGGAGATCCAGAACCGTCAGTGCCTGGTGGTCACGGAGCTTCCGTACCAGACCAACCCGGACAACCTCGCGCAGAAGATCGCCGACCTGGTCAAGGACGGCAAGATCGGCGGGATCGCCGACGTCCGCGACGAGACCTCCTCGCGGACCGGTCAGCGCCTGGTCGTCGTGCTCAAGCGCGACGCGGTCGCCAAGGTCGTGCTGAACAACCTGTACAAGCACACCGACCTCCAGACGAACTTCGGCGCCAACATGCTGGCGCTCGTCGACGGGGTGCCGCGCACCCTCTCGATCGACGCGTTCATCCGCCACTGGGTGACGCACCAGATCGAGGTCATCGTCCGGCGCACCCGCTTCCGGCTGCGCAAGGCGGAGGAGCGGGCGCACATCCTGCGTGGCCTCCTGAAGGCCCTGGACGCCATCGACGAGGTCATCGCCCTCATCCGGCGCAGCCAGACCGTGGAGATCGCGCGTGAGGGCCTGATGGGCCTCCTGGAGATCGACGAGATCCAGGCGAACGCGATCCTGGAGATGCAGCTGCGCCGGCTGGCCGCGCTGGAGCACCAGAAGATCACCGCCGAGCACGACGAGCTCCAGGCGAAGATCAACGAGTACAACGCGATCCTGGCCTCGCCCGAGCGGCAGCGCCAGATCGTCAGTGAGGAACTCGCCGCGATCGTCGAGAAGTTCGGCGACGACCGGCGTTCCAAGCTGGTGCCCTTCGACGGGGACATGTCCATCGAGGACCTGATCCAGGAGGAGGACATCGTCGTCACGATCTCTCGTGGCGGCTATGTGAAGCGCACGAAGACGGACGACTACCGCTCGCAGAAGCGCGGCGGCAAGGGCGTGCGCGGCACGAAGCTCAAGGAAGACGACATCGTCGACCACTTCTTCGTGTCGACGACCCACCACTGGCTGCTGTTCTTCACGAACAAGGGCCGGGTCTACCGCGCGAAGGCGTACGAGCTCCCCGACGCCGGCCGGGACGCGCGCGGCCAGCACGTGGCGAACCTGCTGGCCTTCCAGCCGGACGAGCGGATCGCCCAGATCCTCGCGATCCGCGACTACGAGGCGGCGCCCTACCTGATCCTGGCCACCAAGGGCGGCCTGGTGAAGAAGACGGCGCTCAAGGACTACGACTCGCCCCGTTCCGGCGGTGTCATCGCGATCAACCTGCGGGAGACCGCGGACGGCAGCGACGACGAGCTGATCGGTGCCGAGCTGGTGTCGGCCGAGGACGACCTGCTGCTGATCAGCAGGAAGGCCCAGTCGATCCGGTTCACCGCGACGGACGACGCGCTGCGCCCGATGGGCCGCGCCACTTCGGGCGTCAAGGGGATGAGCTTCCGCGAGGGCGACGAGCTGCTCTCGATGAACGTGGTCAGGCCCGGTACGTTCGTCTTCACCGCGACCGACGGCGGGTACGCGAAGCGCACCCCCGTCGACGAGTACCGCGTCCAGGGCCGTGGCGGCCTCGGCATCAAGGCCGCCAAGATCGTGGAGGACCGCGGGTCGCTCGTGGGGGCCCTGGTGGTGGAGGAGACGGACGAGATCCTCGCCATCACCCTCGGCGGTGGTGTGATTCGCACGCGAGTCAATGAAGTCAGGGAGACGGGCCGTGACACCATGGGCGTCCAACTGATCAATCTGGGCAAGCGTGATGCCGTCGTCGGCATCGCGCGCAACGCCGAGGCCGGCCGTGAGGCGGAAGAGGTCGATGGGACCTCCGAGGCGGACGGTACGGACGAGGCATCGGTCGAGGTTCAGACCGAGGGCACTGTCGAGGGCACGGAGCCCTCGACCGGGGAGCACGAGGAGTAGAGCGTGAGTGGAGCCACGGGCGCCGATTCGGCCGCTTCTGGAGACGGAGCGAACGGTGCCCGTGGCCCTGCCACGGACTCCCAAGGGGGCACTGTGACGGACACTCGGGGCCCGCAGCCCCAGTACGAGGGCTACGCGAACGGGCCACTGCCCGGCGAGCGGGAGCCCGCGCAAGGGACGGCGGGTCCCTACCACCCGCCGCAGGCGTACGAGTCGCCGGCGGGTGGCCGACAGGCCACCGGCGGGCAGGGCGTGCGACTGCCGCGGACGGGGGCGCGGACCACTCCGCGTACCCGTAAGGCACGGCTGCGTGTGTCGAAGGCCGACCCCTGGTCGGTGATGAAGGTGAGCTTCCTGCTCTCCATCGCGCTCGGCATCTGCACCGTGGTCGCGGCCGCGGTCCTGTGGATGGTGATGGACGCCATGGGCGTCTTCTCCACCGTGGGCGGCACCATCAGTGAGGCGACGGGTTCCAACGAGAGCAACGGCTTCGATCTGCAGTCGTTCCTCTCGCTGCCGCGCGTCCTCATCTTCACGTCGGTCATCGCGGTGATCGACGTGGTGCTGGCCACCGCGCTGGCGACGCTGGGCGCCTTCATCTACAACCTGTCGGCGGGTTTCGTGGGCGGCGTGGAGCTCACGCTGGCCGAGGACGAGTAGCCCGCGGGCTATCGATTTTGGGACTGGCCCCGACGTGCGCTAATCTTCAGAAGTCAGCGCAGCAGCGCGGCGGGGCTATAGCTCAGTTGGTTAGAGCGCATCCCTGATAAGGATGAGGCCACAGGTTCAAATCCTGTTAGCCCCACCAGTACGAAGGCCCCCCACCGGAAACGGTGGGGGGCCTTCGGCGTATGGGGGCGGAGAGCGCCCGGGGGGTTGGTTCTTCCGGGGGACGGCGACCGCTCGGCCCGCGTTCCCGCCTCGGGGCCGCCCGAGCCCACGGGCGCCCGGTGGGTTACCCGCCGGCGGCCAGGCTGGCGAGCAGGGCCGCCCCGGCGCCCAGGACGAGCAGTTGCACGGTGCCGCACGTACGCCAGCGCAGGAGATGGAAACCGCCACCCGTGACGACCGCGGCGCCGAACAGGAGCCACGTCGCGCGCACCGCCTCGTGGGGGGCTTCGGGCGGGTTGCCGTCAGTGTAGGAGTCGGCCCACCCGGTGATTCCGTAGCGGAACACCAGCCAGCCGATGACCATCAGGTCGACGACGAAGAGAACCACACTGACGGCGGCCTGTTCGCCGGTCGACGGTCGTCCCTGTCCCTGCCCCACAGCAACCCACCCCTTCGCCTGCCGAGCGTGCCTGCCGTCCTGCCGTGCGCATTCCAGCGTGCTCGGGCTCCGGGCGACGCGCATGAGCACGGCTACTCAGCTCCGGTCGGTGCGGCACCCGGGCCCGCGGGCCGCTGGGCCGTGCCGGACACCGCCCGCCCGGCGGGAATTGTCGGACACGGCCCAGGGGCACCGGGCGCACGGGAAGGCCCCCGGCCGGTGGGTACCGGGCCGGGGGCCTGAAGTCTTGGGGGGAACCGGGTGGATCAGGGAGGCGGGAGCGGGGACTCGCCTTCCGTGGCCCCGTAGTTGGTGCGGGCTGCTTCGGTTCCGGTGGCGTTCGCGGTGTCGGCGGGCAGGTGCCTGGTGGCGGGTGAGGAGCCGTGCGCCTCGGCGCGGATGCGCTGCTTCATCGTGGGTGGCAGCGCCCGGTCACGCGGAAGGGTCCATCGCACCGACGGGGTGGTCGCGGTTGCCGCGGTCGCACCCGTGTGCTCCTGGGTCGTGTGCGTCGGCTGCTGCTCCGTGGCCGAGGCGTTCGCCGCGGCGAGGCCGAGGGAGGCGAGGAGGGCGAAGAAGGCGGTGATGAAGGCTGTCCAAAGGTTCTTGACCTTGAAGGCGCTCATGGCCCCTCACTTTCAGGTGGTCCGGTTTGCTTACCTTTCTGATGATGTGGATGTGGAAGCGTATTTCTGGGAGCGACGCCACCGGTGCGCCGATCTTCTGATGAACACCACTCGTATGGTGCAACCGGGCTGGTGGAACGCTCCGGGGCCTCTCCGAGGGGCCTTCCGGAGGTTCTCGGGAGGGTGGTCCGAGCGGTCCGACGGAGTCGCGGACCGCCCGGGGAAGGGCCTGCGGCGGGGGCCCGGGCAGGTCACCGATCGGTATCGGCCGGTGTGTATAGTCGGGCGGCAGAAGTCCCTTAGAACCTAGGAAAGACGAGGTCGCGCGGTGAAGAAGCTTCTCCTGGTCGCACTGGCCGCCATCGGCGGGCTCCTCGTGTACCGCCAGATCCAGGCGGATCGCGCCGAGCAGGATCTGTGGACGGAGGCGACCGACTCCGTGCCCGCAGGTTCGGGCGTGTGAGACGACGCAGTCCCTGAGAAGCCCCGGCCGCCGAGCGGTCGGGGCTTCGTGCTGTCCTGGGCGGTGTCGTGGCTGTGCGGACCGCCTCCTGTGCCACGCACCTGGCCGGCCCGGTCCCGGGGGAAGAGCACCGATCCGCCGTGGTCGCAGACAGCGGCGGGGCCCCCGGGGCAGGATGGACGCGCATCGTGACCGCCGCGGGGGCGGAAGCTCCGGTGGCGCCGGGCGCGGTTCCGTGCGGTACGGGCCGGGGCGCGGGCGGTCGCCGGGACGACGAGGGGGAGCGCGTGAAGAGGCAGATCGGCAGGGGCGGCCGGGCGGTGTCGGCGGCCTTCGCCGCGATGTGCGCGGTGGTGGCGCTGTCCGGGCCGGCGTATGCGGCCGACCCGGCCCCGTACGCCTTCGATCCGGGCGCGAAGCGGGTGACCGGGACCGTGGCGAACGCCGACGCACCGGTGCTGGACGCCGGTTCGGTCTACCGCAGCTCGATCGAGCCCGGTGAGAAGCTCTACTACCGGGTGAACCTGGACGCGGCCTCGGACGCGTACGTCTCGGCGGTCGTGGTGCCCCGGTCGCCCGAGGAGACAGTCGCCTACGGCGACGGGATCACCGTGTCCATCCGCGACCGCAACGACTCGCAGTGCGGTTCGGACGACGCCCTCGTCGGATCGGCGGAGTTCGCCCGTCCGCTGTCCGCCTACGCGGTCCGGACGGTCAAGGAGGGGAGTTCGTACTGCCAGGAGGCGGGCGCGTACGACGTCCTGATCGAGCGGAAGAGCAAGGAGACCTCCTCCCCCGAGGCGTGGGACCTGGAGATCCGCCACGACGTCGAGCCCGCGTTGAAGGCAGCCGGCTCCCAACCCACCACCGCACCCTCGGAGTTCGCCTCCGAGCCGCCCGCCCCGCTCCCCACGTCGGCGCCGCGCGCCGCCCGGTCCGGCGGCACCGGCTTCAACGACGCGACCGGGCTGGAACCGGGCGAGTGGAAGGACACCGTGTCGCCCGGCCAGACCCGCTTCTACCGGGTCCCGGTCGACTGGGGCCAGCAGCTCTACGTCACGGCCGAACTCAGCAACAACAACGCCTCGACCACCTTCCTCGGCAACGCCCTCTCGCTCTCGCTGGCGAACCCCGCGCGCGGACACGTGGAGGACGCGGTCCTCTCGTACTCCGGAAGGCCCGCGTCCGTCTCTCTCGACCCGCTCCCCCCGGTCGGCTGGAGCAACCGTTACGCCTCGGCGTCCGGCGTCTCCGGCATGCGGTTCGCCGGCTGGTACTACGTGGCGGTCGGGCTGAGCCCCAAGGTGGCGAAGGAGTACGGCGCCGGGCCGATCAAGCTGACGCTGACGGTCCAGGTGAAGAACGGGGCTCAGCCTTCCCCCTACGCCGGTGACGCGGGGATCTTCGGTGTCAGCGACGGCGACCGGGACATGGCGCGCAGCGGGCAGAGCGCCCCGCAGGCGGCGCGGAGCGCGACCATGCGGCTGGTCGGCGTGACCGGGATCGGCGCGGGGACGGTGCTGGTGCTGGGGCTCGGCGTCTGGACGCTGCTGGCCCGCCGCAGGGCGGGGGCGCCCGCGGCCGAGGGGGCCGGGCGGTCCTCGCCGTACGGAGGACCGCCGCAGGCCTGGTAGCCGCCGACCCGGCCTGACCCGACCCGACCCGGCCTGACCCGACAGCGGTGGCGGCCGGGCGGGTGCGCGGCGGGTGAACCCGGCGCCCCTCAGGCCTGGGTGAGCGCCCAGACGCCGACGGCGAAGCAGAGCAACGCGACCACCAGGACCGGGATCGCCACCTTCGGGGACGGCCCCGGTCGGGCTGTACGGGGCGCAGGGGCCGGTGGTGCGGGGTGCGGGTGCGCGGCGGGCGCCGGGGCCGCGGGGTGCCCGTGGGGCGTGGTGTAGCCGCGTGTCGGGGCGGGCCCGGGGTGCCCGGCGGCCGTGGCGGCGGTGGCCGGGGAGGCCGCCTGGGCGGCGGGTTCCGGGCCGGGCGACGGAGCGGCGGGCCACGACGAGGGGACGGGGGGCGGGGCCAGATGGAAGCTGCCGGTCTCCGACATGGACACCGGGGCTGCCTGGTGCGGGAGCTGGCCGCCGGGCGGGGCGGCCTCAGTCGCGTGGGGAGGGGCGGCGGCGGGGCCTCCGTCGGGCGAAGCGTGGGGCGGGCCGCCGTACGGGCTGTTGAGCGGGCCGTGCGGGCCGAACCCGTCCGGCAGTGGCCCGATCTGGTCGAACACCTCCACCGGCTCCTCGCCGGCCGGGGGCTCGGGCAGCATCTCCACCGCCGCGGCGAGTGCCTTGCGCGCACCGGTCGCGGTACGGAACCGGGCCTGCGGGTCCGGCTGGAGCAGCCCGGCGAGCACCTGCCAGAGGGGCTCGGGAAGGCCCTGCGGGGCGCCGGGGGTGCCGTGGGTGACGAAGTGCTCGATGATCGCCCGCGAGTCGGGCTTCTGGCCCTGGAGGAGGTACAGGGCGACGAGCCCCACCGCGAAGAGGTCGGCGGGAAAGTCCGGCTCGGCACCCATCATCTGTTCCGGTGCGAAGTAACCCGGTGTGCCCACAACGTAGTTGGTCTCGGTGAGCCGGGGTTCCCCCTTGCGCATCGAGATGCCGAAGTCGGACAGCCGGAGGTGCGGACGCCCCGAACCGGTGGCCTCCATCAGGATGTTGGCGGGTTTGATGTCGCGGTGCACCACGCCTTCGGCGTGCACGGTCGACAGCCCCGAGAGCAGCTGGTCGAGCAGGAGGCAGACGAAGCGCGGCGGCAACGGGCCGTAGTCGCCTATGACATGGGCCAGTGAACCGCCGCTGACCAGGTCCATGGTGAACAGGACCTTGTCGTCGTCGGCGGCCCAGCTGGCGGGCGCGAGCACATGCGGATGCTCGATGCGCAGCGCCTGCTCGCGCACGAAGCGGAGCAGTGTGTGCGCGTCGCTCTGCTGGAGCACCTTGGCCGCGACGTACCTGCGGCGCCGGTGGTCCCAGGCGCGCCAGACGGCGCCCACACCGCCGCGTCCGATCGGATCGACCAGTTCGTACCGGCCGGCGAATACCTCACCCATTGCGCTCTGTCCGCTCCAGTCCTGTGCCGGATGGTGCCGGGTGCCGGAACTCCGGGTGCAGCCGGACGCACCCGGGTGCCAGGGCGTCGAGCGCGCCCTGGCACCGCTGTGCGGCGTGCGGCCGGTACTGGTGCTGCGCCCAGTGAGCCGGTCGCGACCCTAGTTCTGGTGTCCTTCGTAGTGCGCGACGGCGTCCGCGGTGCGACCCGCGCCGTACACCCGGAGGAACTCTGCCAGTTCGGGGTGGGTCGGGGCGAGGGAGTCGGCCGCGTCGATGATGTCCCCGGCCGCCGAGACCGAGCGCAGCAGCGACTGGATCTCGCGGACGACACGGCGGACGGTGGGTGCTCCGCCGTTGGCCGTGACCTGGCCGGTGCTCGACAGAACCGATCCTCCTTGGGACTTCTTGATCTCGTCCATCCGGTCGGCGGCCTCGCCCGCGCTGGCGCTGCCGTCCGCGACCTGGACCGCGAGTTCCTGCAGCGCCTGGACGCGCTGGACCACCGCGGGGTTGCCGATCTTGGCCCGCTGGCCGCTCATCAACTGGGACAGCATGGGCGCGGACAGCCCGAGTACGGCCGCGAGCCGGGCCTGGTTCAGGCCAAGATCATCGATCAGCCGGCGGAAGAGCGCACCGAGCGGCTCTCCGTACCAACTGCGCTGGAGTTCCCTGGCTCTTGCGGTTGCCTCTTGCTGCGCTGCGTCCATCACGCCTCCCCTTCGCTGCTGCGAACCTAGTCGGACATCTTACGGAGAGTGGTCGTCCCCCGGGAGTCCCCATCTCTTTGCGGGAATCCCGCCGGGACCCGGTACTCTGGTCTGCGACGGGCGCTCCACGTGCGGATGGCGGGTGGTGGCGTTTGTTGTTCGGGGCCTTAGCTCAGTTGGTAGAGCGCTGCCTTTGCAAGGCAGATGTCAGGAGTTCGAATCTCCTAGGCTCCACCTGTACAGAACCCCCTGACCCGCGGAAACGTGGTCAGGGGGTTCTCCGTTCCCCGGATGTGCCGAGCGCCCGCATTCCGGGGTTCCGTTCCCGATCTGCGGGCTTCCCGGGCACGGGGCCTCCTGGGTCAGGAGGCCGGCCTGGCGGTGGACGTACCCGTGGCCCTGGACACCAGCAGCACCGCGAGCAGGCCGACGCCGATGAGGACGTAGCCGGACGAGGCCAGGGCGCCGAAGGTGCCGAGCACCGCCACCCCGAGCGCGGAACCCGCCTGCCTGACGCCGTTGAGCGCGCCCTGACCGGTGGCGGCGTACTCCGGCGGTGCGGCCACGGCCATCGCGGCGGCGGCACCGGGAATGGACAGGGTGCCGGTCGCGGCGAGCGTCAGTTCGGCCGCGACGATCAGCAGCATCGACGGGTGGTGGCCGGTGCAGAAGGCAAGCAGTACACCGGAGACGACAGCGGCGGACATGCCGGTCAGCAAGATCGGCCGAGGGCCGTGCCGGGCGACGAGACGCCCGGTGAAGAACGGCATCACGCATACGGGGAAGGCGATCGGCAGCGAGGCGAGCCCTGCCGCGAACGGCGACAGGTCGTAGGCGTGCTGCAGCCAGACGGCGAACATGTACATCCCGCCGAAGTAGGCGAAGCAGGACACCGCGGCGGCGATCATCGCCGCACGGACCCTGGGCAGGGCGAGCAGGGCCGGCGGCAGGACGGGGCCGGCGACCCGGCGCTCCACGACGGCCACCAGCGCGAAACAGAGCAGAGCGGCGGTGACGGGGACCAGGGCGTACCCCGAGCCCCATCCCTGGATACCGGCCTCGACCAGGCCGAAGGTGAGCAGGCCGAGACCCGCGGTCGACAGGCCGAGCCCCGGGCGGTCCAGGGCCCGGGTGGCGCGTACCGGGGGCACGGGGAGCCGGCGGGCCAGCAGCAGCGCGGCCAGCGCGATGGGCGGATTGACGAGGAAGACCAGCCGCCAGCCCCCGAGTTCGACCAGCGCGCCGCCGAGCACCGGCCCGGCCGCGGCCCCGAGGCCGCTGAGCGCGGTCCAGGCGCCGATGGCCCGGGTGCGCCGCGCCGGATCGGGGTTCAGGTGGATCAGCAACGCCAGGGAGGCCGGGACCAGACCGGCGCCCGCGGCACCGAGGAGCGCTCGGCCCGCGATGAGGGAGCCGATACCGGGCGCCAGTGCACACACCACGGAGAGCGCGGCGAAGAGACCGAGGGCGCCGACGTAGACACGGCGTGCGCCCCAGCGGTCGGCGAGGACGCCCCCGGCGAGGAGCAGCCCGGCGAACACGACGGTGTAGGCGTCGACGGCCCAGGGCAGGGCCGCGGCGGACGGGTGCAGCGACTTCTGCACGTCGGGCACGGCCACGTTGAGGATCGAGGTGTCCAGCAGGACGAGCAGATTGCCGGTGGCCATACCGGCGAACGTCAGCTTCGCACCGAGCCGGGAGGGTGCGGGGAGCCCGGTTGGTGCTGGGTCGGGTTCTCCGGGTACGACGCGGGAAGGGCGGGAGAGGGGGGCGGCGGTGGTCATGGCCGAAGGGTGTCCCGAACACCGTGTGACCTGCGACGCCCTACATCCGATGGTGCCATCGGAAAGTTCGATGGCGCCTATGCTGGTGCCGTGGATTCTCGCTATGTGCGCGCTTTCGTCGCGGTCCATGACCACGGCGGCATCTCCTCCGCGGCCCAGGCCCTGGGGTACGCGCAGTCCAGTGTGAGCGCCCAGCTCAAGCGTCTCGAAGCGGAGCTGGGAGTGGCCGTGCTGGTGCGGGCGGGTACCGGGGCGGTGCTCACGGAGGCGGGCCGCCGGCTGCTGCCGCATGCGCGTGAGGCCCTGGACCTGGAGGAGAGGATGCACCGGGCCGTGCGCGGCGACCGGCCGCGGCTGCGGATCGGGGCGCAGGAGTCGCTCGCTCACGTGTGGATGCCCGACGTGCTGGCGGCCCTGGAGTACGGCGCGGGCCGCGCGGAGACCGGTGCGGACGTGGTGCTGACGGTCGCCGACCGGCAGACGCTGGAGCGGGCCTTCGGCGCGGGCGAGCTGGATCTGGTGTTCCAGTACGACAACGGCGTCCGAGCCCTCGGCCCGCACGCCGTGGTGGGACACGACCGCTCGGTGCTGGTCGCGGCGCCGAGCCATCCGCTGGCGCGGGAGGAAGTGGTCACGGCCCGGCAGATGCTCCGTCACGAATTCCTGGTGGCCGAGGCGGGCTGCACGTCCGAGATGCTCGTGGACCGCTTCGGACGGGATCTCCTGGAAGGTGCCCGACTGGCCGTCGTACAAGGGTCGGTGTCGGCGCTGCTGCGGCTGGCGGGGTACGGGCACGGGGTGTCGCTCCTGCCGGAGCTGGCGGTCGGCCGGGAGCTCCGGGACGGCGAACTCGTGGAGTTGCGTCTGGCCGAACGGCTCCGCCCGGTGAGCATCGTCGCCCAGTGGCGGTCCCGTCTCGGACCCGCCGAGCAGGCGGTGCGCGCACTGCTCGACGTGGCCCGCCGGGCCGACCCCTTGCCCGAGGTGACACGCATGGTCCACGGCGCGCCGGCCGCCTGACCTGCGGTGGTCCGGCGCCCACGCGCACACTGCCGCGCTCCGTCGACCGGGCGCCCGAGTTTCTCTCCTCGGGCCGGCGCCCGGATGCCCGAGCGCCCCCGACCCAGCGGAGCAGGTCGAGGGCGCTCGGGGAAGTGCCGGAGTGGGTGGGCGGCGGCGGAACCGGGAGGGGCGCCGCCGCCCGTGAGGTCGGTGTTCCGGTGGGATCAGTGGCCCGAGTGGCCCTTGCCGTGGCCCTTGCCGTCCGAGCCGTGGCCGTTGTCGTGGCCCTTGTCGTCCGAGCCGTGGCCGCTGCCCGAGGAGGACTTGGAGACCTTGCTCAGGGTCGCGGTGACCGCGGGCTCCAGGTTCTTGAACTGCGAGGTGTAGGGGCCGACCTTGATGCCCTTCACGCCGTTCAGACCGGCGAGCTCCTCGAACGCCGAGCTCTGCGCGGCGGTGGTGAGGACACGGATCGCGCTGCGCTGGAGGTCGCCGAGGCGCAGCGGGTAGCCCTGGGCGGGGTAGTCGCCCTTGATCGCGACGGTGTAGGCGACCACCGGGCTGCTGTCGTCGCCGGCCGTGGCGTGCTGGACGTCCGTCAGGCTGATGCCGGCCTTCTGGGCGGCGGTCAGCCCGGCGGCGCTCGGGTCGAGCAGTGCGGCGACCGCCTTGTACGCGGCGTCGACCGAGGCGTACTTCGCGTTCGCGGTGAACACCTGGTTGTTGTACGCGTCCCGGACGGTCTCGCCGGAGAGCGGGGTCTTCGACAGATCGGTCTTGCCGTCGACGGTGGTGTTCAGGGTCGTGCCACCGGTGGCCGACGGCGTGAAGCCGCCGAACTGCCAGGTGTAGGAGGTGCGGGTGGTGGTGACGGTCCGGTTGTACACGGGCAGGCCCGTGACGTCGGTGGTCGGCGCCACCTGCTTGATGGCGTTGATGACCTCGGCCGGGTTGCCGCCGGGCTCGATGAGGTCGTTGCCGGCGTACATCGAGGTCAGCGAGCCGTGGCTGCCGCCCCAGTCCGACATGACCGTGCCCTTGTAGCCCCACTCGCCGCGCAGCAGGTCGGTGAGCAGGTCGTAGTTGCTCGCCGTCCAGGTGCCGTTGATCTTGTTGTACGAGCTCATCACCGACATCGGCTGGGCGGCCTTGACCGCGATCTCGAAGCCCTTGAGCTCGATCTCGCGCAGCGTGCGCTCACCGATCACCGAGTTGCTGGTGGTGCGGTTGGTCTCCTGCGAGTTCTCGGCGAAGTGCTTGATCGTCACGCCGACGCCGGGGATGGACTGGACGCCCTCGGTGGTGGCCGCGGCGGTCAGGCCGGAGACCAGCGGGTCCTCCGAGTAGTACTCGAAGTTGCGGCCGTTGAGCGGGTCGCGGTGGATGTTCATGCCCGGTGCGAGCCAGAGCTGGACACCGTACTCCTGCATCTCCTCACCGACGGCCGTGCCGACCTCGGCGACCAGGCCGCGGTCCCAGCTCTGGGCGAGCAGGGTGCCGACGGGCCAGGCGGTGCCGAACTGGTAGGTGGCGTTGTCGTCGGTGCCGATCTTCTGCGTGAGGCGGAGGCCGGCGGGGCCGTCCGAGAGCGCCATCCCCGGGATGCCGAGCTTCTCGTAGTTCGGCGTGGTGTAACCGGCGGCGCCCTTGGCGGTGAGCGTGGTGCCCGCGGCGCTGGAGCCCTCGACGATGTCGGCGAGCTGGGAGACGCTCAGGCCGGCGACGAACTGCTCCATGGTCGCCTTGCCCTTGGCGACGTCGTACAGGGTGGTCGCCGTGTTCGTGGACACGTGCTTGACCTGCTCACCGGTCTTCGGGGCGTACGCCGAGCCGGTGCCCTCCCAGTTCTTCTGCTTCGGGTCGAGGTAGACCGTGGTCGAAGAGATCTTGTCGCCGTCGAGCGCGTAGTACGGGGAGGAGGAGTCGACCGGGACGTTCTGCTGGTAGGGCGACGCCTTCTTCTCCGTACGGAACGAACGGGGGTCCAGCCGGATGCGGCCGGACCGCGCGATCTCGGCCTGTTCACCCGGGTAGGTGAAGAAGTCCTTCGTGGAGCTGGTGAGCTCGGAGGCGGGCTTCTGGTCGGCCAGCTCGGTGTGGTCCTGCTCGGTGATCACGGACTTCGCGAGGTTCAGGCGGCCCGCGACGTGCGTGTTCCGGGACGAGTTGCCGACGCGCACGACGTAGTCGCCGGCGTCCAGGACGTAGGCCGCGCGGGACTCGTCGTAGGCGGCGAGCGAGGTGGTGTCGAAGCTGATCGTCACCGTCTGGGACTGGCCCGGGGCGAGGTTGTCGGTCTTCGCGTAGCCGGTGAGCTGCTGGTACGCCTTGTCGAGCCCGGTCTGCGGGGCCGACACGTAGACCTGGACGACCTCCTTGCCGGAGTAGGTGCGGCCGGTGTTGGTGACCTTCGCGGTGACCTTCACGGTCTTGGCGTCGGCCTTGACCTGCTGCGCCTTGATGTCGAAGTCGGTGTACGACTGGCCGTAGCCGAAGGCGTAGTTGACGACGCTCGACGGGTCGGCGGGGTTGAGCTTCTTGTAGAGCGAGTCGAAGTAGCGGTAACCGACGTAGATGCCCTCGGTGTACTGCTCCGTCAGCGGGTCGTTGTCGTTCTTCCCGAACGTGGCGGACGCCGGGTAGTACGAGTACTGCGAGGCCCACGTGTCGGTGAGCTTGCCCGACGGGGTGACGGTGCCGTTCAGCACCTCGGTGAGGGCGGCGCCGCTCTCCTGGCCGGCCTGGCTCATCAGCAGCAGCGCGTCGAGCGCCTGGCCGCCGGGAGCGTCCTTGACCTCGCTGTTTATCTCCTGGAAGAACGAGGTGTCCACGATGCCGCCGGTGTTCAGCACCACGACGACGCGCTTGTACGTCTGGCCGAGGAGCTTCAGGTTGGCGCGCTCGATGTCGGTGAGCTGGTAGTCGCCCTTGCCGGCGGAGCGGTCCGAGCCTTCGCCGGAGTTCCGCGCCACGACGAAGACCGCGGTGTCGGTGGAGGCCGAGGGCGCCACGTTGGCGGCGGTCAGCGGCTGTTCGACGGAGGCGTAGTCGACGGTCGAGCCGAAGGTGCTGCCCGTCGCGCTCGCGGGGTACTTGGTGTCGTACGCCTGGGTCATCGCGGACCAGTAGGCGTCGCTCGTGGTGACCTGGTAACCGGCGTCGGTCAGACCCTGGCGGGCGGAGATCGTGTACCGGTTGTTGACGTTGCCCGAGCCCGTACCGCCCTTGACGGTCTTGTAGGCGCCGACGCCGAAGAGGGCGATGTTGCCCTTCTTGGCGATCGGGAGCGCGTGGTCGTGGTTTTCGAGGAGGACCATGCCCTGGGTGGCCGCTTCCCGCGACAGCGCCGCGTTCTTCAGCTCCAGCGCGGCCGGGTTGGGGTCCGAGGTGGCCGCGGTCGCCGCGGGGACCGAGGTGAAGACGATGCCGGCGACGACAGCGGTGGCGGCGGCGATCGCAAGGGCCTTGCCCCGGCGGGCACCTCTGGGCAGACGTGTGGTGTGCATGTCAGTAAGTCCTCTCTCAACCGCATTGTCCAGATAGGAGGTTCATGCCGGACGGGCAAACCTCCAGCCCGGAGGTCTGCGGAAGGATCGTCCGCTCGGCGTGAGCTGAGCTGACCCTAAGAGCGGCTTTTTCTGTGGTCAATGGCAAAAACATCGTGAGTTTCGCGAGTTTTTCGACTCTTAATTGGTCGAATGGTGGAGGGGGTTCGCCCCCTGTCAGACGCCGTGACAGGGGGCGAACGGCCTGCTATAAGGGCACGTCAGAAGGGTTGTTAAGAGCGATCCGTGCCCGGAACCGGTTCCGGAGGCACCCGTTGGGGAGGGTGCCGAACCGCTCGGTACGAAACTTCATGCACCGCGAACCCGGTTCACAGGTTGTCGGCGCAGCGTTCCCGGGCGAGTTCCGTCGAGGGCTACTCGGTTACGGGCAGCGGTACTTGAGGGCGAAAGGAAGCCGTCGCACACCCGCCTCGGACCGGGAGGCCTGACCTTAGGATCTGCGCATGCCTCAGACGTCAGCAGGTTCCTCGCCCCGGGACCGGACCCGCGAGGACGTCTTCCGGCACATCCAGTCGGCGGGCCATCTGACCCGCGCCCGGATCGTCGCACTCAGCGGACTGTCCCGGAGCACCGTCAACCACGCGGTGACCCGGCTGCTCGCCGACGAACGCGTCACCGAGACACAGGCCGAGGGCGGCGGACCGGGCTCCGGCAGCGGCCGGCCCGCGGCGGTGCTCCGTGTCGTACCCCGCCACGGGGAAGCCCCCGTGGCGGCCATCGACTTCGGCCACAACCACATCAACGTCGCCCTGGGCGACTCCCTCGGCCGCCCCGTCGCCGAGGACCGGGTGGAACTCGACGTCGACCTGCGGGCCGTCGAGGCGATCGACCGTGCGGCGGGGATGCTCGACGGACTACGCGGATCGTTCGGGAGCGACCGGCTCGGTGCCGTCGTCGCGGGTGTACCGGGCCCGCTCGACACCGGATCAGGGCTGGTCCGCTCCCCCACCATCCTGTCGAGTTGGGTGGGGCTCGCTCCCCGCAAGGAGCTCGAAGAACGCCTCGGGGTGCCCGTGCACGCCGAGAACGACGCCCTTCTCGGCGCGTACGGGGAACTGCACCTCGGAGTCGGCCGCCGCTACCGCGACTTTCTCTACGTCAAGGTGTCGCACGGCATCGGGGCGGGAATCGTCGTCGGCGGGGTGCCGTACCGGGGGTCACAGGGGTACGCGGGCGAGATCGGGCACACCCAGCTGCCGGGGCACACCGAGATGTGCCGCTGCGGCAACCGGGGGTGCCTGGAGACGGTGGTGTCGGTCTCCGCGCTCGCGGCGCAGATCGCCCACACCCACCCCGGAGTGGTGACCGGCCCGCGCTTCCTGCCGCAGGTCGACGACCCGGTGACCGACCGGATCCTGGACGGGGCGGGCCGGACGCTCGGCGGCGTACTCGCCGCGTTCTGCAACCTCCTCAACCCGTCGGCGCTGATCGTGGGCGGGGAGCTGGGCGCCTCCACCGGGGCGCTCGTGGAAGGCATCACCACGGCGATCCGCCAGCACGCCCAGCCCGCCATCGCGACCGGGCTCGAGATCCTGCCCGCCGGGCTCGGCGCCCGCGCCGAGTTGCTGGGCGCCCTCAGGCTCGCCACCACGCTGGTCCCGCACTGAGCCACCGACGGGGCCCACGGTCCGCCGGTCCGCCGGTCAGCCGGTCGGTCCGGCGCGGTCGGTCGGTCAGCCGGTCCGCCGGTCGGGTCCGCCGGTCGGCTCCTGTGCCGGGGCGTCGTCAGCGGGGCGGTTCGGCGGAGCCCTGGTGGCCGGGCAGAGCGGTTGCGGTCGGGGAGATCTCCGTCCACTGGGTGAGGGACAGCATCGGCTCCACCCCTCCCGCGGCCGGCGGCGCGACGCGGACGGCGAAGATCGTGGTGTCGTCCTGGAGCCGTCCGTAGACGTGCCGGAGCATCCGGTCCCGTACGGCCCTGACCAGGCGGTACGGCGAATCGGCGAGCTGCGGGTCACGGGCCAGGGCGGCCTCCAGCGCCTCGGCGAGCGGGAAGAAGTCGCCCGCCCTGTCGCGGGCCTCGGTCACCCCGTCCGTGGTGAGCAGCAGGATCTCGTCCGCCGCGAGGCGTATCCGGTGCGGTGCCGCCGCCCGATCCGACGCCGGGGCCAGCTCGTTGAGGCCGAGCGGGAGCCTGCCGCTGCCGGCATCCAGCCGGCGTACCCCGCGCGCGCTGACCGCGAAGGGAGGATCGTGCCCGAAGTTGATGACGTCGACGTACCCGCCGGCGGACCCGGGCGGCGGAAAGTCCAGCAGTACGGCGGTGGCGAACCGGTCGCCGTCCTTGTAGCCCATGGCCTGCTCGTACAGCCGGTTGCGCTCCATCCGGACTTCCATGCGCTCGCCCACCACCCGGAGGTCGGGCTGGTGGAACCCGGCCTCCCGGAAGGTGCCCAGCAGGTTGGCGGCCACCGCCACGGCTCCGAGGCCCTTGCCCTGGACGTCACCGAGCAGCGCGCGGGTGCCCCAGGGGCTGGGCTGGATGTCGTAGAAGTCGCCGCCGAGCCGCGCTTCCGCGTCGGCGGGCAGGTAGATGTGCGCGTGCAGCAGCCCGCCCCAGGTGGGCGGGAGGGGCCGGATCACGGTTGCCCGGGTGGTGTCCGCGACGTTCCGGACGGAGAGCGATCGCCGCTCGCCCCGGCGCCGTAGCCAGGCGGCCGCGACGGCGAGCAGCCCGCCCATGGAGACCAGGATGAAGTCGGGCAGCCCCGTGCGGAACTCGTGCTCCCACGCCTGGTCGATCACTCCGTACGCGGCCACGGCGGCGACCGCGAACAGGGCGGTGGTGCCGACCGGGCAGAGGGCGGCGGCCACGACCGGGACCACCACGAGCCAGGACAGCACGCGGAAGTCGCCCGTGGTGTTCCAGTCGGCGAAGCAGACGACCACGAGCAGGACGAGCGGCAACAGCCAGCCGAGCCGGCGCCGGGGCCGTCCGAGGATCACCAGCAGTGCCCGGTCCAGCCAAGGCTGCCGCCGGAGGAGCCCGCTTCCATGGGGAGCGGGTACCTGGTCGGACCCCGGCGGTGAGGAGCGAGGGGAGGGGCTGGAGGGCACCTGGCCAGCGAAGCACGGTCTTCGACGCCACGCATCCGCGCGTTCCGGCGTCGGTTTTCGGAGGCGGCTTCGCCGGAAGGCGTCTCTGGACGGCTTCCGCAGACGGCTTCCGCAGAGGGCTCCCGTGGACGGCTTCCCAAGACGACCGAGGGGCGTCGGACGACGTTGGGGTCGTCCGACGCCCCTCGATGGTGGGGACGCGGTGAAGCTGGTGGGCGGTGGGCGGACGCCGTTGTTTCACGTGAAACGCTGCTCCACTCCACGTGAAACGCTGTATCACCAGAAACGGGGCTTCACCGGAAACAGCGCTTCACCGGAAACGCTGTTTCACGTGAAACATGGCACGGCCGGGCCGCTTCCTCAGGGGCGGTCGTCGCGGTTCTTCCCGTTCGGGTCACCGGCCTCGGCGTCCGTCTGCTTGGCCCTGACCTCGGGGTCCAGGTCGGTGCCGTCGACCGAGGTCAGCGGCGCCCCGGGGGAGCCGACCGCCGTGGGCTCGGACGGCTCCACCAGCCAGTCCGGGTTGGCCTGCCGGTCCCACCAGCGCCAAGCGGCGCAGGCGCCACCGGCGACCAGCGAGAAGATGAGGAACCCCTTGACGAACCGGCCCGTCTTCGCCCGGCGCGCGTTCTTCCTGGCGAGCCGGTTGATGTCCTGTGCAGTGACCTGACCGCGCAGGGCGGCCAGCGCGGCAGCGCTGCGTACCTGGGCTTCCCCGGCGACCGGCGCGGCAGCGGCCACCGCGTACTCGAAGCGGGGCACGGTGTACCCGGCCGCGTTCCTGGCCGCCTTGCGGGTGTGCCCGGCGGCGACCCGGGCGGCGTCGTCGACCTTCGGGGGCACATGGGCGCGGGCCTGGTCGAGACGGGGCGCGACGTGCGCGACGTACTGCACGCGGGCCTGCTGCGCTGCCGCTGACACCTTGGGCGCGAGGCGCACGCGCGCCTCGTTGGCGTAGTGCGCGGCCTGGAGCTTGGCTGTGTCGGCGTAAGGCGCCACCACTTCCGCGGCGTGCTGCGCGCTTTCCTTCGCCGAGTCGGTTGCGGCGCGCACGCTGTCGATGCGGGTCACGGGATCCTCCTCCTTGGTGGCGGGTAGGTACTCCGCCTGTCCGCCCATGCCGAAATCATGCCTGCGGGGCTTCTGCGGGGCATGCGGGGCGGGCATCCGGGTCATGGGACATATACGGTCAATCCGAATCGTGGAGTGCGTGGACGACGATGCCACGGTTCGGGTGGAGGTGCGCCGTACGGGCACCTGCCCGGCCGGGTGTGTCCTGGTGAAGCCGCCGTACGGGGCACGGGGAGAAGCGCCTCCGCAGCGGCCGCGCGGAGAGAGCCCGTCGTGCGAGGATCGGGGAGCTTCCGCGCAGACCGAGGATTGATGGAAGGCAGACCGTGGCCGAGCAGCTGTACGCCACCCTGAGGACCAGCCAGGGCGACATCGGGATCCGGCTTCTGCCGAACCACGCCCCCAGGACCGTACGGAACTTCGTCGACCTCGCGACCGGCGCCCGTGAGTGGATCCACCCGGCGACGGGCACCCGGTCCGCGGGCCGGCTCTACGACGGCACCGTCTTCCACCGGGTCCTGGAGAACTTCATGATCCAGGGCGGCGATCCGCTGGGGAACGGGACCGGCGGCCCGGGGTACGAGTTCGCGGACGAGTTCCACCCCGATCTCGCGTTCACCCGGCCGTATCTGCTGGCCATGGCGAACGCCGGACCGGGGACGAACGGGTCGCAGTTCTTCGTGACCGTCTCGCCGACCGCCTGGCTCACGGGCAAGCACACGATCTTCGGCGAGGTTCCCGGTGCGGCCTGCCGCAAGGTCGTGGACACGATCGCGTCGCTCCCGGCGAACCCGCGGACGAACCGTCCGTACCAGGACGTCGTGCTGGAGTCCATCCTGGTCGAGCACCGCTGAGCTGTTGACCCGCTGATCCGCTGCCCCTGCCGACCTGCTGGATCACTGACCCGCTGACCGGGCGCCCGCGCGGGATGTTCCGCGCGGGGAACCATCGGGACCGATGGTCCGTACGGTTACATAACGGACCAGGACTGGCAGTGGCAGGACTGGCAGAGACAGGACCGAGAGGTCGGGACGATGGACCAGCAGCAGCCTCCGGCAGACCGCGACCCGTCCGGAGAGGGCGGGGCGACACGGTTCTGCTACCGCCATCCGGATCGCCGGACCGGGATCACCTGTACCCGCTGCGACCGGCCGATCTGCAGCGAGTGCATGATCAGCGCCTCCGTGGGCTTCCACTGCCCGGAGTGCGTACGGAGCGGAGGCGGTACGGGCCACCACCCGGCGGCTTCGCGGCCGCGTACGCTCACCGGCGGCGCGGTGGCGGCCGACCCCCGGCTGGTCACGAAAATCCTGCTCGCGATCAATGTGGCCGTCTTCGCCGCCGTGTGGCTGACCGGCCGGTCGTGGCTGGTCCAGGACCTGATGCTGATCGGCCGCGCCTGGGATCCCCAGCCGTTCCCGGGCGGCTGGACGGGGGTTGCCGAGGGGCAGTGGTACCGGCTGCTCACCTCGATGTTCCTCCACGAGGAGCTGCTGCACATCGCCTTCAACATGCTGGGGCTGTGGTGGCTGGGCGGACCGCTGGAGGCCGCGCTCGGCCGGGTCCGCTTCCTCGCGCTGTATCTGCTGTCGGGGCTGGCGGGCAGCGCGCTCACCTACTGGATCAGCGCGCAGAACCAGGGCTCGCTGGGAGCCTCCGGGGCCGTCTTCGGTCTGCTGGGTGCCACCGTCGTGCTCATGCGGCGGATGAACTACGACCTGCGGCCGGTCCTCGTCATCCTGGCGTTGAACGTGCTCTTCAGCCTGCGGTCGGGTATCGCGTGGCAGGCCCATCTCGGTGGTCTGATCGCCGGCACGCTCATCGCCGTCGCCCTGGTGCACGCACCGCGCGCACGGCGGAACGCGGTGCAGTTCGGAGCCTGTGCGCTGGTGCTCGCGGTGACCGTTGTGATCGTTTTTGCGCGTACGGCTGCACTGACCTGACGGATTCTGTCCACTCCCGGGGTGAAGTTATCCACAGAATGACATCGCGGGGCGACGGAGCGTGGGGTACGTGTGTTCGCGTTGTCGCTGAACAGGGTCTTCTTGCTCGGGGTGGTCACTACAGCCCCCCTGGATGAGGGAGGCTGTAGTCACACCGGCGTCAACTTCGACGTAGGTTATCCACAGATCGTCTGACCTTTTCCCCCGTCTGTGGATAACTCTGTGGGTAACTTCAGGGCAGGGCTTGAGAGGCCCCGCACACGCCCGCGCACACGCCCAGCACACCGTCCGGGCGCGGCCCCCGCGCACCGCTCCGTACACGGCCCGGCACCCCGTGATCGAGGCGGGAGCAGGCACCCGGAAGGCCGGCCGGACTCCGTGCGCGCACGGGTTCCGCCGGTATCTCGGGTGAAGCGGTCCTACAGGGGTCAGGCAGTTGTCGCGCATGCCGCGGGGAAGAGGCGGCAGGAGCGGAGGGTCAGCGGGGTCAGCGGGCTACTTCCACTGGGTGGAGACGGCGAAGCCGCCGCCGATGAGCCCGAAGCCGACCACGATGTTCCAGTTGTGGAGCGCCTCGATGGGGAGCGAGCCGTCGGTCACGTAGAACAGGACGATCCAGGCCAGACCGATGAGGAACAGCCCCAGCATCACCGGAGCGATCCAGCCGCGGTTTCCCAGCTTGATGGTGGTCGCCTGGTTCGCCGCGAGGGGCGTGAAACCGGCCTTCTTGCGGATACGTGACTTCGGCACGAGGAACGCTCCTGTCGATGCGCTGCGTGACCGCGCAGTGATCTTTGGCTGGCGCCCGAGGGCGCTAGGGGGAAGCTGCCTCCCCCGGGCGTCCGTTAGCGTAGTGCTTCCATGGCGCCTGATGAGATAAGGGTACGTTGAGCAATCTCGCGGACTCTCCCGAAGAGGCGGCCCGGCGCACTTCGAAGCGGCCGGTCCGGGTGCTCACCGCTGCCGTCTTCGCGCTCGCCGGTCTGATCTTCGTAACCAGCGCGAACACGGCCAAGGGCACCAATATCCGCAGCGACTCCTCCCTGCTCAAGCTCTCCGACCTCATCGGCGAGCGGAGTGACAAGAACGGGGTGCTGACCGACTCGAACGCGGCCGTGCGCGCGCAGATCGACGCGCTCGTCCAGCGCGACGACGGCAGCACCGAGGCGGAGGACGCCCGGCGCGAGGCGCTGGAGAGGTCGGCCGGGACCACCGCGATCACCGGGAAGTCCGTCAGCGTGACGCTCGACGACGCCCCGCCCGACGCCACCGCGAACCCCGGATACCCGGACCCGCAGCCCAACGACCTGGTGATCCACCAGCAGGACCTGCAGGCCGTCGTCAACGCGCTGTGGGACGGCGGTGCCCAGGGCATCCAGGTCATGGACCAGCGGCTCATCTCCACCAGCGCCGTCCGCTGCGTGGGCAACACCCTGATCCTCCAGGGCCGGGTCTACTCGCCGCCGTACAAGGTCACCGCCGTGGGCGACCCCAACGAGCTCCGCAAGGCGCTGGACGCCTCCACGGCCCTGCAGAACTACCAGCTGTACGTGAAGGCCTACGGCCTCGGCTGGAAGCTCGACGAGGACGACAAGGCGACCCTGCCCGCTTACGCCGGCACGATCGACCTCCACTACGCGCAGCCCGTCGGGTAGCGGCGACGGGAGCCGTACCGGACGGCGGGCTTCCTTCCGCTCGCTGTGGCTTTCCACAGCTGCCCCACGCCCGGGCCACCGACCTTTAGTCTGGTCCCGAACCGAATGGAGGGGCAGCATGTACGGCTGGATCTGGCGGCATCTGCCGGGCAACGCGTGGGTGCGGGGAATCATCTCGCTCGCGCTCGTCCTGGCGGTCGTCTACGCACTGTTCCAGTACGTCTTCCCCTGGGCGGAGCCGCTGCTCCCGTTCGGTGACGTGACGGTGGACGGCCAGAGCGCCGGAGCGGAGGCAGGGCAGTGAGCGCACGCATTCTGGTCGTGGACAACTACGACAGCTTCGTTTTCAACCTCGTGCAGTACCTCTACCAGCTCGGCGCCGAGTGCGAGGTGCTCCGCAACGACGAGGTCACCACCGCCCACGCCCAGGACGGCTTCGACGGGGTCCTGCTCTCGCCCGGCCCCGGCGCCCCCGAACAGGCGGGCGTCTGCATCGACATGGTGCGCCACTGCGCGGCCACGGGTGTTCCGGTCTTCGGGGTCTGCCTCGGCATGCAGGCGATGGCCGTGGCGTACGGCGGAGTGGTGGACCGCGCCCCCGAACTGCTGCACGGCAAGACCTCGCCGGTGACCCACGACGGACAGGGCGTCTTCGCCGGACTGCCGTCCCCCTTCACCGCCACCCGCTACCACTCGCTGGCCGCCGAACCCTCCGCGCTCCCGCCCGAGCTGGAGGTCACGGCGCGGACCGCCGACGGCATCGTCATGGGGCTGCGCCACCGCGATCTCCCGGTCGAGGGTGTGCAGTTCCACCCCGAGTCGGTGCTCACCGAGCACGGCCACCTGATGCTGGCCAACTGGCTCGTCCGGTGCGGCGACGCGGGCGCGGTCGGCAGATCCGCGGGGCTCACGCCGGTGGTGGGCAAGGCCGTCGCGTGACCGCACTCCGTCCCGAGCACGACGCCGGTCAGGAGTACCCGCCGAGGCGCGGGGCGGGCGGTTCGTTCGAGGACGCGGTGGGCCGGATGGCGGATCCGCTGAACGACCCGCTGCCGGGCGGCTACGCCCCGCCCCCGGCCCGCCACGCGGGGGACGGCCCGGTGGAGAGCGCGCCGGGCAGCCCGCCCGCCGAACGGCCGCCCGCGGGCGGCCGCGTCGTGGAGGGCGTGGTCGTGGAGAGCTCGCTGAGAGCTCGTACGGGGCGGCCACGGCCACCGCAGCAGCCTGTGCGGCCCCAGCAGCACCAGAACCCCCAACAGGCCCCGTACGGGCCGCAGGAGGGCCTCCGGCAGCCCGGTGAGCCCGGTGAGTGGTACGACCCCGAGGGCTACCGCCGCGACTGGTACGGCGGACAGGACCCGCAGCCGCCCGCGCCGGGACCGGCCGGGACCACCGGACCGGCCGGGACCACCGGGCCCACCGGGACCACCGGGCCTACCGGTCCGACCCGGCCCACGGCTCCGTCCGGGGCCACCGGACCGGCCGGACCGTCCGGCGGCACCGTCTCCGGCCTCGGTACGCGCGCCGGTGCGGTCGCGGACGAGGCGGCGACCACCCTGCTCCCCCCGCTGGACATGTCGGACCACGGCCAACGCCCGCCGCTGGACGTGTCCGGTCACGGCCAACGCCCGCCGCACGACGAGACCGTGGCCCTGCGGACGGTGCGTCCCGCCCGCGCGGACGGGCCCGGGACCAACGCCCCTCACGCCCCCGACGGCGCCCCCGCCCCGGGTGGACGGGCGGAGCGGCGCAGGGCGGCCAAGGCGGGCGGCCGACGCCGGGCGCCGCAGCCCGCGCCGTCCGGGGGGAGCGGCCCCGGCGCCGGACCGGGGGGCGCGGAGCCCGCCCGGCCGCTGTCGCGGGTGGAGGCCCGCAGGGCGGCCCGAGCGGCCAAGGACAGCCCGGCGGTCGTGGCCAGCCGGGTCGTCGGTGAACTCTTCATATCGCTCGGCGTGTTGATGCTGCTGTTCGTCGCGTACCAGCTCTGGTGGACCAACGTCCGGGCCGACCAGATCGCCGGTCGGGAGACCCACAAGATCCAGGACCAGTGGGCGGCCGGCGAGCGGGACCCCGGGGTCTTCGAGCCCGGTCAGGGCTTCGCGATCATCCACATCCCGAAGCTCGACATCGTCGCGCCCATCGCCGAGGGCACCAGCAAGGAGAAGGTGCTCGACAGGGGCATGGTCGGCCACTACGGCGAGGGCTCGCTGAAGACCGCGATGCCCTCGGCGCCCCAGGGCAACTTCGCGCTGGCCGGACACCGCAACACCCATGGTGAGCCGTTCCGTTACATCAACAAGCTGAGCCCGGGCGACAAGGTCGTGGTCGAGACCCAGGACGCCTACTACACGTACGAGATGACGAAGACGCTGCCGCAGACCTCGCCGTCCAACGTGTCGGTGATCAGTCCGGTGCCTCCCGGGTCCGGATTCACGGGGCCCGGCCGCTACATCACCCTGACGACCTGTACGCCGGAATTCACCAGTACCTACCGCCTGATCGTGTGGGGCAAGATGGTCGACGAGCGGCCTCGGAGCAAGGGCAAGCCCGACGCTCTCCTGGACTGACGACAGCGCGCTCGCGGGCGGAACCCTCCCGGCGGCGGACAACCCCACGACAAGGGACGGTTGCGGTGGTAACGAGGACCGAGCACGAGGCGCGGGCCGACGAACCCGCTCCGCCCCTCGCGGCGGAGCCGGTCCGGCGCCATGTGGTCGCGGCGGCCGTCAGCGTCTTCGGTGAACTCCTCATCACCGCGGGGCTGGTGCTCGGTCTCTTCGTCGTGTACTCCCTGTGGTGGACGAACGTGGTCGCCGACCACGAGGCCGACAAGCAGAGCCACGCCGTCCGCGACGGCTGGAAGGCGGCCACCGGACCGGGAGCGCTGGACATGGAGGGCGGCATCGGCTTCCTGCACGTACCCGCCATGAAGAACGGTGAGGTGCTGGTCAGGAAGGGCACCGACACCTCCATCCTCAACGACGGCGTCGCCGGCTACTACACCGACCCGATCGCGGCCGCGCTGCCGTCCGCGGCCCGGGGGAACTTCACGCTCGCCGCGCACCGGGACGGCCACGGCGCGAAGTTCCACAACATCGACAAGGTGCACACCGGTGACGCGATCGTCTTCGAGACGCAGGACACCTGGTACGTCTACAAGGTGTTCAAGACGCTCCCGGAGACCTCGAAGTACAACGTCGACGTGCTCCAGCAGGTACCGAAGGAGGCCGGCGTCACCAAGCCCGGCCGCTACATCACCCTGACGACCTGCACGCCGGTCTACACCTCGAAGTACCGCTACATCGTCTGGGGCGAGCTGCAGCGCACGGAGAAGATCGACAGCGACCGTACGCCCCCGGCCGAGCTGCGCTGACCGCAGCTCACCGCAGCGGACCGCAGCCGACCGAGGGCGGTTGGGCGCCGGTCCGGCGTGTCACCCGTAGAACATACGAAGGGGCCCGGACCACCGTGAGGTGGTCCGGGCCCCTTCGTCGTGGTGCGCGAGGGACGCGCTCCGGGACCGGATCAGCCGAAGAGGCCGTTTCCGCCGGGCCCGTTGCCGCCGCCGCCCAGCGTCTTCACGTTGACCGCGCTGCCCTTGTCGACCATCTGCCCGGGGCCCGGATCGGCGTTGAAGACCATGGCGTTGTCGTCGGACGAGCCGTCGACGCTGCCGAGCTGCAGGCCGCTCTGGGCGAGCACGGCCTTGGCGGCCGCCAGCGTCTGGTTCCTGATCTCGGGGACGGCCACCTGCTCGGGCTGCGGCGGTCCCTTGGAGACCTTCAGCACGATCTGGACGTCCTTGGCCTGCTCGGTGCTGGCCGCCGGGGACTGCTCGACCACGGTGCCCGCCGGGGACTGGGAGTCGGTCTCCGCCTGCGAGACGTTGGTGAACCCGAGACCGTTCAGCTGGCTCTGGGCCTGCTCGAACGTACGGCCCGACGTCGAGACGTCCGGCATGGAGATGAGCTTCTCCTTGGCGACGGTGATCGTCACCTCGGACTCCTTCTCGGCCTCGGAGCCGCCCTCGGGGCTCTGCTTGGTGACCGTGTCCGGCGTCGCGTCGGACTCCTCGGTCTCCACCTTGACGGTGAATCCCTTGTCCTCGAGGGCCTTGCGGGCGTTGTCCTCGGACTTCTCCGTGACGTCCGGGACCTCGACCTTGGGCGCACCGGAGGAGACGTGGACCGTGACGGTGTCGTGCTTCTGCAGTTCACCGTTGGAGGGGTCCTGGTCGCAGATCTTGCCCTTCTCCTGGTCCTCGCACGGCTTCTCGTCGCCGACCTTGAGGACCAGTTCGGAGTTGTCCGCGAGCCGTTGGGCCTCCGTGACCGTCGATCCGACCATGTTCGGTACTGCGACCGAGCCGGTGGCCTTGGTGTCGGTGAAGACGTATCGGCCGATCAGGATGGCGCCGATCAGGACGAGGACGCCGCCCAGGACGAGGAGGATCGTCGAGGTGTTGCTCTTCTTCTGGTTCTGGCGCCGCCTGCCGGGGCGGTCGTCGTAGCCGTAGCCGCCGTCGTCGGGGTTGAGCGGCGGCATCATCGACGTCTGCGGGCCGCCGGCGTTGTCCGCGGCGCGCAGGGCGGTGGTGGGCTGGTCGCCGCCGTAGCCGCCGTCGTAACCGCCGTAGCCCCCGTATCCCGCGGCGCCCATGGCGGCGGCCGCCGCGACGGGGCGGCCGTCGAGGCAGGCCTCGATGTCGGCGCGCATCTCGTCGGCGGACTGGTAGCGGTAGTCGGGGTCCTTGGTGAGCGCCTTCAGCACGATCGCGTCCATCTCGGGCGTGATCTCGGGGTCGAAGTTGCTCGGCGGCTGCGGTTCCTCGCGGACGTGCTGGTAGGCCACCGCGACGGGCGAGTCCCCGATGAAGGGCGGTCGCACCGCGAGCAGTTCGTACAGCAGGCAGCCGGTGGAGTACAGGTCGGAGCGGGCGTCGACCTGCTCGCCCTTGGCCTGCTCCGGGGAGAGGTACTGGGCGGTGCCGATGACCGCGGCGGTCTGCGTCATCGTCATGCCGGAGTCACCCATCGCACGGGCGATGCCGAAGTCCATGACCTTGACCTGGCCGGTGCGCGTCAGCATGACGTTGGCCGGCTTGATGTCGCGGTGCACGATCTGGGCGCGGTGCGAGTACTCCAGCGCCTGGAGGATGCCGACGGTCATCTCCAGGGTGCGCTCGGGCAGCAGTCTGCGGCCCGAGTGCAGGAGTTCCCGGAGCGTGGAGCCGTCCACGTACTCCATCACGATGTACGGGATCGAGACCCCGTCCACGTAGTCCTCGCCGGTGTCGTAGACAGCGACGATCGCGGGGTGATTGAGCGAGGCCGCGGACTGGGCCTCTCGGCGGAACCGGGCCTGGAAGGACGGATCGCGGGCCAGATCGGCCCGGAGCGTCTTCACGGCTACGGTGCGGCCGAGCCGGGTGTCGTGCGCGAGGTAGACCTCGGCCATGCCACCACGGCCGAGCACCGAGCCCAGCTCGTACCGGCCGCCGAGGCGACGCGGCTCTTCCATCACTGTTCCAGCCCTCTCCGTCAGTCCCGACCGCACCCGTGTGTGGTCCGGCGGTGCGCTGTTCGCGCATACGCTACCGGGCACGCGCGACGCGTTCGGCCCACACCCGTCAGCCGATATCCGACCGGTATCCCGATGTCCGGTATGACGGTCGGGCCTCGGGGCCTTGTCCGGGGCCGTCCCGCCCCTACTTGCTGTCGATGACCGCCTTCATGATGGCCTTCGCGATCGGGGCGGCCAGACCGCCACCGGAGATGTTCTCCCGGTTGGCCTTGCTGTCCGCGACCACGACCGCGACGGCGACCGGGGTGCCCTTGTCGGTCTTCGCGTACGAGATGAACCAGGCGTACGGCTTCTTGCTGTTGTTCAGGCCGTTCTCGGCGGTGCCGGTCTTGCCGCCGACGGTGACGCCGTCGATCTTGGCGGTGGTTCCCGTGCCCTTCTCGACGACGGTCTCCATCATCTGCTGGATCTTCTGGGCGTTCTCCGCCGAGACGGGCCGGCTCATCTCCTTCGGCTCGGCCGTGTCGATGGTGTCCGTGTTCGGCGCCTGCCGGGAGGCGACCATGTACGGCTGCATGAGCTTGCCGTCGTTGGCGATGGCCGAGGCCACCATGGCCATCTGGAGCGGGGTGGCGCGGTTGGAGGCCTGGCCGATGCCGGCCATGGCGCTCTGCGACGGGATGTCCTCGGGGAAGACGCTCTTGTCGGCGCGGACCGGGGTGAAGATCTCCTGGTTGAAGCCGAACTTGTCGGCTTCCTCGATCATCTTCTTGTTGCCGAGGTCGGCGCTCACCTTGCCGAAGACGCTGTTGCAGGACCAGCGCAACGCCTCACGGAGCGAGGCGTTCTCGCAGGGGATGTTGCCCTCGTTCTTGAGCGGGAGCGTGGTTCCGGGGAGTACCCAGGGGAGCGGGGACTTGGTCGGGTCGTCGATGTTGTCGTAGAGACCGTTCTCCAGGGCGGCGGCGGCGGTCACGACCTTGAACGTCGAACCCGGCGGGTAGGTCTCGCGCAGGGCCCGGTTGAGCATGGGCTGGTCCTTGTCCGCGAGGAGCTTCGCGCGGGCCTCGGAGTCCTTCTCGGAGTTGCCGGCGAAGACCGAGGGGTCGTAGGACGGCGTGCTGGCCAGGGCCAGGATGGCGCCGGTCTCCGGGTCGAGCGCGACGGCCGCGCCCTTCTGGTCGCCGAGCCCCTCGAAGGCGGCCTTCTGCGCGGCGCCGTTGAGCGTGGTGACGACGTTGCCGCCCTTCTTCTGGTCCCCGGTGAACATCGACAGGGTGCGGTTGAAGAAGAGCTGGTCGTCGTTGCCCGTGAGGATGCCGTCCTCAAGGTTCTCCAGCTGCGTGGAGTCGAAGGCCTGCGAGGAGTACCCGGTGACGGGGGCCCACATGGGCCCGTCCTTCCAGACCCGCTTGTACTTGAAGTCGCTGCCGTCCGTCTCGACGGAGCCGGTGATGGCCTTGCCGTCGACGATGATGTCGCCGCGCTCGTGGGCGTACCGCTCGATCCGGACGCGGCGGTTCTCGTCGCGCGAGTTCAGCTCGTCGGCGCGGACGTACTGGAGGTAGTTCGTACGGACCAGCAGGGCCAGGATGAGGACCCCGCAGAAGATCGCGATCCGGCGCAGAGGCTTGTTCACGGACGGACCACCTGAGTCATCTCGGCGTCGGGCGAAGGGGCGGGGGCGGGCGCCGGGCGGCGCGCGGTGTCGCTGATCCGGATGAGGATGGCGATCAGCGCCCAGTTGGCGAGCACGGACGAACCGCCGTACGCCAGGAACGGCATCGTCATGCCGCTGAGCGGGATGAGGCCCATCACACCGCCGGCGACGACGAAGACCTGGATGGCGAAGGCGCCGGAGAGACCGACCGCGAGGAGCTTGCCGAACGGGTCGCGGGCGGCGAGCGCGGTACGGATGCCGCGCTCGACGATCAGGCCGTAGACCAGCAGGACGGCCATCATCCCGGCCAGGCCCAGCTCCTCGCCGACGGTGGAGAGGATGAAGTCGGCGTTGGCGGCGAACATGATCAGGTCCGAGTGGCCCTGGCCGAGGCCGGAGCCGAGGGTGCCGCCGGAGCCGAACGACATCAGCGACTGGGCGATCTGGTCGCTCTGCGCCATCGTCTTCTCGGAGAAGGGGGCCAGCCAGGCGTCCACGCGCTGCTGGACGTGTGGCTCGAAGGTCGCGACACCGACCGCGCCCGCCGCGGACATCAGCAGACCGAAGACGATCCAGCTGGTCCGCTCGGTCGCCACGTAGAGCATGACGATGAAGAGGCCGAAGAACAGCAGTGAGGTACCGAGGTCGGTCTCGAAGACCAGGATCAGGATCGACAGCGCCCAGATCGTCAGGATCGGGCCGAGGTCACGGCCGCGGGGGAGGTACATCCCCATGAAGCGCCGGCTCGCCAAGGCCAGCGCGTCGCGCTTCACCATGAGATAGCCGGAGAAGAAGATCGCGATGAAGATCTTCGCGAATTCTCCGGGCTGGATCGAGAACGGACCCAGGCTGATCCAGATCTTCGCGCCGTTGACCTCGGGGAAGAAGATCGGCGTGATCAGCAGGACCAGCGCGACGACCATGGAGATGTACGTGTAGCGCTGGAGGACCCGGTGGTCCTTGAGCACCATCAGCACGGCGACGAAGAAGGCGACGCCGATCGCCGAGTACAGCAGCTGCTTGGGCGCGTCCGGGCTGTACGTGAACCCCATCTGCTTCGCGCGCTGGATCAGCCGCTGCGACTGGTCGAGGCGCCAGATCAGCACCAGCCCCAGGCCGTTGAGCAGGGTGGCCAGCGGCAGCAGCAGCGGATCGGCGTACGGCGCGAACTTGCGCACCACGAGGTGGGCGACGCCGCCGAGCAGGACGAGCCCGGCGCCGTAGCCGAGCATTCCGGACGGCAGCTTGCCGTCGATGGCGAGACCGACGTTGGCGTACGCGAACACCGAGATGGCGATGGCGAACACCATCATCATCAGTTCGGTGTTGCGGCGGCTCGGTGCGTCGATCGCGCCGATGGTGGTCGTGTTGGTGACAACGCTCATGGTGCTGTGGGCCCCCTACGGCCTTACTGCTTACCGCACTGCGGGACCAGCTTCTGCTCTTCCTCCGAGAGGCTGGGGCCGGGAGTGGGGGTCGCTGCGGTCGGCTTCGTCTCCTTGGTGGTCTCCTTGTCGGAGCCCGCTTCGGAGGTCTTGTCGGCGGAAGCGGCGTTGCTCTCCGCGGCCTGCTTCTCGGCCGCTCGGCGCTGAGCGTCCTTCTTGCAGGCGCTGGCCAGGGTCGACAGCTGGTCGACCTTCTTGCGGGCGTCGCTGAGGTTGCCCTCGGCGATCGTCTCCTCGACCTGCTTGCGCTGGTACGGCGGCAGGTACTTGAGTTCGATCTCCGGGTGGTCCTTCTCGACCTTCGAGAGCGAGACCCAGCCGAGGTCCTGGCTGATGCCGCGGAACAGGGCGACGTTCTCGTTCTGGGCACCCACGTAGAACTGCGTCTGCGTCCAGCGGTAGCCGCCGTACAGTCCGCCGCCGACGATCGCCAGGGCGAGCACGCAGTACAGCGACCGCTTGAGCCACCTGCGCCCGCCGGGCTTGACGAAGTCGTCCTCGGTGTACGAGTCGAAGGAGCCGTGCGGGCCGTCGCCGTAACCGGCGTCGCCGCTGCCGGGAGGGCCGAAACCGCCGGCCGGAGGCGGCACGGAGCGGCCGAGGCCGGCCGCGCGTCCCGCCGGGGTCTGCATGGCTCCGCCGTCGCTGAGCTGCGCCTGGTTCTCCGCCACCGCGCCGACGATCACCGGGGTGTCGTTGAGGTGGCCGGCCAGGGTGTCGTTGCTGTCGACGTCCAGGACGTCGGCGACGATGCAGGTGATGTTGTCCGGTCCACCGCCGCGCAGGGCGAGCTGGATGAGCTCCTGGATGGTCTCCTGGGGGCCCTGGTAGCTGGCGAGCGTCTCTTCCATCGTCTGGTGCGAGACGACGCCGGAGAGGCCGTCGGAGCAGATGAGGTAGCGGTCGCCGGCCCGGACCTCGCGGATGGAGAGGTCGGGTTCGACGTGGTCGCCACTGCCCAGGGCGCGCATCAGCAGGGAGCGCTGCGGGTGGGTGGTGGCCTCCTCCTCGGTGATCCGGCCCTCGTCCACCAGCCGCTGCACCCAGGTGTGGTCCTGGGTGATCTGGGTCAGGAGTCCGTCGCGCAGCAGGTACGCGCGGGAGTCGCCGACGTGCACCAGGCCGAGGCGCTGGCCCGTCCAGAGCAGGGCGGTGAGCGTGGTGCCCATGCCCTCCAGCTGGGGGTCCTCCTCGACCATGACGCGGAGCTGGTCGTTGGCACGCTGCACGGCGGTGCCGAGCGACGTGAGGATGTCCGAACCGGGGACGTCGTCGTCGAGCTGGACGAGCGTGGAGATCACCTCGGAGCTGGCGACCTCACCGGCGGCCTGGCCGCCCATGCCGTCGGCGATCGCGAGGAGGCGGGGACCGGCGTAGCCGGAGTCCTCGTTGCCCTCCCGGATCATGCCCTTGTGCGATCCGGCGGCGAAACGCAGGGACAGACTCATGCGCACCTCGCCCGTCGGTTCGGGGTACAGCCGGTCCTGTCGAGCCACACTGCCCACCCTCCGGTCGGGAACCGGGCCGCGTCCTTCGTCAGGACCGCCGCGGCTCGCTCGCTCCGCTCGCTCATTGTCGTACTACTTCCGCAGCTCGATGACGGTCTTGCCGATACGGATCGGCGCACCCAGCGGAACAGGCGTCGGGGTGGTGAGACGGGTCCGGTCGAGATACGTGCCGTTGGTGGACCCGAGATCCTCGACGATCCACTGGCCGTCCCGGTCGGGGTAGATCCTGGCATGCCGACTGGACGCGTAGTCGTCGTCCAGCACGATCGTTGAATCGTGGGCCCGGCCCAGCGTGATGGTCTGGCCCTGGAGCGCGACCGTGGTGCCCGTGAGGGAGCCTTCGGAGACGACCAGTTTGGTGGGTGCGCCGCGGCGCTGACGCGCCGGCTGCTGGCGTTGCTGCGGTGGTGCTGCCGCCTGTTGGCGGGCCTGCTGCGGACGCGTTTCGGTGCCCGTGCGGCGTGAGCCGCGCTGGGTGACGCGCGTTCCGAACAGATCGCTGCGGATGACCTGTACGGCCACGATCACGAACAGCCACAGAACGGCTAGGAAACCTAGCCGCATGACCGTCAGGGTCAGCTCTGACATTGCCCCCGCTTCACCCTTCGGCTTGCCGGTAAACGATGGTGGTACTGCCCACGACGATCCGCGAGCCGTCGCGGAGCGTAGCGCGGGTGGTGTGCTGCCCGTCCACCACGATGCCGTTGGTGGACCCGAGATCCTGGATCGTCGAGGGCGTTCCGGTCCGGATCTCACAGTGCCGGCGCGATACGCCGGGGTCGTCGATCCGCACGTCGGCTTCGGTGCTGCGTCCCAGCACCAGCGTCGGGCGGGAGATCTGATGGCGGGTGCCGTTGATTTCGATCCAGCGCCTGACCTGTGTCTCCGGCAGGGGGCCGGAGGGCACGGGCGGTCGGCGCCGGTCGCTCGCGGGGCCCGCCCCGCGTCCGCCCGCCGGCGGCGGGGCCGCGGGCATCGGAGGGGCTGCGGGGGGCGGGTAGCCGTAGCCGCCGGGGGGCTGCTGCCCCTGCGGGGCCGCGGGCCTGCCCGGTGCCTGGCGCTGGGCGCCGTAGGGGTCGGGGCGTCCGCCGTAGGGCTGGTCGGGCCTGCCCTGAGGTTCGGCGGGGTCCTGCTGCGACGTACTGGACGCGAGGGTGCGGCTGCGTACGCGGTAGAGGCCCGTGTCCAGGTCCTCGGCCTTCTCCAGGTGGACCTTGATCGGCCCCATGAAGGTGTAGCGCTGCTGCTTCGCGTAGTCCCGTACGAGTCCGGACAGCTCGTCGCCGAGCTGTCCGGAGTACGGGCTGAGCCGCTCGTAGTCGGGAGCGCTCAGTTCGACGATGAAGTCGTTGGGGACGACGGTCCGCTCGCGGTTCCAGATCGTCGCGTTGTTGTCGCACTCACGCTGGAGCGCACCCGCGATCTCGACCGGCTGGACCTCGGACTTGAAGACCTTGGCGAAGGTGCCGTTGACCAGACCTTCGAGACGCTGCTCGAAACGCTTCATGACTCCCATGGGGCACCTCCTCCGGTGTCATCGTCCCTGTACTGCTTACTGATCGTATCCACGCCCGGGGAAAACGGCTGGTTCCCCTTGTCTGCCCGGTGGACGAGTGTCCCCCCTCACACGGATCGTAGAGGTGGCCACATCACAGTGTCCCGCACACGGGGTGCACTCGGCAGGAGTGGGGAGAGGGTTCCGCGTTCCCGCTTCCCCTTCGGGAGTCC
This sequence comes from Streptomyces sp. NBC_01335, assembly GCF_035953295.1. Lineage (GTDB taxonomy): Bacteria > Actinomycetota > Actinomycetes > Streptomycetales > Streptomycetaceae > Streptomyces. The sequence continues at coordinate 4,009,964 of NZ_CP108370.1, forward strand.
TCGAAACAACGGATGTGAATCCTCCCCGATCAGCGTGCTAATCTTCCGTTGTCGCCAGGGAGAAGCGCCAAAACGGCGGGACGAACTGGAAGTACCACTCTTGCGCGAGTGGCGGAACGGCAGACGCGCTGGCTTCAGGTGCCAGTGTCCTTAGGGACGTGGGGGTTCAAATCCCCCCTCGCGCACAACGAGTAGCTGGAAACAGCTGCTGGGTTGGTTCGACAGAACCCCCGCACCGGAGAGATCCGGTGCGGGGGTTCTTCGTTGTGTGCGGCGAGGTGTGGCGCGGTCGCCGGCGTGTGGTGGGCGGGACGCAGGGGGCGGGTGCGGTCGGGGTGCTGTGCCCTGTTTCACGTGAAACATCGAGGGGGGCTGTCTTCTCCCGCACCGGTTTCTCTTCTCCGGCACCGGTTTTACTCGCTCTTTGGCCTGTTCAGCGACTTGTCCACAGTCTGGGGCGGTAGTTGTCCACAGGGGCCGACGGTCCAAGGTGAACGGCGGTACGGTCAGGGCCCATTGAGGGCGAACAGGACCGCTGGTGGGCGGGGGAGGCGGTTTCCATGAGTGCGATCGATGTGACGGCGGTCTCGGTTGTGGCGGCGGAGCCGGTGGTCGAGGTGGAGCCGGTGAGCGGGGCAGTGGCGACCGTGGCGGAGGTTCCGGTGGCCGGGGATCCGGCGCCGGCCGCGGCGGCCGGGGTGCCCGGGCCGCGCATTCCGGTCGTCCCGGGTTTCGCGCGGCGGACGGAGGAGTCGTCGCGCAAGGCCGCGGGCCGGGCGCTTCGGGAGCGGGTGGAGCGTGGCGCCCACGCGTCGCTGGTGCTTCCGGCGGGGCGGCCCGACGCGGTGCGGGCGGTCGAGGAGTCGAACAAGGGCCGGGTCGCCGGTCTGACCCCGATACGGGTGGGGCGGATGGCGGCCACCCCCTTCGCGTTCCTGCGCGGTGCGGCGGGACTGATGGCCCACGACCTCACGGGGACGCCCGTCACCGGGGTGGGCGCGCAGCTCTGTGGCGACGCGCACGCGGCCAACTTCGGTCTGTACGGCGATGCGCGCGGCAACCTCGTCATCGACCTCAACGACTTCGACGAGACGGTCTTCGGCCCCTGGGAGTGGGATCTCAAGCGGCTGGCCGCCTCCTTCGTGCTCGCGGGCCGGGCGGCCGGCGCCGACGAGGACACCTGCCGCAAGGGCGCGTACGACGCGGTGGGCGCGTACCGGCGGACCATGCGGCTGCTCGCCCGGCTGCCCGCGCTCGACGCCTGGAACGCCATCGCGGACGAGGCGCTCGTCTCGCACGCGGACGCGCGGGACCTCCTCGGGACGCTGGAGCGGGTATCGGAGAAGGCCCGGAAGAACACGAGCGCCCGGTTCGCGGCCCGGTCCACCGAGGAGTCGGAGGAAGGCGGGCGCCGGTTCGTGGACGCCCGGCCGGTGCTGCGCCGGGTCCCGGACGCGGAGGCGGCGGCGGTCGCGGCGGGTCTGGGCGGCTATCTGGAGACCCTCCCGGAGGACCGGGTGCCGCTGCTCGCCCGCCATGCCATCCACGACGTGGCGTTCCGGGTGGTCGGGACGGGCAGCGTGGGGACCCGTTCGTACGTGGTGCTGCTGCTGGACCACCGGGGGGAGCCGCTGGTGCTCCAGGTGAAGGAGGCCCGGCCGTCGGCGTTGACGCCCCATCTGCCGGCCGTCGGTTTCGACGTTCCGGTGGTGGAGCACGAGGGGCGCAGGGTGGTACTCGGGCAGAAGCGGATGCAGGTCGTCAGCGACCATCTGCTCGGCTGGGCCGAGGTCGAGGGCCGGCCCTACCAGGTGAGGCAGTTCCGGAACCGCAAGGGCAGCGTCGATCCGGCGGCACTCGCCCCGGACGAGGTGGACGACTACGCGCGGATGACCGGGGCGCTGCTCGCGCGGGCCCACGCGCACAGCGCCGATCCGCGCCTGATCGCCGGGTACTGCGGCAAGAACGAGGAGCTGGAGGAGGCGGTGGCGGACTTCGCCGTGACGTACGCGGACCGGACCGAGGCGGACCACGCCGAACTCCTCAGGGCGATCAGGTCCGGCCGCATAGCGGCCGAGCTGGGGGTCTGAGCGTGGGAGCGGCCCCCGCCGGGTCCTCGCCCCACCCGCCGGGGCCATACGCTGGACGGGTGACCGACGAAGCCGCCGGGGTGGACACCACCCGGAACGACGATGACCGGCAGAGCCCCGACCAGGTCCAGGACCTGGGGAGTCCGGGCGGCGAACCCACCGCGGAAGGGGAAGCGTCCGATGCGGGGCCTTCCGGAACGCCTTCTGCGGCTCCTGCCGGAACGACTGCCGGAACCTCTTCCGGAACGCACTCCGAGACCTGTCCCGGAACTCCTTCCGGGGCTTCCGAAGCTTCCTCCGGGGAGGACGCGGTGTCCGGCGCGGAGGAGACCGCCACGCGGCCGGAGGCACGGCTCGCCAAGGCCGTTCAGGCGGCCGAGCAGGCGCTGATCGAGTTCGAGATCGCGGTGGAGACCTTCCGGGTCGAGGTGGAGAACTTCTCCCGGCTGCACCACCAGAAGCTCGGTCCGATGTACGCCCGCCTCGACGAGCTGGACGCGCTCATCGCGGAGGCCACGGCCGCCCGCACCGGTGACCCGGAGGACGCTCGCAAGGCCCGGGAGAAGCGTGCCGCCGTCATGCCGATGCCGGGGGTGGAGGAGCTGTTCCACGGCTGGATGGATTCGGACGGGCTCTACCCCGAGGCCGTCGCCATGCTCACCGAGCAGACGGTTCAGCCGCCGAAGCGGGTTCGGCCCAGCGACGAGGCCCGCAAGCTCTACCGCGAGCTGGCCCGCAAGGCCCACCCCGACCTGGCGCGGGACGAGGCCGACCGGCAGCGGCGGGACGAGTTCATCGCCCGGGTCAACGCGGCGTACGGCCGGGGCGACGTGCCGTTGATGCGGGAGCTCGCCGACGAGTGGGCGGCGGACCCGGTGCGCCCGCCGGTGCTGCTGAGCGAGAGCGAGGAGCTCTACGCCCGGCTGGAGTGGCTCAGCCGGCGCAAGGAACTGCTGACGGTGCTGGCACAGGAGCTGGAGCAGAGCGCGATCGGCTCGATGCTGCGGATGGCGCCGGACGACCCGGACCAGCTGCTGGTGGACATCGCCGACCAGTTGCTGGGCGAGGTGTCCCGGCGGGAAGCGGAGCTCGCGGAGCTGGTGCAGTAGCGTTCCGGTACACGGTGTCGCGTATGCGGTATGCGCGTATGTACGAGAGAAGGCATGACCCATGAATTTCGCCCCGCTGCCCTCGGTGGACGTCGCTGCGGTGCCGTCGGACGGCTTCGTGCTCGACGTCCGTGAGAACGACGAGTGGGCTGCCGGTCATGTCGAGAGCGCCCTGCACATCCCGATGAGCGACTTCGTCGGCCGCTTCGGCGAGCTGACGGAGGCGGCCGAGGACGGCCGCCGCGTGCACGTGATGTGCCGCGTCGGCGGGCGGTCCGCACAGGTCACCCAGTACCTCGTCCAGCAGGGCATCGACGCGGTGAACATCGAGGGCGGCATGCTCGCCTGGGACGGCGCCGGCCGTCCGATGGTCGCGGACGGCGGCGCGTCGCCCTTCGTCCTCTGAGCCGGATCACAACCGACTGACGGCCGACGAGTGACGGCAGGGGCGGGTGGCACACTGCCGACCGCCCCTGCTGCCGTTCCCGCCGCCGGTCTCGGTGCCGGCCGGCGGTCGAAGCCGGTCAGCGATCGAAGTCGATGGCCACTTCGGGGGTGAGCGGGTGCGACTGGCAGGCCAGGACGAAACCCGCGTCGGTCTCCTCCGGTTCCAGCGCGTAGTTCCGGTCCATCCGCACCTCCCCCCGGACGAGGAAGGCACGGCAGGTGCCGCAGACCCCGCCCTTGCAGGCGTAGGGTGCGTCGGCACGCCTGCGGAGCACCGTCTCCAGCAGTGAATCGCCGTGCTCCACCGGCCAGCTGCCCGAACGCCCGTGCAGGGTCGCCGTCAGCGTGGCCTCCGCGGGGACGGCGACCCCGACCGCACCCCCACTGCCCGCCGCGCCTGCCGCGTTCGCCGCGTCCGGAGCGGTAGCCGTCGGGGCGGGGGAGTCCGCCACGTGGAAGATCTCCTGGTGGACACGGCCGCGTTCGACGTCCAGCGCGCGCAAGGCCCGTTGGGCTTCCCGTACCAGTCCGAGCGGTCCGCAGAGGAACCATGCGGCGACCTCCGGCACCGGCAGCAGAGCGGGCAGCAGCGAGGTCAGGCGCTCCCGGTCGAGCCGTCCGGCGGGCAGCCCCGCCGCCTGCTCCTCCCGGGAGAGCGCGGTGACGAGGTGGAAGCGGTCCGGGTACCGGTCCTTGAGGTCGGCCACCTCGTCGAGGAACATCGTCGACGCCACCGTCCGGTCGCTGCGCACGAGGCAGAACCGGGCCAGCGGTTCCCGCGCGAGCAGGGTCGCCGCGATCGACAGGACCGGGGTGATGCCGCTGCCGCCGACCACCGCCGCGAAGAGCCCCGGCCGGGGCTCCAGCGTGAAGCGCCCGGTCGGGGGCATCGCCTCCACCTGGTCGCCGACCGTGAGCTCCTTGAGCGCGTACGTCGAGAAGGTGCCGCCGTCCACCAGGCGGATGCCGACCCGGAGCACCGGCGGGTCCGGTGCGGCCACGGCGGGAGAGCAGAGCGAGTAGGACCGCCTGATCTCCTCGCCGGCCGCTTCGTAGCGCACGTTGAGGTGCTGGCCCGGTACGTGGCGGAAGGTCTCCCGCAGGGCGTCCGGGACCTCGAACGTCACGGCCACCGCGTCGTCCGTGATGCGCTCGACGGCGCCGACCCGGAGCGGATGGAACATCTACAACTCCTTGAAGTGGTCGAAGGGTTCGCGGCAGTCGGCGCACCGGCGCAGCGCCTTGCAGGCGGTGGAGGAGAACCTGCTGAGCAGTTCGGTGCGGGTCGAGCCGCAGTGCGGGCAGCGCACGGCGAGGGCGAGCGGCACCGCCCCGTCGGGGTCGTGTACGGGGCGCGGGGGCGCTATCCCGGAGGCGGCGAGCTTGCGGCGGCCCTCCGCGCTGATGTCGTCCGTGGACCAGGCCGGAGTCAGCACGGTGACCACCGAGACCTGGGCCATTCCGCGTTCGTGCAGGGCGCGTTCGATGTCGTGGGCCATGGTCTCCACGGCGGGGCAGCCGGTGTACGTCGGCGTGAGGGTGACGGTGACACGGTCGGGTCCCTCCACCCGCACACCGCGCAGGACGCCGAGCTCTTCGAGGGTCACCACCGGCAGCTCCGGGTCCGGTACGGCTCCGGCGACGGCGCGCAGCTCCTCCTCCAGCGGGGTCGTGGTCACCATGTCGCCCCCGGGTGGCTGCGGTGGAGGTGCTGCATCTCGGCGATCATCCGCCCGAAGGGCTCGGTGTGCAGCCCCTGGCGGCCGGCGCCCGCCGTCCAGGCGCCGCTCCTCGGGCCGGTGGGCAGGGAGAGGGTGGCGCGCTCGACCACGTCCGTGACCGAGGCCAGCCAGTCGTCGCCGAGGGCTTCCCAGTCGATGTCGACGCCTTCGACGGGCTGGACGAGCTCACCGGTGAACTTCCATAGCCCGTCGAGTCCTTCGCGCATCCGCCGGTGGCTCTCCTCGGTGCCGTCGCCGAGGCGCAGGGTCCACTGATCGGCGTGGTCCTGGTGGTAGGCGACCTCCTTCACGGCCTTCGCCGCCAGCGGCCGGAACGCGCTCGTGCCGGCCGCCAGCCGCTCGTACAGGAGGCGCTGGTAGACGGAGAAGTAGAGCTGGCGGGCGATGGTGCGGGCGAAGTCGCCGTTCTCCTGCTCGACCAACTGTGTGTTGCGGAAGGCGCGTTCTTCGCGGAGGTAGGCGAGTTCGTCCTCGTCTCCCACGAGGGAGAGGAGCACGCGGGCCTGGCCGAGGAGGTCCAGCGCGATGTTGGCGAGGGCGACCTCCTCCTCCAGCACCGGGGCGTGACCGGCCCACTCCCCCAGCCGGTGCGACAGCACCAGCGCGTCGTCTCCCAGTGCGAGGGCGCCTGCCAGGAGTCCGGGCGGCGGGGAAGTCGCGGTGCCGGGCGCAGCGCCGTGCGGGGCGGCGGTCACAGGTGCTTCACCCCTTCCGGGATCTCGTAGAAGGTGGGGTGGCGGTAGGGCTTGTCGGCGGCCGGTTCGAAGAAGGAGTCCTTCTCGTCGGGGGACGAGGCGGTGACCGCGGTGGAGGGCACCACCCAGATCGAGACGCCCTCCGCGCGGCGGGTGTAGAGGTCGCGGGCGTTGCGCAGGGCCATGGTGGCGTCGGGGGCGTGCAGGCTGCCCGCGTGGGTGTGGGAGAGCCCTCGGCGGGAGCGGACGAACACCTCCCACAGCGGCCAGTCGGTCGGGCTGCTCATGCCGTCGCCTCCTCGTTCCGGACCGGGGTGGTGGGTGCTTCCGTCGCGGTGCCCGCACCGGGGGAGGGTGCGGACGGGGACTGCTGGGAGGACGCCTGCGGGGGCGGAGCCTGCGAGAACTCGGGCCGCGCGTGCTTCGTGGCGTGCGCGGCGGCGGCGTCGCGGACCCAGGCGCCCGCTTCGTGGGCGTCGCGGCGCTGGGCGAGCCGCTGGTCGTTGCACGGGCCGTTGCCCTTGAGCACCTCCTGGAACTCCGTCCAGTCGATGGCGCCGAAGTCGTGGCGGCCCCGGGCGTCGTTCCACCGGAGGTCGGGATCGGGGAGGGTGAGACCGAGGGCCTCGGCCTGGGGCACGCAGATGTCCACGAACCGCTGCCGGAGCTCGTCGTTGGAGTGGCGCTTGATCTTCCAGGCCATCGACTGCGCGGAGTGCGCGGACGCGTCGTCCGGCGGGCCGAACATCATCAGCGACGGCCACCACCAGCGGTCCACCGCGTCCTGCGCCATCGCGTGCTGGGCCGGTGTGCCCCGGCTCAGCGCCAGCAGGAGTTCGTACCCCTGGCGCTGGTGGAAGGACTCCTCCTTGCAGATGCGGACCATCGCGCGGGCGTACGGGCCGTAGGAGCAGCGGCAGAGCGGCACCTGGTTGGTGATGGCGGCGCCGTCCACCAGCCAGCCGATCGCGCCCACGTCCGCCCAGGTCAGCGTCGGGTAGTTGAAGATCGACGAGTACCTCTGGCGGCCGGCGTGCAGCTTGTCGAGCAGCTCCGCCCGGCTGGTGCCCAGGGTTTCCGCGGCGCTGTAGAGGTACAGGCCGTGGCCCGCCTCGTCCTGCACCTTGGCCATCAGGATGGCTTTGCGGCGCAGGGAGGGGGCGCGGGTGATCCAGTTGGCCTCGGGCTGCATCCCGATGATCTCGGAGTGCGCGTGCTGGGCCATCTGGCGGACCAGCGAGGCGCGGTACGCGTCCGGCATCCAGTCGCGGGGTTCGATGCGCTCGTCCGCCGCCACGGTGGCGTCGAACGCCGCCGCGCGGCCGTCCTCCCCCGCTGCGGCGGCGTCCGCACCTTCCGGTGACTGCCGACCTGCGGTCACTGTCGCCATGACCACTCCGTCCCGACCGATCGTTCGGTTCATCGACTTCAATGGTCGGTCGGCGGACCGTAGGGTGTCAACCCTGTGGATGGCCGAGGGATGATCGACGACGATCGGGGCGGTATGGAATCGGATCACAGGGGGCGCTCGGAACGTCGGTCGGCGGCCGGTGAGAGCGAGGGATCGGACGAGGTACGCGCGGACGCGGCGCCCGAGGAGGCGCCGGGACTCTCCACGGAGCGCACGGAGCGGCCCGGTGGGCCTGCCGTCGAGGAGCCGGCCGCCGGTGAATCCTCCGAAGGGGAGCCAGCCGGAGGGAAGTCCACCGTCGGGGAGTCCACCGTCGGGGAGTCCGCCGAAGGGGAGACCTCTGAAGGGAAGTCCGCAGAGGGGGAGCCCGAGGGGCGGGTTTCCGCGTCCTGGCCTCCCGGGACCGACGGGCATGAGTCCGCGCCGGGGCCCGGTGGGCCCGACGCGGCCCGCGACCACGACGGGGACACCGCCGCTTCCGGCACCGCGCCGCACGCCCCGGGCGAGGAGGGCGACCGGCACGGCGCGGTGGCTGCCGGGCGCGGGGGCGGTGACGACGGTACGGGCGGAACCGGTGCGGCGTCCTGGGCGCTGTCCGGCGCGGCCCCGGGCCCGGCGCGGGTCGGGATGGCCGGGCTGTCGACCGGGTACCGGGTCGTCGCGGGGCTGGTGATGGTCGGCGTCGGGCTGCTCGCCAGCGTGCACCTGGGCATGGTCTTCCTGCACGTCGCACCGTCGAACACGCTCTCCAAGGAGCATGCGGAGACCGTCAACAAGTGGATCTATCCGGAGTTCGAGCAGAACTGGAAGCTCTTCGCTCCGAATCCGCTCCAGCAGAACATCTCCGTGCACGTCCGGGCGGAGGTCGTCCGCGCCGACGGGGACCACAGCACCACCCGCTGGATGAGCCTCACCGCGGAGGACGCCGCGGCGATCCGGAGCAACCCGCTGCCCAGCCACGCCGACCAGAACGAGCTGCGCAGGGCCTGGGACTTCTTCGTCAACAGCCATGACGACAAGAACCGTTCGACCGGAACGCGCGGCGTGCTCGCCGAGGCCTATCTGCGGCGCATCGTGATGCTCCGCCTGGAAGGGCACGACTACGGCGGGACCGTCGAACGCATCCAGCTGCGTTCGTCGTCGCGCCGGGTCGCGGCGCCCCCGTGGAGCACCGAGAAGATCAGCACCCGTCCGATGTACCACGAGCTCGGGTGGTGGAACGTGTCCACCGACGATCTGCCCGAAGGCAGCGCGGCGGCCCGGGCGGCAGCGCCGTCCGGCGAGGAGGCCGACCAGTGAGCACCGCCCCCACGGCGCCTGTCGCCGGCCCCGTCGGCCCCACCGGCCCCCGTTGGCCCTCGGGGCCGATCGGCCGTTCCGTCCAGCGGATCACCGCGTCCGCTCTCGGCCCGTACCAGAGCGCCGTGATCCGGATCGGGTTCACCGCCACGTATCTGCTGTTCCTGCTGCGGGAAGTGCCGCACCGGCAGGAGCTCTACGGGCCGGACGGCCCCTGGCAGTGGGAGCTGGCGCACCGGCTGATATCCGACAACCACGCCTTCACCGTCCTGATGTGGTCGGACAGCTCCGCGTGGTTCGAGGCGGTCTACGCGCTCACCCTCGCGGCGGCCTTCTGCACGATGATCGGGTGGCGCACCCGGACGATGTCCGTCCTGTTCATGGTCGGGGTCCTCTCGATCCAGAACCGCAACATCTTCATGGGCGACGGCGGCGACAACGTCGTCCATCTGATGGCGATCTACCTCGTGCTGACCCGCTGCGCCCAGGTCTGGTCGCTCGACGCGCGGCGGGCCGCACGGAACGCGGCGCGGCGGGCGCAGGGCCTGCGGCCGGCCCGGGACGTCGTCGGTCCGGTGCTCTGGTCGGTGCTGGGAGCGGTACTGGTGGTCGCCACGGTGGAGGACGGCCTCGGCGGCACCCGGTGGCTGCCGAAGCTGTTGTGGGTGCTCTGGGTGGGGGCCGCCGCCCAGTGGATCACGAACCGGAACGCGCCGGACGGGGAGGACCGGGTGCTGCTCGACGTGGTGGCCAACCTCGCCCACAACGCGGCCCTCGTGGTGATCATGGCCGAGGTCTGCCTGATCTACGCCACTGCGGGCTGGTACAAGATCCAGGGCTCGCGCTGGCAGGACGGCACCGCGCTGTACTACCCGCTCAAGCTCGACTACTTCACTCCGTGGCCCGAGCTCTCGAACCTGCTCGCGGGCAGCGCGGTGATGGTGATGGTGGTGACGTACGCGACGGTGATCGTGCAGGTGGCGTTCCCGTTCACGCTCTTCAACCGGCGGGTCAAGAACGTCCTGCTCGTCGTGATGATGGGCGAGCACGCGGGGATCGCGGTCCTGCTGGGCCTGCCCTTCTTCTCGATGGCGATGATCTCGGCGGACGCCGTCTTCCTGCCCACCGTCTTCCTGGTGTGGCTCGGCGGCCGGGTCGGCGCCGGCCGGGACCGGCTGCTGGCCCGGGTCGGCAGCCGTACGGGCGCCGCCCGCGTGCCCGGCCCGCGAGGGCCCGCCGGGGCCGGGGCGGCCGGACCGGGCGGGGAGGCCCCGCAGCGTCCCGCCGACGGGGGCCATACGCTCGTCGGGTGAGCAGTGAGACCGGCAGTACAGAGGAATGCGGGCCCTTCGTGGCCGAGGGGGCCGATCCGGCCGCGGAACCGGCGCAGTACGACGACGGGTTCGGGGACGGGATCGGTGTCGGACCGCACCCGTCCCCCTGGCCGGAGGGTGAGCGGTACGACCCCGAGCTGCTGGCGGGCGGCGACCGCCGCAACGTGGTGGACGAGTACCGCTACTGGACCCGTGAGGCGATCGTCGCCGACCTGGACCTGCGGCGCCACGACTTCCACGTGGCGGTCGAGAACTGGGGCCACGACTTCAACATCGGCTCGGTCGTCCGCACCGCGAACGCCTTCCTCGCGAAGGAGATCCACATCGTCGGCCGGCGGCGCTGGAACCGGCGCGGTGCCATGGTCACCGACCGCTACCAGCATGTGCGCCACCACCCCGACACCGCGGACCTGACCGCCTGGGCGGCGGCGGAGGGGCTGCCGATCATCGGGATCGACAACCTCCCCGGGGCCGTACCGCTGGAGCGGACCGTGCTGCCCCGGCGCTGTGTGCTGCTCTTCGGCCAGGAGGGTCCGGGCCTCACGGAGGAGGCCAGGGCCCACGCCTCGATGGTCTGCTCGATCGCGCAGTTCGGTTCGACGCGGTCGATCAACGCGGGGGCGGCCGCCGCCGTCGCCATGCACGCGTGGATCCAGCGGTACGCGGACGTGCCGGACCCCTCGGCCTGACGCCGGGCACCGTACGAAAGGACCTCGGGCCCGGCGTCCTCAGGCCCGGGGTCTTCAGCCTCGGCGTCCTCAGGCCTGGCGGCGGACCTCGATGGTGCGGAAGCGGCCCGAGACGAAGGCGCCGTCGCAGAGGGCCGCGTTGGCCGCCGGGTTGCCGCCCGAGCCGTGGAAGTCCGAGAAGGCCGCCGTCTGGTTGACGTAGACCCCGCCGGTCAGGTTCAGCGACAGCTGGGCCGACTCCTCCAGGCAGACCTCCTCGATCGCGCGCTCCACCTCGGGCGAGGTGGTGTAGGCGCCGACCGTCATCGCGCCCTTCTCCCGGATCGTGCGGCGCAGCAGCTCCACCGCGTCGGCGACGGAGTCCACCGACACGGCGAAGGACACCGGGCCGAAGCACTCGGAGAGGTGGACGGGGTCGCCGCCGTCCGGGCCGGGCTCCTTGGCGAGGACCTTGACGACGACCGGCGTGCGCACCACCGCGTCGGGGAACTCCGGGTGCGCAACCTCGCGCGAGGCCAGGGCCACTTCGCCGAGGTCCGGGGCGGCTTCGAGCCGGCTCCGCACGTCCGGGTTGACCAGCGCCCCGAGGAGGGCGGTGGCGCGCGCGTCGTCGCCGAGGAGCCCGTCGACCGCCGCCGCGAGGTCGGCGACCACCTCGTCGTACGTCCTGGGGCCGGTGTCGGTGCTGATGCCGTCGCGGGGGACGAGGAGGTTCTGCGGGGTCGTGCACATCTGGCCGCTGTAGAGGGAGAGCGAGAACGCGAGGTTGGCGAGCATCCCGGCGTAGTCGTCGGTGGAGTCGATCACCACCGTGTTGACCCCGGCCTTCTCGGTATACACCTGGGCCTGACAGGCGTGGGTCTCCAGCCAGTCGCCGAAGGCGGTGGAGCCGGTGTAGTCGATGATCCGGACCTCCGGGCGCACCGCCAGCTCCTTGGCGATCCCCTCGCCGGGGCGCTCGGCCGTCAGCGCGACGAGGTTCGGATCGAAGCCGGTCTCGGCGAGCACCTCGCGCGCGATGCGGACGGTGAGCGCGAGCGGCAGCACGGCGCGCGGGTGCGGCTTGACGAGGACGGGGTTGCCGGTGGCGAGCGAGGCGAAGAGGCCCGGGTAGCTGTTCCAGGTGGGGAAGGTGTTGCAGCCGATGAGCAGCGAGACACCGCGCCCGACCGCGGTGAACGACTTCCGCAGCCGGAGCGGGTCGCGTTTGCCCTGCGGCTTGGACCAGTCGGCCCCGGCGGGGGTGCGCAGCTGCTCCTCGTACGCGTACGCCACCGCCTCCAGGCCGCGGTCCTGGGCGTGCGGGCCGCCCGCCTGGAACGCCATCAGGAAGGCCTGCCCGCTGGTGTGCATGACGGCCTGCGCCAGCTCGTGCGTGCGGGCGCCGATGCGCGCCAGGATCTCCAGGCAGACCAGCGCCCGCGCCTCGGGGCCCGCGTCCCGCCAGGCGGCGGTGGCGGCGCGCATCGCGGGCAGCAGGACGTCGGGGTCGGCGTGCGGGTACTCGATGCCCAGCTCGGGGCCGTACGGGGAGGTCTCGGCGCCCGTCCAGCCGTCGGTGCCGGGCTGGCCGAGGTCGAAGCGGGTGTGCAGGAGCGCGTCGAACGCCGCCTTGCCCTCGGCCATGCCGAGGCTGCCGGGCGCCCCGCCTTCGCCGTACGCCTTGGGGTGCTCCGGGTGGGGTGACCAGTAGGCGCGGGTCCGGATGGCGTCGAGGGCCTGGTCGAGCGTGGGCCGGTGGGTCTCGGACAGCTTCTGGAGGGAGAGCGCGGCGGCCATGGCGGACCAACTCCTCATCGAGCCGGGCGGGGACGTGCTGACGGAGTTAGATTAACCGAACGATCGGTCGGGACAAGGGGCCCCGGACAACCTGTGGACAACTCATGGGGGAGGATCGCGTTCATGACCACGGCCAAGCGGGACACGTACACCCCGGAGACGCTGCTCGCCGTCGCCGTGCGGGTCTTCAACGAGCGCGGATACGACGGCACGTCCATGGAGCACCTCTCCCGGGCGGCGGGCATCTCGAAGTCGTCGATCTACCACCATGTGGCGGGCAAGGAGGAGCTCCTGCGCCGTGCGGTGAGCCGGGCGATCGACGGGCTCTTCCGGATTCTCGACGAACCGGGCGCGAACCGGGGGCGCGCGGTCGAACGGGTCGAATACGTCACGCGCCGCACGGTCGAGGTGCTGATGGCCGAGCTGCCGTACGTCACTCTGCTGCTGCGCGTCCGGGGCAACACGAAGACCGAGCGGTGGGCGCTGGAGCGGCGCCGCGAGTTCGACCAGCGGGTGTCGGCCCTGCTGAAGGCGGCCGTCGCGGACGGGGACCTCCGGGCGGACGTGGACATACGGCTGGCCACCCGGCTGCTGTTCGGCATGGTGAACTCGCTGGTCGAGTGGTACCGCCCGCAGCCCGAGGGGGTCGTCGGCGGTACGGGTGGCGCCCCGGACGGGGTTCTCGGGGCGGACGACCTGCCGGGGACCGTCGTACGCCTGGCCTTCGACGGGATGCGTTCCGCCGGCCGGTGACGGTTCGGGCGACAGCCGGCCGTCAGCCGATTTCGGTGGGGCGGTCGGTGCGGCCGTGGCCGAGTTCGGTCTCCTCGAACACCAGCAGGGTGCGGGTGGAGAGCACCTCGGGAATGGCCTGGATGCGGGTGAGGACGAGCTCGCGCAGCGCCCGGTTGTCCGGTGTGTGCACCAGGAGCAGTACGTCGAAATCGCCGCTGACCAGCGCGATGTGGGTGGCGCCCGGGAGTGCCTGGAGCTCCTCGCGCACGGTCCGCCAGGAGTTCTGCACGATCTTGAGCGTGATGTAGGCGGATGCTCCCTGTCCGGCCCGCTCGTGGTCGATCCGGGCGCTGAACCCGCGGATGACCCCGTCCTCCACCAGCCGGTTGATGCGGGCGTAGGCGTTGGCCCGCGATACGTGCACCTGCTCGGCGACGGCCCGTATCGAGGCCCGGCCGTCGGTACGGAGGATGCGCAGGATGTCCCGGTCGATGGCGTCCAGCGGGCGGGCCGGCGGTGTCGGGCCGGACCCCTCGGCCATTCGTTCAGCTGCCATGCCCCCGGGCCTCCCTGTTGTGGACGAGCTGCCTCCATCCCAGGCTGTGGACAACCGTTTGTCCACAGGGCGAGGGGGGCTGTAGCCAAATTGCGCCCACGACCGAACAATCGGTAGGTGAGGCGCGTCACCCGGGCTCGCCCCGGGACGCGTCCACGTGCGACCGCCCCGACTCCGACGTACACCCCGACGTAGGGCGCGGGGCCCGGCGGGATTCCGTTCCCGGCCGGCCCGTGTGTCCGCCTCGTCGCCAAGGAGGTGCCTCTCATGACGGTCCAAGAGCTGCCCGGCGCGGCCGGCTACCGGCCGGTGCCGCCCCCGGCCTGGAAGCCGCTCACCGACCCCGCCCCGCTGCTCCCGGACCCGGAGCCGTACCGGGTACTGGGTACGGACGCGGCGGCCGGAGCGGACCCGCGGCTGCTGCTGAGACTCCACGCCGAGTTGGTGCGGGGCCGCCGGTACAACGCGCAGGCGACCGCGCTCACCAAGCAGGGGCGCCTCGCGGTCTACCCGTCCAGCACGGGCCAGGAGGCCTGCCAGGTGGCCGCGGCGCTGGTGCTGGAGGAGCGGGACTGGCTCTTCCCGAGCTACCGCGACACCCTCGCGGCGGTGGCCCGGGGGCTAGATCCGGTCGACGCGCTGACGCTGCTGCGGGGCGACCGGCACACCGGTTACGACCCCCGTGAGCACCGGATCGCGCCGCTCTGCACCCCACTGGCCACGCATCTGCCGCACGCGGTGGGGCTGGCGCACGCGGCGCGGCTCAAGGGCGACGACGTGGTGGCCCTGGCGATGGTCGGCGACGGCGGGACCAGCGAGGGCGATTTCCACGAGGCGCTGAACTTCGCGGCCGTCTGGCGGGCGCCGGTCGTCTTCCTCGTGCAGAACAACGGCTTCGCCATCTCGGTGCCGCTGGCCAAGCAGACGGCGGCACCGTCCCTCGCCCACAAGGCGGTCGGTTACGGCATGCCCGGCCGGCTGGTCGACGGGAACGACGCCGTCGCGGTGCACGAGGTGCTCGCCGCGGCGGTGGCGCTCGCCCGCGGCGGTGGCGGCCCGACGCTGGTGGAGGCGGTGACCTACCGCATGGACGCCCACACCAACGCCGACGACGCGACCCGCTACCGCTCCGGGGACGAGGTGGAGTCCTGGCGGGACCACGACCCGGTGCTCCTCATGGAGCGCGAGCTGACCGGGCGCGGCCTGCTGGACGAGGCCACCGCCGACGCGGTGCGCCAGGAGGCGGAGCGGATGGCGGCGGCGCTGCGGGAGCGGATGAACGCCGATCCGGTGCTCGACCCGATGGACCTGTTCGCGCACGTCTACGCGGACCGGACCGGACCGCTGCGCGAGCAGGAGGCCGGGTTGCGTGCCGAGCTGGAGGCGGAGAGCGCGTACGAGGACGCCGAGGAGCAGCGGGACGGCCACGAGCGGTCCGGCCACGAGCGGAACACGGAGGGCGGGCGATGACCACGGCGGTGCGGGCGCGGGCGGGGCGTACGGGGCCGGCCACGATGGCCCAGGCGCTGGGGCGGGCACTGCGGGACGCGATGGCGGAGGACTCCTCGGTGCACGTGCTCGGCGAGGACGTCGGCACGCTCGGGGGTGTTTTCCGGGTCACCGACGGTCTCGCGGCGGAGTTCGGCGACGAGCGGTGCACGGACACGCCCCTCGCGGAAGCGGGGATTCTCGGCGCCGCGGTCGGGATGGCGATGTACGGCCTGCGGCCGGTGGTGGAGATGCAGTTCGACGCGTTCGCCTATCCGGCGTTCGAGCAGCTCGTCAGCCATGTGGCCCGGATGCGGAACCGTACCGGGGGCGCCCTGCCGATGCCCCTGACCGTGCGGATTCCGTACGGCGGCGGGATCGGCGGGGTCGAGCACCACAGCGACTCCTCGGAGGCGTACTACATGGCCACCCCGGGGCTCCACGTCGTCACCCCGGCCACCGTGGAGGACGCCTACGGGCTGCTGCGGGCCTCGATCGCCTCGGACGATCCCGTGGTGTTCCTGGAGCCGAAGCGGTTGTACTGGTCGAAGTCCGACTGGTCGCCGGAGGCTCCGGCGGAGGTCGGACCCATCGGCCGGGCGGTGGTCCGCAGGCCGGGGACGAGCGCGACGCTGATCACCTACGGCCCGTCGCTGCCGGTCTGCCTGGAGGCGGCCGAGGCGGCGGTGGCTGAGGGGTGGGACCTGGAGGTCGTCGATCTGCGGTCGCTGGTGCCGTTCGACGACGGGACGGTCGCCGCGTCGGTGCGGCGGACCGGGCGCGCGGTGGTCGTCCACGAGGCCGCCGGGTTCGGCGGGCCGGGGGGCGAGATCGCCGCGCGGGTGACCGAGCGGTGCTTCCACCATCTGGAGGCGCCGGTGCTGCGGGTCGCCGGCTTCGACATCCCGTATCCGCCGCCGATGCTGGAGCGGCACCATCTGCCGGGGGTGGACCGGGTGCTCGACGCGGTCGCCCGGCTCCAGTGGGAGGCGACGCGCTGATGCCCACGGTGCTCGAATTCAGGTTGCCGGACCTCGGCGAGGGGCTGACCGAGGCGTTGATCGTGCGGTGGCTGGTGGAGATCGGCGAGGTCGTCGCCGTGGACCAGCCGGTGGTCGAGGTCGAGACGGCCAAGGCCCTGGTGGAGGTGCCGTGCCCGTACGGGGGCGTGGTGACCGCCCGCTTCGGCGAGGAGGGGGCGGAACTCCCGGTCGGCGCCCCGCTGATGACGGTCGCGGTCGCACCGGGCCCGGCGGGTTCCGGCTCGACGGCCTCGGCGTCGGCTCCTGCGTCGGGTTCTGCCCCGGCTCCGGCTGCCACCTCGGCCGCCTCTGCGTCGGCCTCGGCTTCGTCGGACGCTTCGGGGAACGTGCTGGTCGGGTACGGCACGGCCGCCCCGGCGGCCCGGCGGCGGCGGGTCCGTCCCGTGTCCGCGTCGTCCCCCGTCGACGCCGCTGCGTCCGTCGGGGCCGGTCCGGTCGGTCCGGTCGGGGAGGCCACCTCGGTCGTGGAGGCCGGTCCGGTCGCCTCGGCCAAGGAGGCCGGTCCGGTCGCGGTCATCTCCCCGCTCGTCCGCAGACTGGCCCGGCAGCACGGAGTGGACCTCCGGGAGCTGGCGGGATCGGGGCCGGAGGGGCTGATCCTGCGGTGCGACATCGAGGCGGTGATCGAGCGGGCGTCCGCGGTGGGCGGTGAGCCCGCCGCCGGCGCGGTGCGGGCCGCCGGTGCGGTGGAGGTCTCCGCACCCCCGAGGGACGGTGCCGTGGCCGGCGAGCGGATCGCGTTGCGCGGAGTACGGGGCGCGGTCGCCGACAAGATGGCGCGCAGCCGGACCGAGATCCCCGACGCGACCTGCTGGGTGGACGCGGACGCGACCGAACTGATGGCGGCCCGCGCGGCGATGAACAGGACGGCGGGTCCGAAGGTCTCGGTCCTCGCTCTGTTGGCCCGGATCTGCGCGGCGGCGCTGGCGAAGTACCCCGAGCTGAACTCCACCGTGGACACCGCCGCGCGGGAGGTCGTCCGGCTGCCCTCCGTCCACCTCGGGTTCGCCGCGCAGACGGACCGGGGGCTGGTCGTGCCGGTGGTCCGGAACGCGCACGCGCGTTCCGTGGACGCGATGGCGGCCGAACTGGCCCGGCTCACCGAGGCGGCCCGGGACGGGAAGCTGACTCCGGCGGAGCTGACGGGCGGCACCTTCACGCTGAACAACTACGGCGTGTTCGGGGTGGACGGCTCCACACCGATCATCAACCACCCCGAGGCGGCCATGCTCGGGGTCGGCCGGATCGTCCCCCGGCCTTGGGTCCACGACGGCGAACTGGCGGTGCGTCAGGTGGTTCAGCTCTCGCTCACCTTCGACCACCGGGTCTGCGACGGCGGCACGGCGGGCGGCTTCCTGCGGTACGTCGCCGACTGCGTGGAACAACCGGCCGTCCTGCTGCGGACCCTGTAGGCCAGGTCCGGCCCGGCTCGCCCGCTCGGTCTGCCTGCCCGGTGGGTTCATGCCCGGCCCGGCGGGCCCACGCCCGGGGCGGGCGCCCATACTCGTCGCATGACCGCCTATGACGCCATCGTCCTCGCCGGAGGGGCCGCCCGACGGCTCGGGGGAGCCGACAAGCCCGGGATCGGCGTCGGCGGCCGGGCGCTGCTCGACCGGGTGCTCGCGGCGTGCGCCGGTGCCGCGAGCACGGTCGTGGTGGGGCCCCGCAGAACCACGGTCCGGCCGGTGGTCTGGACCCGCGAAGCACCCGTGGGAGGCGGGCCGGTGGCCGCGCTGGGCGCGGGTGTGCGGGAGACCGCCGCCCCCTGGCTCGTGGTGCTCTCGGCGGATCTGCCGTTCCTCGGGGCCTCCACTGTCGACGCGTTGCTGGCCGCCGCCGAGGAGGGTGACCGGGAGGGTGCGCTGTGTACGGACCCCGACGGGCGGCGGCAGCCGCTGGTCGCCGTCTACCGCGCCGAACCGCTCCGGCGCGAGCTCGCCCTGCTCGCGACCGAGCACGGCGGCCTCGCCGGACTCCCGCTGCGCCTGCTGACGGCCGAGCTCGACCTGGCCGCCGTGGCCACACCGGGACTCGCCTCCTTCGACTGCGACACTTGGGACGACATCAGGGTGGCAAGGGCGCACATCAGGGAGCATGAGGCCGTGCTGGACGAATGGATCACCGCAGTCAAGACCGAACTGGGCCTCGAACTCGACGTCGACACCGATGTTCTGCTCGACCTGGCGCGCGACGCCGCACACGGGGTCGCGCGGCCCGCCGCCCCGCTCACCACTTTCCTCGTCGGATACGCGGCGGGTCTGGCGAGCGCGAACGCCGAACCCGGAGACGGGCCCCGGGCCGTGGCCGAGGCGGCCCGCAAGGCGACCGCCCTCGCCCTGCGTTGGGAAGCGGAATCGGGCGATGGCAAGGGAGCCGGAGCCTCGTGACCGGCCGGGAGCCCATCCCGGCGGCGGAGGCCCCGACCGTGCGGCTCTCCGGCAGGGGAGCGCCGGGGGAATTCTTCGTGCTTCCGGAGCTGGACGACTGCCCCGTGCCCGCGCGGAAGAGCTCCTCGGCGGAGGACGAACGGGCCGTGGAACAGGCCCTGGCCCTGGCCAACCGGGTTTCTCCGCACGAGCCTTCGCCCTACGACTCCTCGCGCCACGAACCCCCGGCTCCGGTGTCTCCTGAGCCGTCCGGAAGCACAGCGGGCGGATCCGCGCAGGACGTACCCGCCCGTGGGGGCCCGCCCGTGCACCGCTCCCCCACTGCGACCTGGGAGCAGGCCCGGGCGCTGGCCGTGCGCGCCGGACGCAGGGGCACGCATCGCGCGATCCGGCTGCCGCTCGACCGCTCCCTGGGCCATGTACTGGCCGAGGGGCTCGCGGCGCTGACCGATCTGCCGTCCTTCGACACCTCGGCCATGGACGGCTGGGCCGTCACCGGACCCGGCCCCTGGCACTTCCACGGCGGCACAGGACTGCTCGCAGGGGACGGCGGTCTGGGCCGACTGCCGGACGGCGAGGCGGTACCGATCGCCACCGGGGCCCGCATGCCCGTGGAGGCGACGGCGGTCATCCGCTCGGAGCACGCGGAGGTGGACGAGGCCAAGGGGATGCTGCACGCCCGGCGCGCGGTCGTCCCGGGCCAGGACATCCGGCCGCGCGCCCAGGAGTGCCGGACCGGCGAGCAACTGCTGGCGCCGGGAACGCTGGTGACCCCCGCGGTACTCGGCCTGGCTGCTGCCGCCGGGTACGACGCGCTCGTCGTCGTGCCGCGTCCCCGGGTGGAGGTGCTGGTGCTCGGTGACGAGCTGCTCACCTCGGGGCTCCCGCACGGCGGGCGTATCCGGGACGCGCTCGGGCCCATGCTGGGTCCGTGGCTGCGCGCTGCGGGCGCCGATGCCGCCGAGCCGCGCAGGCTGGGCGACGACCCGGAGGCGTTGCGGCGGGCGCTCACCTCCACCGACGCGGACCTGGTGCTGACGACCGGCGGTACGGCGGCCGGTCCGGTCGACCATGTGCACCCGATCCTCGCGGAGATCGGCGCCGAACTGGTGGTGGACGGAGTGGCGGTACGCCCGGGTCACCCCATGCTGCTGGCCAGACTGGCACCGGACGGCCCCTGGCTGGTCGGGCTGCCGGGCAACCCGCTCGCCGCGGTCTCCGGACTCCTCACGCTCGCCCTTCCGCTCCTCGGCGGGCTCGCGGGGCGCGTCGAGCAGGAGCCGTACCGGGCACCCGTACCGGAGGCGGTGCAGGGGCACCCGCACGACACCCGGCTCGTGCCCGTGGTGCATCGGGCCGGTCACGGAGGGACCCGGGACCACGCCGTACCGCTGCGCTACAACGGCCCCGCCATGCTGCGGGGGATTGCCACCGCCGACGGCATGGCCGTCGTGGAGCCGGGCGGAGTGCGGCCCGGTGCCGAGGTGGAGATCCTCGACCTGCCCTGGGCGTAGGGCCTTTCGTTCGGATCAGGCGGAGCTCGCGTGCCCCGTCCCGCGACCGTTTCACGTGAAGCGGTCGCGGGACGGGGCGGCCGACATCGGCGACGGCTCCGGTCCGGCGATCGGGTGTTTCACGTGAAACATGCGGGACGGATCACACGTACGAGCCGACTGGGCATCAGCGGGACGGCCCGGAACGGCTGATGGTGATGAGGCGGTCCTCGCGCTGAAGACTGGCGAGCGCGGGGTCCGTGTAGTCGAGCAGTCTCCTGTTGCGGAGCACCGCGACGATCAGATCGGCGCAGTCGCGCGGCGGGCGGCCGATCTCCTCCTCGGTCACCGCGCGTTCCCCGAGGTCCAGTCCGCTGCCGTGGGTCATCAGGTCCTCCAGGGTCCTGGCGACCGGCGGGCTGGCCATGGAGACCCCGAGCAGACGGCCGGCCGAACTGGAGCTGGTCACCACGGTGTCCGCGCCGCTCTGTTTGAGCAGCGGAACGTTCTCGTCCTCGCGGACCGCGACGACGATGGTGGCGTGCTTGTTGAGCTGGCGGGCGGTCAGGGTGATCAGGGTGGCGGTCTCGTCGCGCTGGGGGGCGATGATCACCCGGCTGGCGGTCGGTACCTCGGCCTTGAGCAGCGTCTCGGAGCGCGTGGCGTCGCCGACCACGGCCACCAGCCCGTCGTCCCCGGCCGCGTGTGCGGCCTTCTGCTGCGGGTCCACCACGACGATCTTGTCCTTGGTGATGCCCGTGGAGAGCAACGACTCGATGGCGTGACGGCCCTTGGTGCCGTAGCCGACCACCACGACGTGGTCGCGGGTGCGGGAACGCCACCGGTGGATGCGTACCTGCTGGCGGGTCCGCTCGGTGAGGACTTCGAGGGTGGTGCCGACCAGGATGATCAGGAAGAGCACCCGAAGGGGGGTGATGACCAGCACGTTGATGAGGCGGGCACCGTCGCTGACCGGGGTGATGTCGCCGTAACCGGTGGTGGAGAGGGTGACGGTCGCGTAGTAGACCGCGTCGAGCAGGTCGACGCTGCTGTCGGAGGTGTCGTTGTAGCCGGAGCGGTCTGACCAGACGATCACCACCGTCACCGCCAGTACCAGCAGCGCCATCGTCAGGCGTCGGAGCACCTGTTGGAGCGGCGGCAGTGCGCCCTGCGTCGGCATGGTGATGGCGCGGCTGGCCTCGGCGTCCTCCCGCGCGTCCGAGCGCGAGCGGTGCCAGAGGGTCCGCAGGATGGAGAACCTGCCCATCCTGGCTGCTGGTTGGTTCTCGTCCTTCAAGGCATGTCCTCTGGCGGCGGCGGGCAGGTGGTCACGTCGTGGCCCATGGTCGTGGATCGACGACGGGGACGGTGGCCGAAGTGCGTCGCACGTGCCGTGTCTCCACCAGCCGTGCACCGTCACCGGCGGAGAGAAGCGTAAGGGTTTCCGCACGGCGGTCCCGTCCCTCGTCCTTCCGTACCCTGAGAGCCGAGCCGTACCGCGCAGCCCGCCAGCCGGGGCAGCCCGCCGAACACCCGAGCGCCCGGACACCCGGGCCCGAACTTCCGAGTTCCTGAATCGCTGAATCGCTGGAGAAACAACGTGCGTGATCACAGTGTGGTCGTCGGTTTCGGTACGAAGGGTCGTTCGGCCGTGCAGACGCTCTGCGCGACCGGCCAGCGGAAGGACCGGATCGTCATCGTCGATCCGTCCGGCAAGGTGGTCGACGCGGTCAACGCCCAGGGGTTCACCGGGGTGCAGGGTGATGCCACGCGCAGTGAGGTGCTCCTGCGGGCCGAGGTCCAGAAGGCGCGTCAGATCATCATCGCCACCCAGCGCGACGACACCGCCGTCCTGGTGGCGCTGACGGCGCGGCAGCTGAACCAGGGAGCGAAGATCGTCGCCGCGGTGCGCGAGGAGGAGAACGCCCCGCTGCTCCGGCAGTCCGGCGCGGACGCCGTCATCACCAGCGCCAGCGCGGCCGGCCGCCTGCTGGGCCTCTCGGCGCTCAGCCCCAGCGCGGGCACGGTGCTGGAAGACCTCATCCAGCACGGCAGCGGCCTGGATCTCATCGAGCGGCCGGTCATAAAGAGCGAGGTGGGACGGGGCGTCCGGGAGACCGACGACCTGGTGGTGAACGTGGTGCGGGGACACCGGATGCTCAGTTACGACGATCCCGCCGCGAGCCCCTTGCAGATGACGGACCGGGTGGTGGTGGTCGTGCGCGCCTCCCCGCTGCCCTCGCCGCTGATCCCGAACCGGCCGCCCCAGGGCCCGCAGCGGCTGTAGGTGGTGTTCCGGCGGCGCAGCGGCTGCAGCGGCGGGGTACGGAGTAGCCTCGCGGCCATGTATGCGATCACGATCCCGGAACCCGGTGGCCCCGAGGCGCTCGTCTGGACCGAGGCGCCCGATCCCGTACCCGGCGAGGGCGAAGTCCTCGTGGAGGTGCTCTCCAGCGCGGTGAACCGCGCCGATGTCATGCAGCGCCAGGGTTTCTACGACCCGCCGCCCGGCGCCCCCGCGTACCCGGGTCTCGAATGCGCGGGGCGGATCACCGCGCTGGGCCCCGGGGTGAGCGGCTGGGCGGTGGGCGACGAGGTCTGCGCGCTCCTCGCCGGTGGTGGGTACGCGGAGAAGGTCGCGGTGCCGTCCGGGCAGCTGCTGCCGGTGCCCGCGGGACTCGACGTGGTGTCGGCGGCGGCGCTCCCCGAGGTGACGTCGACGGTCTGGTCCAACGTCTTCATGGTGGCGCACCTGCGCCCTGGCGAGACCCTGCTGGTGCACGGCGGTTCCAGCGGCATCGGGACCATGGCGATCCAGCTGGCCAAGGCGGTCGGTGCCCGGGTCGCGGTGACCGCGGGCAGCGCGGAGAAGCTGGCGAGCTGCGCGGAACTCGGCGCGGACATCCTGATCAACTACCGCGAGCAGGACTTCGTGGAGGAGATCCGCAAGGCGACGGACGGCGCGGGCGCGGACGTCATCCTGGACATCGTCGGCGCGAAGTACCTGGCGAAGAACGTCGAGGCGCTCGCCACCAACGGGCGGCTCGCCATCATCGGTCTCCAGGGCGGCGCGAAGGCCGAACTGAACCTGGGCGCCCTGCTGACCAAGCGGGCCGCCGTCACCGCGACGTCGCTCCGGGGCCGCCCGCTCGCCGAGAAGGCCGCGATCGTCGCGGCGGTGCGTGAGCACGTCTGGCCGCTGATCGAGGCCGGAGTGGTCCGCCCGATCGTGGACCGTACGGTGCCGATGGCCGAGGCCGCCGAGGGGCACCGGGTGATGGAGTCCAGCACCCACATCGGCAAGGTCCTGCTCCTGGCACCCGCCGCGAACCAGGCCTGACCGCGCCAACCAGGCCTGACCGGACGATCCGGGGGCCCGACCGCGCGAGCGAGACCTGACCGCGGGAACGAACCCCGGACCGCATGACGAGAGCCCGGCGCGACGAGAGCCCGGCGTGACGAGAGCCCGGCGTGACGAGAGCCCGGCGTGACGAGAGCCCGGCGTGACGAGAGCCCGGCCCCGCACATCTGATCGTGTGCGGGACCGGGCTCTTCCGGGTCCGGGCTCTGCGCGCGAGCGCGCGCTGGTCTGTGAAGTCTGGTCTACAGGTACGGGCCGGAGCGGATCGCCCCGTGCGGGTCTCCGCCCGACCCCTCGTCGTCGCCGGAGCCGGGGGGCAGGGCGCGCCGCATCTGCTCCAGCTGGGCGCGGGCCGCCATCTGCTGGGCGAACAGGGCGGTCTGGATGCCGTGGAACAGGCCCTCCAGCCAGCCCACCAGCTGGGCCTGCGCGATCCGCAGCTCGGCCTCCGAGGGGACCGACTCCTCCGTGAAGGGCAGCGAGAGGCGTTCCAGCTCCTCCACCAGCTCGGGCGCGAGACCGTCCTCCAGCTCCTTCACGGAGCTGGCGTGGATCTCCTTGAGCCGGACGCGGCTCGCCTCGTCGAGAGGTGCCGCTCTGACCTCCTCAAGGAGCTGCTTGATCATGCTGCCGATGCGCATGACCTTCGCGGGCTGTTCGACCATCTCCGTCACTGGGACCTCGCGGGACTCGTCGCCACTGGCACCGCCGCCGACAGCCATTCCGTCCTGTCCCACTACGAGGACCTGGGGGTGCTCCTGCGACCGGTCATTCCTCGGCATCTCCATGCCGCCATTGTCTCGCACATGCGCCGTACAGAAGGGTGGTGCCCCTTCTTGGGCTTGATCCACCGTCCCCTACGTATCTGAATGCGTGATCGGTCCCCCGAGACGACCCCCGAGACGACCCCCGAGACGACCCCCGAGACGACCCCCGAGTCGTTTCGAGATCTCAGTACACCTGGCCGGACGCGGATTCCGTTCGCCCGGTACGTACCGTCCGTGCCGTCAGTCGGCGCGGCGCATACGGGCGCCGAGGAAGGCCAGTCCGAGGCCGACCAGGGCGATTCCGCTGCCCAGGGAGAGCCGGCGGAGCCCCTCGGTGGCGCGCGTGCCCAGCGCGTGCGGACGAGTCGCCGGTGCGGGCTCCGAGGACGGGAAGAACGGCGCGGCGGAGGTGGAGGTGGAGGCGGACGGGGTGGCCGGGGTGGCCTCGTCTTCCAGTGCGGCGATGGCCTCGGCGAGCTCCTGGGGTGACAGCGGCCGTCCGGGGCGGACCCTGCCCTCCCCCGCGGGCCGCCCGGCGAACGGTCTCTCACCCTCGGACGGCGTGGCGAACGGCGTGACGGGCGGCGAGCCGGTCGGAGTGAGGAGCGACGGGCCGGTCGGAGTGAGGGGCGGCGGGGCGACGGGCGGGGTGGCGGTCGGAAGCGTGAGCGCGGCCCGCCCTGCCGGAGCCGGGACGGCGGCGGCGGAGGCCCCCGGGGCGGACGGTGAGGCTTCCTCCGGGGCCGGGGCCGGGGCCGGGGCCGAAGCCGGGGCCGGGGCCGGGGAGAACGACGACGACGGCGACGCGGCCGGCGAGGGAGGGGCCCCGTGGGGGAGGTGCGTGCCGGGCGCGCGGGAGAAGGCGGATCCGGCTGCCGGGGGCGCGGAGCCCGGGGGCGCGACGCCTGTACGAGGGGACGGGGAGGCGGCTGCGCCGGCCGTCGGGCCCAGCGCGGCGGTCATGGCGAGCAGGAGGGAGACCACCGACCTCGACGTCCACGGAGACCGCGGGGGAGGAGGACCTGGAGCCATGGGATCAGCGTCACACGCCCGCACATTCCCGGCATCCCGGATGGAGGGATGTCATCCGCCATGATGACGGCGGACCCACCTGCCACCCGAACGGCCGATCCGGGCCCCGCACGAACGGGCGATCCGGTCCACGCACGAACGCCCGACCCCGGCCACGCACGGACGGCCGACCCGGCCCGGCCGGAAGGACGCCGAAAGGACACCGGAAGGACTGGGCTCAGGAAGACAAGGACTGGGCTCAGGAAGGACCGGGCTCAGGATGGGCCCGGTTCAGGAAGGGTCCCCCGTGGAGACGCTCAGCTCGATGTGGGCGTTCTCCGGGTCGATGGCCGTGCCGGCGGTCGGGAACTGCTTGACGATCTGGTCCTCGGCATAGGTGTTGCCGGGCTCCTCGATCACCTTGAGGGTCCACCCGGCGGCGTCGGCGCAGGCCTTCGCGGAGAGCAGGTCCTTGTAGACGAAGTCCGGCGCGGAGACCTTGTCGGCGTCGCGGACGTCCGTCGGCGGCTCCGTGCATTCGTCGGTGTCCATCGTCCGGTTGCGCTCGGGGGCCTTGTGCTCCCCGGCGACCGCCGGCGCGCTGCTGCCGGAGGCGTCGGTGGGCCCCGGTGCCGGGTCCTCGCCGTCGCCTCCGCCGAGGAGGAGCGTCGCCGCTATCAGGCCGACGACGACGATGCCGGCCACGGCGACGGAGCCCATGACCACCGGGTTCCGCCGGGACTTGCCGTTCCCGCCACCGGCGCCCGTACCGCCGACGCCCGTGACGCCCATGCCCGGGCCGCCGACGCCCACCTGTCCGGCGGTCGGGGAGGTCGCCGCCACCGCGTACGGCGGCGGGGTCTGCTGGTACGCCGGAGGGGCGGCCTGCGGGTAGCCGTAGCTCGGCGCCGGGGTCGGGGCGCCGTACGGGCCGGGCTGCTGCTGGTGTGCCGGGTACGGGGTCTGGACGCCGTACGGGCCGGGCGGGGCCTGCTGGTCGACCGGCGGGAAGACCGTCGCGCCGACGCCGGACCCGCTGTTGGTGGGACCTCCGGCGACGATTACCGGGGCGGCGGCCTGGCCCGAGGCGTTCAGCACCCGGAAGATCTCGTCGCGCATCGCGGCGGCGCTGGGGAAGCGTTCGTTCGGGTTCTTCCGGAGCGCGCGGGCGACGAGCGCGTCCACCGCGGGGGTGACCGCCCGGTTGATCGTGGACGGGGCGGCCGGCTGCTCCTGCACGTGCGCGTAGGCGATGGCGAGCGGCGACTCGGCGTCGAAGGGGAGACGCCCGGTGAGCAGCTGGAAGAGCATGATGCCGACCGAGTAGAGGTCGGAGCGGGCGTCCACGCCGCGGCCGAGTGCCTGCTCGGGCGAGAGGTACTGGGGCGTGCCGACGACCATGCCGGTCTGGGTCATCGAGGTGACGCCGGACTGCATGGCGCGGGCGATGCCGAAGTCCATGACCTTGACGACGCCACGCTTGGTGATCATGACGTTGCCGGGCTTGATGTCGCGGTGGACGAGCCCCATCTCGTGGCTGGTCTCCAGGGCGGCCAGCACGTCGGCGGTCACCTTGAGGGCCTTGTCCGCGGGCATCGCGCCCTGGGTGGCGATGTCCTGGCGCAGCACCGAGCCGAGCGGCAGGCCCTCCACGTACTCCATGACGATGTACGGCATCAGGGCGCCGCCGAGTTCGTCCTCGCCGGTGTCGAAGACGGAGACGATGTTGGTGTGCTGGAGCTTCGCGACGGCCTGGGCCTCGCGGCGGAACCGTTCGCGGAAGGACTGCTCGCGTCCGAGTTCGGTGTGGAGGGTCTTGATGGCGACCTGGCGGTCGAGCGCCGCGTCGTAGGCGAGGTAGACGGAGGCCATGCCTCCTTCGCCGAGCAGATCGCGGAGCTGGTACCGGCCGCCGGCGACGGCTCCGCCCGCATAGCGGCCCTGCGAACCGTCCTGGCTCATGACGTGCTCCCCCTCGGCGCGCCGTTGGCGCCTCACCCCGATGTCGCGGGAATCGCGGAAATTGCTCCGAAGCTTCGGTGAACAGAAACTTCGGTGAACAGAGGCCGCAGGGCCCCGGGAATCCGCGAAGATCCGTACTACGTGCTCAGTCTGCCCGAGGGGTGGGACACGTCAAGCCACGTGCCGGTTCCGTGACCCTGACCACACGAACCGTCTCGGAAGCGTTACAGGAACTGCCCGGAATGTGCGCGTGCGCCACGCCCGCCGATCGGATGACCGGTTTCGCTCCGGACCGAGGGGCGCGGTGGAGGCTGTAGCGTGGCGTGGCAATGCAGCCGTCCAGTCGGCTGTTGCAGGAACCAGGCACCGTGAGGACCCGCGGACGCGCGGACAGATACGACGGCGAGGACTGATGGCACCCGATTCCGAAGCAAACGGCGGCGGAGTCTCGGATGGCACCGACTCCTGGGGCGTCGGCGGCGTCGTCGGGGACGGCCGTTACCGGATGACCCACCGCCTCGGCAGGGGCGGAATGGCGGAGGTCTACGCCGCCGAGGACGTGCGTCTGGGACGTACCGTCGCGGTGAAGCTGCTCCGCTCCGATCTCGCCGAGGACCCGGTGTCCAAGGCGCGGTTCACCCGTGAGGCGCAGTCGGTGGCCGGGCTGAACCACCACGCGATCGTCGCCGTGTACGACTCCGGCGAGGACGTCGTGGGCGGTCAGACCGTCCCCTACATCGTGATGGAGCTGGTCGAGGGCCGCACCATCCGCGAGCTGCTGATCAGCGCGGAGGCGCCGCCGCCCGAGCAGGCGCTGATCATCGTCTCCGGTGTGCTGGAGGCGCTGGCCTACTCGCACCAGCACGGCATCGTGCACCGGGACATCAAGCCCGCGAACGTCATCATCACGAACTCCGGCGCCGTCAAGGTCATGGACTTCGGCATCGCCCGCGCGCTGCACGGCGCGCAGTCGACGATGACGCAGACCGGCATGGTCATGGGCACCCCGCAGTACCTCTCCCCGGAGCAGGCGCTCGGCAAGGCCGTCGATCACCGCTCCGACCTGTACGCGACCGGCTGTCTGCTGTACGAACTGCTGGCGCTGCGGCCCCCGTTCACCGGTGAGACGCCGCTCTCCGTGGTGTACCAGCACGTCCAGGACATCCCGGTCCCGCCGTCCGAGGTCTCGGACGGGGTGCCGCCGGAGCTGGACGGTCTGGTGATGCGGTCGCTGGCGAAGGAGCCGGACGACCGGTTCCAGAGCGCGGAGGAGATGCGCGGGCTGGTCCAGTACGGCCTGCAGATGCTCCAGGTCCAGGGCGGTCACACCGGTACGTGGAACACCGGGCCGGTCCTCGGGTACGACGGCGGCCACACTCCGGCGCAGGGTTTCGCCGGTTCCACCCAGGTGATGGGGGCCGGCGGCTACGGGGCGCACGGGGACACCTCGCAGGGGCCGATCCTGCCCCCGATGAACCCGGACGACGGCGGCTACGGCGGCTACAACAACGGCGGTTACAACGGCGGCCAGGGCAACGGCGGTGGCAAGAGCAAGATGTGGCTCTTCGCGGTGCTGGCGCTGGTCGCGATCGGTATCGGGGTCGCGATCGCGGTCAACGCGGGGGGCGGCGACGACCCCGGAAAGGGCCGGGTGGAGCCGACCACGTCGAGCTCGCCGTCCCCGGACGAGACCTCGGCCGAGCCGAGCGACGAGCCGACCGAGGAGTCGCAGGCGCCCGAGGACTCCTCGGGCGGGCAGTCGCAGTGGTCCCAGGACCCGACCTGGACGCCGACGCCGACCGACACGCAGCCGTCGTACACCCCGAAGCCGACCCAGACGACGGAGGCGCCCGCCACGTCGAACGGCGGGGGAGCCGGGGAACCCACGGGCGACACGTCCACGGAGCCGACCGCGGACCCGACGGACGACGGTACGGGCGGAGACCAGGCGGGCGGTACGGGCGACACCGGTACCACCGCCGAGCCCACCGGCTCCGCCGAGTCCGCGGGCGCGGAGGGGCTCATCCCCTGACCGAGCCGCGACGACCGGAACCGGGGTCGCGACGACCGGAATTGATGCCCCTGTTGAGCGCCCCGCCCACCCCGTGCGGGGCGCTCACCCCGTGAACGCCTCGTTCACCGCCTCGTACTCCCGGGTCCACCACACCACCAGGGCCGACACCGCAGGGAACTGCGGGTCGGCCCTTCGGTCTCCCAGGGCATAGCGCCAGTGCAGTATCCAGAAGTCGTTGAGCCGTTCCCACCAGACCCGGTGCACCGCGGCGGCGAGTTCCGCCGAGCTGACTCCGGCGGCCTCGCGGTAGGCGCGGGCGTACGCCTTGACCTTGTCGAGTTCCAGTTTTCCGGCCGGCTGGACGAAGAAGATCGCCGCGGCGCGGACCGCCTCCTCGGCGCGGGGCTGGACGCCGAGCCGGTCCCAGTCGACGATCGCGACGGGGTCGGCGCCCCGGTAGAGCAGGTTCAGCGGGTGGAAGTCGCCGTGCACCCAGCCGTGCGCCGGGCCCACGGGGGTGGGCGGGCGGCGGTGGGCGTGGCGTTCCAGCAGGGCCCGGCGTTCGACGAGGCGGTGTACGGCGAGCTCGTCGAAGGCGTCCAGCGGGGTGTCGCGGGGGCGCACGCCGCGTGCGGCGTCGAGCAGTTCGTCGATGAGGGCGAAGGTGTCGGCCGGGTCCGGGCTGCCGTGTCCGCGCCGTGCGGTCGGGGTGCCACTGCCGGGGCCCATGACCTGTTCGAGACCGGTGTGTACGGCTCCGAGGAGCGCCCCGAGACGCTGGGACTGGTCCGGGGTCAGCTGGGCGCCGATGCGGTGGCGGCCGTCGACCCAGGGGTGCAGGGCGAAGCAGTGGCCGTCGATGACGGTGACGGTCTCGCCGTCGGCGTCGGCCAGCGGCGGTGCGACGGGGACGCCGATCGACTGGAGGCGCATGGTGGCCCGGTGCTGGCGGGCGATGAGGGAGCGTTCGCCGGTGGCGTCGTCCAGGTGCTGCTTGTCGAGGTGGTGCTTGAGGAAGTACGCGCCGCGCGTGGTGGAGACGCGGTATCCGTGGTTGAGCAGTCCCTTGGTGATCGGCTCGCAGGCGAGCGGTTCACCGACCGCGGGATAGCGGCGCATGACCTCGCCGACCGGAGGCTGGGGAGGGTGGGTTACATATGAGCGCGGCACTTACCAGATGGTAGATCACCCCACGTGCCCCGGATGCGGACTTGAAATCCAGCCCAGAGTGTGCAGTGAGACGAACTGCGGGTGCAGCCGGAGGTAGACCGGAGCGAAGGTCTCACCGTTGACCTCGGCGGGCAGGGTGCCGAAGCGGGCGCGCTGGGCGCGGGAGGGTTCCAGCAGCTCGGCGGTGCCGGTGACCTGCGCGGCCCACAGGTCCTGGTCGCCCGGGGCGGCGGTGTTCAGGTTGTCGGCCCCGTAGGCGACGACGCTGCCGTCGCAGGCCTCGTGGTGGCCGAGTCCGCCGTGCATGCGCAGCACGAGGTGCCCCTCGTGCACGATGTGGCGGGCGAGGGCCAGCAGCGGGAGCGCGCGCCTGCTGGTCGCCAGCCGCCCGTACGGGACCCGGTTCAGCAACTCGATGGCGCGCGATTCCTCTGGAGACATTCCTCCACTGTCCGTTGGGGCCCGGCCCGTCCGTAAGGGT
Organism: Streptomyces sp. NBC_01335; assembly: GCF_035953295.1. Taxonomy (GTDB): domain Bacteria; phylum Actinomycetota; class Actinomycetes; order Streptomycetales; family Streptomycetaceae; genus Streptomyces. The sequence continues at coordinate 4,041,027 of NZ_CP108370.1, forward strand.
CCGGGGCCCCGGGCGCACCGGGTCCAAGGTCCCCAGTCCGCGACCGGGTCTCCCGATGCCGGCCCTTCAGCGGCCCGCCTGCCTTCGGCGCGCTTCTCAGCGCTCGCCCTCGGCCTGGATGCGGGCGACGTACGCGGCGGCCTGCGAGCGGCGCTCCATGCCGAGCTTCGACAGGAGGCTGGAGACGTAGTTCTTGATCGTCTTCTCCGCGAGGTGCAGGCGCTCGCCGATGACCCGGTTGGTGAGTCCCTCGCCGATCAGGTCGAGGATCTTGCGCTCCTGCTCGGTGAGGTTGGCGAGCTTGTCGTCGCCCTTGCTGTCCTTGCCGTCGCGGAGCCGGGCCAGCACGCGGGCGGTGGCCGCCGGGTCCAGCAGCGACTTGCCGGCCGCCACGTCGCGTACCGCGCTCAGCAGCTCGTTGCCGCGGATCGCCTTGAGCACGTACCCCGATGCACCGGCCATGATCGCGTCGAAGAGGGCCTCGTCGTCGGCGTACGAGGTCAGCATCAGGCACTTGATGTTCTCGTTCTGGGAGCGGATGTCCCGGCACACCTCCACCCCGCTGCCGTCCGGCAGGCGCACGTCGAGCACGGCCACGTCCGGGCGGGTGGCGGGGATGCGGACCAGGGCGTCGGCGGCGGTCCCGGCCTCGCCGACGACCTCGATGTCGTCCTCCACCGCGAGCAGGTCGTGGACGCCCCGACGTACTACCTCGTGGTCGTCGAGTAGAAATACGGTGATTTTTCCATCTTCGGACACATTTGCAGTCTCACACACTCCACTCCGCTCCGCCCTTCCCTGCGCCGGTCCCCCGGGATAACGTGCCGTTGTTCCGGCCGCCTGCGAGGCTGTTACCAGTGCTGTGACCAGCGAGAGTTCGGGTTTTTCGCGATTTACTTGGAAATCCAAGCAAAATCGCAGGTCAGAGAGGGTTTCGCGTATATGCGGCCCACTGGGTAACGTGCCTCTGACAGGGCGCTCGCCGGGGCACCTGTCACGCCTGTTCCCGGCCGAGCGGCACCCACCCCGTGCACGGGTCCGGACACAGGCGAGCCGCACTGGTATCCCGGCAGACCCCGGGGTCCGGACCGACGGAGGAGCACGCACGTGACCGTGGAGAGCACTGCCGCGCGTAAGCCGCGACGCAGTAGCAGCAGGCGCACCAGCGCCGCGAAGGCACCGCAGAGTTCCGAGCCTCAGCTCGTACAGCTCCTGACGCCCGAGGGCGAGCGGGTGGAGCACCCGGACTACAGCATCGACATCTCCCCCGAGGAGCTGCGCGGGCTGTACCGGGACATGGTGCTGACCCGTCGATTCGACTCCGAGGCGACCGCTCTGCAGCGCCAGGGCGAGCTGGGCCTGTGGGCCTCGCTGCTGGGCCAGGAGGCCGCGCAGATCGGCTCCGGCCGGGCGCTGCGCGACGACGACTACGTCTTCCCCACCTACCGCGAGCACGGCGTCGCCTGGTGCCGGGGCGTGGACCCGACGAACCTGCTCGGCCTGTTCCGCGGTGTGAACCACGGCGGCTGGGACCCGGCCACCAACAACTTCCACCTGTACACGCTGGTCATCGGCTCGCAGACGCTGCACGCCACCGGCTATGCCATGGGTGTCGCCAAGGACGGCGGCGACTCCGCCGTGGTCGCGTACTTCGGTGACGGTGCCACCAGCCAGGGCGACGTGGCCGAGGCGTTCACCTACGCCGCGGTCTACAACGCCCCCGTCGTGTTCTTCTGCCAGAACAACCAGTGGGCGATCTCCGAGCCCACCGCGCGCCAGACCCGGGTGCCGCTCTACCAGCGCGCCCAGGGCTACGGCTTCCCCGGCGTCCGGGTCGACGGCAACGACGTGCTCGCCTGCCTCGCGGTGACCAGGGCTTCGCTGGAGCGGGCCCGCACCGGCGAGGGCCCCACCCTCGTGGAGGCGTTCACCTACCGCATGGGCGCGCACACCACCTCCGACGACCCGACGAAGTACCGGGCCGACGAGGAGCGCGCCGCGTGGGAGGCGAAGGACCCGATCCTGCGGCTGCGCACGTACATGGAGAAGCAGAAGTTCGCGGACGAGGCCTTCTTCACCGCCCTGGAGGCGGAGAGCGAGGCGCTCGGCAAGGGCGTGCGTGAGGCCGTCCGCGCCATGCCGGACCCCGGTTCCATGGCGATGTTCGACCACGTCTACGCCGACGGCTCCTCGCTCGTCGACGAGGAGCGGGCCGAGTTCATCGCCTACCAGGCATCGTTCGTCGAGGAGGGGAACTGACCATGGCCGCGGAAAAGATGTCCATCGCGAAGGCGCTCAACGAGTCGCTGCGCCATGCCCTCGACACCGACCCCAAGGTCCTGATCATGGGTGAGGACGTCGGCAAGCTCGGCGGCGTCTTCCGGATCACCGACGGGCTCCAGAAGGACTTCGGCGAGGGACGGGTGATCGACACCCCGCTCGCCGAGTCCGGCATCGTCGGCACGGCGATCGGTCTGGCCCTGCGCGGCTACCGCCCCGTCGTCGAGATCCAGTTCGACGGCTTCGTGTTCCCCGCGTACGACCAGATCGTCACGCAGCTCGCGAAGATGCGCGCCCGTTCGCTCGGCAAGATCAAGCTGCCCGTCGTCATCCGTATCCCCTACGGCGGCGGCATCGGCGCGGTCGAGCACCACAGCGAGTCGCCCGAGGCGCTGTTCGCGCACGTCTCCGGTCTGAAGGTCGTCTCCCCGTCGAACGCGCACGACGCGTACTGGATGATGCAGCAGGCTCTCCAGAGCGACGATCCGATCATCTTCTTCGAGCCGAAGCGGCGTTACTGGGACAAGGGCGAGGTCGACACCGAGGCCATTCCGGTCCCGCTGCACCGCGCCGTCACGGTCCGCGAGGGCAGCGACCTCACGCTCGTCGCGTACGGCCCGATGGTGAAGGTCTGCCTGGAGGCCGCCGCGGCGGCCGAGGAGGAGGGCAAGTCGGTCGAGGTCCTGGACCTGCGGTCGATGTCCCCGATCGACTTCGACGCCATCCAGGCCTCGGCCGAGAAGACCGGCCGGCTGGTCGTCGTGCACGAGGCCCCGGTCTTCTACGGCTCCGGCGCGGAGATCGCCGCCCGGATCACCGAGCGCAGCTTCTACCATCTCGAAGCACCGGTCCTGCGTGTCGGCGGCTACCACGTGCCGTACCCGCCGGCCCGGCTGGAGGACGAGTACCTGCCGGGTCTCGACCGGGTGCTCGACGCCGTCGACCGCTCGCTGGCGTACTGAGGAGAGGGGTCGTGACGATGACCGACACATCGGTCCGTTTCCGAGAGTTCAAGATGCCCGACGTGGGCGAGGGACTCACCGAGGCGGAGATCCTCAAGTGGTTCGTCCAGCCCGGCGACACCGTCACCGACGGCCAGGTCGTCTGCGAGGTCGAGACCGCGAAGGCCGCCGTGGAGCTGCCGATCCCGTTCGACGGGGTGGTGCACGAGCTGCGCTTCCCCGAGGGCACCACGGTCGACGTGGGCCAGGTGATCATCGCGGTGGACGTGGCGCCCGGTTCGCCCGCCGACGTCCCCGTACAGGCTGCTCCGGTCTCCGCACCGGCGGAGCCCGACGCCGCCGCCCCGGAGGAGGCGCCCAAGGGCCGCCAGTCCGTCCTGGTCGGTTACGGGGTCTCCGAGAGCTCCACCAAGCGCCGCCCCCGCAAGGGCGCCGAGCAGCCCCCCGCTGCCGCGGTCCAGGCGGTCCAGGGCGAGCTGAACGGCCAGGGTGCCGGTGCCGCGCAGACGGTGGCGAAGAGCCGTCCGCTCGCCAAGCCGCCGGTCCGCAAGCTCGCGAAGGACCTCGGCATCGACCTGGCGGCGGTCACCCCGACCGGCCCGGACGGGGTCATCACCCGCGACGACGTGCACGCCGCCGCCGCTCCGGCCCCCGCGGTCACCGCCTCGGCCCCCGCGCCCGTCAACGGTACGGCCGCCGTCCAGGCCGCCGTGGGGGAGGAGCTCGACGAGAACGCGCCGTACGACACCGCTCCGGCATCGGCGCCGCAGCCGGTGGCCCCGGTGCCGGGTGCGCGGGAGACGCGTATCCCGATCAAGGGGGTACGGAAGGCCATCGCGCAGGCGATGGTCACCAGCGCCTTCACCGCGCCGCACGTCACCGAGTTCGTCACGGTCGACATCACCCGCACGATGAAGCTCGTCGCGGAGCTGAAGGAGGACAAGGACCTCGCCGGGGTCCGGGTCAACCCGCTGCTCCTCATCGCGAAGGCCCTGCTCGTCGCGGTGAAGCGGAACCCGGGCGTCAACGCAGCCTGGGACGAGGCGAACCAGGAGATCGTCCAGAAGCACTACGTGAACCTGGGCATCGCCGCCGCCACCCCGCGCGGACTGATCGTGCCGAACATCAAGGACGCGCAGGACAAGACCCTGCCCGAACTCGCCGGTGCACTCGGCGAGTTGGTTACCACGGCCCGCGAGGGCAAGACCTCCCCGGCGGCGATGGCGGGCGGCACGCTCACCATCACCAACGTGGGTGTCTTCGGCGTCGACACCGGCACGCCCATCCTCAACCCGGGCGAGTCCGCGATCCTCGCGATCGGCTCGATCAAGCTCCAGCCGTGGGTCCACAAGGGCAAGGTCAAGCCCCGTCAGGTCATGACGCTGGCGCTGTCGTTCGACCACCGCCTGATCGACGGCGAACTGGGTTCGAGGTTCCTGGCGGACGTCGCCGCGATCCTGGAGCAGCCGAAGCGCCTGATCACCTGGGCGTGATCACCTGGGCCTGACGGCCTGGACGCTTTACGGGGTGGGCCCGCGCGCAGCAGCGTGCGGGCCCACTTTCCGTTTCCGGGGGCGGGAGGCGCCGCGACCCGGCGGGACGCGGAGTTACGGGAGGAAGAGGGGGCCGGTCTTTCCCGCGAGGGACATCTCGGCGAACACCGTCTTGCCGACCGTGCGGCGCTCGATGCCCCACTTGTCGGCGAGGTTCGCCACGATCAGCAGCCCCCGCCCGAAACAGTCGGTGTCCACGGGCCTGCGGGTGTCCGGCAGCCGTTCCGCCCGCGCGTCGCTGACCTCGATCCGCAGGGTGGTCGCGGTGAGCAGGAGGCGAACCCGGAAGAGGCGGCCCTGTACGCCGCCGTGCAGCACCGCGTTGGTGGTCAACTCGCTGACCAACAGCGCCACATCGTCGGCCAGGTGGTCATGCCCCCACTCCGCGACGAGCCGCGCGGCCCGGCGCCGACTGAGTCTGACGCTGCCGGCCGTGGGCGTGTAACTGAGCACGTCCTCATGGAGAACGGGTTCGGGGGCGGGGACTTCCTGGGCGGGCGTCATGGACACGTACCTCCGTGGAAACGGGCGGTGGCGATGCCGTGCCGGGGCGTCTGGGCCGGTACGTATCCGGCGCAGGGCAGGACGGTGCACTTCCGCCGGTGGCCTCGCTGTGCGAGCGGTGGAGTACTGAAAGTAGCGTCACCAATCTCCAGGACTCAACGTTCCAGGAAATATATTCCCCGATCGGATGACGCGGGATCTCGCATCCCTAACATGCTGCGAAACTGGTCGGGTTCACCGGGAGGCGACTATGCAGACATCCAGCAGACGAGCCGCAGGTAACCGTGTCTCTACTGTCCTTGGTCGGCGACTGGGGGGAGAGCTGCAGCGTCTACGTGCGGCGGCGGGCATGACCCAGCGGCAGGCGGCGGAAGTGTTGAACGCGACGCAGACCAAGATCGTGAAGATGGAGAGCGGCTGGGTTCCCATACGCGACCCGGATATCTCAGCTCTGTGTGCTTCGTACGGGGTCAACAATTCGAAAGTTCTGGCGAGCCTGCTTGAACTGGCCAAGACTGACCGTGAAAGGCGCAAGGTCAAGGGTTGGTGGAATGACTTCTCGACGCCCTCCACGCAGGTCGACTACATCGCGATGGAGGATGGCGCTGTCCGGGTGCGTCAGTGGCAGATGGCGCTGATTCCGGGCTTGTTCCAGACCGCCGAGTACACGCGAGCTCTTGGCGTGGCGGACATGGCGTGGGATGACATCGGCAGGATTGAAGATGTCGTTGCCAGTAGAGCCAAGCGTCAGGCAAAGCTCTACGGGGAAACGCCTCTTCGCATCCACGCGGTCATCTGGGAAGCTGCACTGCGCCAAGTGATGGGCGGCCCTCAAGCGATGGCGCGGCAACTGTCACATCTGTGCCAGTTGGCCGAGCTTCCGAACATTGGCATCCAGGTCCTGCCCTTCCGCGCCGGAGCGCATCCCTGCGTGGCCGGCCCTTTCAACGTCCTGTCGTTCGGTGAGGATGAGGCGGTGGACGTCGTGCACATGGATGCTCCTCGGTCCAGCATCTGGGTTGAGGACGCAGAGGAGAGTGCTGTGTTCGTGAGTCTCTTCAACCATGCTGCCCGTATGAGCCTGTCGCCCCACGACTCCATTCAGTTCATTGACGACATTGCCAAAGAGATGAGCAGGTGAAGATGTACCGCTTCTACAAGTCCAGTTACAGCAACATGGCTGCCGACTGTGTCGAGGTCGCCCGCAACGTCCCCGGCTCCGTAGCCGTGCGCGACTCCAAGCGCCCCCACGGCCCCGTCCTCGTCGTCGTGCCCGCAGCCTGGGCGGCCTTCAACGCCGAGTTGTGCCGCACGGAGAACCCCGCGTCCTGATCGAGTGGCCATCCGGGATGGCTCCGACGCCCTGAGCGGGCCCCGTGCGTAAGGGCGGATCTGCCGGCGTGAGCCAGTCCTACCGGTCGGCGGGAACCACCGGCCCCCGGGCGATCAGGACGTCGGCTTCGCGGCGCCAGCCGAGGGAGGAGTAGAGGCGCTGGCCTTCCTCGCTGGCGATGAGGAGGCCGGTACGGGCGCCCTGGGCCACCGCAGCCTCCGCCAGGGCGCTCATCATGACGCTGCCCAGGCCGCGTCGGCGGTGCGCCGGGTCCGTCAGGATGCGGTCGGCGATCGCGTCGGTGCCGACCACGGCGATGGTGCCGTGCGCGGCGTCCTCGCCGGAGGGGGTGCGGAGGGTGACGACCGTGACCGGTCCCTCCGTGCGGATCTCGCGCTCGTACGGCGCGGTGGGCGCGTGCTGCGGGTGCTCGGTCAGGTCGGTCGTCATGAGCCACTCCGATCGCTGGAGCATCACGAGTCCGGCGGCGGTGACGAGGGCCTCGACGGCGCCCGGGTGGAGTGTGGGCACCGTGAGCCAGGTGGACTTCCCTGAGGCGGCGACGATGTCCGCCAGCCGCGCCACGGACTCGGGCTCCTCGTCGGCACGCAGTGCGAACACCTCGACCTCGCGGCTGAGTTGGTTGCAATCGGACCGCAGGCCGTCCCCGTCCGCGGCGGACTTCACCGGCTCGGCCTCGGGCAGGGAGCGCGCCACGGACCAGCCGTTCAGCCAGCGTCGTATCAGGTCTGATTCGGTGTTCGTCATCGGGCGATTAGAGCACGACCGCAAGCAGCGGACGGGCGAGCAACCGCTCCCCGCAGTCCGTCGCCCTCGGGCGTCGTGGGGAGCCCTGACAGGCTCGCATCCCGCGAAACCGAAGGCTTTGTATCGGGATCTACGCCGCAACCACTCTCGTTAAGGTGGGACTTGACCCCCACGGCCTGCTGCAGGTCGCGATCGAAGGGCCGCGATCGGAGAGACCGGGAATGCTGCTGCCGCTCACCCGTGGGAAGACCGAGCTCATCGAGGTCGTCCGTATCGCCGATCCCGCCAGGCACCTCACTTCGAAAGACCTCGCGGGCGACACGGTCGCCCTCTGGGAGGGCGACCAGGCCCAGCAGGTCCTGTCTCTGATCGCCGGTCTGCCGGGCGGTGAGCTGCACCGCTGCTTCCTCCCGGGCTGGGGAGTCCGTGCGTACGACTCCACCGACCAGCTCTTCGAGATCGCGTTCTGCTTCCGCTGTCACGGCGCCCGCGTGTGGGGGCCGGATCTTCCTGCCGGGCAACGAGCCCAGAACTTCGACGGCGAGAGCCCTGCCGCACAGGAGCTGCTCCGCCGGTTTCGCTCCTGCCTGCCGGAGTGAGGTGCCGTTCCCGCAGGTCGGTGGCGCCGCCGCGCATCCACGGATCGACCGGCATCCCGGTCAACCCGCCGGCGAGTTCTGAGGGGTGTCCCGGCGCTGTCCGCCGCGACCCGTAGGGCGGTGGCGGGGACGTCTGCGCCCGCCGCACCGCACAAGAGCGGCTGAGCCGGACCGGCCCGGAGATCGCGTGGGTCAGCGGTGGAGGGAGCGGTTGAGCTCCACCACCTCGTCCAGCGTCGGCATGGCGGTGAGCGTGGCGAAGCGGCTCATCTGACGGTCCCGGTTGCGGGGTGCCTCGCTGCGGTCGGCGGCGGAGAGAGCCGGTCCCAACTCCTCCAGAACCAGCTCGGTGCAGTAGGCGGGCGTCATCGGCTGCTGGCGCCAGGAATCGGCCAGCACGCCGGCGTCGAGGGGGTCGAAGCCACTCTCGTCCACCAGGCGCATACCGATGCGACGGGCTTCGTCGGAGTCGGCCGCGACCGGGAGCGCGATGCGGCCGGGAGTTCCGGTCGGCAGGCCCCGGGTCTGCAAGGTGCCGGCCACGGCGGCGTTCCACGCCTTGACCACGGGGCGTCCGAGTTGTTCGGCCACCCACAGGCTCTCCACCTGGCCGCCTTCGACGGGCTCGACGCGTCCGCCCAGGTGGGGGAAGTAGTTGGAGGTGTCGATGACCACGGTCTGCGGCGGTACGGAGGCGAAGAGCCCGGCCACGTCCGGGATGCGGGTGAAGGGGACGGACAGGATGACGACGTCCTTGTCCTCCACGGCTTCCTGTGCGGTCACCGCGCGCGCCCCGAACTCCGTCACCGACGGGTCCACGGTCTCCGGGCCCCGGGAGTTCGCCACCTGGACGTCATGGCCGCCCGCGCTGAGCGTGCGCGCCAGCACGGTCCCGATCGGACCTGTTCCGACAATGCCGAGTTTCATGATGTGTTCCTCTTGAGAATGCGTCGTTCCTCCGTGAGAGGAGCGGTGCGACGGGCGGCCGGGCCGGGGGCGCCCGGGCAACTGGGGGCTTCGCGGGGCTTTCGCGGAGGAGAGGGCTACGTACCGGTACCGGGTTGCCGGTATCCGCTTTCGATGAGGTCGCGCAGGCGGCCGAGTGCGTCCTCGTCGGCGGCGCCGGTGCCCATCAGCCAGGCGACGGAACAGGCGGCGAGGAACAGGTCGTACCCCGTTACCGAGGGTCGGGCGCGCCCCGCGCGCTGGGCGGCCTCGACGTACTCGTCCGTCGTGTCGATCAGGATGCCGCAGGGCAGAGTCAGGGGATTGCCCGGCTCCTGCGCCTTGGCCGCGGCCATGAGCGGCTCCGGCAGACCGCTGAACGCGCTGAAGTACTCCTCCAGTGCTCGGATCCACTGCCGCAGCCCTTCGGCCGCGTCGCCGACCCGGGCGATCTCCGCCCGGCGGACGAGCAGCTCGTCCGAACGCGTTTGCAGCACCGCCGCGAGCAGCGCCTCCCGGGCGGGGAAGTGCCGGTACAGCGTGGCAGGCCCCACGCCGGCGTCCTTGGCGATTGCCTCCAGTGACGCGCCCACCCCGTGCCGAAGGAAGTGTCGCTGCGCCGCTTCCAGCAGGGCGGCCCGGTTGCGCAGGACATCCGCACGCGGTTTGCGTCCGGGCTTGTGTTCGATGTCCATGCGCGCTCCGTGCTGCCGTCCGGGAAAGTGGTCCGGGAAAGTGGTCCGGGAAAGTGGTCCGGGGAAACGAAGGCTGCCTCCGTATTGCTTCAGCGTAAAACGGAGGCAGGCTCCGGTCAACCTGGCCCATGGGGACTCCGGCGATGCCCGGACCACCGCGTGCGACCGTCGGCATCGCTGTCGGACCGCCCGGCACGGCGGGCCCGGCCCGGCTTTCCGCCCCTGGTCACCCGGCGACGGCCGAGGCGAGCCGCGCGATCGGATCGCCCTGGACGTGGTGCTGTGAACGGCCGGTGGGCCAGGTCGAGAAGCCGTCGTCGTGCCACCGGGGGATCACGTGGAAGTGCAGGTGGGGCACGGACTGTTCCGAGCCGGGGCCGCTGGCGTTGAGGATGTTGACCCCGTCGGCCCCGAGCGTCGACCGCATCGTGCCGGCGACCCGCCGCACCAGCGCCATGGTCTCCGCGAGGACCTCCGGCGGGGTCTCGAAGAGGTCGGCGACGTGCGAGGTCGGGACGACCAGGGTGTGGCCGGGGGCGATCGGCGTGAGCGGGGCGAAGGCGGATGCCACAGGCCCGCGCGCGACCCACCGGGCCGAGTCGGCCTGGATGAGAGCGCAGAAGGCACAGTTCATGAGGCCCGACCCTGGCAGACGCGACCGCGGCCGCCCGCCCGGAGAACCGGACGGGCGGCCGCGACCGCATGGCGTCGGGCTCAGGCCCCTGAGCCGGCCGTCCGGCCGAAGTGGCGGGCGAAGAACTCCATCGCGCTGGCGGTCTCGAACCGGGGCTGGTCGCCCTGCTTGCCCGCGTTGGCGTGCAGGGACTTCTCCGACGAGGCGAAGGCGTCGAACAGCGCGAGGGCGTCCTCGCGCGGGATGTGCTCGTCCTCCCACTGGAGGCTGAACTCGACCGGAATGGTGACCCGCTGGGCCGTCTCCCGTACGCGTTCGGACCAGTACAGGCCGAAGACCGCCGCCTTGATCCGGGGTTCGGCGACCACGAGCGGCACGCCGAACGCCGTACCCATCCGGATGCCGAAGAAGCCGACCGGCCCGCTGCCGATCTCCGGGAGTTCCTGGAGCGCGTCCAGGGCCGCCCGCATCTCGGGTACGGCGATCTCCGCGAGGTGCTGGTTGTAGCGCACGACGACCGGCATCACCGGTTCGCCGGCCGCCCGCGCCCCGGCCAGTGCGGCCCGCTCCTGCTCGTCGTGGGCCGTGCACGGCCGGTCGCCGTGGCCGGGCGCGTCGAGCACGGCGACATGGAAGCCGCAGCCGTTCACGAAGAGGCGGGCGCGGTTCGCCATCGCCGGGTGCTTCTTGTCGTTGCCACCGGCGTGGGCCATCAGGATCAGGGGTGCGTTCTCGGCCGCGCCGGAGGCGGGGGACCAGAGGACGCCGGGGACGCCGTCGACGGTGAAGTCGCGTTCCCGCACGCCGTCCGAGGACGACTCGGCGGTGAACCGCGGGGAGGGGGAATGCTGCTGAGCGTTCATGGGTGGTGCCCTTCGGGAGTGCCTGGTATGTCGAGGCGCTCCCGGCGACACCTACGTCAATCGCCCGGCCGTGACGGCAGGGGGAGCACCCACATCGCTACTGCGTTCATGGGTCTCACCTCCTCGTACGGCGTCACGGCTCGAACGGAAAATATCAGGCCGTCTCTCCCGGACGCACCTCCTTTTCCGCCGCCCCCACCCCGCTCGGCTCGGCGGACGGAGCGCGCCAGGCGCCTGCGGGAGGAGGTCTACGGCCCGATCCGCACGGCGACCGCCCGGTACCTGCCTGCTGGGGCAGCTCCCCAGGGAGGCCCTCCACGACTACGGCCCGCTCCACATCGACTACTACGAACTGGTCCTGATCGACCGCCCCGGAGCCGTACTCACTCTGCTCGTCGCAGCCGACGACTGACCCCGGGCCACCACGACCTGGCAGTGCGCCGACCACACGTGGTGTGTCGTGGGCCCGTCCCTCGCCCGGCCGCTCCCCCTGCCGCCCGTAGGGGCTGGGCCGGATGGCCGGTCGCCTCACCGGTGCGGGCGCAGGATCGTTTCCGATCCGGTGACGGGGTTACCCGTGATGCATGGCACCGACCCCCGAATCACCCGACGACCAGGAAGAACCCGGCGGGCACCACCGCGCCGGACACCACCGCGCCGACAGGGGCCAGGACGCGGAGGCTTCTTCGCAGAAGCACGGGCCCGAGCCCGAGGACGGAAACGTGGGCCCCGGCCCCGAGGTGGAGGCCAACGCCCCCGACAGCCCGACCGGCATGCCCAAGCGGTCGTGGGGGGCGGTGCTGAAGAGGACGGGCAAGGAGTTCAAGGACGACGAGCTGACCGACCGGGCGGCCGGCCTGACCTACTACGGCATCCTCGCGCTCTTCCCGGCCCTGCTGGTGCTGGTCTCGATCCTCGGTCTCGCCGGGGAGTCGACCACCCGGAAGGTCATGGACAACCTGAAGAAGCTCGCGCCCGGACCGGCCCGCGACATGCTGACCGACGCCGTGGAGCAGTTGCAGAACAACGGCGGCATCGGGTCGGTCATGGCCGTCGTGGGCCTGGTGCTGGCGGTCTGGTCCGCCTCCGGCTACGTCGCGGCGTTCATCCGCTCCTCCAACGCCGTCTACGACCTGCCCGAGGGCCGCCCGGTGTGGAAGGTGCTGCCGCTGCGCTTCGGGCTGACCGTGGTCCTGATGGTGATGGCGGTGATCAGCGCGCTGATCGTCGTCTTCACCGGCCCCCTCGCCCGCCGGGCGGGCGAGACGCTCGGCGTCGGGGACACCGCGCTGACGGTGTGGTCGATCGCGAAGTGGCCCGTACTCGCCGTCCTCGTCGTCCTGATGATCGCGATCCTCTACTGGGCCGCGCCCAACGCCCGTGGCAGGGGCTTCCGCTGGATCACCCCCGGCAGCTTCCTGGCGCTCCTGATCTGGCTGGTCGCCTCGGCGGGCTTCGCCCTGTACGTCGCCAACTTCGCTTCCTACAACAAGACGTACGGCACCCTCGCCGGGGTCATCGTGTTTCTGGTGTGGTTGTGGATCACCAACCTGGCGATTCTCCTCGGCCTCGAATTCGACGCGGAGCTGAGCCGGGAGCGGGCCATCGTCGGCGGGCTCCCGGAGACGGCGGAGCCGTACGTCGAACCGCGCGACACCTCCAAGTGGTCCGACGAGGACCGTCGCCGACTCGGCTGAAGCCATGACCCGGGCACCGGATGCTCCGAGCGGGGCGGCGGACCACGACGGGCGGGAGCGTGCATACGGCGGTCGGCCCGGGGTACCCGCAATGCGACCCATTCATGACAATCCAACGATATGCGGCGAATGGTTTCTCCTTCCGGGTGCCGGCGCCGCGGGGGAAGGTGACGAACGGTCATGAGCACGGTTGAGTACCCTGCCGGGCCGCACGGTTCCGGAGACGGCACCCGTACCGGCGTCGGCGGACCGGACGGCGCCCGGCACGCCCCGGCGGACGCGTCGGTGGGGGCGCTGGTGAGCCAGGCGTCCCAGCAGCTGTCGCAGCTGGCGCGGGACGAAATGCGGCTCGCGCAGGCGGAGATGGCGCAGAAGGGCAAGCGGCTCGGCCTGGGCGGCGGACTGTTCGGTGGCGCGGCCGGCGTGGGGTACCTCGCCCTGGCCTCGCTGGTCGCCGCCGCGATCGCCGGGCTGGCCACCGCGCTGCCGGTGTGGGCTTCGGCCCTGATCGTGGGCGCCGTGCTGGCGGCGGTCACGGCGGCCCTGGCGATGAAGGGCAAGAAGGAGATCGCCCTGGCCACTCCCCCCAAGCCCGAGCGGGCCATCGACGACGTCAAGGCCGACATGGCAGAGATCAAGGAGAAGGCGCACCGATGAACGACATGCCCCAGTCCCGGCCCTCGCACGACGAACCCCTGACCCCCGAGGAGTTGCGGGCGAAGGCGGAGGCCACGCGCGAGCAGCTCGGCCAGACCGTCGAAGCCCTGGCGGCGAAGGCGGACGTGAAGGCTCAGGTCCAGCGGAAGGCCGAGGACGCCAAGGTCCAGGCCCGGGCCAAGGCGACCCAGGCCAAGGTCCAGGCACGGCTGACGGCCATGGACGCCAAGGCGCAGGTGCGGGACAAGTCCGCCGACGCCAAGGCCCAGGTGCGGGAGAAGGCGGCGTTGGCCAAGGACCGGGCTGCCCGGATCGCCCGGGACGCGCAGGAGAAGCTTCCGCCCCCGGTGGTGGACAAGGCGGCGCGCGCCAAGGACCGGATCGGCGCGGCTGCCACGTCCCTTGCCGCGAGGGTCGAGGAGAAGACCCCGGACACGTTCGCGGAGCGGGCCGGGCGTGCCCAGCGGGCGGTCGGCCGCCGACGCGGCCCGCTGCTCGTCGGTGCCGCCGCCGCGCTGGTGCTCGTGGTGGTGACGAAGCGCCGCGCCGGAAAGCGCTGAGGACCGCCTGACGACGGTCCGAGGGTGGCGGCCGGGGGGTGGGGCCGACCGGAGCGCCGGTCGGCCCCACCCCCCGGCCGTCCTCCGTGCGGGGCCCCCGCGCGACACCCGCCGGGAGCGGGTGCGGGGGCCGGAGCCGGGCAGGGGTAGCAGAGGCGGCGGAGGCAATCGTGCTTCCGGGTCCGGGCGGAGGAGAGCGGCGATGGCACCGGAGAACGGCACGCACGACGGTACGGAGTGGTGGAAGTCCTCGGTCGTCTACCAGGTCTACCCCCGCAGCTTCGCGGACTCGGACGGCGACGGGATCGGCGACCTGGACGGCATCACCCGCCGCCTGGACCACATCGCCGGCCTGGGGGCGGACGTGCTGTGGCTCTCCCCGGTGTACCCGTCGCCGCAGGCCGACAACGGCTACGACATCAGCGACTACCAGGACATCGACCCCGTCTTCGGTGACCTGGACGCCTTCGACCGCCTGCTGGCCGCCGCGCACGAGCGGGGCATGAGACTGATCATGGACCTGGTGGTCAACCACACCTCGGACGCCCACCCGTGGTTCCAGGCGTCGCGCGACCCCGCCGGCCCCAAGCGCGACTGGTACTGGTGGCGGCCGCCGCGCGAGGAGCGCGAGGGCGGCGCCGCGAGGCCCGGGGACGGTACCGAGGGAGGTGGGAGCGGCACCGCCGGGCACGAGGACGGTACCGCGAAGGGCGAGGGCGGGGAGCCCAACAACTGGGGTTCCTTCTTCTCGGGCCCCGCCTGGACGTACGACGAGGCGAGCGGGGCGTACTACCTCCACCTGTTCGCTCCCGGGCAGCCCGACCTCAACTGGGAGAACCCCGAGGTGCGTCAGGCGGTGTACGCCATGATGCGGTGGTGGCTGGACCGGGGTGTGGACGGCTTCCGGATGGACGTCGTCAACCTCATCTCGAAGGACCCGGCCCTCCCCGACGGCGCACCGTCCGTCGAGGGCCCGTTCGGCGACGGCTCGCCCCACTACGTCTGCGGCCCACGCATCCACACGTACCTCCAGGAGATGCACCGCGAGGTGATGGGCCGCTACCCGGGACGGTTGCTCAGCGTCGGCGAGATGCCCGGGGTGACCGTCGAGCAGGCGAGGCTCTTCACCGATCCGGAACGCGCCGAGCTCGACATGGTCTTCCAGTTCGATCACGTCGGCCTCGACCACGGGCACGGCAAGTTCGACCCCCGCCCGCTGCGGCTGACCGACCTGAAGGCGTCCCTCGGCCGCTGGCAGGAGGGCCTCGCCGACGTCGGCTGGAACAGCCTGTACTGGAACAACCACGACCAGCCGCGCGTGGTCTCCCGGTTCGGCGACGACAGCCCGCCGCACCGCACCCGGTCCGCGACGATGCTGGCGACCGTGCTGCACCTGCACCGGGGCACTCCGTACGTCTACCAGGGCGAGGAACTCGGCATGGCCAACGCCCCGTTCGCCACCGTCGAGGACTTCCGGGACATCGAGTCGCTGCACCACTACGCGCGGGCGCTGGAGGCGGGTGAGCGGCCCGAGGACGTGCTGCCCGGGCTGCGGGCGATGGGCCGCGACAACGCCCGTACCCCCATGCAGTGGGACGCGTCCCCGCACGCCGGGTTCACCACGGGGACCCCCTGGCTCCCGGTCAACCCCGATCACGCCGAGTTCAACGCCGAGGCCCAGTACGCGGACCCGCGCTCCGTCTACCACCACTACTGCCGGCTCATCGCCCTGCGCCGCCGTGAACCCGCCGTCGTCCACGGCGACTTCACCATGCTGCTCCCCGACGACGAGCGGATCTACGCGTTCACCCGCCGGTACGGCCGTACGACGCTGCTGGTCCTGGGCAACTTCACCGGCGGGACGGTGGCCGTGGAGCCCGCCGACCTCGCGCCCTGGTACCGGGAGTGGGAGGGGGCCGCGCTCGTCCTCGGCAACGGCCCGTCCGCGCCCTCCGAGCCCGGCCGGCTGGTCCTCGCCCCCTGGGAGGCGCGGGTGCACCGCCTCGTCCGGTGATCGCGGCCGGTGATCGCGGCCGGTGCGCGCGGCCGGTGGGGGCGGCCCACGGGGTTGCCGGGCCGATGATCCGGGTGTCCCCGGGTACCCGCGCCCCATGACCGTCTACGGATTCCACGCATCGCACGAACAGGTGCCGCCGGGCGCCCTGTTGGCCGCCGTCGTCCGCGCCGAGCAGGCCGGTTTCACCGCCGCCATGTGCTCCGACCACTTCTCGCCCTGGAGCGCCCGCCAGGGCGAGTCGGGCTTCGCCTGGTCCTGGCTGGGCGCCGCTCTCCAGGCCACCGACAGCATCCCGTTCGGTGTCGTCAACGCGCCGGGGCAGCGCTACCACCCCGCGATCGTCGCGCAGGCGATCGGCAGTCTGGCGGCGATGTACCCGGGCCGTTTCTGGGCCGCGCTGGGCAGCGGCGAGGCGTCCAACGAGCACATCACCGGCGACGGCTGGCCGCGCAAGGACATACGCAACGCCCGGCTGCGGGAGTGCGTCGACGTCGTCCGGTCGCTGCTGCACGGCGAGGAGGTGAGCCACGAAGGGCTGGTGACCGTGGACCGGGCCCGGCTCTGGACGCTCCCCGAGGCGGTGCCGCCGCTGATCGGAGCCGCGTGCAGCGAGGAGACGGCGCGGTGGTGCGCCGACTGGGCGGACGGCCTCATCACCGTCAACGCGCCGCACGCGACCCTGCGGCGGATCGTGGACGCCTACCGGTCGGCGGGCGGAACGGGCCCCCTGACCCTCCAGGTCCACCTCAGCTGGGACCCCGACCACGACACCGCGCTCGCCCTCGCGCACGACCAGTGGCGCACCAACGTGCACGGGCCGCCCGCGAGCTGGGACCTCGACTCGGCGGAGCTCTTCGACAGCGTCAGCGAGCACGTCACACCGGAACGGGTCGCCGAGAGCGTCAACGTCTCCGCCGACCTCGGCCGACATGCCGCCTGGCTCCAGGAGTACGCCGACCTGGGCTTCGACCGGATCATGCTGCACCACGTGGGCGTCGAACAGAGCGCCTTCATCGACTCCTTCGGGGAGAAGGTGCTGCCGCGCCTCGACGTCACCCGGCCCGCCCCCGCCGTGGCGGGCGGTGCCCGATGAGGCTGACCCGTACCTCCGACGTGTGGTGGAAGAACGCGGTCGTCTACTGCCTGGACGTGGAGACGTACCAGGACGGCGACGGCGACGGGACCGGCGACTTCGCCGGGCTCACCCAGCGGATCGACCACCTGGTGCGCCTGGGCGTCACCTGCGTGTGGCTGATGCCCTTCTATCCGACCCGGGAGCGGGACGACGGCTACGACATCACCGACTTCTACGGTGTCGATCCCCGGCTGGGCACGCTCGGCGACTTCACCGAGTTCGTGCGGACCGCCCGCGACCGGGGCATCCGGGTCATCGCCGACCTGGTGGTCAACCACACCTCCGACCGCCATCCGTGGTTCCTGGACGCCCGCTCCGGCCGCGACTCCGCCCACCGCGACTGGTACGTCTGGTGCGACACGCCCCCGGAGGACGGGCCGCGGGGAGTCGTCTTCCCCGACGAGGAGAAGAGCGTCTGGGAGTACGACGAGGGGACCGGGCAGTACTACCTGCACCGGTTCTACAAGCAGCAGCCGGACCTCAACGTCGCCAACCCCGCCGTGCGCGACGAGATAGCCCGGATCATGGGCTTCTGGACCGAGCTCGGACTGTCCGGCTTCCGCGTGGACGCGGTGCCCTTCCTGCTGGAGACCGACGGGCAGCCGGACGCGGACGGCCTCCCCGACCCGCACGCGTACCTCGCGGACCTGCGGGCCTTCCTCGGCCGTCGCAACGGCGAGGCGATCCTGCTGGGCGAGGTGAACCTGCCGTACGCCGACACCGCCCGCTTCTTCGGGGGCGCACAGGCCGGGGAGGGCGACGAGCTGACCCTCTGCTTCGACTTCATCGGCATGCAGCGGATGTACCTCTCGATGGCCCGGGAGGACGCCGGTCCCCTGGCGGCGGCCCTGCGCGAGCGCCCGGTGCCGCCCCGTGACGCGCGCTGGGCGACCTTCGTCCGCAACCACGACGAGCTGACGCTCGACAAGCTCGACGAGGACGAACGCGCCGAGGTCTTCGCCGCCTTCGGGCCGGACGAGGACATGCAGGTGTACGGCCGGGGCCTGCGCCGCAGGCTGCCGCCGATGGTCGACGGCGACCGCCGCCGCGTCGAACTGGCCTACAGCCTGCTCCTCAGCCTGCCCGGGACCCCCGTGCTCTTCTACGGCGAGGAGATCGGGATGGGGGAGAACCTGGCCGCACCCGGGCGCCAGGCGGTACGGACCCCGATGCAGTGGACCCCGGACAAGGGCGGCGGCTTCACCTCGTCCGAAGACGGCGGCCGTCTGCCCAATCCGGTGGCCGAGGGCGCCTTCGGGCCCAAGCGGGTCAACGTGCACGACCAGATGCGCGATCCCGACTCCCCGCTGTCCCGGATGCGGAGCCTGATCGAGCGGTACCGCGAGGCGCCCGAACTGGCCTGGGGCCGCTGCGAGGTACTCGACACCGTCGATCCCGGTGTGATGGCGCACCTCAGCTCGCTGCCGGAGGGAGCGGTGCTGGCCGTGCACAACTTCTCCGGCCGGCAGCTCACCGCGGTTGTGGAGGTCCCCGGCCTGCGGGGCGGCCGTCTCCTCACGGACCTGGCCGACGGCGGGACGGTGAAGGCGGCGGCCGGCGGGCGGATCGGCGTCGGCCTGGAAGCGTACGGCTACCGCTGGCTCCGGGTGAACACCCCGCTGGACGACCCGGACCGCGCGGTCGCGGAGTGACCCCTGAAGTCGCGGAGTGACCCCTGAAGTCCTCGGGCCCCGCGCGATCCTGCGCGCGGGGCCCTCGGGGGTGTCCGTACTACCGTCCGGTGATCAGCTCACGCGGCCGGGGCCAGCACCACGTGGGCGGTGCCGGGGACGGAGGCGGTGCCGTCGGCGTAGAGGGCGGTCACGCGGTAGAAGTGCGTGGTGCCCCGGGCGGCGGACTTGTCGGTGACGCTGGTGTACGGGTACGGCGAGGTGGCCGCCGCGATCGGCTCGTACGCCTCGGTGGCCGGGTTCCAGCGCTCGACCGTGTAGCCGGTGGCGCCCGTGACCGGGCTCCAGTCGAGCGCCGCGCCGCCGTTGGTGCCGGCTTCGGCGGTGACGGAGACCGGGGAGCCCTCGGGGGTCGCGACCGTGGGGGTGAGGTCCCGCTCGGTGACGATCACGACGGGGTTGGCCTCGGGGTCGCGCATGCTGCGGTTGCCGGAGAGGTCCTGGACGTCGACGAAGTAGCAGCGCTCCTCACCGTCGGGCAGCCGGACGTCGCTGTACGAGGAGACGGTCGCCCCCACGTAGGCGGAGGTCTCCGCGTAGCAGACCGAGGAGCCGGTCTCCTCGTCGGTGACCAGCTCGCCCATGTAGACCTGCTGGCGCGCGATGTCGGGCTCCGTACCGGCCTTCCAGCGCAGCTCGACGCCGTAGTCGGTCGGCTCGGCGGTCAGGTCGGTGACCGGAGCCGGGGGCGTGGTGTCGGCGGTGAGCGTGGTGGTGGTGACGGTCGGGGAGGCCGAGGACTCCTTCGACTTGCTGTCGAACGCCTTCACCGCGTAGTGGTACGTGGTACCGGCCATCGGGAAACTGTCGGTGCAGGTGTACTGGCGGCGGCCGTCGTCGAGCAGCTTCGACGTGGTGGTGCACCGGGCGAGTTCCGCCGTCCCGTCCAGGGGCAGGCTCTTCGAGCGGTAGACGTGGTAGTCGTACACCGAGCCGTCGGTCTGCTCTTTGATCCACGTGAGGGTGACCGAGGTGATGGCCGGTCTCGCGGTCACCTCGTGCGGTGCGGCGACCAGGCGGTACGCGGCGGCCGGCGGGTTGTTCGCGGCGGTGTACGCGGAGGTGCGGCCCGCGCCGTCCACGGCTGCGACCCGGTACTGCCACACGGTGGAGCGGGTGACGGCCGTGTCGGTGAAGGAGGTGCCCGTCACGCTCTTGGTGACGGTGGTGTTGTTGCCGGTGCGGATCAGGGCGTAGTGGGTCGCGCCCGCCACCGGCTTCCAGGTCACCGCGATGCCCGCGTCCGTGCCCGTGGCGGTGAGACCGGTGGGCGTGGTCATGAGCGGCGACACCACGGGGACGTCGGCCGACCCGGTGGAGACGTTTCCCGCCTTGTCGACGGCGCGGACCTCGTAGTAATAGGTCTTGCCGGGTTCGGGGTTGAGGCCGGTGTAGCTGGTGGCCCCGCCCGCGGCGACCTGGGTGTACGTGGTGGTGCCGGCCAGGCGGCGGTAGATCCGGTACCCGGCGAGGTCCATCTCCACGCTCGCCGGATAGGTCATCTTCACCTTGCCGGAGGGGGTGTCGTGGACGACCTTCACGCCGGTGGGCGTGCGCGGCTTGACCTTGTCGTACGTCTTCGACGTGCGGGGCGCGTAGCCGAACTTGACGGCGGCGGAGCCGGTCCAGTTGACGTAGTCGACGCGCAGGGTGTGCTTGCCGGACGGGATGGTGAGGTTGACCGACTTCGACACCGTGGCCGAGCCGTTCTTCCAGATGTCGATCTTGCGTACGCCGTCGAGGTACACCCGCACCCCGTCGAGCGCCGAGGCGGCGAGGGTGAAGGGGCCGCCGGAGCCGAAGTCGCGGGTGACGGAGTAGCGGACGGCGAAGTTGTCCTTCGGCAGACCGGATATGGGTGCGTTGTTGCCCCAGTTCTGGTCCATCGCGTTGTCGCAGTCGGTCTTCTTCGGCGTGCCGGCGAACGTGGTGTTCGCGTAGTAGGTGCGCGTGAAGTAGTTCGTCTTGCAGGCCACCGTGGCCGCCGCCGCCGGCGTGGCGCCGACGGCCGAGAGCAGCGTGCAGGAGGTCGCCGCGACGGAGAGCGCCGCGACGGAGCGGAGCCGTACGCGGGAAGGGGGTGTCACGTGAGGAGGCCCTTTCGGACAAGGGTCGTGGAGCACAACGGGAGTGGAGCGGGGGAAGGGGCCCGGTGCGCGGAGCGCGCGCGGTCCGGACCCCTCCCGTGGCACCGGTACGGTGCCGGGGACTACTTCTTGAAGCCGTAGTCCAGGAGCTTCTTGACGTCGGTCGTGCGGGTGGCCTCGGAGGTGGAGGCCAGGACGGCGCCGATCACCGTCTTGCCGTTGCGGGTCGCCGCGAAGACCAGGCAGTACTTGGCGTTGCTGCCGGAACCGGTCTTGATGCCGATCATGCCGCTGTAACTGCTCAGCAGCTTGTTGGTGTTGGTCCACGACATGTAGCGGTAGCCACCGCTCTTCGTGGTGACCTTCTGCTTCGTCGACTTCGTCTTGACGAGGGCGCGGAAGGTGGAGTTCTTCATGGCGCTGCTGGCGATCTTCGTCAGATCACGCGGGGTCGAGTAGTTCGAGCCATTGCTTATGCCGTCGAACGAGTCGAAGTGCGTGTTCTTCAGGCCGAGGGTCTTCGCGTCGGCGTTCATCTTGCCGAGGAAGGACTTCACCCGGGCCGCGCGGGTCGTACCGGTACCGAACTTGTCGGCCAGCGCGTACGCCGCGTCGCAGCCGGACGGCAGCATCAGGCCGTACAGCAGCTGGCGCACGGTGACCTTGTCGCCGACGATCAGGTGCGCCGAGGAGGCGCCCTTGGCGACGATGTAGTCGCTGTACGCCTTCTGGATCGTGACGGTGCTGTTCAGGTTGAGGTTCTTCTGCGCCAGCACCACCTTGGCGGTCATGATCTTGGTGGTGGACCCGGTGGGGCGCCGGGTGTCGGCGCCCTTGGAGTAGAGGGTCGCGGCGCTGGCGTTGTTCATCACGAACCCGCCTGGCGCGACGACGGTGGGCGTCGGAACGGTGGCCGCCTGCGCGGTGGTGGCGAGCGCCCCACCGGCGATGACGGCGCCGGCCGTCAGGGTTACGGTCGCCGCGACGGACGTGCGACGAATGCCCCTCATGCGGATCTTCAAGATAAATGCTCCAAATGCCACTGGAATGCGGCTGCATGGGAGCCGCTGATGGTGAGACTCCTGGGACGGCCGCTTGGATGTGCTGGCGCCTGGGCGCGTTTGAACGGCGTGCGGAGCGCTGCGCATCGTAACGCGCGGAGCGGACGGCCCGGTCACGCCCGAGACGGGCGTTCTTCCTGGTGCGGGAGAGGCCCACAGGTTCACCGTGGCGTCCGGATCACGGACGGCTCCCCCCATGCGTCCATGTTGTATCTATGCTGTGTGCATGCCTGCCGCACCTCCCGCTTCCCCTGCTGCCCACCGGGCGGAACCCAAACCACCCCCCGCCGCCGAACGCGTCTACTCCCACGTCAAGGAGGCGGTTCTCGACCGCCGTTACGAGGGCGGGACACTCCTCACCGAGGGGGACCTCGCCGAAGCCGTCGGCGTCTCCCGGACCCCCGTACGCGAGGCGCTGCTCCGCCTCGAAGTGGAAGGGCTGATCAAGCTCTACCCGAAGAAGGGCGCGCTCGTCCTCGCGGTCTCCGCCCAGGAGATCGCCGACGTCATCGAAACCCGGCTGCTCGTCGAGGAGTTCGCCGCCCGCAAGGCGGTTCCGGCCTCCCCACGACTGATCAGCAGGCTCGAAGAGCTGCTCGCCGAACAGAGCACCCTCGCGCGGGCCGGGGACCTGGCCGCCGTCTCCGTCGCCGACCGCAGCTTCCACGCCGAGATCGTGCGCAACGCGGGCAACCAGATCCTCTCCCGCCTCTACGACCAGCTCCGCGACCGGCAGTTGAGGATGGGAGTCGCCGTGATGGAGGCGCATCCCGGCAGGATCGCCGCCAACATCACCGAGCACACCGAGCTGCTGGAAGCCATTCGATCGGGTGATGCCGAGGCGGCCGCGGAGGTCGTCCGGCGGCACGTCGGCCGGGTCAAGGTGCTGGTGCGGGGTGAGGACCGATGAGTTCCGCGGCCGCCCCCACCCTCTCGCTGCCCGGAGACCCGCCCGGCGGCCGGCGCGCCGTGTGGATATGGGGCATCGGGGTCGCCGTCTACTTCGTCGCGATCATCTTCCGTACGAGCCTGGGCGTCGCCGGACTCGACGCCGCCGCGCGGTTCGACGTCAACGCCTCCGCCCTGTCGACCTTCTCCATCCTCCAGCTGCTCGTGTACGCGGGGATGCAGATACCCGTCGGCCTGATGGTCGACCGGCTCGGCACCAAGAAGGTCCTCGCCCTCGGGGCGATCCTCTTCACCGCGGGCCAGCTCGGATTCGCGCTCTCCCCGTCGTACGGCACCGCGCTCGCCTCGCGCGCCCTGCTCGGCTGCGGCGACGCCATGACGTTCATCAGCGTGCTGCGGCTCGGCAGCCGCTGGTTCCCGGCCCGGCGCGGACCGCTGATCGGCCAGGTCGCCGCGCTCTTCGGGATGGCGGGCAACCTCGTCTCCACCCTCTTCATCGCCCGCGCCCTGCACGGCTTCGGGTGGACCACGACCTTCGTCGGCAGCTCGCTGGCCGGCGTGCTGGTGCTCGTCCTGATGCTGCTCTTCCTGAAGGACCACCCCGAGGGCCACGAACCCCCGCCCGCGGAGCACGCGGGCGCCGCCTACGTGCGCCGCCAGATCGCCGCCTGCTGGCGTGAGCCCGGCACCCGGCTCGGGATGTGGGTCCACTTCACCACGCAGTTCCCGGCGATGGTGTTCCTGCTGCTGTGGGGGCTGCCGTTCCTCGTGGAGGACCAGGGGCTGAGCCGGGGCACCGCAGGGAGCCTGCTCACCCTGGTGGTGCTCTCCAACATGTCGGTGGGCCTCGTCTACGGACAGGTCATCGCCCGCCACCACGCGGCCCGCCTCCCGCTCGCCCTCGGCACGGTCGGGGCGACCGCCCTGCTCTGGGCGGCCACCATCTTCCACCCGGGCCACGCGCCGATGTGGCTGCTGATCGTGTTGTGCGTGGTGCTGGGCGCCTGCGGCCCCGCGTCGATGATCGGCTTCGACTTCGGCCGGCCCGCCAACCCGCCCGAACGCCAGGGCACCGCCTCCGGCATCGTCAACATGGGCGGCTTCATCGCCTCGATGACCACGCTGTTCCTGGTCGGGGTGCTGCTCGACGCGACCGGCGACGACTACACGACCGCCTTCTCCTCGGTGTTCTTCCTGGAGGCGCTCGGCCTCGTACAGATCCTGCGGCTGCGCAGGCGCGCGGCGGCACGGGAGCGCGAGCACCACGTGATCAGCCGGGTGGAGGCGGTGCACGTACCGGTGTGAGTGGTTCCGGCTCCGGCAGGGGGGCGGGGTCACCCGGTCGGGCGGGTGACCCCGCGGGGGCGGGCCCGTACGAACCCCCAGGCGACCAGCGCGGCGGCCAGAACGGCGAGCGCGAGTCCCGCGACCGTGGCCGCCTGCTGGAACTCCGCGGTCTGCCGGGCGCTCCAGTGCGCGTCGGCGACGCTGCCGGTGAACAGTGCGGCGAGGACCGTACCGGCGAGCGCGACCGCGGCGCCGGAGCTGACCTCGGACGCGGTGTCGACGAGTGCCGCGCCGGTCGTCGTCCGGCTCTCGGGCAGCCCGCGCAGCACGTTGACGCCCGCGACGACCCCCACCACCCGCATTCCGGCCGCCACGAGGACGAGGGCGAGCGCCACCCACCCGTAGCCGTACCCGCCCAGCAGCGCGTGGACGGCGAGCCCGGCGACCACCGCCGAGGCGCTGAGCCAGGCGGCCCGTTCGAGACCGGCCCGCTCCACGAACGGCCGGACGAACGCGCCGCCCGCGACCAGCACCACCACCTGCGGCAGCATCCCGAGGGCGGCCTGCCCGGGCGACCACCCCCAGTCGAGCTGGAGCCGCAGCGTCACCAGATAGCCGAGCCCGGCGGTCGCCAGCCCGGCCGCGGCCTTGAACGCGAGGCCGCTCGACACCAGCGGGGCGGCGAGGAGCCGGAGGTCGAGGAGCGGGTGGCGCGCCGACCGCTCGCGCAGGACGAACAGCACCGCCCCCGCCACGACCGCCGCCAGGACGGCCCAGGGGGCCCAGGAGCCGGCGCCCCGGTCCACGAAGAGCGTGGGCGCGAGGAGCGCCGCCACGATCGTCGCCGTCCCCAGCACCGCGCCGGCCACGTCCACCGGATCACGGTGGAGCTCCGCCGCCCCGTCGGGTGCGATGCCCCGGCGTATCCCCAGGAACGCGAGCGCGGCGACCGGCACGTTCACCAGCAGCAGCACCTGCCACGGCGCGACCGCGAGGACGAAACCGCCCGCCGCCGGCCCGACCGCGAGCCCCACCAGGCCCACGGTGGAGATCAGGGTGGTCGCCCGTACGCGCAGCCCGTCGTCGTCGAACAGCCGGAAGGCCAGTGCCATCGAGCCCGGCGTGGTCATCGCCGCCGCGACCCCCGTCACCGCGCGGACCGCGATCAGCTGCCCCGGGGTGGTGACGCACGCGGTCGCCAGGCTCGCGACGCCCAGCAGCACCAGCCCGGTGAGCATCACCCGCCGCCGCCCGAACCGGTCGGCGACCGCGCCGAACGCGAGCATCAGCCCGCCGAACACGACCGCGTACACCCCTGTCACCCACTGGAGGGCGGTGGTCGAGGCGTGCGTCTGCCGCCCGATCGTGGGGAGCGCGACGTTGAGGATCGAGTTGTCCAGCATCTCGAAGAGGAACACCGCCGACAGCCCGGCCAGCGCCACCCACGCCTCACGGAGGGAGCGGGGGGACGGGGCCGTCACGGGGGCCGGCACGGGGGATGCGCTACCGGTCCCCTTCCTGTGGTGCGTACGCAAGGCCGACAACCGCCTAAGATATAGAGTCCTATCTTACGGAGCTCAGCGTAGGGCTCCGAAATAAGATAGGCAAATCTATCTAACTGGCTCTGATGGTGACCTTCAAGGAGACGTGATGGCCGAGCGGCGACGCGGACCGGCGCTGGAGAAGGCACTCCTCGACGCCGCGTGGGAAGAACTCACCACCAACGGCTACGCCCGGTTCACCATGGACGCCGTCGTCCAGCGCGCGGGCACCAGCCCGCCCGTCCTCTACCGCCGCTGGTCCGACCGCGACGCCCTCGTCAGGGCCACCCTCCAGCACGTCATGAAGGGGGCCCTCCTCGACATTCCCGACACGGGGAGCCTGCGCGGGGACGTGCTCACCCTCATGCGCGAGATCAACGCCACCCGCGTCGAACTCGTCACCGTCATGAGCGTGCAGCTCGCCGACTACCACCGGGCCACCGGCCCCGACGCCCCGCACGGCCCCCTCGTCAGCGGGCGCAAGGAAGCCGTCGACGTGCTCTACGACCGCGCCGTCCGGCGCGGCGAGGCCCGGCGGGAACGCCTCACCGACCGCGTCAGGTCACTCCCCTTCGACCTGCTGCGCCACGAACTCCTCACGACCTTCGCCCCCGTGCCGGACGACGTGCTCGAAGAGATCGTCGACACGGTCTTCCTGCCGCTGGTCCGCTGACGCCGCTCCTCATGAGCGGTTACGGGGTCACGGCGAACCGGTGCAGGATCGCCGCCGCCAGGTCCTCGTCGCCCTCGACCTTGATCCGGTCCGCGACGGCCGAGGGGCGCACCCGCCCGCAGGCCAGCCGGTAGTAGGTCTCCCAGTCCATCGCCAGCGTCACGGCGGGACCCAGCGACGGCGAACCGTCGATCGAACCGCGCCCCTCCGCGTCCACCCGGACCGTACGGAGGAACTCCAGCGGCCCCTGCACGTCGAGCACCACGGCCGAGTTCGCCGGGGCGCCCGCGTCCTTGGCGACGACCTTCGGCAGCGCCTCCAGCAGGGCGTCGCGGACGATGTGGGCGCCCGGGGAGTCGAGGTTGCCGGGCTGCCCGAGCGCCGCACGCAGGTCCTGCTCGTGCACCCACACGTCGAAGGCCCGCATGTGCAGGGCCACTTCGAGGGTCTGCTCGGCACCCAGGGGCGCCCGGACCATCGTCTCGGGGGCGCGCGACTCGTTCCGCAGCTGCCGGGAGCGGCGGATGATCGTGTACTCCAGCTCCGAGGTCATCTCGGGCGAGGTGTGGTGGCGCCGTACGTCGACCTGCATCTCCATGTACCGGGCGTGGTCGCTCTGCACGTGGTAGAGGTCGCGCGGCAGCGTGTGGATGGGCCGCGGGTCGCCGAGCTGCTCGCACTCCACGCCGATGATGTGCGACACGATGTCGCGCACCGACCAGGCGGGGCACGGCGTACGGCGGTTCCAGTCCCCCTCGGCGAGCGGCAGCACCAGCTCCGTTATCGCCTCGATGGAGTGGGTCCAGGCGTCGGCGTAGGTCTGGAGGCTGGGATGGACGGTCACGGGACCCCTCGTGCGGTTCTTCGGTGCGTGGGCTGGAGAGCAGGGAGTGCGGGCGGGTGGGCTGGCACTGACGGCGCTGTCTGCGAGCTGCGTGGGAGGTTCGTTCCTTCGGAAAGTTCCAAGTTACGCTGCGAGCAGGCACCCCGGCAGTGCTTTCGTGTGACGATCGTAGGCCGGTGTTGACGGCTCGAATGCCAGGACGGTGGTAGTGTGCGCGCCTCTCTGATCCAGATCGCGGTAAACCCGGACGAACCCGTCAATCACCGCAGGGCGAGGGCGGCTTCGCTCGTTGTCGGCGAGGCGTCAGGTCCGAATCCGGCCGACCTGGTGGTGCTCCCCGAACTCTGGCCGGTCGGCGCCTTCGCCTTCACCCGGTTCGCCGACGAGGCCGAACCCCTCGAAGGCCCCACCCACGAGGTGATGTCCCGCGCGGCGGCCGAAGCGGGCGTCTGGCTGCACGCCGGATCCTTCGTCGAACGCGCCGAGGACGGCACCCTCTACAACACCTCCCTCGTCCTCGACCCCCGGGGCGAACGCGTCGCCACCTACCGCAAGATCCACCGCTTCGGCTTCGACCAGGGCGAAGCGACCCTGATGGGCGCCGGCGAACACCTCGTCACCGTCCCCCTCCCGGACACCACCCTGGGCCTCGCCACCTGCTACGACCTCCGCTTCCCCGAACTCTTCCGCGGCCTCGTCGACGCCGGCGCCCAGACCCTCGTCGTCCCCGCCGGCTGGCCCGAACGCCGCCGCGCCCACTGGACCCTCCTCGCCCGGGCCCGCGCCGTCGAGAACCAGGCGTACGTCCTCGCCGTCGGCACCGCCGGCACCCACGCCGACGTCCCCCAGGCGGGCCACACCATCGCGGTCGACCCGTGGGGCGAGGTCCTCGCCGAGGCGGGGCCGGACGAGGAGATCCTGCGGGTGGAGTTCGACCCGGCGAAGGTGGAGAAGACCCGAGCCCAGTTCCCGGCCCTGAAGGACCGTCGGCTGGGGGTGGAGCGGCCGGGGGGTGTGGGGTGAGGAGGCGACCAACGCGGTGAAGTCGGCCGATTCGGCGGTGGGGACGGGTAAAGGGCCAGGCCGGGAGGAATGAGCCCGCATCTGAGGGGATGGTCCACGTGGCCAGGGAGACGGCGCAGTAGCCCATCGGTACGCTGACGGCATGGGGCACCGTGAGGATGTACGCGTCGAATTCCACAGCATTCTGCGGGAGTTGGAAGCCAATGGCTTCGACGAGGCCAGGGTGGAGTTCGCCCCGGACGGCCAGGTCGCCGTCGCGGTGATCGCCGAAGTGGCGCACCGGGGGCTCGTGGCGGCCAACGAAGCGGCCGACAAGGCCGCGCCGGATTCCGCCTGGGGATCATTCCTGACGGCGAGTTTCGCGGGTGTCTCCGTGAAGATCGGGTCACCGTGGAGTGATGAGGCGCTGCTCAGGTGGCTCGACGCCTTCGCCGGTGAGCTGCGGGCGGCCGGGTTGTCGGGCGCGCTGCGGGCCACGGAGACCGTCCGGCTGCCGGAGTGGGTTGGGCAACTGGCTGATCCGATGGTGACGGCATACGTCGCGCTGGCTGCTCCGGGCGATGCGGGGGCGGCGGGCTGGGCCGAGCGGACCGTGCGTTGGGCGGCAGGGGCGGGAGGTGACGCCTACGTCTCCAGTGGCGGGATGAGTCAGCTGGACACCACCGGTGACGTGGTGGCGCACCTGGCCTCGGCGCTGCTCGTGGCGTCGTCCGGCTCGCTGTTGTACGCGGACGCGCAGGCCTCGCGGGCCGCCTTCGCCCGCCTCGGCAGGAGCGGCCGGGCGACGTACCAGTTCCATGACGCGTCCGCCTCCCTGGAGGCGCGGGCCGACCGGGCCCGTGCGGCGATCCTCGCCGAAGCGGAGCACGCGCACTACGCGTTCGTGGCACCGACGCGGTACCCCACATACCTCTGGGACGCGCGTGGCCGAGCTCTGCCGCCGCTGCGACCGGAGGTCCCCGCCGCCGCACTCCGCACCAAAGCGGACTTGTGGAACCGGTTCGTCCCCGACGTCCACCGCATGCAGTTGCTCACCGACGAGCACTTGGCGAAGGTCGCGGACCTTTCGCGGTGGACCGTGACGCATGTCACTCCTGAGCGGGTGCTCGTCGAGTCCCCGGATCTGGCCGAGTGGCTCCGCCCCGCCGGACCTGCACCCTCGGTTCTCGACCGTGCGCGTGCCGACTTCGGCCGGGCTCTGGTCTCCGCCGACGATGTCCGATGACGCCGCTCGTCGCGCTGAACCCTGATCGATACTTCGTTGACCGCCCCATCTTTACGCTGACACGATTTCGAATTTCGAACTCATGTGTGTCTGTATTCGGGGGTCTTGCGGTGCCCATTCGTCCTTTAGCGAGCCTGCTGGCAACCATCGTCGCGGGAGCTCTCTTAGCCACCGCCGGTCCCTTGGGAACAGTGGCGCACGCCTGATCATCCGGTGTCGCCGATCGGGCCGGGACCGCCTTCGGGAGCGGTCCCGGCCCGATCGGTCGTCGGTGCGCCGCGTCCGCCCGCCCCGCCCCACCGTCCCTCAGTCGTCCCCCTTGTCGTGCTCCTTCTCCGCGAGGACGATCACGCACATCGCGACCGCGATCAGCAGCGAGGCGTCGGCGTCCTCGCGGACGATGTCGATGCCGTACGTGTCGCGGATGCTCAGCCACCGTCGGGAGATCTGGGCCAGCAGCTCACCGTCGTAGTCGACGGCGAACTCGCGGTCGAGGATCTTGCCGCTGACGTCGAGTTCGGTTCCGTCCGCCATGGTGACGCGGTAGTGGTTGCGGAGCAGCGACAGGTGCTTCTTCTTGACCCGGGCCAGCTCTTCGCCGTCGCGCTCGATGATCATGGTGTCGCGGATGCTGATCAGCTTCTGCCGCAGCTCCACGAGGACCCGGCCGTTCGCGTCCTTCAGCTCGAAGGTGTCGCGTACCCGCATGGCCTTGCCGTCGACGAGGAACACCTTGCGGCCCTCGGTGTCCTCGATCCAGTAGTCGTCGCCGATGGCGAACAGTCGCTCGCGTACGAGAAGTCTCATGGAGCACAGGTTCCCGGAGGCGGACACGGAATGCATGGGGGCGCGCGAGGTGCCGGAGGCGTCCGGCAGAGCACCCCGCACAGCACCCCCGCACCCGTGATCGGCCCCGCCGCCGCGAGTGGCACCCTTGAGGCATGAACGATGCCGTCCCGGCGCCCACCCCCGCGCCCCACCGTGCCCGTGTCCGCGCCCCCGAGCTCATCGGCAAGGGCGGCTGGCTCAACACGGGCGGCCAGCAGTACACCCTCGCCGACCTGCGAGGACGCATTGTCGTCCTCGACTTCTGGACCTTCTGCTGCGTGAACTGCCTGCACGTCCTCGACGAGCTGCGCGAGCTGGAGGAGAAGCACCGCGACACCGTGGTGATCATCGGGGTGCACTCGCCGAAGTTCGTGCACGAGGCGGAGCACCAGGCCGTCGTGGACGCCGTGGAGCGGTACGAGGTGCACCACCCGGTGCTCGACGACCCGGAGCTCGCGACGTGGAAGCAGTACGCGGTCCGCGCCTGGCCGACGCTCGTGGTCATCGACCCCGAGGGGTACGTCGTCGCCCAGCACGCCGGTGAGGGCCACGCCCACGCCCTCGCGAAGCTGGTGGACGAGCTGGAGGCCGAGCACGCGGCGAAGGGTACCCTGCGGCGCGGGGACGGCCCGTACGTGGCGCCCGAGCCGGTCGCCACGCACCTGCGGTTCCCCGGCAAGGTGCTGCGCCTGCCGGACGGCGGCTTCCTGGTCTCGGACACCACCCGGCACCGGCTGGTCGAGCTGGAGGCGGACGGCGAGACCGTACGCGGCCACTACGGCACCGGGGAGCGCGGCTTCACCGACGGCGCCCGGGACGAGGTGCGGTTCAGCGAGCCGCAGGGCCTCGCGGTACTGCCGGACGGCCGGATCGCCGTCGCCGACACCGTCAACCACGCGCTGCGCGCCCTGGACCTCACCACCGGCCGCACGGTGACGCTGGCCGGCACCGGCAACCAGTGGTGGCAGGGCTCCTCGACCTCCGGTCCGGCGCGCGAGGTGGACCTCTCCTCGCCGTGGGACGTCGCCTGGTTCGGCGACCGCCTCTGGATCGCCATGGCGGGTGTGCACCAGCTGTGGACGTACGACCCCGGGGCCGGGACCGTCGAGGTCGCGGCGGGCACCACCAACGAGGGTCTCGTCGACGGCCCGGTGGCCGAGGCGTGGTTCGCGCAGCCGTCCGGGCTCGCGGCCTCCGCCGACGGGGAGCGGCTGTGGATCGCCGACTCCGAGAACTCGGCGCTGCGCTTCGTGGACCGCGCGGGCGTGGTGACCACGGCCGTGGGCACCGGTCTCTTCGACTTCGGGCACCGCGACGGGGCGGCGGACCAGGCGCTGTTCCAGCACCCGCTGGGCGTCACCGCGCTGCCGGACGGGTCGGTGGCGGTCTCGGACACGTACAACAACGCGCTGCGGCGCTTCGACCCGGCGAGCGGTGAGGTGACGACGCTCGCGACCGATCTGCGGGAGCCGAGCGACGCGGTGCTGGTCGACGGCGACCTGGTGGTCGTGGAGTCGGCGCGGCACCGGCTGACCCGGCTGCGGCTGCCCGAGGAGGCCCTGCGGGTCGACGGCGGTGCGCACCGTACCCAGCGCGCGGCCACCGAGGTCGCCGCCGGGAACCTCCGGCTGGACGTGATCTTCCAGGCGCCGGCCGGTCAGAAGCTCGACCTGCGCTACGGCCCCTCCACCCGGCTGCTGGTCTCCTCGACCCCGCCGGAGCTGCTGGCCGAGGGTTCGGGCGCGGGCACGGACCTCTTCCGCGACCTGGTGCTCGCGGACGGGGTCACCGAGGGCATCCTGCACGTCTCGGCGATGGCCGCGTCCTGCGACGACGACCCGGCGAACGAGTACCCGGCCTGCCACGTCCACCAGCAGGACTGGGGCGTACCGGTCGTGGTGACGGCGGGCGGCGTGGCCCGGCTGCCGCTGGTGCTCGCGGGCATGGACGACGCCTGATCAGTGCGTACGGCCCGGTCGGCGGGGCCTGAAGCGGGCGCGGGGACGGTTTCCGTCTCCCGCGCCCGCTGTCTCTTCCGCCGTCGTGCCCACCGCCGCCGTCACAGGTAGCGCTTCTCGTCCTCCGCGCTGGGGACGACCGTGGTGGTGGGCGGCACGATCATGCGGCGGCGCCGCGCGATGCTCATGTAGGCGAAGACCCCGACGAGGCCGACGAGCATCATGATCCAGCCGACCAGGTCGACGTTGACCGTGTCGATCTGCCAGTCGGTGGCGAACGCCAGTACCGCCCCGGCACCGATCAGGAGAATGCATCCTCCGAGTCCCATGATTTCCGCCTCCTCGACGGCCCGGTGACTCCGGGCCGGTGTACGGATCGCGTACCCGGCCCGGCGTCAACCATGTCCGCAGAGGCGGCCGGTGACCCGGTGTCAGCCCGCCAGGAACTCGGTCAGGGCGTTGGCCAGCAGGAACGGGTCGTCGGCGCCGCAGAGTTCGCGGGCGCTGTGCATCGAGAGGATCGCCACACCGATGTCGACGGTCTGGATTCCGTGGCGGGCGGCGGTGATCGGGCCGATCGTGGTGCCGCAGGACACCGAGTTGTTGGAGACGAACGTCTGCATCGGCACGCCCGCCCGCTCGCACGCGCCGGCGAACAGGGCGCGGCCGTTGCCGTCGGTCGCGTACCGCATGTTGACGTTGACCTTCAGGATCGGGCCGCCGTTGACGACCGGGTGGTGCGTCGGGTCGTGGCGCTCCGCGTAGTTGGGGTGGATCGCGTGGCCGGTGTCGGAGGAGACGCAGATGGTTCCGGCGAAGGCGCGGGCCCGGTCCTCGTAGCCGCCGCCCCGGGCGTACACCGAGCGCTCCATGACGGTGCCGAGCAGCGGGCCGTCGGCGCCGGTGTCGGACTGGGAGCCGTTCTCCTCGTGGTCGAAGGCGGCGAGCACCGGGATGTACGGGAGCTCGGTGCCGTCGGAGGCGTGGCGCTGGGCGACGGCGGCCAGGGCCGCGGCGCCGGCGTGCACGGAGATCAGGTTGTCCATCCGGGGGCCTGCCACGAGCTCCTCGTCGCGGCCCAGGTAGGAGGGCTTCTCGACGGCGTGCGCCATCAGGTCCCAGCCGGTCACGTCCTCCGGGTCGACGCCCGCCTCCTCGGCGACGAACCGGATGAGGTCGCCCTCCTCCACCTTGCCGAGGCCCCAGATCGGCTGCATGTGCTTCTGGCGGTCGAGCTTGAGGGCGTCGTTGGCCGTGCGGTCGAGGTGGACGGCGAGCTGCGGGACGCGCAGCAGCGGGCGGTCGACCGAGGCGAGCACGTCGGTGCCGTCGCGCAGCGAGAGCCGGCCGGCGATGCCGAGGTCCCGGTCGAGCCAGGTGTTGAGCAGGGTCCCGCCGTAGATCTCGACGGCGACCTGGCGCCAGCCGTGCGCGCCGGAGTCGGGGAGCGGCTTGACCCGCAGGTTGGGTGAGTCGGTGTGGGCGCCGACGATGCGGAACGGGGTGTGGGGGGACGCGCCTTCGGGGACGTACCAGGCGATGATGGCGCCGCCGCGCAGGACGTACTTCCCACCGCTCGTCGCGTCCCAGGCGGCGGTCTCCTCGACCTGCCGGAACCCTGCCTTCTCCAGACGGGCGGCGGTGTTGGCCACTGCGTGGTACGGCGAGGGGCTTGCGGCGAGGAAGGACATCAGGTCATCGGTGTGGGACCTGTCGAAAGCGTGGGAGGAACTCATGTTCTTCACTGTATCGACGCGTGTTGTGAAGCATTCACGACCGGGTGGCGAGGCATGTGGCGCGGACACGGCGACGGCCCGCCCCCCGGTATGCGCCGTGGTGGGGGCGGGCCGTCGTCCGTGACGGGGTACGGAAGACCTCAGAACGCGGCCTCGTCCAGCTCCATCAGGGAGTTGTCGACGGACTCGGCGAGCGCGCGCTCCGTCGAGACGCCGGGCAGCACGTTGGCGGCGAAGAACTTCGCGGCCGCGATCTTGCCCTGGTAGAAGGCGACGTCCTTGGCGGAGGCGGTCGGCAGCTTCTCCGCGGCGACCGCGGCGCCCTTGAGGAGGAGGTAGCCGACGACGACGTCACCGGAGGAGAGCAGCAGGCGGGTGGTGTTGAGGCCCACCTTGTAGATGCTCTTCACGTCCTCGCCGGTCGCGGTGAGGTCGGTGATCATCGTGCCGACGATCGCCTCCAGGTCCACGGCGGCCTTGGCGAGGGAGTCCAGCGCGGGGGCCAGCTCCTCGTTGCCCTGGGCGCCGGCGAGGAACTTCTTGATCTCCTCGGAGAGCGTGTTGAGCGAGGCGCCCTGGTCGCGGACGATCTTCCGGAAGAAGAAGTCCTGGCCCTGGATGGCCGTGGTGCCCTCGTACAGGGTGTCGATCTTGGCGTCGCGGATGTACTGCTCGATCGGGTACTCCTGGAGGTACCCGGAGCCGCCGAAGGTCTGGAGCGACTGCGCCAGCTGCTCGTAGGAGCGCTCGGAGCCGTAGCCCTTCACGATCGGCAGCAGCAGGTCGTTGAGGCCGTGCAGTGCCTTGGCGTCCTCGCCCGCGGACTCCTTGACCTGGATCGCGTCCTGGACGGAGGCGGTGTAGAGCACGAGGGAGCGCATGCCCTCGGCGTAGGCCTTCTGCGTCATCAGGGAGCGGCGCACGTCGGGGTGGTGCGTGATGGTGACCTTGGGGGCGGTCTTGTCCATGAACTGCGACAGGTCCGAGCCCTGGACGCGCTCCTTGGCGTACTCCAGCGCGTTGAGGTAGCCGGTGGAGAGGGTGGCGATGGCCTTCGTGCCGACCATCATCCGCGCGAACTCGATGATCATGAACATCTGGCGGATGCCGTCGTGCTTGTCGCCGATCAGCCAGCCCTTGGCGGGGTGCTGGTCGCCGAAGGTCATCTCGCAGGTGTTGGAGGCCTTGAGGCCCATCTTGTGCTCGACGTTGGTGGCGTAGACGCCGTTGCGCTCGCCCAGCTCGCCGGTCTCCCAGTCGAAGTGGTACTTCGGGACGAGGAAGAGCGACAGGCCCTTGGTGCCCGGTCCGGCGCCCTCGGGGCGGGCCAGCACGTAGTGGAGGATGTTCTCCGACATGTCGTGCTCACCGGACGTGATGAAGCGCTTCACGCCCTCGATGTGCCAGGAGCCGTCCTCCTGCTGCACGGCCTTGGTGCGCCCGGCGCCGACGTCCGAACCGGCGTCCGGCTCGGTCAGCACCATCGTCGAGCCCCACTGCTTCTCGACGGCGATCTCGGCGACCTTCTTCTGCGCGTCGTTGCCCTCGGCGAAGAGGATGCCGGCGAACGCGGGGCCCGAGGAGTACATCCAGATGGCCGGGTTGGCGCCGAGCAGCAGCTCCGCGTAGGCCCAGATCAGGGAGCGCGGGGAGGTGGTGCCGCCGATCTCCTCGGGGAGGCCGAGGCGCCAGTACTCGGAGTCCATGAACGCCTGGTACGACCGCTTGAAGGTCTCCGGGACCGGGGCGGTGCTGGTCGCGGGGTCGAAGACCGGCGGGTTGCGGTCGGCGTCGGTGTAGGAGTCGGCGAGCTCGTTCTCGGCGAGGCGGGTGACCTCGTCGAGGATGCTCTTCGCGGTCTCGACGTCCATCTCCGCGAACGGGCCGGTGCCGTACAGCTTGTCGCGCCCGAGCACCTCGAAGAGGTTGAACTCGATGTCGCGGAGATTCGACTTGTAGTGCCCCATGGGAAGGCTCCGTAATCAATAGCAGTGACGCGCAGCGCCCCGGGGAGTGATGCGGTCGGGCGACGGGCTGTGCGGAAGGCCGGCCGGCTGCATGACGCGTATCAGTCGACCTCTCCGATGATGCTACCCGTGAGTAATAAGGCGCAACCCCTGGAGCCGGAGATGTGTCCGATTACTCTTTGGGGTATGTACGGCTACGACCAGAACCCGGGTGCACAGCAGCAGATGGGTCAGATGGGGCAGATGGGCGGCGGCTACGCCGAGCAGCCGCTGTACCCCGAGCCTTCGCCGCCTTCCCTGGCGGACGCGGTACGGGCCTTCACCACCGGCACCCTCGCGGCGGAGGACTTCCAGCAGATCTTCGCGACCTCGAAGGTCTACTGCCCGCGCGGCGACGGCCCGGGCTTCCTCGCGCTGCACAACACCCAGCAGCCGGTGATCCCGATGTTCACCACGCTCAAGGAGCTGCGGCGGTACGCGGGCAAGGAGTCGAAGTACTTCGTGATCACCGGCGCCGAGGTGATCGACCTGCTCCCGACCGGATACGGCTTCGTCCTGGACATGGAGGGCGACCACCGGATGGTCTTCGACGCGAAGGCCGTCGAGCAGATGGTCGACTTCGCCATGCGGCGCATGTACGGCTGACGCCGCCCTCCCCCGGTCCGCCGAGGCCCGCACCCGCGTGGTGCGGGCCTTCTCCGTGCGGCCTTCTCCGTGCGGGCCTTCTCCGTGCGCCGGGTGTGCGTCTCGTTCACGCCCCGCGGGACCCCCGGGAATGAACGACGCCTTGCAAGATGTTCACTGTTCAACTAAATTGGAAGCAGATCCCGCCCGGAGGTGGCTCCCATGCCCGCAGTGACCGTAGAAAACCCGCTGACCCTGCCCAAGGTGGCCGCCTCGGGCGACGCCGTCGCCCGTCCTGTCCTCGCGGTCACCACCGCGCCGACCGGCTTCGAGGGCGAGGGCTTCCCGGTGCGCCGCGCGTTCGCCGGGATCAACTACAAGTACCTCGACCCGTTCATCATGATGGACCAGATGGGTGAGGTGGAGTACGCGGCCGGCGAGCCGAAGGGGACCCCCTGGCACCCGCACCGCGGCTTCGAGACGGTGACCTACCTGATCGACGGCAGCTTCATCCACCAGGACTCCAACGGTGGCGGCGGCACCATCGAGAACGGTGACACCCAGTGGATGACGGCGGGCTCCGGCCTGCTGCACATCGAGGCCCCGCCGGAGTCGCTGGTCATGTCCGGCGGGCTCTTCCACGGCCTCCAGCTCTGGGTGAACCTGCCCAAGAGCCACAAGATGATGGACCCCCGCTACCAGGACATCCGCGGCGGCCAGGTCCAGCTCCTCGCCTCCCCGGACGGCGGCGCGCTGCTCCGCGTCATCGCCGGTGAGATCGACGGCCACGAGGGCCCCGGCATCACCCACACCCCGATCACCATGATCCACGCGACCGTCCGGCCGGGCGCCGAGGTGACCCTGCCGTGGCGCGAGGACTTCAACGGCCTCGCGTACGTCCTCGCCGGCCGCGGCACCGCGGGCACCGAGCGCCGCCCCGTCCACATGGGGCAGACCGCCGTCTTCGGCGCCGGCTCCTCGCTGACCGTCCGCGCGGACGAGCAGCAGGACGGGCACACCCCCGACCTGGAGGTCGTGTTCCTCGGCGGACGCCCGATCCGCGAGCCGATGGCGCACTACGGGCCGTTCGTGATGAACAGCCAGGCCGAACTGAAGAAGGCCTTCGAGGACTTCCAGGCCGGCCGCCTCGGCACCGTCCCGGCGGTCCACGGCATGTGATCCGTCCCGTGTGCGGGTGACGGCCCGTCACCCGCACGCCCCACGGGGCGGGCCACCGTGCCCGCCCCGTGGTCGGCTGGGGGGATGCCGAACCAGAAGCCCCTCCTGCCCGACGCCGCACGGCGGACGGCCGCCTGGTGCGGCGTCCTGCTCCTCGTCACCGCGGTCGCGGCGGTCGTCGTCTGGCTGTCCGTCTACCTCAAGACCGCCGTCACCCCCGTGCTGCTCGCGCTGCTCGGTACGGCGCTGCTCGGCCCGGTCCACCGCTGGCTGACCGCCCACCACGTGCAGCGCTCGCTCTCCGCCGGGCTGACCTGCGCCGCGCTGGTCGCGGTCGTCGGCGGGGCCGGGTACATCGTCGTCACCGCGCTCATCGACACCGGCGGCCAGATCGTGGACTCGCTCAAGGACGCCGGACAGTGGGTGATCGACCACTTCGACCTGGCCGGCCAGGCGTCCGTGGACAACCTCGCGGGCAACGCCAAGAACCTCGTCGAGAAGTTCGGCGCCACCGCGGCCGGCGGCGTCATCACCGGGCTGAGCCTGATCGGCACGCTGATCGCGACCGCCGTCCTCGCCCTGCTGCTCACCTTCTTCTTCCTGCGCGACTCCGACCGGGCCGTACGGCTCGCCCACGCCCTCGCCCCGCACGGCTCCGGCGACCTGGTCGAAGCGATGGGGCGCCGGGCCTTCGAGGCGGTCGAGGGGTTCATGCGCGGCACCACCTTCATCGCGCTGATCGACGCGATCTGCATCACCGTCGGCCTGCTGATCCTGCGGGTGCCCGGCGCGGTGGGGCTGGGCGCGCTGGTCTTCGTCGGCGCCTACATCCCGTACCTGGGCGCCTTCCTCTCCGGCGCCGTCGCCGTCCTGGTCGCCCTCGCCGACCGGGGATTCGTCATCGCGCTCTGGGCGCTCGGCGTGGTGCTCGCCGTCCAGGTGCTGGAGGGCCACGTGCTCCAGCCGATGATCCAGAGCCGTACCGTGCGGATGCATCCGGCCGTCATCCTGATCGTGCTGACCGCCGGAGCGAGCGTCGCAGGGATCCTCGGCATGCTGCTCGCCGTACCGCTCTGCGCGGCGGCCTTCGGGGTGATCGAGGAGCTGCGGCTGAGGAACACCGCACCCTCGGCGCAGCCGCCGACGGAGAACGGCCCGGCCTGACCCGCGGGCGAACGCGAAGGCGCGTCGGTGGACGCGGAGTCCGGTCGGCGATCGCGAAGGCGCGTCAGTGATCGGGAAGGCCGGTCGGTGATCGGGAAGGCCGGCCGGTGATCGGAAAGGCCCGTCGGCGTGTCCGGCGGGCCGTCCGGGTCCGGTGGGCCGGAGAACGTACGATCTCCGCGCGCGGTCCACCGCGGACCGCGGGGAGGGGCACCTGTCCGTGGCGGTTACGGATCTCATCGACCTGGCAGGCCCCTGGGGCCGCGTCCTCAGCGGGACGCCGCTGAACCACGACAAGCACACCCGGGCACCGCAGTCGATCGCCGTCGACCCGGTGACGCACGACCTCTTCGTCGTGCAGATCCGCGACGCGCTGGAGTACGGCAACCTCTGCGTCTACCGCATGGACCGCGCCACCGGGCAGGCCCTCGACCACATGCACCTCGACGGCTTCGGCCACGGCTACCAGAGCGGCGCGCAGCACATCGGCGGCACGACCTACCTGTGGACCGAAGTCGGGCCGCTGTTCGAGCAGTTCGGTACCCGGATCGCCCGCTTCCCGTACCTCCCGGGGCAGACGGTCACGATGACGTCCTCCGTGCTGTCGGAGCCGTTCAGCCCGGTGCCGGACGCCAAGTTCGTCGCCCCCAACGTCGATCCGGTGCTCCAGCGCCTCACGGTCCGTTACCTGACCGCGCAGGGCTACCTGTTCACCCAGTACCCGATCGACCCGTCGACCGGTGACGTCCTGTGGACCCCCCTGCGCACGGTGGCGCACCCCTCCGCCGAGCAGGTGCCGCGCCTGGCCGACACCTTCCAGGGCTTCGCCTCGCTCGGCGACCACCTCTACCTCTACACCGGCAACCCGGACGTGGACGACACCCACATCACCGCCCTCTCCTGGACGGACGGCTCCGTCGTCGCCGGGCCCCTGCTCATCACCGCCGTCCCGGGGCTGGAGCGCCGGGAGCCCGAAGGGCTGGCCATCGAGCCGGTCGGCGCCGAGGCGCGGCTGCTCTTCGGGTTCAGCGGGAGCGACACCACCCCGCGCGAGGTCACCGTCTGCTTCCTCTCCACGGACGCCCCCGTGCAGGGGGTGAAGGTACTCGCCGACTGGACCGCGCTGACCCCCGCCGCCGGGATCACCGCGGGGACCGGGGTCCGGGCCCCGCGCGGGCGCCTGGTGGACATCGCCGGGACCACCTTCCTCCAGCTGCGCGGGGTCTTCGGGGGGACCCTCGCGAAGGACACCCGGATCGCCACGCTCCCGCCGACCCTGACACCCAGCCGCACCCTTCGGGGAGAGGTCACCCGCAACAGCCGGGGCGGGCGCTGCGTGTGCCGGCTGGAGATCTCGTCCGGCGGCGGAGTCACGGTGTACGGGCCGACCGCCGAGAACACGGTCACCTGGACCGACCTGGACGCCTTCTCGGTGGCCTGGCGCTGACGCACGCCCCCTGGCGCCGACGTACACCCCCTCCCTGCCCGCCGCGCCCGGCGGCTCCCCCGCCCGTCTCCCCCGCACTCCTCCCCGTCTCCCACGCACCCCGAGGACCCGTCATGCCCGTCATGCCCGTCATGCCGCAGAGAACCCCGAGCCGCCGCGCCCTGCTGACCGCGGCCGTCACCGTCCCGGCGGCGGCGGTCGGCGCGCCCCTGCTCGCCGCTCCCGCCTCGGCGGCCGCCACCACCGGGGGTGTGGAGGTCGTCCACGACTGGACGGCCCTCGTCCTGGCGGCCGGCGTCACCGCTTCCGCCGACGCCCCGGCCGCCCGCGTGATCAGGATCGCCGGTACGGACTTCCTCCAGCTCCGCGGAGGCGTCGACTGCGCCTTCACCGGGGATGCCGTGCTCGGTACGGTCCCCGCCTCCCTGGCGGTGCCCAAGACCACCCGGGGGGTCTGCCCGCGGAACAACAAGGCCGGTGTCAACGCCTGCCGGGTGGAGGTCAGCACCGCGGGCCACGTCACGGTGTTCGGCGGCAATGCCGCCAATGGCATCACCTGGATCGCCCTGGACAGCTTCTCGGCCGTGCTGGCCTGAGGCCGTGCCGGCCCGGGGCTGTGTGGTGGTCCGGGGCCGTGGTGGTCCGGGGCCGTGCCGGTCCGGGGCGGCGGGACCCGTTCGGGTGGTCAGATCTGCTCGAACGGGATCGGCCGTGCGGTGAGTTCTTCGGGCTCGGCCGACTCGTACAGCTCGAACCAGATCGACTTGCCCTCGCCGCGCGGATCGACCCCCCAGGTGTCCGCCAGCATCTCCATCAGGACCAGTCCGCGCCCGCTGGACGCCATCTCGCCGGGGCGCCGCTTGTGCGGGAGTTCGTCGCTGCTGTCCGCGACCTCGACCCGCAGCCGCCGTTCGCCGTGCTCGCCGGTCACCTCCGCCACCATCAGCGCGTCGCCGTCCGTGTGGACCAGCACGTTGGTGACCATCTCGGAGAGCATCAGCACGGCCGAATCGACCTGGTCCGCGTTCGCCCAGTCGTGCAGCAGCTCGCGCAGCAGCTGCCGGGCGGCGGAGATCCGTTCCGGTTCGGCCTGCGCGATGGCGACGGCGGCCCGGCGCGGCGGGGCCTTCGCGAGGGTGGCGGGGGTGTCGCGGCGGAGCAGGACCAGCGCGATGTCGTCCTCGTGCCGCTCCGCGAGGGGGCCCGTCGTGTAGTGCGAAGTGGGGCCGTGGACCGTCTCCAGGAGCGCCTCGGCGAGGGTTTCCGGGTCGGCTCCGGGGGTCTCCAGGACCGGCCGGAGCCGGACCCAGCCGGTCATGAGGTCGTGGCCGCCGGTCTCGATGAGCCCGTCGGTGCAGAGCATGATCGTCTCGCCGGGCTCCAGCACCACCTGGGTGGTCGGGTAGTCGGCGTCGGTCTCGATGCCCAGGGGCATCCCGCCCGCCGTCTGCCGGATGACGGCGGTGCCGTCGGCGCTGATCACCACGGGGTCGGGGTGGCCGGCGCGGGCGATGTCGAGGGAGCCGTCGGCCGGGTCCACCTCGGCGTAGAGGCAGGTGGCGAAGCGGGGGGCGCTGGATTCGTCGTCGTCGCCCTCGTGCTCGTACCCCTCCGTCAGCCCGGCCAGGAAGCGGGAGGCGCGGGCGAGGACCGCGTCCGGGCGGTGTCCCTCGGAGGCGTACGCGCGCAGGGCGATGCGGAGCTGGCCCATCAGCCCGGCCGCGCGCACGTCGTGGCCCTGGACGTCGCCGATGATGAGCGCGACCCGGCCGTTGGGCAGCGGGATCATGTCGTACCAGTCGCCGCCGACCTGGAGACCGCCGCCGGTGGGGATGTAGCGGGCCGCCACGGTGATGCCCGGGGGGCTCTCGCCCAGGGACGGCATCATGGCCCGCTGAAGCCCCAGCGAGAGCTCCCGCTCGGTCTCGGCCGCCCCGGCGCGCGCGAGGGCCTGGGCGAGCATCCTGGCCACGGTGGTGAGCACCGCCCGCTCGTCGGGGGAGAACCCCACCGGCTGGTGGAATCCCGCCATCCAGGCGCCCATGGTGCGGCCGGAGACGATCAGCGGCAGGAACGCCCAGGAGTTACGGCCGAACGTGCGGGCGAGCGGCCAGAACATCGGGAAGCGTCGGGCGTACTCCTCGGCGCTCGGCAGATAGATCGCCCGGCCGGTACGGACGACCTCGGCGGCCGGGTAGTCGGTCTGGAGCGGCATGTCGGCGAAGGGCTCCTCGTCGCGGATGTCCTGTCCGTGTTGCCCCACGAGGGTCAGCCGGTCGCCGTCGACGCCGAAGACCGCGAGCCCGTCCGGCGAGAAGCCCGGCATCGAGAGCGACCCGGCGACCCTGAGCACCTCCTCCGTGGACCGGGCCTCGGCCAGCGCCCTCCCCGCGTCCAGCAGGAACGCCTCGCGGGAGCGCCGCCAGTCGCCCGTGACGGGGGTCTGCACGGCGGTGCCGGGGATGGGCTCCGCGACCTCCTGGAGGGTGCCCAGGAGCACGACTTGCTCGACCGTCCTGCCCTCGGGCACATGGGGCCTGGACCGGGTCCGTACGGTACGGACGACCGTGCCGTGCTCGTCGACGATCCGGAGCCGGGACTCCGCGAGGGTGTCCTCCGCGACCGCGAGGGCGACGACCGAGCGGACCTCGATCCAGTCGGCCTGGTGGTAGCAGGCGCGTACGGCGGCCTCCCGGTACGTACCGGCCTCGGGCAGACCGAGGAGACGGGCGGCCTCCGCGTCGATCTCGACCGTCCCGTCCGCGGTGTCCCAGCGCCAGAGCCCCGTCTCGATGGCCGCCAGGATGTCCTCGGTACGCATTGCCCCACTTTAGGAAGATGCGTTCCCCGGACGCCACCGTTGGCCCCGCGTCCCACGGGCCTGTCGTCCGGGGCAGGCCGGGTGTGCGGCGGCCGTCGAGAGGCCGTGCGCGCACCCCTGAACGATCTTGAAGTGGTTATGGCAATGAAGTGGCCCGGCTCCGGGCGGTAGCCTGGGGAGGCTCACAGACCCCAACCGCGAAGACTGGATGAACGACGATGCATCGGTACAGGTCCCACACCTGCGGCGAGCTCCGCGCCTCTGACGTCGGCACCGACGTCCGGCTGAGCGGCTGGCTGCACAATCGCCGAGACCTGGGCGGCATCCTCTTCATCGATCTCCGCGACCACTACGGCCTGGTCCAGCTCGTCGCCCGCCCCGGCACCCCGGGGAACGAGGCGCTCTCGAAGCTGACCAAGGAGACCGTCGTCCGGATCGACGGCAAGGTCTCCGCGCGCGGTGCCGAGAACGTGAACCCGGAGCTCCCGACCGGCGAGATCGAGATCGAGGTCACCGAGGTCGAGGTGCTCGGCGAGGCGGCCCCGCTGCCCTTCACGATCAACACCGAGGACGGTGTGAACGAGGAGCGCCGTCTGGAGTACCGCTTCCTCGACCTGCGCCGCGAGCGCATGCACCGCAACATCATGCTGCGCTCGGCCGTGATCGCCTCCATCCGCTCCAAGATGGTGGCCCTCGGCTTCAACGAGATGGCGACCCCGATCCTCACCGCGACCTCCCCCGAGGGCGCCCGTGACTTCGTCGTGCCGTCGCGTCTCAACCCCGGCAAGTTCTACGCGCTGCCGCAGGCCC
Source organism: Streptomyces sp. NBC_01335 (assembly GCF_035953295.1). Classification (GTDB taxonomy): domain Bacteria; phylum Actinomycetota; class Actinomycetes; order Streptomycetales; family Streptomycetaceae; genus Streptomyces. The sequence continues at coordinate 4,085,104 of NZ_CP108370.1, forward strand.
CGCAGCAGTTCAAGCAGCTGCTGATGATCTCCGGCTTCGACCGCTACTTCCAGATCGCGCCCTGCTTCCGCGACGAGGACGCCCGCGCCGACCGCTCGCCGGGCGAGTTCTACCAGCTCGACGTCGAGATGTCGTTCGTCGAGCAGGAAGACGTCTTCCAGCCGATCGAGAAGCTGATGACCGAGCTCTTCACCGAGTTCGGCAACGGCCGCGAGGTCACCTCGCCGTTCCCGCGCATCCCGTTCCGCGAGTCGATGCTGAAGTACGGCAACGACAAGCCGGACCTCCGCGCCAAGCTGGAGCTCGTCGACATCTCGGACGTCTTCGCCGACTCCGGGTTCAAGGCGTTCGCCGGCAAGCACGTCCGTGCGCTGCCCGTCCCGGACACCGCCGGCCAGTCCCGCAAGTTCTTCGACGGCCTCGGTGAGTACGCCGTCGAGCACGGCGCCCGCGGCCTCGCCTGGGTGCGCGTCGGCGAGGACGGCACGCTGGCCGGTCCGATCGCCAAGTTCCTCACCGAGACGGACGTCAAGACGCTCACCGAGCGCCTCTCGCTCGTCCCGGGCCACGCCGTCTTCTTCGGCGCCGGCGAGTTCGACGAGGTCTCCAAGATCATGTCGGCCGTCCGCGTCGAGGCCGCCAAGCGCTCCGGCAACTTCGAGGAGGGCGTCTTCCGGTTCTGCTGGATCGTCGACTTCCCGATGTACGAGAAGGACGAGGAGACCGGCAAGATCGACTTCTCGCACAACCCCTTCTCGATGCCCCAGGGCGGCCTGGAGGACCTGGAGACGAAGGACCCGCTGGACATCCTCGCCTGGCAGTACGACATCGTCTGCAACGGCATCGAGCTCTCCTCCGGCGCGATCCGGAACCACGAGCCCGAGCTGATGCTCAAGGCCTTCGAGATCGCCGGTTACGACCGCGAGACCGTCGAGCAGGAGTTCGCGGGCATGCTCCGCGCCTTCCGCCTCGGCGCCCCGCCGCACGGTGGCATCGCCCCGGGCGTCGACCGCATCGTGATGCTTCTGGCCGACGAGCCGAACATCCGCGAGACGATCGCGTTCCCGCTCAACGGCAACGCCCAGGACCTGATGATGGGCGCCCCGACGGTGCTGGACGAGGCCCGTCTGCGCGAGCTGAACATCCAGCTCCGCAAGCCGGTCGCCGTGGCGAAGGGCGAGGCCGCCAAGGCCGAGACCGCCGCCGCGGAGAAGACCGAGAAGTAGCGGGCGAGGGGAGCCGCCGCCTCCTTCGGCGCCGCGCTCCCCGCCGTTCCGTCCCGTACGCGCGCCGGTCCGCGTGCCGGTCCGCGTGCCCCCGGCGGTTCGGTCGGTGCACCGGTCCGTGTGTGCCGGTCCGTACGTTTCACGTGGAACAGCCCCCGATCGGCCGATCGGGGGCTGTTCCGTCGTTCCGGGGTGCCCTGCGCCCCCTACGGAGCGGGCGCCGTGGTAACGGGTGGGCGGGTGTACCGCCGGATGGCCCCCGCCCGGATTCGCGAGGGCCGGGCGCGGCGAAGAGTGGCTTCTGAGAGGCAGTCAGTCAGAACCACTCAGGAGCCCGCCCCGTGTCCGTCTCCCTCCGCACCCCCGCCCGTACCATCCTGGGGGAAGCCCCCCGCCCCAGGGCGCTTCCTCGCCCGTACCCGCTCGCCGCTCCGGTCCTCGCACTGCTGCTGGTGCTGTTTCCGGTGCTCACCGGCTGCGGGGCCCCCACCTCCTCGGAGGCCCCGCCCAAGGGCGTGGCCGGGACCCGGTCGGACGACGAGGGCGGCCGGGGGCCCTCGGGTGCCCCCGCCGCTCCCGCCCCGCCCGCACCGCCCGTACCGCCGCTGGAGATCCCGGGGCTGGGGCCGGAGACCCGGGCCGAGATCCCGGTCGACGCCCGGCAGGCGTTCGTGGTGACCGGCAAGGGCGCGGACTCCAACGAGTCCACCGCCGTCCTCTACGTCCGGGACGCCCCGGACCGGAGCTGGACACCCGCCTTCGAACCCTGGGCCGCCCACAACGGCATGGAGGGGTGGACCGACGAGCACTACACCGGGGACCTCAGGTCACCCGTCGGCGTGTTCGGCCTCACCGACGCGGGCGGCAAGCTGCCCGACCCGGGCGCCCTGCTCCCCTACGACGAGGAGGAGTACTTCGCGGTGGAGGGCGACGGGTTCTTCGGCGAGCCACTGGAGGGCTCCTTCGACTACGTCGTCGCCATCAACTACAACCGCGTCGAGGGCGTCAGCCCGATCGACCACGAACGCCCGCTCGGCGAGGACCGGGGCGGCGGCATCTGGATCCACGTGGACCACGGCGGACCGACCCAGGGCTGCGTCTCGGTCTCGGAGGAGCGGATGAAGGAGCTGCTGCTCACGCTCGACCCGGCGAAGAAGCCGGTCATCGTGATGGGCGACAAGGCGTCGCTGGCCCGTTGACGAGAACTCCCGCCCGCGAACGGGGCGGGCACGGAGAAGGGCGGGGCCACGGGGGCCCCGCCCTTCTCACGTACGGATCGCGTTACGCGGCCGGCTTCTCCTCAAGGCGCGGGAAGAGCACCGCGCCCTTGGTGACCGTGGCACCGGCGGGCAGCCGGCCCCAGGTGCCCGCGTCCTGGACGCGCTGGTCGGCCAGGGCGCCCAGGGAGGGCTCGGCGCCGAGCGACTCCCACAGCTTCTGCGAGGTCTCCGGCATCACCGGGTTCAGCAGCACCGCGACACCGCGCAGCGCCTCGGACGCCGTGTACAGGATCGTCGCGAGACGGGCCTGGCCCTCGGGCGAGGTGTCCTTGGCGACCTTCCACGGCTCCTGCTCCGTGATGTAGCCGTTGACCTGCTTCACGAAGTCGAAGATCGCGAGGATGCCGGCCTGGAAGTCGAGCTCCTCGCCGATCTTCAGGTCGGCCGTGGCGACGGCCTTCGCCAGACCGGCCTGGACCGCCTGCTCGGCGTCACCGGCGGCGGTCGCCTCCGGCAGCGTGCCACCGAAGTACTTGCCGATCATGGCGGCCACGCGGGAGGCGAGGTTGCCGTAGTCGTTGGCGAGCTCGGAGGTGTAGCGGGCGGTGAAGTCCTCCCACGAGAAGGATCCGTCGCTGCCGAAGGCGATGGCGCGCAGGAAGTACCAGCGGTACGCGTCCACACCGAAGTGCGAGGTCAGGTCCTGCGGCTTGATGCCGGTCAGGTTCGACTTCGACATCTTCTCGCCGCCGACCATCAGCCAGCCGTTGGCCGCGACCTTGCCCGGCAGCGGAAGGCCCTGGGCCATCAGCATCGCGGGCCAGATCACCGCGTGGAAGCGGAGGATGTCCTTGCCGACCAGGTGGACGTTGGCGGGGAAGGTCGCGTCGAACTTCTCCTGGTTGGCGCCGTAGCCGACCGCCGTCGCGTAGTTGAGCAGGGCGTCGACCCACACGTAGATGACGTGCTTCTCGTCCCACGGCACCGGGACGCCCCAGTCGAAGGTCGAGCGGGAGATCGAGAGGTCCTGGAGGCCCTGCTTGACGAAGTTGACGACCTCGTTGCGGGCGGACTCCGGCTGGATGAAGCCGGGGTTGGCCTCGTAGAACTCCAGCAGCTTCGGGCCGTACTCGCTCAGCTTGAAGAAGTAGTTCTCCTCCTTGAGGATCTCCACCGGCTTCTTGTGGATCGGGCACAGCGGAGTGCCGTCCTCGGCCTGGATGAGGTCCCCGGGGAGCTTGTACTCCTCACAGCCCACGCAGTACGGGCCTTCGTACCCGCCCTTGTAGATCTCGTCCTTGTCGTACAGGTCCTGGACGAACTCCTGGACCCGGTCGGTGTGACGCTTCTCCGTGGTGCGGATGAAGTCGTCGTTCGCGATGTTGAGGTGCTCCCAGAGGGGCTTCCACGCCTCTTCGACGAGCTTGTCGCACCAGGCCTGCGGGGTGACGCCGTGCTGATCGGCCGTGCGCATGATCTTCTGACCGTGCTCGTCCGTGCCGGTGAGGTACCACACCTTCTCGCCGCGCTGGCGGTGCCAGCGCGTGAGCACGTCGCCTGCGACGGTCGTGTAGGCGTGGCCCAGGTGAGGAGCGTCGTTGACGTAGTAAATGGGGGTGGAGACGTAGAACGACGTCTCTCCCTGCTTCTCGGATCCAGTGGCCGCCATGGTCAAAATCCTAACGGTCCGCGGAAGGATCCTGGGACGCGGACGGCGGGCCCGGTGACCGGGCCCGCCGTGACGTGCGGTGGAGCGGATCGCATGGTCCGCCCGCGTACGCGGATCAGCCGGCGGAGCCGCCGGACCGGGCCGTGATCCAGGTGGGGAGACCGGCGAGGATCTCCCGGTAGAACGTGGCGTCCGGGATCGCGGCGGGTGCGGGGCCCGCGTGGAAGAACCCGGCGTGCTCGGCGTCCAGCTTCCGCAGGAAGTCGAAGCCCTTGGCGTCGTGGTCGCCGAACGCGACGAACTGGAAGTAGAGCGGCAGCCGGGCGGCGTCGGTCAGCGCCTGCTTGGCCGCGACCTTGGCGTCCGGCGGGCCGTCCGTCTGGAAGACGACCAGCGCCGGGCCGGTGGCGCCGGACTTCTCGTAGTGGGAGACGACCTCTTCGACGGCCCGGTGGTAGTGGGTCCGCCCCAGGCGCCCCAGACCGGCGTTCACCTGGTCGATGCGGCCCTCGTGGCCTTCGAGGCCGACCGTTGCCGTGCCGTCGATGTCGGTGGAGAAGAAGACCACGTCGACCGTGGCGTTCTCGTCCAGGTGCGCGGCGAGGGCCAGCGTGCGGTCGCCCAGGTGCTGGGCGCTGCCGTCCTTGTAGAACGGCCGCATCGAGCCCGAGCGGTCGAGCACCAGATAGACGGAGGCCCGGAAGCCCGTCAGCCCCTGCGCCTTGAGCGCGGCCTGCGCGGACTTGTACGGGGCGACCAGGCCGGGGGCGCGCGACTTCACCCGGGCGAGTGAGGTGGCGGGCTTGGCGGCGGGAGAGGCGGCCGTGGCCTCGGGGGCGGACGCTGCCTCGGGAGCCGTCGCCTCGGGGGCCGTCTCCGGCTCGTAGTCGATGATGATCGCGTCGAGGGCCGCCTCGGTGGCCTTCGCGGGGGCCTCGGCCGTCTCCGCGACGGCTTCGGTCCGCTCGGCCTCGGTGTTCGCCGCCTCGACGGCCTCGACCTGCGGTTCGGCGTTCTCGGCCTGCGCCGGTGCGGGCTCCGGGGCGGGGTCGGTCTCCGGCTCCGGCTCGGGCTCCGGGTCCATGTCGATGGTGATGGCGGCAGCGAGGATCTCGGGCTCGACGACCGCCGGCTCCTCGGCCTTTGCGGCCTCGGCCTCGGCCCCGGCCTTTACGGGCTCGGGGGTCTCCGCGATCTCGGGGGTCTCGGCGGCCTCCGGGGCCGCGGGCCGCTCGTCCACCTCGGCGGACGGCGCGGCAGCCTGCTCGGGCAGGGAGACCGGCTCGGACTCGGCGGCAGGCTGCGCTTCGGCGGCCGGCTCAGTCTCGACAGCAGGCTCGGGCTCGACAGCCGGCTCGGGCTCGGCGACAGGCTCGGGCTTCGCTTCGGACGCGGGCTTGGGGCCCGTGTTCTGGGCGGGCACCGTCGGCTGCGGGGCGGCGGACGGCTGGTCGAAGGCGGCGGCGACCAGCGCGGCCGCGTTGCCCTGGTCCGACCGGTCCGCGCTGTCCGACCCGCCCGTACCCGCGTCCGAGGAGGAGCGCGAGGCGGAGGAGAGGGGGGATGCGGCGGGGGCGGGAACGGTCACCTTCGGCTCGGCGGCCGGGGCGCTCTCCGGGACCGCGTCCGATTCCGGCTCCGTCGATCGGGCGCGCTCACCCTGAGGAGGAACGGTGGCCGTGGTCGGCTCGTCCTGCTCCCGGCCGAACACCTTGCGCAGCAAGCTCCGAATGCCCATGGGCGAGGCCTTTCGCGTGAGTTGGGTGCGGGAAATGTCCGACCCGTGGAAAATCATCCCTGGCCAGGACGGATACGTAAGGTTAGCGGCCGGATCAGGCCGTTCGGCGGTCCGGCCCGCACGCGGGTGAACCGACGCGCAACCGTTTCCTTGCGACAACCCAAGAGTTCGGCGGTCAGGCGGACTTCGCCGCTGGTTGGCGTACCTGTTCCTCAACACCCGGACGGACGTACCTCGTCACGGTGCGCACACGATCCGTCCCCGCGCCGGGTGCCGGTGGTCCGCCCCGGCAGCGGTCTCCGCGCGAGCGGCTCCCCCGTTACAGTCGGACCATGGTTTCGGTTTCCGGTGAAGCTCCGCAGGCGGCAGGCAGCGTCCGGGTCGATGTGTGGATCTGGTCGGTGCGGTTGACGAAGACCCGGGCGCAGGCGGCTGCCGCCTGCCGGGCGGGACACGTCAAGGTCGCGGGTGAACGCGCCAAGCCCGCCCAGTCCGTGCGGGTCGGCGACGAGGTGCGGCTGCGGCACGAGGGCCGGGACCGGATCGTCACCGTGTCGAAGATCGTGAAGAAGCGCGTCGGCGCCCCGGTGGCGGTGGAGTGCTTCGTCGACACCAGCCCGCCCCCGCCGCCGCGTGAACTGGCGCTCCAGGTGCCGGTCCGCGACCGGGGCGCCGGCCGTCCCACCAAGCGCGACCGGCGCGAGATGGAGCGGCTCCAGGGCGGCCGGGAGGCCGGTCCGCGTTGAGCGGTGCCCGCGCTGATCCATGTCTGCGCGGAAGAGGAGCGGCTGAGCCGTGCGCGGGGAAGCGCCGGTGCGTAACTGCCGCTCACGCTCCGTGTTTCACGTGAAACGTCGTCATGGCTGCGGCGAGGCGATGGCCCGGGCTGCCGCGACTTCCTGGCTGAGCGCGCCGAGGATGCCCTCCTCGATGCCGGTGAGGTCGGTCCGTACCCCCACCAGGGTCTCGCTGGACCGGATTCCCGCCGCGAGCTCCCGCAACTGGCCCTCGATCATGATGGCTTCGCCGGGCTCGGGCGGTGGTGCTCCGTAATTCAGCCGTACCCGGGCGGCTGTTGCCGCGTCGACGATCCGCTCGACGGCGACGACCAGGGGCCACCAGGCCGCCGCGCGGGTGCCCACGGGCGGTGGTTCGGTCAGGGCGCGCTGGAACTCGGAGCGCACCGCCGACAGGTCGCGGTAGAGCTTCCGGCGGGCGCGGACCCGCTCGGCCCGGTCGTGGGCGCTGGTGAAGTCGAAGGCGTAGGCGATGTAGTCGGCGGTGTCCTCCACCGCGACCGCGAGCCGGTCGCCGACGCGGGTGTGCCAGCTCTCCGGCCAGAGCAGATAGCCGGCCACCAGCACGATCGCGCAGCCGAGCAGGCTGTCGAGGAAGCGCGGCTGGACCAGGTTCACGCCCTGGTGGTTGAGGAGGTCGGAGAGCAGCAGGATGGGCGGGGTGACGGCGGCGGTCTGGAAGGCGTACCCCTTGGCCGTCAGCGCCGGGATCAGCGCGGCGAGGACCACCATCGCCGGGACGAACCACCAGCCGGACGGCACCTCGGCCAGCACGGGGGCGGCGACGAGCAGCCCGGCTGTGGTGCCCACGGCCCGCAGTACGGCGCGGGAGAACACCGATCCGTAGTCCGGCTTGAGGACGAAGGTCACGGTGAGCGCCACCCAGTACGAGCGTTCCACCGGGATCAGCGAGGTGAGCGCCTGGGCCAGTCCGATGCAGAGGGCGAGGCGCAGCCCGTAGCGCCAGGACGCCTCGGAGAGCAGCACGGACCGCAGGGAGCGCCGGAGACGGACGCGCAGGGCGGCGGGCCGTCCGAGCCGGTCGTCGACGTTGTACGGATCGGGGTCGCCGCGGTGCACGACGGTCGCCGTGTGGCGCAGCGCGGTGTCCACGGCGTGGGTGGCGGGTGAGTCGGGCGGGGGCAGGTCGGGTGCGGGGCGTCCGGTGCGGCCGCGTTCGACGTCGTCGGCGAGTGCGCGTACCGCCGCCGGGACGGCCTCGGGGAGCCGGCGTCCCTCCCCGTGTGCGGCGGGCGCCGCCTCGACGAGCGGGATCACCACGTTGAGCTGGGAGAGCGTCCGCACCATGGCGGGGCTGCGGCCGTGGTAGCGGGCCCGGCGGGCGAGGATCAGGTCGTAGGAGGTGTTGAGGCGTTCGGTGACGTCCTGGCGGTGCAGTTCGTACGCGGGTGTCCCGGCGGCGTCGAGGAGGGCGGCGACCGCGCGGTAGGTGCGGGCGACCGCGGCGCGTTCGGGGAGTCGGCGGCGGAACGGCCACGAGAGCAGGGCGAGCGCCAGCACCACCAGCCCGCCGAACGCGAGCAGCGCCGGGGCGACCCACCAGGGGTCGGGCATCGGGAGTCCCGCGCCGACCACGGAGTTGAGCAGGAGCAGCAGGCCGGAGACGGAGGCCACGGCGCCGATCGTGGACATCATCCCGGAGATCAGCGCGACGGCGGTGAGCACGCCCACGGAGGCCCAGCCGGTTCCGTACACGAGCGAGCCCAGGGTGACGCCGACGGCGCCGAAGAGCTGCGGGACGGCGATGTTGTAGATGCGCATCCGGTAGGCGTCGGCGGTGTCGCCGATGACACCGGAGAGCGCCCCCATGGAGACCAGCGCCCCGTACGCGGGGCGGTCGGCGGCGAAGCCGACGGCGAGCGGTGCGGCCATGGCGACGGAGGCGCGCAGTACGGCCGCCCAGGGGATCGGGGTGGGCTGCGGGCGGAGTCCGTTGACCAGCCAGGGCGGCGGGGTCACGCGTCGCCTTCCGGTTCCGGCGTCTGCCGTGGCCACGGTTCACTCTCCTCGCGGGTCTGCCCGGGGCGCGGATCCGGCGACCGCGCGGGCCGGGGCGAGCCGGAGTGTACCGGCCGGGGCCGTGGCGGGGGCGGCAGCGGGGGCGCGGGTCACGGGGCGTGGTGTCCGGCGGTGCCGAAGGGCCTCAGGGCGAAGACCGTCTTGCCCCGGGCACCGCCCGCACGATTCTGCGCGAGCGCCTCGGGGGCCTTCTCCAGGGGCAGTTCCAGGTCGACGGGGACGACGAACGCCCCGCTGGTCACCGCCGTCGCGAGGGCGTCGAGCAGCAGCGCGGTCGGCGCGAGCCGGAAGTCGACGGGGAGCGGGCCGGTGTGCGGGGCACGGGTGCCGCCGACACCCCGGGTGGTGAGCGCGATGCCGCCGTCCCGGACGAGGGCGGCGTGCTCGGCGAAGGCGTCCGGGGTTTCGGAGACGAGGTCGGCGAGGGCGTCCACCCCCTGCGGGCAGAGCTCCCGCACGGCGGCGGGGAGCGCTTCCGGCCCGGCGGAGACGTCGAGGGTGCGGGCGGCCCCGAGGATGGTCATCCTGCGGCTCTCGTCGCCGCGTACGGCGGCCAGCACCCGGACGCCCCGGGCGGAGGCGAGCTGGGTGAGGTAGCTGCCGACGCCGCCCGCCGCCCCGACGATCAGCAGGGACTCGCCCTCACCGGCTCCGGTGGCGGCCAGGATCTGGCAGGCGGCGGTCGCGGCGGTCGGCAGGGCGGCGGCGACCTTCAGCGACAGACCGGTGGGGACCAGGGCGATCGGCGAGTCCTGGTGGACCGAGACGTACTCGGCGTAGGCGCCCCCGCCGGGCAGCGGGGCGGTGACCCGGCCGAACACCGGGTCACCCACCCGGAACCGGCTGGGGCCCCGGCCGATCATGTCCACTTGCCCGGCGAAGTCCACGCCGAGGATGTGCGGGAAGCCCCCGGGTGCCGTACCGGCCGCCGGGTCGTCGGCGCGCTGCCAGTCGTACGGGTTGAGGGCCGCGTACGCGATCCGCACCCGCACCTCGCCCGGTGCCGGGTCGGGCTTGGGGAGTTCGACGAGTGCGGGCTCCCCGTGGAGCGCGGTGACGGCGATGGCTCGCATACGGCAACCTCCAGTCGCCCCAACCGTTCAGGCTCCCACTCTCGCCCGGCCCGTTCCGCGCCGCACGTCGGAGGCGGCTCGGCCGGGCCCGCGCGCAGGACCGCCCCGCGTCACCCCGACCGGCGCGAGGTCAGCAGGTACCGGGCGGTGAGGCCGGCCACCAGCAGGACGGCGCCCACCCCCAGGAGCCACCAGACCGTGGTGCGCAGCGAGGCGGTCAGCGCGTCGGAGATCGCCGCCGCGCCGTCCCGGTCGCTCGTGGGCACCGCGTCCAGCACCTGGGAGCGGCCGACGGCGAGCAGCACCCGCAGCACGACGGCGCCCAGGACGAGCCCCCCGCCCACGACGGCGGTGGCGAAGAGCCCGGCCCGCCGGCCGCCCCGGACCGTCGACAGCCCCACCACCAGCACGAGGAGGACCACGGTCGCCACGGCCGGCCAGACGCTGGCGTACCGCAGCCGGCCGAAGGTCTCGCGCACATGGTCGGCCCGGTCCCCGGAGAGGATGGTGAGTTCGGTGCGCTCGACCGGGATCTGGTCGGCGAAGGGCACCCCGCTCACCTCCAGCTCCTTCTTCACCTGCTCGATCACCGGGGCCAGGTCGATGGTCACCGACTCGCCGGAGTCCCCGTCGAGCGCGGCCGTGATCGAGGTGTGGGCGGTGCGGTTCGCCGCGTCCCAGGCGGCACGGAACGCGTCCGTCGTCGTGAACGACAGGACGCCCTGGTGCAGGAAGTCCCGCATCGTCTCCTGGAGCCCACCGAGGTCGATCCGCCGCATCGCCTCGTCGGTGATGAGGTCGGCGACGGTCTCGCGCACGGCGGGGTCGGAGGAGAGCGGAGAGACGGCGGCCACGTACCGGTCGGTGTCGTCGACCTCCAGGTCGACCCAGGCGGAGAGCGCGCTCAGCGGCACCAGGACGGCGAGTACGACGAGCAGCACGGCCGACAGGGTCACCGAGAGAGAGGTCCGCATCTCCTCAGGGAATCCCGGCGGGCGTGGTCGCGCCCCGAGCCGTCGTCCATTCGAGTTGCCGGGCGGCGCGGCCGGGTGTGCGCTGGAGTGAAAAGGGGGCGACGGAAGGAGCTCTCCACCATGGCCACACACGCAGCCATGCCCGGGTCGAGGTCCCGGGTATCGCAGGCCAGGACTCCGGTCCACCGTCACACCGCGATGGTGTGGGCGGTGCCCCTGATCCTCGGCGTCATCTACGGCTTCTACGCGGCGTTCATCCGGCGGGACGGCGGCCCGAGCACGGGCGGTCAGGTGGCACTGGGCTTCGCCGCCGGTGTGGCGTTCGCCGTGCTCTGCTACGCGCTGGCCCGGTTCGAGTACGCGATCCCGCGCGAGGCGCGGGCGGCGGCCTACGGGGCGCTGACGGCGTGCGCGATCGGGTTCCTGGTGAGTCTGACCGACACCAGCGTGCTGCGCTCGGCCATCCTCGGCCTGGCGGTCGGCATCCCGGTGGCGCTCGCCACGTACTACTTCTTCTACTCGCGGGAGGACTGGCCCGAGGAACGGACCACCGACCGGACCACCGGCGGGACGATCTACCGGGCGACGGACAGGACCGCCCACCGGATCACCGACCGACCGCTGCCCGGGGGAGGTGCGGGTGAGCGCCGAACCGGCCGTCGAGACGACCGGACTGGTGAAGGTCTTCGGTGAGAACCGGGCCGTGGACGGCATCGATCTGGCCGTCCCCACCGGAACCGTCTACGGAATCCTCGGCCCCAACGGCGCCGGGAAGACCACCGCCGTCCGGATGCTGGCGACCCTGCTGCGACCGGACGGCGGCAGCGCGCGCGTCTTCGGCCACGACGTGGTGCGGGAGGCCGACGCGGTACGCGGTCTGGTCAGCCTCACCGGGCAGTACGCCTCGGTCGACGAGGACCTCACCGGTACGGAGAACCTGGTGCTCCTCGCCCGGCTGCTCGGCCACTCCCGGTCCGCCGCCCGCTCGCGCGCCGCGCAACTGCTCGAAGGCTTCGGGCTCGGCCCGGCCGCCGGGAAGCAGGTCAAGAACTACTCGGGCGGGATGCGGCGCCGGATCGACATCGCCGCGTCCATTCTGAACACCCCGCGCCTGCTCTTCCTCGACGAACCGACCACCGGTCTCGACCCGCGCAGCCGCAACCAGGTGTGGGACATCGTCCGGGCGGTCGTCGCCCAGGGCACCACCGTGATGCTGACGACGCAGTACCTGGACGAGGCCGACCGGCTGGCGTCCCGCATCGCGGTGATCGACCACGGCCGGGTGATCGCCGAGGGCACCAAGGGGGAGCTGAAGGCATCGGTGGGCTCGGGGACGGTCCACCTGCGGCTGCGGGACGCCGCGCAGCGGCCCGAGGCCGAACGGGTGCTGGTCCGCACGCTCGACGCGGTGGTGCAGCCGGACCCCGACCCGGTGGCGCTGACTGCCCGGGTCGACGGCTCGGGCTCCGAGCGGGGAGCGGCCGAGCGGGCCGCGCGGGCCCTGGCGGAGCTGGCCCGGGCGGGTATCACCGTGGACAACTTCGCGCTGGGTCAGCCCAGCCTCGACGAGGTCTTCCTCGCCCTCACGGACCGGAAGGGAACGGCGGCATGACGGCCACCACGACTCCGACGACCACCGAGCCGGGCACCGGGGCCGACGCGTTCTCCGTACCGGACGCGGAGCGCCTCGCGGCCCTGCTGGTCTCCGGCGAGCGGCCGCCCCGCCCGGGTGCGCTCTCCGTCTCCCTCACCTTCGGGTGGCGCGCGGTCCTGAAGATCAAGCACGTGCCGGAGCAGCTCTTCGACGTGACCGCGTTCCCGATCATGCTCGTGCTGATGTACACGTACCTCTTCGGCGGGGCGCTCGCCGGATCCACCGGGGCGTACATCCAGTTCCTGCTGCCGGGCATCCTGGTGATGAGCGTCGTGATGATCACGATGTACACCGGGGTCTCGGTCAACACCGACATCGTCAAGGGCGTCTTCGACCGGTTCCGCACCCTGCCGATCTGGCGTCCCGCGCCGATGGTCGGCTACCTGCTGGGCGACGTGCTGCGCTATCTGCTGGCCTCGGCGGTGATGCTCACGGTCGGCGTGATCATCGGCTACCGGCCGGACGGCGGCGCGCTCGGCGTGCTGGCGGGGGTCGCGCTGGTGCTGGTGTTCGCCTTCGCCTTCTCGTGGGTGTGGACGATGTTCGGGCTGCTGCTGCGCACCGAGAAGTCGGTGATGGGCGTCAGCATGATGGTGATCTTCCCGCTGACCTTCCTCAGCAACGTGTTCGTCGATCCGAGCACGATGCCGGGCTGGCTCCAGGCCTTCGTGAACAACAACCCGGTGACCCACGTGGCGACGGCCGTACGGGAGCTGATGGCGGGCGACTGGCCGGCGGCGGCCGTCCTCTGGTCGCTGGGGTGGTCGGCGCTGCTGGTGACGGTGTTCGGCCCGGTCACGATGCGGCTGTACAACCGGAAGTGAGCGGGGGCGGAAACGCGCCGACGGCGGTGGGGGCGGCTCCTCGCGGTCCCCGCAGGGATCGGAGGGGGCCGTCCCACCGCCGTCGGGCCGGTCGCTCAGTCGCGTACGACCGTCACCGGGCAGGGGGCGTTCTGGGTGACGTGGAGGCTGACCGATCCCAGCAGGGTCGCCTTGAAGCCGCTGTACCCCCGCGCGCCGACCACCAGCAGATTCGCTCCCTCGGCGCGGTCGATGAGGTTCTGCGCCGGGTTGCCGATCACCACGACCTTGCTGATCCCCGCCGCGCGCTCCGCGCCGAGGGCCTCTTCCAGAGCCTCGGTGAGGGAGATCGTCGCCAGGGCCTGCGGGTCGAAGTCCTCCGGCATGCCCGGCATCATCGACGCCCAGCTGGTGGCCGGGTACTCCCAGCTGTTGACGGCTTCGACGGTGTCGCCGGTGAGGTCGCCCTGGCGCACCGCCCAGTGCAGTGCCTTGATCGACGACGCCGAGCCGTCCACGCCTACGACGATCCTGCCCATGTTCTGCCTCCGCTCGGTCCCGCTCGACCCGATGTCCGGTCCACTCTAAGCAGACCGGACATTCCGGGCATCGGGGTCGGGTGGACCGCCGTGCGTGTCCGTACGGCGAGGGTGCCGGTCAGTCGAGCCGCAGGTCGGCGAGCTGCTGGGCGAACGGCACGATCGCGTCGAGCCCGTCGTCCAGGCCCAGCGTCCGGGAGGCGCCGGAGACCGTGCGTCCCAGGACCGCCGAGGCCAGCTCGCCGCCGGCCCGCCGGATGCGGGACGGCAGGCCGTCGGTGTACTCGTCGCCGGACGAGCCCCAGTCCTCCGACGCCGCGTACACGGACGTCGGTACGGTCACGGCCCGCAGGTACGCGAAGAGCGGGCGCATGGCGTGCTCCAGGACCAGCGAGTGCCGGGCCGAGCCGCCGGTCGCGGCGATCACGACCGGCTTCCCGGTCAGCGCGGTGTTCTCGATCAGGTCGAAGAAGGACTTGAACAGGCCGCTGTACGAGGCGCTGAAGACCGGGGTCACCGCGATCAGTCCGTCCGCCTCGGCCACCGCGTCGACGGCGCCCTGCAGATCGGCCGACGGGAACCCGGTGATCAGGTTCTTCGCGATGTCGACGGCCAGGTCGCGCAGATCGATCGCGCGGACCTCGACCCGGCGGTCCTGTCCGGTCTCCAGCTGCTCCCGGGTGGCCGCCGCCAGCCGGTCGGCCAGCATCCGGGTCGAGGACGGCTGGCTCAGCCCGGCCGACACGGCGACGATCCTGAGCGGGGCGGTGGAGAGTCCGGTGGTGCCCATGGGCGCTGTCATGACGGTCAGACCTCCTTCGAGGCGTTGCGGGCGGCGGTGACGGCCGGGTGGACGGGAGCGGATTCCGGGACCCCGGCGGGGCGCAGGGCCGCGAACTCCTTGCGGAGCACCGGGACGACCTCCTCGCCGAGGATGTCGAGCTGCTCCAGAACCGTCTTGAGCGGGAGCCCGGCGTGGTCCATCAGGAACAGCTGGCGCTGGTAGTCGCCGACGGCGTCACGGAACGACAGGGTGCGCTCGATGACCTCCTGCGGGGAGCCGACGGTCAGCGGCGTCTCGCGGGTGAAGTCCTCCAGCGTCGGGCCGTGGCCGTAGACCGGGGCGTTGTCGAAGTACGGGCGGAACTGCTTGACGGCGTCCTGCGAGTTCTTGGCCATGAACACCTGGCCGCCCAGTCCGACGATGGCCTGGTCGGCGGTGCCGTGGCCGTAGTGGGCGTACCGCTGCCGGTACAGCTCCACCATCTTCTTGGTGTGGGACATCGGCCAGAAGATGTTGTTGTGGAAGAAGCCGTCGCCGTAGTACGCGGCCTGCTCGGCGATCTCGGGGGAGCGGATCGAGCCGTGCCAGACGAACGGCGGCACGCCGTCGAGCGGGCGCGGGGTGGCGGTGAAGGACTGCAGCGGCGTCCGGAACTTCCCCTCCCAGTCCACGACGTCCTCGCGCCACAGCTTGTGCAGCAGGGCGTAGTTCTCGATGGCGAGCGGAACGCCCTGACGGATGTCCTTGCCGAACCACGGGTACACCGGGCCGGTGTTGCCGCGGCCCATCATCAGGTCGACACGGCCGTCCGCGAGGTGCTGGAGCGTGGCGTAGTCCTCGGCGATCTTCACCGGGTCGTTCGTCGTGATCAGCGTGGTGGAGGTCGAGAGGATGAGCTTCTCGGTGCGGGCGGCGATGTAGGCGAGCGTCGTGGTCGGCGACGACGGGACGAACGGCGGGTTGTGGTGCTCGCCGGTCGCGAAGACGTCCAGACCGACCTCTTCGGCCTTCTGCGCGATGGCGAGGGTGGCCTTGATCCGCTCGTTCTCGGACGGCGTCCGGCCGGTCGTCGGGTCGGTGGTGACGTCCCCGACGGTGAAGATCCCGAACTGCATGACGTCCGCCTCCTGTGCTGTGGCCGCTTCAATGTTGTTGAAGCTTGAACTAACTGGTCCCACCCTACAACGGGGACCCCTCACTGGCTATTCCGCCCGCGCACCACCTGTTGCCCGTGAGGGAACGAGGGGGACGCGGGGGTGGTGAGAGCGGTCCGCAGGGGCCTTCGGGCCCTCCGCGCGGGCGGCGGCCGGTGCGTACTCTGGGGGAAACGCAGCTCTGGCCGGAGCTCGCCGGAGCTGCCGGCGCGCGGTCCGCGCGCGTGCGGGACGAGGGAGAGCGGCCGTGAGCGAGAGCGAGAACTGGAAGGAGCGCGGCGTCGCGCTGCGCGTCTTCGTCTACGTCTTCGCCACCCACGCCTTCGCGGGCTTCGTCTACCTGCTCTTCTACGTGGGGGACCACGCCCACAAGTAGGGCCCGGCCCCGTCAGGCCGTGGGGGGGGGGGGGGGGGGGGGGGGGGGGGCTCGCGCGTCAGCGGCGGGCGACGGCCAGGCTGACCACGTACCGCTCCTCGACGGTCCCGTCCGGGAAGGCGGCGGACAGCAGGCCGCGCTCCTCGGCGAGGAAGGCGGCCGTCCCCTCCGCGCCGAGGACCAGGAAGTCGGAGTAGCTGGCGAGGTTGGCCAGATGCGTGTCGAGGGGAACGCGCCGGGACCAGGCGAGCTGCCGTTGGACGAAGTCGAGCCCGGCCGGCAGCCCGCGGAACCGGGCCCGGGGGTCGTGAGGGCGGTCCGCGGCGCCGAAGAGCCGGCGCAGACGGGCGTCCTGGGCGGCGATCCAGGGTGCGGCGGCGTCCGAGTCGTTCCACCAGAGCGCGAGAGCACCTCCGGGGCGGAGCACGCGCAACGCTTCCGGGACGGAGGCGCGCGGATCGGTCCAGTGCCAGGACTGGGCGTAGGTGAGGAAGTCGAGGGAAGCGCCGGCCAGGGGCAGCCGGTCACCGTCCCCGAGCACCAGCGGGACCCCGGGCAGCCGACGGCGGAACTCCGCGGCCATCCCGGCGCCGGGTTCGACCGCGATGACCTGTGCGCCGCGGTCGAGCAGCAGCGCCGTCGCCAGTCCCGTACCGGCCCCGACGTCGGCGACGGCGGCGCCCCCGATCGGACGGCCGCCGAGCTCCTCCACCGCGTCCAGCAGCGTCGGCGGGTAGGAGGGGCGGTTCGCGGCGTACGCGGCGGCGGCGAGGTCGAACGATCGGGCCTGCGAAGTCCTTTTCATACGGCCATTGTTGGAGGGGCTGTTCCCCGCGCCGCCACTGGTTTTTCCGGGAGCGGGCGGGCGCCCCCGATCCCCGGGGCCGGCGGACGGGTGCGCGTTAGACTCGCTCCATGACCTCCGTACCGTGCCGGAACTGGTGGCGCTCCTCCTAGGAGCGGCACCCCTTCCGCACGGAACCAGGGCCGTTCGACACGGACGGCCCTTCCCCCTCCCCCGTACGGCGCCCGAGACGCGCGCGACGGGGAGACGGACACGGATCAGCTCCACGGCGGGGCCGTCCTCCACGCAGCCACACCTCGCGAGGAGAGATCCCATGACCACGATTCCGCCGCTCACCGCCTCCGCCCCGGGCGCCGACCCGCTCGCCGCCGCGTCCCCGCTCGCCGTGTCCACCGTCGCCGCTGCCCGCAGGCGCAGTGCCGAGCTGGAGCGGGAGCTCGCCGCTGCGCCGGGCCGCTTCCGGGTGATGACCGGGGACCGGCCGACCGGCCCCCTCCACCTCGGGCACTACTTCGGCACCCTCCACAACCGGGTCCGGCTCCAGGACCTGGGCGTGGAGGTCTTCGTGCTGATCCCCGACTACCAGGCGCTCACCGACCGGGACGTGGTCGACCGGCTCGCCGGGACGATGGAGGGTCTGCTCCTCGACTACCTCGCCATCGGCATCGACCCGTCGCGTTCGACGATCTTCAACCACAGCGCGGTACCCGCCCTGAACCAGTTGTTGCTGCCCTTCCTCAGCCTGGTCTCGGTGGCCGAACTGGGCCGCAACCCCACCGTCAAGGACGAGATCGCCCACTCCCGCCAGGCGGCCGTCAGCGGTCTGATGTACACCTACCCGGTCCACCAGGCCGCCGACATCCTCTTCTGCAAGGGCAACCTCGTCCCGGTGGGCCAGGACCAGCTGCCGCACCTGGAACTCACCCGGACCGTCGCCCGCCGCTTCAACGAGCGCTACGCACCGGTCTTCCCGCAGCCCGAGGCGCTGCTCTCCGCCGCCCCGCTGCTGCTCGGCACCGACGGCGGCAAGATGAGCAAGAGCCGTGGCAACGCCATCGCCCTCGGCGCGACCGCCGACGAGACCGCCCGGCTGGTCAAGGGCGCGAAGACCGACGCCGACCGGCGCATCTCCTACGACCCCGAGCACCGGCCCGCGGTCTCCAACCTCGTGCTGCTCGCCGCGCTCTGCCAGGACCGCGACCCGTACGAGGTCGCCGAGGCGATCGGCGACGGCGGGGCGGCCCTGCTCAAGCGGACCGTGACGGAGGCCGTCAACACCCGGCTGGCGCCCGTCCGGGCCCGTCGCGCGGAGTACGCGCGGGACCTGGGGTACGTACGCTCCGTGCTGCGCGCCGGGAACGCGCGCGCGAACGAGATCGCCGAACGCACCCTGGACGAGGTCCGGGAGGCCATGGGGACGCTGCGATAGGGGACCCGGTGCCGGGCGGTCCGTCGGGGGCCCGGCGCCCGGCACCGGTCACGTCACGCTCACTTCTTGAGGAAGTCCAGCAGATCCTTGTTGAACTTCTCCTTGTCGCCCGGCACCAGCGCGATGCCGTGCGAGCCGCCCTCGTAGACCTTCAGCGTGGCGTCCTTCACCAGTTTCGCCGTCTTGCGGCCGGTGGCGTCGATCGGGACGACCTGGTCGTCGTCACCGTGGACGACGAGGGTGGGGACGTCGAACTTCTTCAGGTCCTCGTGGAAGTCCGTGGAGGCGAAGGCGTCGACGCAGGCGACCCCGCCCTCGATGGTCTCGGCCATGGCCATGTACCAGAACGCGTCCTTGTTGCCCTGGGTGACCTTGTTGCCCTCGCGGTCGGCGGAGTGGAAGCCGACCGCGGTGTCCTTCCAGAACTGCGAACGTTCCGTCAGGATGCCCTTCTTGATGTCGTCGAAGACGCTCTGCGGAACGCCCTCCGGGTTGTCCGGACCCTGGAGCATCAGCGGGGTGATCGCGGAGAGCAGGACGGCGGACCTGATCCGCCCGGTGCCGTGCCGGCCGATGTACCGGGCCAGCTCGCCGCCCCCCATGGAGTGCGCGACCAGGGTGACGTCCTGCAGGTCGAGCTGGGTGATCAGGTCGTTGAGGTCGTCGGCGAAGGTGTCGAAGTCGTAGCCGTCCCACACCGGGCTGGAACGGCCGTGGCCCCGGCGGTCGTGCGCGATGCCTCGGTAGCCGGCGTCCGCGACGGCCTTGAGCTGGTCCTGCCAGGCGTCGCCGTTGAGGGGCCACCCGTGGATGAAGACCACGGGCCGTCCCCGCCCCCAGTCCTTGTAGAAGATGTCGACTCCGTCGCGCGTGGTGCAGACGGGCATGTGCTTCTCCCTTCCCTGCGGTCCTGCCGTGCGGGGGACAACACGGCCCATTACCGCACGACGGAAATGTCGCGGGGGAGCGTTCCTGGGCCGAACGGGTGAGGGTGGGCGGGTCTCCGGCGTGGAGCGCCATGCGGGTCCGGAGCGTTTCACGTGAAACGCTCCGGACCCGCATCCACCGCTGCCTCAGCGTCGCCCTGAGGCGGCGCGCTGCCTGCGCAGCAGCTCGGCGAGCCCGCGCCGGGTCGCGGCGATCACCACCCGGTCCTCGGCCTTGAGTACGTATCCGGGCGGCAGGTCCCAGATCAGCCCCGAGATGCGCTGCCTGCCCCCGGCGCCGTAGGGAGGTTCGGCGGCGGAATCGGGTACGCGGTCGTCGGGCGGGGTGGTGTCCAGGGCCAGCACCCGCCAGGCGCCGGCCCGGAACGCCTGCGCGACGGTGTGGCCCTCCAGCTGCGGGTGGCCGCCCACCACCAGGGCGGCGAAGAGCATCACCTTCCGCTCGACCGGGACGGCGCCGAGGATCTGCCGGCCCATCATCGCCACGGCGAAGGAGGGGGCGGCCAGATGGGTCACCGACCGGGAGCGGGTGGTGGCCCCCGGGTGGGCGGTGCGCAGGGTGCGGTAGACGACGGTCGCGAAGTCGTCGTCGTAGAGCCGGAGAGCCACCCGCAGGTCGGGCTTGATCGACCGGGCGTAGAGCGTCGCTTCGAGGTTGGTGGTGTCGATGCTGGTCAGGGCGAGCAGCGCGCGGGCCCGGCCGATCTTCGCCGCCTCCAGGACGCCTTCCTGGGTGACGTCTCCGATGACGGTCGGCACGTGCAGGGAGCGGGCCAGCGGGATGCCCCGGGCGTTCGGGTCCTCCTCGACGACGACCACGGGGATGCCGAGCTCGCGGAGGCGTACGAGGACCCGCGTACCGATCTTGCCCAGGCCGAGCAGGACCACATGGCCGGAGAGGCCGCGCGGCGGGCGGCGCAGCGAGGAGGCGGTGCGCAGGGTACCGAAGGCCTCCAGGACCGCCGCGATCAGCAGCGGCAGCAGCAGGAGTCCGGCCACCCCCGAGAGCAGCTGGATGATCTTGCGGGCGGAGGGCGCGGTGTCGTCCGCCGGGTCCCCCATGGCGAAGAGGTCGAGCAGGGTCAGGTAGACCGAGTGCGGGGCGCTGTCGCCGGTCGTGCGGACCGAGGCCACCGCCAGGGCGACCACGGCCGCCGCGACGCCCAGGGCCGACCAGCGCAACCGCCGCGAGAACACCTGGCCCAGCGGGGCGCCCCTGCCGCCCATCCGGGTCGCGGGCCGGTCCGGGACCGACCGGCTGACGGTCTCCAGGACGATGGTGCCGCGCCCGGTCGCCGCCGCCACGGAGCGTTCGTCGGGCAGCAGCCGCGGTCCGTCGTCGCCGCTGCTGTCGGAGCCTTCGGTACCGGCCGGGTCGACGGTGGTGGAGGAGAGGAGCGCGAGGGTACAGAGTCCCGGGTCCGCCCGCTCGCCGGGGCCGGGCGGGGTGCGTTCGGCCGCGCGCAGCAGCAGCCCCTCCGCCTCGACGACCTTGCTGCTGCCGGTCAGCGCGGTGGCGGCCAGGGCCGGGGCGACGGTGTCGGCGTCGGAGAGGACGGTGGTGCTGGCGTCCAGTGCGGCCGGGTCGAGGCCGGGCACGGCGAAGGCCGCCGCCTGGTCGAGGAGGGTCTCCAGATGGACGCCGAGCTTGCGGTTGTAGAGGCGGATCACCAGGCGCAGCCGGGGGTTGAGGCGGCGGGCGGTGAGCGCGGCCCGGATGTTGCGCTCGTCGTCCTCGTAGACGAGGGCGAGGGCGGCGGCCCGGTCGACGCCGGCCTCCTCCAGGACGTCGTCGGAGGGTTCCGCCGACTCCATGATGACGACGGGTTCCACCCCGGCGTTGGTGTCGCTGTCGCCGGACCCGACGCCGTCCAGGGGTGCGGTGCCGGTGCCGGTGCGGCTCATCGCCGCGGACATCCGGCCGAACAGGGCGGAGGCGCGGGCCCGCTGGTTCAGCGGGAGGTCCGGCTGCGCGGCGTCCGGGCCGGGCGGGAGGATCAGGGTGACGCGTTCCCCGTAGACGTAACGAAGCTCCACGGCGAGCCGTCGGGCGAGCGCGTCGTCACCGCAGACGACCATGTGGCCGGAGACCGGCGGGCGTTGGGGGCGCTGCGGCTGCTGGGGGAGAGGGGACACGAAACCCAGCATGCCTTGCTCCTGTCGGGTCGGTACGGGACAAGGGCGATCCGTGTGCCGAACTCAGGGCCGGGGCGGCGGAGGAGGGGGTGTGGCCGGGGCGGGGAACCCGGTACGGGCCCCGTCTCCGGGACCCGCCGCCGGGTCGTTCCCCCGATTCCCCCGTGCCCCCCGTCATTCCCCCGTCAACACACCGTCAGCGCGCCGTCTTAGACGGTCGTTCCCCCGTGCGGTGCTGCACGGATCGTGTCATCCGGAAGGGACTTCGCGCACTGCCGGATTCCGGCAGTCCTGGGGCGAGGGGGTTGCCGGGCCGTGGCACGGACGGTTGTGCGCTACATATACGTACGGGAAACATGGGGAGGGGAAGGGTGATGGCGGAATCGCGCATACCCGTCGAGGCACTGGGAAACTACGTCCACGTCCTGGAGGAAGTGGCCGGGACGGGGAGACGGCTGACGCACAAGGAGCTGGAGGAGCGCCGTGAGCTCGGCAGGGAGGCCGCGGAATCCGGGCTCCGGCTGCGCGGACTGATCACCCTCCATCTCGCGCAGACCCGCGCGCACTGGCCGTGTACGGCGGCCCGGGGCGGCGCCGGTTCGGTGGACGCCGTCCTCCACGCGGTGGAGCAGGCCGTGGACGCCTTCACCGAAGGCTTCGAGGGGGCGCAGCGGATGACGGTGCGCCGCGAGGAGGCGGCCCGCCGCGAGTTCATCGACGACCTGCTCTACGGGCGCAGCGACCTCGGCCGTCTCGCGGAGCGCTCCAGCCGCTTCGGGCTGCATCTGTCGCGGGCGCACGCGGTCGCGGTGGCCGTGGGCCCGGAGGCGTACACCGAGACGGACGCGGTGCTGCGCAGCGTGGAGGCGGCGATGCTGGCCCGGTTCGGGGGGCGCGAGATCCTGCTGACGACGAAGGACGGCCGCCTGATCTGCATCGCGCCGGGCAGCCGGTCGGACGTGCTGCTCTACTTCGCCCAGCAGTCCCATGCGGCGACCGGCGGCGGGCAGGCCGCCATCGGCCGCCCCCACCACGGGCCGGGCGGTGTCGTCCAGTCGTACGACGAGGCGCTCGAAGCCCATGAGCTCGCCGGTCGGCTGGGGCTCGACGAACCGGTGCTGCACGCGGCCGATCTGCTGGTCTACCCCGTGCTGACCCGGGACCGGCAGGCCATGGTGGACCTGGTGCGCAGCCGGCTGGGCCCGCTCCAGAGGGCCCGGGGCGGCGCCGAACCGCTGCTGCGGACCCTCACGGCGTACTTCGACTCGGGGTGCGTGGCGGCGGAGACGGCCCGGCGGCTGTCGCTGAGCGTGCGGGCGCTGACGTACCGGTTGGAGCGCATCCACCAGCTGACCGGCTCCGACCTCGCCGACCCGGTGCACCGCTACACCCTGCAGACGGCGGTCATCGGCGCCCGGCTGCTGGACTGGCCCGCGAAGGAGATCTGACCCCGCGCACGCGAAGGCCGGGACACCCTCGTGCCCCGGCCTGTTCGCGTACGCGGCCGTCCTCAGGCTCCGACGTCCCTCCGCCGGAGGTCTTCGAGGGATTCGCGGCGTACGAGCAGCCGCGCGGTGCCGCCCGTCACGGCGACCACCGGCGGCCGGCCCACGAGGTTGTAGCCGGAGGCCATCGACAGGTGGTACGCCCCCGCCGCCGGGACGGCCAGCAGATCGCCCGGGTGCACGTCCTCGGGGAGTTCCACCGCGTCGGCCAGGACGTCCCCAGCCTCGCAGTGCCGGCCCACCACGGTCACCATCCGTCCGGGCGCGCTGGAGGCCCGGCCGACCATGCGGGGCGCGTACCGCACGCCGTACAGCGCCGGGCGCGGGTTGTCGCTCATGCCGCCGTCGACGGCCACGAAGGTACGGGTGCCGGTCCGCTTGACGGAGAGCACCCGGTACACGGCCACGCCCGCGGGGCCGATGACCGCCCGCCCGGGTTCGACGGTCAGCCGGGGCACCGGCAGCATGGCCCGCGCGCACCCGGCGGTGAGTTCGGCACGGATGCGCGCGGCGAGCGTGGGGATGTCGAGTGCCGGTTCGCCCGCCCGGTACGCGATGCCGTGCCCGCCCCCCATGTCCAGCTCGGGCAGCACGACTCCGTGCTTGTCCCGGGTCCGGGCGAGGAGCCCCACCATCCGGCGGAGCGCGGAGACGTACGGCGTGATCGAGGTGATCTGCGAGCCGATGTGGCAGTGCAGGCCCACGAGTTCGAGTCCCGGTTGGCCGAGAACCCGGTCGATGGCGTGCTGCGCCGAGCCGTCCATGAGGGAGAGACCGAACTTCTGGTCCTCGGTGCCGGTACGGACCGCCGCGTGCCCGCCGGCCGAGATCCCGGGCACCACGCGGATCATGACGGGTTGGCGGGTGCCGTGCGGCACCAGGGCGGCGAGGCGGGCGATCTCGGAGGTCGAGTCGAGCACGATCCGGCCGACGCCGAGCCGCACGGCGGTGCTCAGGTCCTCCGGGCTCTTGGCGTTGCCGTGCAGCACGATCCGGTCGGCGGGGAAGCCCGCGCTGATCGCGAGGAGGAGTTCACCGGCCGAGCAGACGTCGAGCCCGAGCCCCTCCTCCCGCACCCACCGGACGACGGCCCGGCTCAGGAAGGCCTTCGCCGCGTAGACCACGTCCGCCTCCTCGGGCGGGAACGCGGCGCGGTAGGTCCGGCAGCGGTCGCGGACCTCTCCCTCGTCGAGCACGTACAGCGGGGTGCCGAACCGTTCGGCGGCCTCGGCCAGGGAGACCCCGCCCACCGCCATGTCGCCGCGCGGCCCGGGGCGCGTCGAGGCGGGCCACACGTCCTTCGGGTACGTCTGCCGGGCCGGGGAGGTGCACGGCGTGAGGGCGGTGGCCGAGGTGGAGGCGGTGGCGGTGGCGGAGTCGGGGGCCTCCCCGGCCGGGTCGGGGGACCAGGCCGGGGAGGGGGCGCCGGCGGGGCTTGGGGACCCGGCCGGTGCGGGGGTGGGGACGGGGGCGAGGGGGGTGGTGGTCATGGTGCGCTCCCTTCAGCGTCCGTGGCGGACGAGCGCGGGGGCGTCGGGGACGGCCGGCGCGGGAGGAGCCGGGTCCGTCGCGCGGGCGACGGGAGCGGCGGGGGTCGCGTGCGAGACGGCAGCGACAGCAGCGACAGGCATGGCGGGCGTGGTGGTTGCGGTGGGGGCCGCGTGCGCGGCGGTGTGGGGCACCGAGGGGTGCGGGTCGGCGGCGCGCGGCGCGGAGAGCAGCGGGTCGACGGTCAGGGTGCGGACGCCGAGAGGGGCGGCGAGGTCACGGAGGGCCGGTTCGCAGAGGCGTACCCACTGCTGACCCGCGCCCAGGGTGGCGACGAGGCGGCTCTCCGAGGTGAAGGCGACGGCGGTGCGCGCGCCGAGCGGCGTACGGAAGAACCGTGCCCGGACGCTCGACGGACAGTGGGCAAAACCCGGGCGGACCGGTACGAACAAGGGCCCGGCCGGGACGTTTGCGAGCGGGGGTCCGGCCGGGACGGGTTCGAGGGGGTCGGGATCCGGCAGCGCGCTTTCCATGGTGCCTCCAGACGTCGGCACGGGTCGCGGACGCGACCCGGCGGGTTCGTCCTCGACGCTAAGTCCGCAGGCCGGGGGCGGCGCGGCCGCCGCCTCGGCCCTGACGGGTACTTGACGCCGGACCCGGGTCACGTTGACGCGCTCCTGACGCGGGGGCGGGCGGGCACGGGGCGGGCCGCTCCTTCCACGGGGGTCGGTCACCCTGTCCACGGGGGTCGGTCGCTCTGCCCACGGGGCGGGCCACCCCCTCGGGGCGCGGTCCGCCCGGAAACGCGAGACGCCCCGGCCGTCAGGTCCGGGGCGCCTCGAAAGTGCGGTGCGGGGCTTGGAATCAGAGCCGAGCTCAGAGGTCGAACTCGTGCGGCGGCAGGTCGAGGGCGAAGCACGCCTCCCGGACCACGGCCTGCTCCGACTTGTCGAAGTCGCCGTCGGCGCCACCGATGACGATGCCGATCTGGATGACCGCACGCGCCTCGGCCGGCTTCTTCTTCGCCTTGGCGATCTCCTGGAGCACGGTGACCTTGCCGAAGGCGAAGTCGGCGGTGAGCTTGTCCACGTACGCGTTGAAGCGGCGCTGGAGGTCTTCCGCGGGGAAGTTCTGGAGCACGTCGTTGCTCATGATCAGCTGGGCGACGCGCTGCCGCTCCGACGGGTCGATGGAGCCGTCGGCCGCCGAGACCAGGGCGCACATCGCCATGCTCGCGTCGCGGAACGCCCCGCTCTTCAGGTCGTTCTTCTTCGCCTCCAGCTGCGTCTGCATCGTCGAGGCGGATTCCTTGATCCGATCCCAAAGGGCCATGACGTCTCCATACGTTGCTTTGCGGTGCGTTGGCTGAACCGAGTGGAACTCTACAGACGTGTAGAACTCGATGCTCGACCCGGCAGGCTTTGCCACGGAATGGCGGCTCAGTAGGATGCGGCGATCGCTGAGCAGTGCCCGGGGCCGCCCAGCCGTGACTGCGAGAGCTTGCGCGAAGGGCGGACACCGCATGGGAAACGCGGGACGGCACGAAGACGTTCCACAAGGGGCCCCTGCGTCCCCGGCGGCCGACGCGTCCCTCGGCGCCGGCGGGCGCCCGCGCAAGCGGGGGCAGGGCGAGCTCGAGGCGCAGGTGCTCGCGGCGGTGCGCGCGGGCGGAGGGCCGGTGACCGCGAGCTGGGTGCGGGAGCGCCTCGACGGCGGCCTCGCCCTGACGACCGTCATCACGATCCTCTCCCGCCTCCACGCGAAGAACGCGGTCACCCGCACCCGTGCGGGCCGTTCCTACACCTGGACGAACGCCGCCGACGAGGCCGGCCTCGCCGCCCTGCGGATGCGCCGGGTGCTCGACGGCGAACGGGACCGTGAGGCCGTCCTCGCCCGCTTCGTCTCCGCGCTCAGCCCCGGCGACGAGGAACGCCTGCGGGCCCTGCTGTCCCGGACCGGTCCGGATGCGCCCGGGGCGAGCGAACCCGCTGAGCCCTCCGAACCCTCGGGTCCGCCGGATGCCCCCGGCCGTGCGTCGGGGAACCGATGACGACGACAGGGGCGTTGGGGGAGCGATGACGACGACAGGGGCGTTGGGGGAGCGATGACGACGACAGGGGCGTTGGGGGAGCGATGGGCATTTTCGTCTACCTGCCACTCGTACTGCCGCTGACCGCGCTGCCCGTCGCGCGGCTGGCCGCGCACCATCTGCACCCGCGCACCGCGACCCGGCTGCTGGCCGTCGCCGGTACGACGCTCGCGCTGTGCAGCACCCTCTGCCTCGCCCTGCTGATGGTGATCGGTACGGCCCAGCTGCCCGGCAACCCGTTGCCGGACGGCTGGTCGGACCCCGAGGTCAGGGCCGCGCTGCCGTACGAGGACCGGACGGGCCTGGTGGCCATCGGGGTGCTGGGTGCGGTGGTGGCCGGCTGCGCGGCGACGCTCGTACGCCATGTACGTACCCGGGTCGCCGCGACCCGCGCGCTGGGGGCGCCGACGCGCGAGAGCGGCGGGGTGAGCGTGGTGGAGTCGCCGGCCCCGTACGCGTACGCGCTCCCCGGCGGCCCGGTGCGCGGGCGGATGGGCGGGGCGGCGGCAGGCGACGGCCGGGTCGTCGTCTCCAGCGCCCTGCTCGACTGCCTCGAACCGGACGAGCAGCAGGCGCTGTTCGCCCATGAGCGGGCGCATCTGGCGGGGCGCCACCACCGCTATCTGCTGCTGACGCAGCTGGCCGCGCGCGCCAACCCGTTCCTGGTGCCGCTCCGGACGGCGGTGGCGTACAGCACCGAGCGCTGGGCCGACGAGGAGGCCGCCCGGGCGGTCGGCAGCCGCCATGTGGTGGCGCGGGCGGTCGGCAAGGCGGCGCTGGTCTCGGCCCGTTCGCCGTTCGAGGGGCTGGCGGGGTTCGCGCGTGCGACAGGGTTCGCGGGGCCGGCGGGGTTCGCGGCGGCGGGGCCCGTACCGCTCCGGGTCGCGGCCCTCCTCGACCCCGCCCCGCCCACCCGCTTCTGGCCCCCGGCGTCGGCGCACCTCCTCTTCGCCGGGCTGACGGCGACGGTGGGCACGGCGGCCTCCGCGCTGTCGTCGGTGAACGCCACGGTCACGCTGGTCCGCATCCTGCGCGAGGCGACCTTGCTGTAGGCCGTCGGCGGTGGATCTTTGCAGGTCATGGGAAACCGGCGCGCCGCGTGCAGTACACAACTGTTGCTCTGTACGGGAACGGTGACAGGGATGTCGTGGGTCCAGGACTTCCGGCCGAGAGGTCCCCCGGACGGCCCATAGTGATCACACAGCAGGTCGCACCGCAGGTCACACAGGCTGGTTGCGCAGTCGGCCGCGCAGCAGGTCACCCACCAGATCACGGCAGCCGTGGAGAGACGCCTCTCCGCGGACGCCCTTCCCCCACGGGAGCAACGCCATGGCTTCGGCCCTCCGTACCAAGACCGCCGTCCTCGTCGCCGCCGCAGTCGCGGGCACCCTGCTCCTGACCGGCTGCCAGGGGGACGACTCCGACGGAGGCTCCGACACCGGGGCGAAGGACACGAGCAGCAGCGCCGCCGCCACGCTCCCGGCCGAGACGCCTGCGACGCAGGGCGCCCCGTCCGCCACCGCCGCTGCCGGCAGCACCAGCGGCGGCAGCACCACCGGCGGCAGTGGCACCGGCAGTTCGGGCTCGGGCTCCGACGCCGCCTCGGACGAACCGGAGACGGCCGTCGAGGGCATCGACCAGGGCAAGGGCGTCAACGGCACCTGGAACGGCAAGGTGCGCTACCTCGCCCCCGGCACGTACACGGTGACCCGTCCGGACGACGTCGACCAGCAGTTCTTCGTCTCCGAGGACACGGACATCGAGGGCACCGGCGACATCTGCGGTACGGAGGAGGGCCAGGCCGCGATGCCGTGCAGCGAGGAGATGCTGGAGGCCGCGACCAAGGGCGACGGAGTCGACGCCGAGGTCGTCGTCGCGAACGGCATCGCCAAGAGCATCATCGACAACCACAACTGACGCCGATCACCGCGCGCGGAACTCCCGTACGCAGAGCTCCCGCGCGCAGAAGTCCCGTACGCGGAACTCCCCGTCCGCAGCCAACGGCTGACCATGGACGGGGAGTTCCGCGTGTCACGGGGTGTGCGAGGGCCTCAGTCGCGGCCCTCGCCGACGTGCTCCGGCGTGAGGTCGTCGTGCGTGGGCCGGGCGGGGGCGGCCTCGCTCGCGCGGACGCGCGCCCGGGCCCCGGTGCCCGTACCGCGCAGCGCCTTGATCCGGGTGATGGCCGGTTCGGTCCAGCGGGCGGTGAGCGGGCCGATGATGACCAGGATCAGTACGTACGCGGTGGCGATGGGCCCGATGCGCGGCTCGGTCGCCACGGCCAGACCGGCGATGACGATGGAGAACTCGCCGCGCGCCACGAGCGTGCCGCCCGCCCGCCACCTGCCGCGCGACTTGATGCCGGCGCGGCGGGCCGCGTACCAGCCGGTGAGGATCTTGGTCAGCACGGTGACGACGGCGAGCAGCGCCGCCGGGAGCAGGACCGGCGGGATGTCGGCCGGGTTGGTCGAGAGGCCGAAGAAGACGAAGAACACCGCCGCGAAGAGGTCCCGCAGCGGGGTCAGCAGCTTGCGCGCGCCCTCGGCGACCTCGCCCGAGAGCGCGATGCCGACGAGGAACGCGCCGACGGCGGCCGAGACCTGGAGTTGCTGAGCCAGTCCGGCGACGAGCACGGTCAGGCCGAGGACGACGAGGAGCAGCATCTCCGGGTTGTCGGAGGAGACGGCCCGGCTGATGATCCGGCCGTGGCGCAGCGCCAGGTAGAGGACGAACCCGACCGTCCCGAGCGCGATCAGCAGCGCGATGCTCCCCCCGGCGAGCCCGACTCCGGCGACCATGGCGGTGAGCAGCGGCAGGTACACCGCCATCGCCAGGTCCTCGATGACGAGGACACCGAGGATGACCGGGGTCTCCCGGTTGCCGAGGCGCCCCAGGTCCGTCATCACCTTGGCGATCACCCCGGACGAGGAGATCCAGGTGACCCCGGCCAGCGCGACGGCCCCGGCGGGACCCCAGCCGAGTATCAGCGCGGCGACGGCGCCAGGGGTCGCGTTGAGGACGAAGTCGACCAGCCCGGACGGGTACTGGGTCTTGAGGCTCGTGACCAGCTCGGAGGCGCTGTATTCGAGCCCGAGGAGGAGCAGCAGCAGGATCACGCCTATCTCGGCGCCGACTGCCGTGAACTCCTCGCTGGCACCGAGCGGCAGCAGCCCGCCCTCGCCGAACGCCAGACCCGCCAGGAGGTAGAGGGGGATCGGCGAGAGACCTATCCGGCCGGCGAACCGCCCGATGATCCCCAGCCCGAGAATGACGGAGCCGAGCTCCACCAGCAGTGCGGTCATGTCATGCACGATCAGCCCTCCGCAATGATCTCGGAGAGCGCGTCGACGCCCTCGCGCGTACCGACGACGACGAGCGTGTCACCGATGGCCAGCCGGAAGTCGGGCCCCGGCGACGGGTGCGCACTGTGCGTCCGCAGCACCGCCACGATCGACGCCCCGGTACGGGTCCGCGCCCGCGTGTCCCCCAACACCCGCCCGCCGTAAGGCGATCGGGAGCCGAGCGGAATGTGCTCGGTGACCAGGTCGATGCCCTCGGTCCGTACGGCGTCGATCGGTGCGGGATCGATGAGGTGGGCGAGCGCGGTCGCCTCGTGCGTCGTCAGGGGGACGGTCAGCCGGCACGAATCTGGGTCGTCCTGCTCGTAGAACCCGATGAACCGCCGCCCGTCGTGGTGGACGACGACGGAGATGTGCTGGCCGGACTCGGTGATGAAGTCGTACTGAGTCCCGACTCCGGGCAGCGTGGTGCGGCGGGTTCCCATGGCTTCCTCCCGAGTGGAGCGCCGGCGCGTGCGGCGGCCCTCGTCAGTTCTTGGTGATCTCTTTACCTTTCAACACCTTAACGCGATCCATACGCGTAGCGGGGGGTCGGGGGAGGAGGCGGGGTGGTAAGGGGTGATCGTCTCCGGTGCGTGCCACGCCGGGAGACGAGCCCTTGGTGAGCAGGTCAGGGCAGTCCTCGGGGTGCGGCGCCTCCGCGCAAACTCCGTTGTGGTGCGACCTTCGTCACCGCCATGGTCAAGGCCGTCCAGGCTCTGGAACGCGCGGCGCACCGAAGGAAGCGCGGGGGCGGTCCGGCGACTGCTGCCCGGTACGGCGGGCGGCGCAGGCGGGAAAGGCTCAGTGCCTCGTGGGGCACGCGCGTTTCGGACTCAGGTCACGAGAGGAAGTCGGCTACCCCGAAGAGGATCGCCCTCGTCCAGAACTTCACCTGGTGCCGGCGATTGCAGAACGGGCGCGGCAACCACAACCTGCGTGGCACCACGGGCCGACCGCACCACCGGCAGACCGGCGGTTCCCTCACCAGTTCGATTGAGACCCCCATGCCGCGACTTTAGCGAGGCTCCCCACGTGCGATCCCACCCCCGGCGGAGTTCGGCGGCAGGCCGTACGCCCAGGGGCACCTGGGGCACGTCACCCGGCGAACGTCACCCGCTCCCCGCCGTCCCCGCAGAGGCCCCGGCGCCCGCTCCCGCCGACACCCCCGCCCCCGCACCCGCCCCGGTGGTCACGTGGTTCTCCGCGCGGGTCCGCAGCTCCTCGACGCCCGGGACCTTGCGGTACTTGTCCAGACGGGTGCGCATGTCCTCGGTGGCTTCGGTGACCTTGACGGAACGGATGCCGTCGGCGCAGTCGAGGAAGTCGGTCCAGGTGGCGAGGGCGGCGTCGAGGTGGCCTCGGCGGAGGTGGATCTGGCCGAGGTCGGCGAGGACGATCGCGCGGCTGCGGCGGCGGTCGATGCCGTGGATCTCCAGGGACTCGTGGAGGTGGCCGGTGGCGCTGTCCAGGTCGCCGAGGCGGGCGAGGATCATGCCGGAGTGGTGGGCCCAGCGGCCGATGCTGAAGTGGGAGGCCCAGGATTCGCCGGGGGCGGCGTCGGGAGTCTGCTCGATGGCGGTCTGGGCGGCGGTGAGGGCCCGGGTGGCGAGGCGGTGGTCGCCGTCGAGGGCGGCGGCGTCGGCGAGGGTGGTCTGGAAGTACGAGACCGCGCGCGGGTCGTCCAGGGACTTCGCGCTGTCCACGCAGCGTTCGGAGAGGCGCAGCGCCATGGCGCCGTACCGGGGGCCGAGGTCGATCGCCTGAACGGCGAGGCCTCGCAGGGCTGTTGCGGAGAGTTCGGCTTCGTCGGCGGCGACCGCGAGGCCGTAGGCGTGGGCGTAGTACTGCTGGGCCATGCCCTGGTTGCCCTCGTCCTGGGCCATCCAGCCGGCCAGGTGCACGAGTTGGGAGGTGGCGGCGTACAACTGCCGGCCGATCTCCTCGGTGTAGGTGCCGTCCAGCCAGGAGGCGACGTCCTCGGTGAGGTAGCGGACGGCGAGATGGCGGGCGTGTCCGCCGCCGAGTTCGGCGGCGGTGTCGCCGAGGGCGCGGGTCATCTGGCGTACGGCGGCCACCTCGCCGGTGCCGACGCGTACACCGCCGACGCGGCTGGTCCGGCGGGTGACGCTCTCCGGGTCGGGCAGGTTGAGGGCGGCCAGAGCGTGGGCGCCCGAGGCGGCCAGGAAGTTTCGCCGAAGCACGTCGTTCCTCCCCAACTCGACGACTGACGCCACGGTATCGAGGCCCGCAAGGGGGCGGGAGGCGGATCGTTGAGCGGGGACGCCGGGGGTGGCGGAGAGGGCTGGTGCGTCGGGTCCGGCGGGGGGCTGCTGCGGCGCGTTCGTGTCCAGGCCGAGTACGTCGGCGATGTACGGGAGCCAGTAGTCGGGTTTCCGGCGCCCGGCCATCCACCTGCGGACCGACTGGCGGTCGAGGCCGTTCGGGCCGCGCCCCTCGGCGATTCCCAACTCCCGGGCGAGTTTGGACGGCCCCCAGCCACGTGCCGCGCACGCCTGGCGGATCAGCTCGCCGATCTCCTGGGATTCGGGCACCTTGCGCTCACTCCTTCACCAGGGCGGTCCTCCCGGCCTGGCCTACGCGGGACTACAGGTGGCCCACAGCCTGGCATCTCCTCACTGTGTGTGTTCGGGAGTTCACTGAACGCCATCCCTCCGGGAGTTCAGATCCACCCTTCGCACCGAAAGAGGTGAGTCCGCGATGAGCTCAGCCAGCGGAACGAGCGGAAACAACGGGACGAGTGGAGCCGGCGACACCTGCGCGGCGAGTGGCAGCGGTGGGTCGGGCGGAGCGGGCGGCCCCGGTGCGGCTCCGGGGCACTGCGCGCCGCCCGGGATGTGTGGTTCGTACGGCGGGTCGGCGTACGGGAGTTCGTCCGGGGGCTCGGGCAAGGGTGCGGCCGGGTACGGCGGCGGGGTGACGTACGGCGTCCCTCCGTTCGGTGGTCCGCCGAACACGGGTGCGCCGGTCAGCCGGGCGGATCTGGCCGCCGATGTGCAGCTGGCGCTGGATCTCGCCCGGGGGCGGGCGACGGGCGAGGCGGCGGATGCCCTGCGGGTCCGCCTCCGCCGCGCGATCGTCGCGTACGCCCCGCTGGCCGACGCGTACGCCGCCCAGCTCGCGGACTCCCGGGCGCGGGAGATCGTGACGCACATGGTCTGCCACGCGTGGGCCGTCGCGCAGGACCCGGGCCAGGACCCGGCGGTCAACCTCCGGCTGCTGGCGAAGGCGGTGGACCACCTCGCGCGGTACGCGGCGGCGGCCCGCCACATGGCCCCGACCGACCTGGATCCGGGGGCCTGTTGACCGGCCCGTTCACCGGAAGGCCGACCGGTCGCAGGGGCGCGGCCGGCAGGCTCCGCACGACTTTGCCATTGCTTTACAACCCAGGGTGCCGCTGCCTCGTCTCTTCGCACGTTCCGTTTCCCGGCCCGCCCGTCCCGGTGGGCCGACAACGAAGGAGAGCCGTTCATGCGCCGAACCACCTTCAGTCTGCTGACGCTTGCCTGTGCCGCCGTGCTCGCCACCGGTGCCGGTCCCGCCTTCGCGGACACGGCGTCCCCGGCCCCGCGCACCCCGGCCGTCACCGCCGTCCCGGCCGAGGCCCCGTCCGCGGCCCCGGCGGCTGCCCCGGCCGAGGCCGCGACCAACGCCCCGGCCGCCGTCCCGGCCCCGACGGAGCCCCCGACCGCCGTGCCCAGCGCGGCCGCTGCGGCTCCGTCGGTCTCGGACGGTGGGGCGCAGGTCTCCGCCGTACCGTCCGGAGCGCCGAACACCGGTGCCGTCGCCGCCGCGCAGTCGGGCGGCGGCAACGGGACGCTGATGGGCGGGGGCATCGCCGCGGTGGTGCTCGCGGCGGGCGCTGCCGTGTTCCTCGTGCGCCGCCGGGGCGCCGGGGTGAACGGGGCGACCGGGGCGTGACCTCGTACTCCAGGCGGGCCTTCGGGGCCGCCGCGCTGGCCTCGCTCCTCGCCGGCTGCGGCGTGGGGGGCGAGGACGGGGGCGGGGGTGCGGTGGCCGGGCGACCGGAGGCGCCGGCCCCCGCGCCGAGCGCGCGGACCGGCCGGTCCCCGTCACCTTCTCCCGCGACCGCGACCGTGACCGCGTTGGCGCGTTCGGTGCCGATCCGGCTGCAGGTTCCGACGATCGGGGTGGACACCCCGGTCGTACGGCTCGGCCTGGCGGCGGACGGCACCGTGGAGGTGCCCGCGATCACCGCGCACGACCGGGCGGGCTGGTACGAGCACGGCCCGGCCCCCGGCCAGACCGGCCCGGCAGTGATGCTGGGGCATGTGACGGTCGGGTCGTACGGTGACGGGGTCTTCCGGCACCTCGCGCAGCTCCGCGCGGGGGACCGGGTCGTGGTGCGCCTGGAGGATGCGAAGGCTGCGGAGTTCACCGTCTTCGCCACCCGTACGGTGGCGAAGGCGGCGTTCCCCACCCAGGAGGTCTACGGCAACGTGGACCGCCCGGAGCTGCGGCTCATCACCTGTGGCGGGGCCCGTGACGGCGACGGCGGCTACCAGGACAACGTGATCGTCTTCGCTGCCCTGGACCCCTCCGGGGCAGCCTCCGACCTGGGAGACCGGTGAAGCGGGCCCGCGAGAGGAACGACCGGCGCGGCAGA
Source organism: Streptomyces sp. NBC_01335 (assembly GCF_035953295.1). GTDB lineage: Bacteria > Actinomycetota > Actinomycetes > Streptomycetales > Streptomycetaceae > Streptomyces. The sequence goes on from NZ_CP108370.1 coordinate 4,119,536, forward strand.
CAGGCGCAGGCGGCGTCCGAGCTGTTCGCCGTGCTCTACCCGTCCCTCGCCGGGTGGTGCCGCCGTCTCGTGGACGACGACGGGACGGCGCACGAGATCGCCTCCGAAGCGTTCACGCGGCTCTGGGCGCGGTGGTCGAAGGTGGACGAGCCGCGCGGGTACCTGTACGTCACCGCGGCCAACCTCGTACGCGACCACTGGCGTTCGCTGGAGCGCGAGCGCCGGGCGGTCCGGCGGGTGGTGACCGAGGAGGTCGTCGGCGGCCATGCCCAGCCGGCCGACCCCTCGGTGCGGATGCTGGTGCAGTCGTTGCCCGAACGGCTGCGCGTGCCGATCCTGTTGCATTACTACGCGGACATGCCGATCCGGGAGGTGTCCGCGCTGACCGGGCGGAAGGAAGGGACCGTCAAGGCCGATCTCCACGCGGCCCGCGAACTGCTCCGCGCCCACCTGAGGAGAAGCCTTGACCACTCGCGCTGACGAGGAGCCGGAGTTCGGCGCCGACGACCCGCTCGCCGTCATCCTGCGGCCCGGCCACGACCGCCTCGCGCCGCCCCCGGGCCGGTACGAGGAGCTCCGTCGCGGCGCCGCCGGCCGGAGGTACCGCAGGGGCGCCGCCGTGGTCGGCATGGCCTGCGCGGTCGCCGGGCTCGCGGTGCTGCCGTTCCGGCTGGCGGCGGGACCGGGCGTACCGGTGCTGCCCGCGTCACCGGCGGCCCCCGCTTCGACAGGGCCCGGGCCGACCGGTTCCGGCTCGGCGGACTCGGGGCCCACGGGAGCGCCCACGCCCGGGGAGACGGCCGCCCCCCAGGTGGCTCCGTCCCCGCCGACGGCCGAACCGTCCGTCACCGGGGTGACGGCCGTGCCCGAGGGCGCGTCCGCGGCCCCGTCCACGGAGGCGCCCCGGTCCGCGGCCACGGTTCCGCCGGCCGTTTCCGGGGCGGACGCCTCCGGGGCGGCGAGGGGCGTCCCGTCCGCCTCCGCGGCCGTGCCGTCGCCGACCTCGGCCCCGACGGGGGCGTCCGCCGCGGCGAACCCGTCGGTGGCGCCGACCCGGAGTACGTCCGGCGGCTGAAGGGCGTGGTCCGGGCGGAAGGCGGCCGGCCGCCGCTCCCGAGCCGGCCGGCCCCACCGGCCCCGTACGCCGGTGAGACCGCCCGCGCACCCGGCGCGGACGGCCTCGGAGCTCCGGGTCGGGGCACCTCAGTCGGTGACCTCGATCTTCCCGTCGTCCTTCGACGGCGACCCGGCGCCCTCGCCGGCGAGTGCGGCGGGACCGGCGTTGGCGGCGGGTGCGGCCGTCCGCGCCGCGGTGAGGTTCTTGAGCAGCGAGGCCAGGTCGACGCCGGTGGTGGAGGTGAGCAACTCCATGCCCTGCGCGACGTTGTCGGTGACGGTACGGGCCAACTGGCTCGCCCCGTCCGTGGAGATGACCGTCAGCTTGTCGATGGCGCTGAGCGGTTCGGCCGCCTTGGCGACGACCTGGGGCAGGACGTCCACCAGCATCTGGAGGACGGCCGCGTCGCCGTACTGCGCGAAGGCGTCGGCCTTCTTCTGCATGGCCTCGGCCTCCGCCGCGCCCCGGGCGGCGATGGCGGCGGCCTGGGCCTCGCCCTCGATGCGTACCGCCGCCGCGAGCGCCGAACGCTGGAGCTTCTCGCCCTCACCGGTCAGCCGGGCGCGGTCGGCGGTGGCCTCCGCCTCCTTCACCTGGGCGATACGACGGGCCTCGGCCTCCTGCTCGGCCTGGTACCGGGCGGCGTCGGCGGGCTTGCGGACGCGGGTGTCGAGCTCGCGGTCGGTCAGCGCCGCCTGGCGCGCGGCGACCTTCTCCTGCTCCTGGAGGACCTCCTGCTGGCGGGCGGCCTCGGCGAGCGGGCCCGCCGCGTTGGCCTTCGCGGCCGCCACCTCGGTCTCCACCCGGATCTCCGCCTGCTTCAGGTAGAAGGTCCGCTCGGCGATGGCGACGTCCTCGGCCGCCTTCAGCCGGGCCTGCTCGGAGGTGCGCCGCGAGTTCGCCTCGGCGATGTCCGCCTCCTGCTTGGCGCGGGCGGCCTCGGGGCGGCCGAGGTCCTCCAGGTAGGTGCCCTCGGTGGTGATGTCGTGGATCTGGAACGCGTCGAGGATCAGGCCCTGGCCGGAGAGGCTGGCCTCGGCCTCTTCGGCGACCTGGCTGGCGAAGGCGGCCCGGTCGCGGATGATGTCCTCGACCGACATCCGGCCGACGATCGCGCGCAGCGAGCCCGAGAGGACCTCCTGCGTGAAGCCCGCGATCCCCGCCTGCTGGCGCAGGAACCGCTGGGCGGAGGCGCGGATCGCGTCCTCGCTGCCGCCGACCTTGACGATCGCGACGCCTTCGAGGTTGGCCTTCACCCCGCGCAGGGTGACGGCACCGCGCACCTTGACCGGGATCTGCCGGCTGGAGAGGTCGAGGGTGTACCGCTGCTGCACGAACGGCACCACGAAGACCCCGCCGCCGACGACGACCTTCTGGCCGGTGTTGTCGATGCTGGTCTGACCGGTGACCGGGTCGGTGTGCTTCTTGCCACGGCGGCCGGTGATGATGAACGCCTCGCTGGGACCCGCGACCTTGTAGCGGGTGACGACGGCGAGGCCGAGAAGAACGAACAGTACGACGATGCCGATGACGGCTATGACCACTGGACTCATGCGGTGATGCCCCCCTGGACCGCTGCCCGCGTGGGCGGCGGATTGTTCAACGTCCTTATGTCTTACGGGCGTTCCACCGGGCGCACGGTGACCGAGGAGGAGGACAAGGTTGCCTCGACCCAGATCTCGGTGCCCTGTGCGACGGGTGCGGCGCTTTTCGCCGCGTACTTCACGGTGTGCCCGGCGAGGCGCAGCAGCACCTCGCCGTAGCCGTCCGGCGGGATCGCGGTGACGACGGAACCGGTGGTGCCGATCAGGTCGTCGCCGCGCGGCGCGGGGGCCGTCCGGTCCTGCATCAGGGCCCGGCTGAACCTCCAGGTCAGCCAGGCCGCGACCAGCCCCGCCAGGCCCCCGCCGGCGAGGGCCACGGCCAGGCCCACGTCGGTCGTCCCCTGCACGATCGCCCCGCCGAAGCCGAGCATCGAGAGGAATCCGGCGATCACGGGGAGCGAGAGCAGGCCGTCGAAGAGACCGTTCAGCAGACCCCCGAAGAGCCCTCCGAAGATCCCTTCCAGGATGCCGTCGAAGAGCAACGACAGGGCGAGCAGGACGAGTCCCGCCGCACCGAGTGCGAGGAGAAGCGTCACGGCGTACCCCCTTGAGCCGTACGGGCCCCCCGGCCCCGCTCCATGGCGCACCGAACGGCTGGAACCGACCGGCGAACCGACCGGAGGGTCTCACGGGCCGGGGCCCACCGTCACTGCCGGGAACCGGCAGTCTTCGGGCGATCTTGATGCCGGAAACTGCCCGTCCGATGGGGTGGACGACCGCGCCGCACGGTTGGTTCCGCGCCGCCGCGCCCGTCCGGCCGGCGCCACCGTGCCCGTACCTCGCTCAGCGCTTCACCAGCGCCACCAGGCTCAGCCCGAACATCAGCACCCCGAGCGGGAGATGGACCGACGGCACGTGCGCGATGCCCAGCACGACCTGGACGGAGGCGAGGACGAGGAAGCCGGTCGCGTGCCGGACCGGCCGGGCCGGACCGCCGCCCGGCTTCCACGCCAGCACCGCCGCGAGGACGTACAGCATCGACGCCCCGTACATCACGCGGGCGCCGACGCTGTGCAGCGTCTCGCCGTAGGAAGCGGTCAACAGCAGCCCGGCGGAGACCGCTTGGAGAAAGATGGTCAGAGTCTGCAGGGCTGTCGCGAGCCGCAGGAACGAGAAGCGGTGCTCTGCCGTCGCCTGGGTGGTCATGGCCACGGTCCCCCTTTTCCGCCCCGGAAGGCAGTCGGTCGATAAGGTCTCACCAGCCCGACGACGTGGGTCCGCGAAAGGTAAGGCGAGGGGGGCGGCCGGGATGGGGACGGCGGGGACGAGCACCGACGAAGTGGCCGGGGAACGGCGTCAACTGCTCAACATCGCCTACCGGTTGCTCGGATCACTGGCCGAGGCCGAGGACGCCGTGCAGGAGGCCTATACGCGGTGGTACGCGCTGCCGCGAGCCCGGCGCGACGAGATCGTCTCGCCCGGTGCCTGGCTGACCACCGTGACCGGCCGGGTCTGCCTGGACGTGCTCGGCTCGGCGCGGGCGAGGCGCGAACGGTACGTCGGCTCCTGGCTGCCCGATCCGCTGCCCGACCGCTCCGCGGGGAACCTCGGGGGCGACGGCGACCCCGCCGATCTGATGGTCCTGGACGAGTCGGTGACCATGGCGTTCCTCGTCGTCCTGGAGTCGATGACCCCCGCCGAGCGGGTCGCGTTCGTGCTGCACGACGTGTTCCGCTACCCGTTCGCCGAGATCGCCGACGTCCTTCGCCGGACCCCGGCCGCCTGCAAGCAGCTCGCCGCCTCCGGCCGGCGGCGGCTGCGCGCCGAGCGCGCGCCCGTCACGGCGGCCGGCCGGGACGACGTGGTGCGGCAGGTCAAGAAGGCGTGGGAGAGCGGGAACATCGCGGCCCTCGTCGACCTTCTCGACCCGGCCGCCGTGCTGACCGCCGACGGCGGCGGCCTGGTGAGCGCCGTGCCGCGCCCGGTCGAGGGCGGTGCGCGCATCGCCGCGTACATGGCCGCCATCGCCGACCGGGCCCCCGGGCTCGAACTCCTGGAGCGCTCGGTCAACGGAACGCCGGGCCTGGTGGCCCGGAGCGGCGGCACCGTCCTGACGGTGGCCTCCTTCGAGATCGCCGACGGCCGCGTCACCCGCCTGTGGGTGGTCCGCAACCCGGAGAAGCTGCGGCCGTGGCTGGACGGCGCCTGAGCGGGCGGTGAGGACCGGCGGGCGGTCAGACGGGGGCGATCTCGGCGAGCTGCGCGGCCAGGGTGTCGACGGACTGGAAGGTCGCGCCGACCAACGCCACGTGCTTCCACCGCAGTACGCCGTCCGGCCCGATGAGGAACACCGAGCGGCGCACCCCGATCCCGGGGGCGGCGACGCCGTACTGCCGGGCCACCGCGCGGTCCGCGTCGACGAGCAGCGGCATCCGCAGCCCCCGGACCCGGGCGAAGTTCTCGTGACTGTCCACACCCTGTGGACTGATTCCCCAGACGTCCGCCCCGAGCCCTTCGAAGACCTCAAGGCCCGAGGAGTACGAGCAGAGCTGCCGGGTGCAGACGGTCGTGTTGTCACCGGGGTAGAAGGCCAGGATCAGCGCGCGCCCCGGCGCGTGGGCCCGGACGTAGTCGCGCCGTACGAACTCCTCACCCACGAGCGCCCCGCCGGGGAGGGTGAACTCCGGTGCGGGGGCGCCGATCTGAGGGCCTGATGCCATGATGTCTCCTTCGTTCGGGGAATGTTCCCGGCGAGGTGCCCGCCGCGAAGACGTTCCTACGAGAATGTGCCCAGGTGTTCCGCACGAGCATGCTCCTCGTAAGGGCGAACCGTTCCACGAACCGGTCCAGACCCGGTCCACGACCCAGGAGGTGTGCGTGACTCCGCAGATGCCATCGGCGGCGGTCCTCGTCCTGCACGGCGGCCGGGCACAGGGGACAGGACCGCCCCCGCCCGGTCTGCTCAACCTGCCCGGCCTCCGGATGTGGCCGTTCATCCGGTCCCTCGTCCGGGCGACGACCGGCGAACACCGGACCGACGGAGCGGTGGGCCCCGTACTCGTACGCGGCGTGCGGTACGGCCACCGGGGGTGGAACGGCGAGCGCGACGACGCCTTCCACGACGCGGTGCACGCCCTCGACGTGCTCCAGGACGAGGCCGGGGACGTGCCGGTGATCCTGCTGGGCCACTCCATGGGCGCCCGCGCCGCCCTGCGCGCCGGAGGCCACCCGCTGGTCCGCGGGGTCGTCGGCCTCGCCCCCTGGTGCCCGCCCGGCGACCCGGTCACCCAGCTGTCCGGCCGTGACGTGGTGCTGCTGCACAGCACCCGCGACCGGGTCACCAGCCCGCAGGCGACCCAGTCGCTCGTCACCCGCGCCCGCCGCGCCGGAGCCCGTACCTGCCTGATCACCGTGCGCGGCAGCGACCACGCGATGATCCGCCGCGCCCCCGCCTGGCACCGCACCACGACCGAACTCGTCACCGGCCTGCTCGGGCTGAGCCCGGTGCCCGCGCCGGTCGCGGCGGTGCTGCGGCTCCCCGTCAGCGCGGAGGCGACGGCCGGAACGCTGGACTTCGACGGGCTCCCCGCGCGCTGAGCGCCCCGCGTCCCCCGGATGCGGGGCCCCCGGGCGCGGCAGAGGATGGGGTTCCGGCAGGTCACGCGCGAGCGGGCGGGCCGACGACGGCGGCGACGGCGGGAGGTTCCGGTGCAGGGCAGACCCGACGAGGAACCGCCGCCCGTGCCCCCGGCCGACCCGGACGGTCCGGCTTCAGGGGCCGGTGAGACCGTCCCGCCGGGCGTTCCGGACGCGGAGGCCGACGGCGGTCCCGTCCCGCCCGTCGACCTGGAAGCCGTGGCCGCCTTCGCCGACGGCTCCCCCGCCGGGATCGCCGCCTTCGACACCCGCCTGCGGTACGTCTACGTGAACCCGGCCCTGGAACGGTTCAACGGCCTCTCCGCCGCCGCCCACCTCGGCCGCACGGTCCACGAGGTGCTGCCCCAGCTCGACGTGCGCGACCAGGTCATGCAGCTGGTGCTCCGCGACGGGAAGCCCCGCGTCTCCGTCACCCAGGGCCAGTCCTGGGGGATCTCCCGCCACGAGGAGCGCTACTGGCAGGCCGCGTACCACCGGCTGGAGCAGAACGGCGAGCCGGTCGGGATCGCCGTCATCCTGCTGGAGATGAGCGAGATCAAGAACGAGGAACGGCAGCTCGAACGCGCCCGCAGGTACCTCAACCTCCTCGCCACCGCCGCCGTCAACATCGGCACGACCCTCGACATGGACACCACCTGCATGGAACTCGCCGGGTTCGCCGTCCCGGCCCTCGCCGACTTCGCGGCCGTCGAGGTCTTCCCGCCGGAGGTCGGCCACACCGTCCGCCGGGCGCCGGCGGGAATCCTCCGGATGCGGCGTGCCGGCTTCGCCGCCGCCCCCGAGTTCCGCGCGGGGGCGGCGCTCTTCACCCACGCGGGCGAGTACATCGACTTCGAGGAGGACGCGGTCGTCGCCCAGTGCGTGGCGACCAACCAGCCCCTCATCAGGGACCTGGGCGAGGGCAGCGAGTTCGGCCGCGCCGGAGCCACCGCCGAACTGGTCGCCGCCTACCGGGCCTCCGGACTGCGCTCCGCCCTCGTCGTCCCGCTGGCCGCCCGGGGGGTGTCGCTCGGGGTGCTGAGCCTGGTCCGCTCGGAGACGTCACCGGCCTTCGACGACGAGGACGTGCTCGTCGCGGGCGAACTCGCCAACCGGGCCGCCACCGACCTCGACCACGCCCGCCGCTACGCCCGCGAGCACACCATCGCCCGGGAGCTCCAGGCGTCCCTGCTCTCCGAGCCCCGCGGCGCCCACCCGCACGTGGAGGTCGCCACCCGCTATCTGCCCGCCGACCGGAGCGCGGTGGTCGGCGGCGACTGGTTCGACGTCGTACCGCTGCGCGACGGCCGCCACCTCAAGGCCATCGGCGACGTCATGGGGCACGGCGTCGAGGCGGCCGTCGCGATGAGCCACTACCGCTCGCTGCTGCGGATGCTCGCCGGGGAGGACCTGCCCCCGCACCGCATCCTCGAACAGCTCGACGCGATGGTGCAGCGCTCCGGCGTCGACCGGGCGGCCACCTGCCTGCTCGCCGTCGTCGACCGCTACAACGGGCGGTGCGAGGTGGCGAGCGCGGGCCATCTGCCACCCGTCTTCATCGACCCGGACGAACAGAGCTCCCTGGTGGTGCCCGTGGTGCCGGGCCCGCCGCTCGGCATGGGCTTCGGCGGCTACCGCACCCAGGAGGTGCCCTGCCGCCCGGGAACGGTCCTCTTCATGTACACCGACGGTCTCGTGGAGCGCCGGGGCGAGGACATCGACGTCTCCGTACGGCGGCTCGCCACCCTGACCATGCCGGCCAGCGGCGACCTGGAAGACCTGCTGGACCAGGTCCTGGACCGGTTCGGGGCGGGCGCCGACGACGACATCGCCGTGCTCGCCTCCCGCATCCGGGAGGACGTCGGCATCGACTACCTGATGGACGGCCCCCGCCCGCCCTCGGGCCCCCGCCTGCTCCAGGGTGGCGGCGGCCCGCCCTGACCCGCCGGTCCTCCGGTGCTCAGCCCAGCTCCAGGCTGGTGAGCCCGTAGACCCCGCCCCGGTCGAACTCCGGTACCGGCCCCGCGTACATCCGGGCCGTCCCGAACGCCGGCCTCAGCCCCAGCTGCTCCGCGAGCCGCACCCCCACCGGGTTGATGTCGGGCACGTCCACCGCCACCGGCACCCCGGGCGCGGTGGCCGCGAGGGCGCCGAGCAGCGCCGCCGCGACGTCCGGCGAACCCGCGTACAGCGGGCCGACCCGGGAGGCGGCCCGGCAGGCCCGCACCACCCCGAACCCCTCCACCGCACCGTCCTCCTCCCGCACCACCGCGAGCGCCGCGCGGCGCGGCGCGGTGATCCACGCCGCGAGGAAGGCGTCGCGCGGCGCCGGGAAGAACCGCCGGTCGTACGCCGTCAGCCGGTCGAACGGCACCGAGCGGGCATCCATCAGCGCCAGACCCGGCGGGAGCCGCGCCCCGGTCGCCGGGAACCCCTCGTACCGCGCGTTGCTCCACTCCGTGCGGAAGCCGGACCTGCGGTAGTTGGCCTGCTGGTCGGGTACCCCGTCGAGCCCGATGGTGCGCCCGCTCAGGCGTGCCGTACCGGCCCGCCAGGTGCGCAGCCCGTAGCCCTGTCCGCGCAGGTGGGGGCGGGTGAGGTAGAAGCCGAGGAAGGCGTAGCCGGTGCCGTAGCGCACGACCGACACCGAGGTGACGGGCTCCCCGTCGAGCCGGCCGATGAGGAAGCCGCAGGGGTCCGCGGTGAAGAACGGGCCCTCGTCGGCGAGGCCCGGGTTCCAGCCCTCCTCGTGGGCCCAGGCGGCCAGGGTGGGCATGTCGTCGGCGCTCGCGGTGGTGATCTCGAAGGTGGACACGGACCAGTCGTACCCCGGGCGGACGGGCCCGCCGGGGCGGTTTCGCGGGATTCCGGCCCCGATCGGCCCGACGCGCGCCGGAAACTGCCCTAAGGAGTGGCGTGCGCGGACGACTGTTTACGCCGCAGCTGCCGCACCACGATGGCGACGGCGGTGATCATCGGCAGCAGACCCGCGACGGAATCGGCGGCCAGCAGCTTGTCGGCCCCTCCGGTGGTCCGGCGCACCCGCTTCACCGCGCGGACCACGGCGAGGCTGCCGGTACCGACCTTGATCAGCAGGCGCACCTTGGACGGACCCGACGCGGCCGGCTCCCCGGACTCCGGGGTCTCCGCGGTCTTCCCCGCCTTCCCGGGCTCCTCGAAGCCACCGGACCGCTCGTGCCGCCCGTGCTTCCGGGACGTGTCGTGCTTCCCGGCCGTGTCGTGCTTCCCGGACTTCAGGGCCTTGTGGGACCTCTTTCCGGACATCTCGCGTCCCTCCTGTGGCACCGGTCCGGACCCGTGCGCGCGGCCCGGACTCGTACCCGTCCCACGTAACCGGCCTTGCGGACGGCCCGCAAACGCAGCCCGCCCCCTGCCCGCCCGCGCCCCGCTCGTGGCGCGGTGGCAGGGGTGCGCAGGGCTGTGGCGTGCGGTGATCCGCCGCGCCGGGGCGGTCGTCAAGTCGCCCTGCGTGGGGCCGGGTTCGGGGCCGGAACATGACGTAGCCCTTCACGACGGGGGATGCGTGAAGGGCTACGTGTGCATTATGGCCCCGCCCCGCCCCTGGCGACAACTGACCGGTAGGTCAGGTCACTTCGACCGGCCGATCGGTCGTCCGATGTGCCGGGCGGGGCGGTGGGGCCCGAGGAGGGTGGTTGCGCGAGTAACCCCGTGCGGCCCAACGGGTGTGTGTAGAGGGCACGCGGGCGGCGGAGAAAGCTTCGCTCCACGAGACGGGAAAAACTGTCGCGGCTACGATAGAGCCGACTGATCTGGACACAAGTGTTCTGGGACCCGCAGGCGTCCCCGGGGAGCGGACAGGCCGCCCTCCCGGGTCTCGCCCAGGTGGTCCCGGAAGAGGTGCTATGCCCCCGGAAGCCACACCACACGTCGTCGACCGTCTGGACGACGACGACTACCCCGCGTACACGATGGGAAGGGCCGCCGAGATGATCGGCGCGACACCCGCCTTCCTGCGGGCGCTCGGAGACGCCCGGCTGATCACGCCCCTGCGGTCCGAGGGCGGCCACCGCCGCTACTCCCGCTATCAGCTCCGCATCGCGGCCCGTGCCCGGGAGCTGGTGGACAGCGGGACGCCGGTCGAGGCGGCCTGCCGGATCGTGATCCTGGAGGACCAGCTCGAAGAGGCTCTCCGCCTCAACGAAGAGCTGCGCTCCGGCCGGGGCGGACGGCGCTCGGACGGGCCCGGCGGGCCCCCAGGCCCCGAGGAGGCCGGCCACTCCTGAATATCTGCCGCCGCCGAAGCAGATTTACGGGCAATGTGCGGTGAGAATTTATGCCGCCCCGGGCGGAACGTAATTACGTACCGCCCTCTTTCGCTTGCATCGTGCTACGGTTGTTGAAGTTGCAGTTGTGGTTCCCAAGAACTTCACGCGCTCTTGCCGGTCGTACATCGGTGGGTGCGGTTTTGTATTTCCGGTATTCATCCCGGACGGGGTAATCATCACGGCGACGTTGGATACGCACAGTGCGTGTCCGCGGGTTATGCCCCCAAGGAGACTGACATGGCTACTGGAACCGTGAAGTGGTTCAACTCGGAAAAGGGCTTCGGCTTCATCGAGCAGGACGGTGGCGGCGCTGACGTCTTCGCCCACTACTCGAACATCGCCGCCCAGGGCTTCCGCGAGCTGCAGGAGGGCCAGAAGGTGAACTTCGACATCACCCAGGGCCAGAAGGGCCCGCAGGCCGAGAACATCACCCCTGCCTGATCTCGCGCAGACGTTCCACGCAGCTGGGGCCCGCACCTTGGGGTGCGGGCCCCGGCTCGTTGGCGTTTCCGGCCGTGCGGGATGATGTCCCCGGGGGCCGGATTTCTTATTCGCCTGTTCATCCGGCGTTTCTTGTTCTTCGACAGGAGTTCCGCTCCCGGTTCTCCTGTTTTCCGTATTTGTCCCGTTCATCGGCTCGTTCTTGCGATTCTGGGCGCCCTTTCGGTCGTCGCTCTTCACAGAGAATCCCTCGATACGTGCCCATCGAGGAAAGGTTCTGCATGAACCGCGATCGCACGCCCCGCTCGAACGACAGGTTTTCCCGCACCCGATCCGGTGGTTCGTCCTCCGGAGGCTCCGGGTTCGGCGGCGGCCCGAGGTATTCCGGCGGGGGCCGTCCCGGCGGCTCCGGCGGCGGACCGCGCCGCTCCGGCGGCCAGGGCAGCCGCAGGCCCGCGGGCAAGAGCGAGTTCGCCCTGCCCGTCACGATCAACCCGGGCCTCCCGGCGGTCGAGACCTTCGACGCGATGGAGCTGCCCGCACCCCTGAAGGCGACCCTCGTCACCGAGGGCGTGACCGTGCCGTTCCCGATCCAGGCGGCCACCCTCCCCAACTCGCTCGCCGGGCGCGACGTCCTCGGCCGCGGCCGCACCGGTTCCGGCAAGACGCTGGCCTTCGGCCTCGCCCTGCTGGCCCGCACGGAAGGCCGCCGCGCGGACGCCCGCCGGCCGCTCGCCCTGGTCCTCGTGCCCACCCGTGAGCTGGCGCAGCAGGTGACCGACGCGCTCACCCCGTACGCCCGGTCGCTGAAGCTGCGGCTCGCCACCGTCGTCGGCGGTATGTCGATCGGCCGGCAGGCCAGCGCGCTGCGCGGCGGTGCCGAGGTCGTCGTCGCCACGCCGGGGCGGCTCAAGGACCTCATCGAGCGCGGCGACTGCAAGCTGGACCGGGTCACCATCACGGTGCTCGACGAGGCCGACCAGATGGCCGACATGGGCTTCATGCCGCAGGTCACCGAGCTGCTCGACCAGGTGAACCCGGAGGGGCAGCGGATGCTCTTCTCGGCCACCCTCGACAAGAACGTCGACCTGCTGGTCCGGCGCTACCTGCACGACCCGGTCGTGCACTCCGTCGACCCGGCCGCCGGTGCCGTCACCACGATGGAGCACCACGTGCTCTACGTGCAGGGTGCCGACAAGTACGCCACCACCACGGAGATCGCCGCCCGCGAAGGCCGCGTGATCATGTTCCTGGACACCAAGCACGCCGTGGACCGGCTCACCGACCACCTGCTGGCCAGCGGGGTCCGGGCCGCCGCGCTGCACGGCGGCAAGTCGCAGCCGCAGCGCACCCGCACCCTGGAGCGCTTCAAGACCGGGCACGTCACGGTGCTGGTCGCCACGAACGTCGCGGCGCGCGGCATCCACGTCGACAACCTCGACCTCGTGGTGAACGTCGACCCGCCGAGCGACCACAAGGACTACCTGCACCGCGGCGGGCGCACCGCGCGCGCCGGCGAGTCCGGCAGCGTCGTCACCCTGGTGCTGCCCAACCAGCGCCGCGAGATGACCCGGCTGATGCAGGACGCGGGCATCACCCCGCAGATCGCCCAGGTCCGGTCCGGCGAGGCCGAGCTGAGCCGGATCACCGGTGCCCGGACCCCGTCCGGCGTCCCGGTCACCATCACCAGCCCGCCGTCCGAGCGCCCGAAGTCCAAGTCCCGGGGCGGTGCCTTCATGGGCCGCGGCCGGGGTCCGGGCGCCGGTGCCCGCTCCGGCGGCGGCGCCGGCCGGGGCCGCCGCACCGATCTGCCGACGCCCGAGGCGCGCGCCGCCGCCGCGGTGCGCCGGGCCAACCGCGCCGCGTAATCTCCTCTACGGCTACGCCCCCGTCCTCCGGTCCTTCGCGACCGGTGGGCGGGGGCGCTGTCGTGCGTACCGCCGTCAGGTCTTGCGGTCCGGGGCCGCGCCCGGACCCTCCGCGTCCAGGTGCGGCAGCAGCCGGTCCAGCCACCGGGGCGTCCACCAGGCGGCCCGGCCCAGCAGAGTCATCACGGCGGGCACCAGCAGCAGCCGTACGACCGTCGCGTCGATGAGCACGCTGGCGGCGAGGCCCAGGCCCAGCATCTTCACCACGATGTTGTCGCTGATCAGGAACGCCGCGAAGACGCTCACCATGATCAGCGCCGCGCAGGTGATGACCCGGGCGGTGATCTCCAGCGCGTGCGCCACGCTGCCCCGGGGGTCCCCGGTGCGCAGCCAGGCCTCGTGGATGCGGGAGAGCAGGAAGATCTCGTAATCCATGCTCAGCCCGAAGACGATCGCGAACATCATCATCGGGACGTAGCTCTCGACCGGCACCTTCCCCGACACGCCGAGCGCCGGACCGCCCCACCCCCACTGGAAGACGGCGACCACCACCCCGTACGAGGCGGCGATCGAGAGCACGTTGAGGGCCGCCGCCTTCACGGCGACGAGCAGCCCCCGGAACACCACCAGGATCACCAGGAACGCCAGCCCGACGACGACCAGGATGATCAGCGGCAGGCGGCCGGCGACGATGTCCAGGAAGTCGACCTGGGCGGCGGTGGTGCCGGTGACGTACGTCTGCGCCTCGTACCCCGCCACGGCCTTCGGCAGGACGGTGTCCGTGAGGTCGTTGGTCAGGGCGGTGGTCCGCTCGTCCTGCGGGGCGGCGACGGAGTACGCGGTCGCGGTCAGCACGTCCCCGTCCGAGGTGGCGGTGAGCTGCGTGACCGTCGTGGCGTCGGTCACCCCGGCGAGGGCCTGCTGCGCCTGCGAGGAGAGCGCCGCCCGGTCCGCCTGCGGCACGTCGCTCTGGTCGATCACCAGCGTCAGCGGGCCGTTGGAGCCGGGACCGAAGGCGGACGACATCAGGTCGTACGCCCGCCGGTCGGTGAACGACTCCGGGTCGGCGCCGTCGCCGATGTGTCCCAACTGGATGAAGAACAGCGGGAAGGCGAGCACCGCCAGCACCACCACCCCGCCCACCAGGAACCACCAGGGCCGCCGCTCCACCCGCTCCGCGTACCGGTGCCGGCCGCCGTGGACGCTCTCGCCCGGCGCCGCGTCCGTCTCGGCGATCGGCCTGCGCACCCGGACCCGGTCGATGTGCCGGCCGATCAGCCCGAGCAGGGCGGGTACGAGGGTCAGCGCGCCGGTCACCGCGGTGACCACGGTGACCGCCGCCGCGAGCCCCAGCTTCCCGATGAAGCCGATGCCGGACACCCAGAGCCCGGAGAGCGCGATGATCACCGTGCAGCCGGAGAGCAGCACCGCCCGCCCGCTGGTCGCGGCGGCGTTCCCGGCGGCGGTGGCCGGATCCTGGCCGTCCATGAGGTTCTGCCGGTGCCGGGTCACCAGGAAGAGCGCGTAGTCGATGCCGACGCCGATGCCGATCATCGTGGCGAGCGTCGGGGAGACGGTGGCGAACGTCCACACGGCCGCCGGCAGTCCCAGCAGCGCCAGCCCGCACACCGCGCAGAACAACGCCGTGACCAGCGGGAGGAGCGCCGCCAGCAGGCTGCCGAAGCCGATCAGGAGGACGAGGACCGCCACGCCGAACCCGATCGCCTCGCTGGTGCGGTCGTCGGCCTCGGGGCGCGCCAGCTCGCCGAGCGGACCCCCGTACTCCACCTGTGCCCCCGCCGAACGCAGCGGCCGCACCGCCTGGTCCACCCCGTGCAGGTAGTCCGATCCGAGCGTGGAGGGCTGCACGCTGAAACGGACCGTGATGTACGCCGTCTTCCCGTCCGAGGAGAGCGGCCCGGTGTCCGGTGTCCCGGTGGGCGGCGGGGTCGGCCGGGTGCCGGACGGCGGCAGCGGGTTCTGCACGGAGAGCACGTCCGGCAGCTTCTGGAGGCTGCCGACCGCCGAGGAGACCTGGCCGGAGAGGTCGGTGAGGGGCTTGTCCGCGTCGTGCAGGACGATCTGGCTGCTGTACCCGCCGGCCGAGGGCGCGTGCGCCTGGAGGACGTCCAGCCCGTCCTGGGACTGCGTACCGGGGAGCGAGAAGTCGTCGGAGTAGTCACCGCCGTACGCGTGGACGAGCACCTGGAGCCCCGCCGTCGCCACCACCCACACCACCAGCACGACGACGAAGTGCCGGGCGCACCACGCACCGAGGCGGCGCAGGCCGCCGGCGGGGCGCTGCGCACCGCCCTCGCGGCGCGGCGGCGGGACGGACTTCGCGGCCGGTGACGACGGCATGGGACCTCCCGATGGCCTCCCGATGGCGCTCCGTGGCGCGCCATGGCTCCACGGCGCTGCATGGCTCCGTGGCGCTCCAGCTGCACGGCGCTGCATGGCGCTTCATTCAAAGCGTGCCGGGACGGGGCGGCACGCGGGGGCGGGGGGAACGGGTGACGGCGGGGGCCGGGGGGCCGGGCGCAGGTGCGGGGTGGGGAGACCCGGCGGGGGCTGTCCCCACCCCGGGCCTCCCGGCTGCCGGATGGGTGCGCGGCGCTTGGTCAACCACCCTTCTGCCATGGCTACTTACCGGAACAACGCCCTGCTGGCCGCACTCTCCGCCACCGCCGTCGCGGCGACCCTGACCTGCGCCGTCACCCCGGTGGCCCAGGCCGCCCCCGCCCGGCCCGCGCGCACCGCCGCCCCCGCCCTGGAGTGGCGGCCCTGCACCGGCGGGCTCGCCGGACAGGAGTGCGCGGACCTCCCCGTACCGCTGGACTACGCCCGCCCGGACGGTGCCACCCTCACCCTGGCCGTCTCCCGGCTGCGCACCGGCCGGCCCGGCGCCCGGCGCGGCACGCTGGTGGTGATCCCCGGCGGGCCCGGCAGCTCGGGCGTCCAGCGGCTGACGCAGAAGGGCGCGGCGCTGCGGGATTCGACGGAGGGCCGCTACGACCTGGTCTCCCTCGACCCGCGCGGGGTCGGCGGCTCCACGAAGGCCGGCTGCGGGCTCGCCGAGGAGGACCGCATGCTCACCGCCCTGCGGTCCTGGCCCGCCGCCGACGGCTCGATCGACGAGAACATCGCCCGCTCCCGGCGTACCGCCGAAGCCTGCGCGCGCAACGGCGGCGAGGTGCTCCGCAGCTTCACCAGCGCCAACCAGGTCCGCGATCTCGACCGGTTCCGGCAGGCCCTCGGCGAACGGAAGATCTCGGCGTGGGGCGTCTCGTACGGGACCTACATCGGGGCCCAGTACGCGCAGGCGTACCCCGGCCGGGTCGACCGGCTGGTGCTCGACAGCAGCGGCGACCCCGACCCGGCGCGCGTCGAGCGCGGCTGGCTGGCGAACATGGCGCGCGGCGCCGCCGACCGCTTCCCCGACTTCGCCGCCTGGGCCTCCGACCCGGCCCGCGAGACGGACGGACTGCGGCTCGCCGAGCGCCCCGAGGACGTCGGACCGCTGCTCCTGGACCTCGCCGCGCGCCTCGACCGGGCCCCCCGGGAGTCGAGCGTGCCGGGCGCCCCGCTCACCGGGAACGGCCTGCGCCAGGAGCTCCAGAACGCCCTGTACTCCGACAGCGCGTTCGCCGGGTTCGCCGCGCTGGTGCGGTCCGTGCAGGACCCGCAGGCCGTGCCGGTACTGCCGCCGGAGCTGGTCCACCCGCTGCCGGACCAGGACGCGGCGCTGATGGTCGCGGTGATCTGCAACGACGTGACGTGGCCCGCCGGCACCGGCGCGTACCGCGAGGAGGTCGCCGCCGACCGGGAGCGGTACCCGCTGACCGCCGGGATGCCCGCCAACATCACCCCCTGCTCGTTCTGGCGGAACCAGCCGGCCCGCGAGCCGGCCACGCTCACCGCCGACGGCCCCTCGGACATCCTGATGATCCAGAGCCTCCGCGACCCCGCCACCCCGTACAGCGGCGCCCTGAAGATGCGCGCGGCACTCGGCGCGAAGGCCCGCCTCGTCACCGTCGGGCACGGCGGCCACGGGATGTACCTCGGCAACGGCAACGCCTGCGGCGACCGGACCGTGAACACCTTCCTCACCACCGGCCGGCGGCCGGCGCGGGACGCGTACTGCGCGGACTGAGGCTTCCACCGGCTCCCGTGGACGGGGACGGGCCGCCGGGGCGTGTCCGTCCCTCGTGGGTGGGGGGCGGACATACCGGGGCGTGTCCGTCCCCCGCCCGGGCGGCGGGCTCTTGCAGGATGCGAACGGTGGACAACCCCGGCACCCTCATCCTGATCATGGCCATGGCCGCCCTTGCGCCGCTGCTCGCCGCCTCCGTCTCGCGGCTGCTCTCCGTACCCGTGGTGATCTTCGAGATCCTGCTGGGCATCCTGATCGGCCCGGACGTCCTCGACTGGGCCCACCACGACCAGGTGATCGACGCCCTCTCCGACCTGGGCCTGTCGATGCTGATCTTCCTCGCCGGGTACGAGATCCGGTTCGCGGACGTCGGCGGCCCGGTGCTGCGGCGGGCGGGCGGTGCCTGGGTGGTCTCGCTCGTCCTCGGGCTCGGCATCTCCCTGGCGCTCAACGGCGGTGACCTCGCCCGGAGCCTGGTCATCGGCACCGCCCTCACCAGCACCGCGCTCGGCGCCGTCCTGCCGATCCTGCGCGACTCGGGGCGGCTGGAAGGCCGGTTCGGGACGGTGGTCACCGGGTTCTGCGCGGTCGGCGAGTTCGGCCCGATCATCGCGATGGCCCTGCTCTTCAGCGGGCGCAGCCCCGGAGCGGCGAGCGTGGTGCTGGCCGTGTTCGCGGTGGTGACGGCCGGCGCCGTCTGGTGGGCGTCCAGGCCCCGGCCGGCCTGGTTCGGCCGTCTCGTCGCCACAACCCTGCACAGCAGCTCCCAATTCGCGGTGCGCTACGTGATGCTGCTGCTCGCCGCGATGCTCGGCCTCTCCGAACTCTTCGGCCTGGACACTCTCCTCGGCGCGTTCGCCGGGGGCATGCTGACCCGGATCATCCTCCGGGGCTCGGTGCCGGAGAGCAGCGGGACGATCCTCTCCAAGGTCGAAGCCATCGGCTTCGGATTCCTCGTGCCGTTCTTCTACGTCGTCACCGGGATCGACTTCGACCTCCGGGCCCTCCTCGACGGCGGACGCCCCCTGGCCCTCCTCCCCGTCTTCCTGCTCCTCTTCCTGGTGGTGCGCGGCGGCCCCGTCTTCGCGTTCGCACCTCCCGACCTGTCCTCGCGCCCGGAGCGCGGTGCGCTCGCCCTGTACGCGGCCACCTGCCTGCCCCTCGTCGTCGCCATCACCACGATCGGCCTCGACGAGAAGGTGATCGGTACGGGGGAGGGCGCGGCGCTGGTCGGCGCGGCCATGGTCTCCGTCCTGGTGTTCCCGCTGCTGGCGCCGTGGCTGCTGGAGCGGAAGGAGGGCCCGGACGCGGGGGCCGGGGGCGCCCGGGCGGAGCGGGGCGGGGAGGCGTGGTGAGGGGCCCGGTGAGGGGGCGGGGCCGGGAGGTTCGAGGGGGCGGGGCCGGGCGGGGCCCGGGGGCCTCGTCCGACCCGTGTCCCGTACAACCTCGCAGGTCATCGGGGTCGGGCCGACTTCACCCGGATGCCCCGCTCTCCTGCGAAGTCCGGCGCGGCGACGCAGGGTGGACCCATGTGGTCCCGCCGATTGGCCGCAGGAGCCGTACTCCTGACCCTGGCCTTCCTGATACTCCAGGACGGCCCCGCCGCGCATGCTCCCCCTCCGGAGCGCGCCGCCGCCGTCGCCCCGGAGCGCATTCGGGTGCCCGCCGCACCCCCGATCGTCAGCCGCGCCCAATGGCACGCCGACGAGAAGATCGTGAAGGAGAAGGCGCAGTACACCGGGGCCGCCCGGGCCGTCTTCATCCACCACACGAACAACGGCAACCGGTACGACTGCGCCGACGCCCCCGAGATGATGAAGGCCGTCCAGGCCGACCACGTCAACGACGAGGGCTGGGACGACATCGGCTACAACTTCGTCGTCGACCGCTGCGGCACCATCTACGAAGGCCGCGCCGGCGGAGTCACCCGCCCGGTGCGCGGCGCCCACACCAAAGGCTTCAACGCCGACACCGTCGGCATAGCCGCCCTCGGCACCTTCACCGACCCGAACACCCCCGTACCGCAGCCCATGCTGGACGCCATCGAGCGCATCGCCGCGTGGAAGCTGCGCCCCGGCACCGACCCGCGCGGCGACGTCATCCTGACCTCCACCAACAGCGAAAGCCTCTACCCCAAGGGCAACCACGCCGACCTGCAGGTCATTTCGGGCCACCGCGACAGCTACGGCACCGACTGCCCCGGCGAGGCGCTGTACGCCAAGCTCCCCGAAATCCGCGAGAAGACCGCCGCCCTCCGCAAGGCCGTCAGCGGCAGCGCGGACCTCCTCCCGGCGAAGGCCCAGGCGGCACGGAAGCAGCCTGCGCGGCGGTGAGGGGCGGGGCGGCGGCCCGTCGGTGGGTGCCTCAGCCCTTCGCCCGCTCCTGCGCGCTGCGCTCGACGCACAGCTCGTTGCCCTCCGGATCGTGCAACGTCACCCACCCGGCACCGCCCGGCTTCCGGTGGTCCTCGTACAACGTGGCCCCGAGACCCACCAACCGGGCCACCTCCTCGTCCCGGGTGCGGTCCTGGGGCTGGAGGTCGAGGTGCAGCCGGTTCTTGACCGACTTCCGGTCCTCGACCGCGACGAACAGCAACGCGTGCGCGCCCGCCGTGACCGAAGCCTCGGGGTCCCCCGGAAAGTCGTCCTCGGCGAGCTTGCCGCCCAGGGCGGCGGCCCAGAAACTCGCGAGCGTGTGCGGATCGGCGCAGTCGACGGTGATGTGGCGTATCGCAGAAGTCATGGGACCCAGCCGATCACGGGAGGGGGCCGGTGCGCAGGGGATTGTTACGTGCGGGGCCTCGGACGGGGTGGACCGTGGGGAGCTTCGTCGCGGGTGACGGGAGGTTGGTGCAGTCCTGGTCGGCCAGGGCGCGCACGCCCACCCGGCCCTTGGGGAAGGTGGTGTCGGTGACGTCCGCTACCGCGCCCGCGCCTCCCGCGAACCGTTGCCGCGGGCGTAGTGGTGGGCGGCGGCGACCGAGGCCATGAGTTCGGCGTCCAGGAGGGACGGGTCGGCCAGGCGGGTCGGGGCCGCGTAGGAGGCGAAGAGGGCCTTGGTCACGCGGAGGGCGGACTCGGGACGGCGGACGATCGGTTTGGTCCATTCGGCGACCGCCCGGTCGAGTTCGGACTCGGGCGAGACCTTCTGGAGGACGGAGAGTTCGTACGCCTCCTGGGCGTCGAAGACGCGGCCGGTGAGGATCAGTTCGCGGGCGCGGGCGGCGCCGATCTCGTTGATCAGGCGGGGGAGTACGCCGCCCCAGGCGGTGGGCAGGCCGAGGGCGAGTTCGGGGAGGCGGAAGGTGGTGGTGTCGGCGCCCACGCGCAGGTCGCAGGCGAGGGCGAGCGCGAGGCCGGCGCCGATGACCTTGCCCTGGACGCGGGCGACGGTGACCGCGGGGCAGCCGGTGAGGGCCTCGCAGACGCGGCGGGCCTTGTCGCCGGCGATGCGGATGCCGCTCCCGGTGGGGTCCTCGTCGAGCCAGTCCGCGAACTCGTTGCGGTCGCCGCCCAGGCTGAAGTCGGTTCCGGCGCCGCTCAGGACGAGGACGCGCACCTCCGGGTCCGGTACGGCGAGGACGGTCAGCAGGTCGTCGAGCATCCCTTCGGTGACCGTGTTGCCCTCGGCGGGGCGGTCCAGTTCGACGCGGAGTACGGGGCCTTCGCGCAGCGTGCGTATGGTGCCGGTGCGGCGGCCGTAGGGCGAGAGGAATTCGGAGAGCGGGAGTTTCATGTCGTCACATTCGTGTCGTCACGCCGAGAGAGGTCACGCGTCGGAAGACCATCCGGGAGGCGTACGTGGCGGGGGTGGAGACCCGGATGTCCGGGAAGCGGTCGAGGAGCTGGACGAGGAGGGAGCGGGCTTCCAGCCGGGCGAGGGCCGCGCCGAGGCAGTAGTGGACGCCGCCGCCGAAGGTGAGGTGGTTGCCCCGGCGCCCGATGTCGAAGGTGAGCGGGTCCTCGTTGCGGCGCGGGTCGTGATTGGCTGACCCGTACATGACATGCACCATGGCGTCCTTCGGGACGGTGACGCCCGCGAGTTCGGTCTCCTCGGCGGCGACCCGGGTGTTGATGGCGATCGGCGGGTCGTAGCGGAGGACCTCCTCCAGCGCGTCGTCGACCAGCTCGGGACGCGCGCGCAGCGTCGCCCAGCGCTCGGGGTCGCCGGCCAGCAGGGCCACGACGGAGGAGAGCAGGGTGGCGGTGGTCTCCAGGGAGGCGATGGTGACGAACATGGTGAGCCGGTAGAGGATCTCGTCGGCCGTCTCCCGGTCCGGTTCCATCGCGTCCCAGGTGTGGATCCAGCCGGTGAGGACATCGTGGCTGGGCCGCTCGCGACGCTCCTGCACCAGCTGGGTGAAGTACTTCCGCAGGTGCGCGGTGGCGTCGGCGGAGACGGCCAGCTCGCTGCGGTTCGGCAGCAACTCCTGTGCGTGCACCTGGTTGTGGGTGATCTCCAGGATGTGGTCGTGGTCCTCGGCGGGGATGCCGAGCCAGCCGCCGATGGTGGAGATGGGGAGCCGATCGCTCACCAGGGAGACGAAGTCGGCCTCGCCGCCGCCGTCGAGCGCCCCGGCGAGGCCGTCGAGCAGCCCCCGGACGTGCTCCTCGACCTGCGGGGTGAGCCGCTCGATCGTCGTACGGTCGAAGAGGTTGCCGAGACTGCGCCGCTGGCAGGTGTGTTCCGGGGCGTTGAGACGCGCGAGGGTCTTGGTCATCTCCTGGGTGGCGACGGCGCCCCAGCGTCCGGCGTCCTCCTGGCGTTCCTGCCAGGCGAAGTCGGGCGCCAGCCAGCCGCGCCCCCGGAGTACCTGGTTCGCGGAATCGAAGCCGGTGACGAAGTACCCGCCCCAGGGAGCGGGGACCACGTCACCCATGCCCCGCAATTCGGCGAGCAGGGGAAAGGGGTTCGCCTGCCCGGCCGGTGATTTGAGAGCGCGCAGAAGGGTGACCAGTGCCCGACGGTCGACGACGGGCTTGGGTATGCCACTTTTCGCGCTCACGGAGAGTTCCTTGTCCTGGGCGGCCGGTTACCGCCCAGAACCTACCCTCGGGCACGTCCCGCTCATGCGCCGATCTTTGTTGGCCATGTCACAGGCATATGCCTCAGGAATGGTCAATTCATACGCGGAAGACGTCGAGGAAAGAGCTCCACCAGCCCTTGTTCTTCTTCGGCGTGTCGGCCGCGTGGTGACGGGGCGTCACCTGGGCGGTGTCCGACGAGACCCTGGTGGCAGCGGTGTGCTGATGATGCGTCACACCGTGACGGGCCGCCGTGGGGGTGAAGACCACCGGCAGGGACACCAGCGCGCGGTGGAACGGCCCCGGCCGCCACTCGACGGCCGACGGGTGCACCGCGAGAGCGATGTCCGGTACGGAGTTGAGCACCTTCTCGATGGCGGTGAGGGCGATCAACTGGGCCGGGGACTTCGCCGGGCACGCGTGCGGGCCGGCGCCCCAGGCGAGATGGGCGCCCTTCGCCATGGTCTCGCGGGCGGCGCTGAGGTCCGGGTCGCTGTTGGCGGCGGCGAAGCTGATCAGTACGGGCGAACCCGCCTTCAGGATCATGCCGTTCAGGTCGACGTCCTGGACGGGGTAGTGCGTCGCGTAGTTCGCGATCGGCGGGTTGTTCCAGAGCACCCCGTCGATGGCGTCCTCCACGAGGAGACCGCCGCCCCGGCGGCCGCCCCGGTCCGTGTCGCCCGCCAGCATGGCGAGCAGCGCGTTGGCGATCAGGTTGCGCTCCGGCTCGACGCCCGCGCCCATCAGCACGACGAGCTGGTCCTTGAGTTCCTCGTCGCTGAGCCCGGCCGGGTGCTGGATGAGCCAGGAGGTGATGTCCTCGCCGGGTTGCCGCCGCTTGAGGGAGACGAGCTCCATCAGGCATTCCGTCAGGCGGGCGTTGGCGTTCAGCACGTCCTCGCCGTCGAAGATGGCGGACATGTCGCGGGTCAGCCGGTCACCAATGTCGCCCGGGCAGCCGAAGAGCTGGTTGAAGAGCAGCAGCGGCAGCAGCTTCGCGTAGTCGCCGAGGAGGTCGGCGCTGCCCCGCTCGATGAACTGGTCGACCAGGTAGTCCCCGATGCGCTCCACGTCCCGCCGCAGCCGGCTGGGGTTCAGCCGGGCGAGGCTCTCGGTGACCGCCTTGCGCAGCCGCAGGTGCTCGGTGCCGTCCGTGAAAAGGCAGTTGGGCCGGTACGCCATCATCGGCAGCACCGGGCTGTCGAGCGGGACCTGCCCCTCGCGCAGAGCGGTCCACCGCCGGGAGTCCCGCGCGAAGAGCGACGGGTTCTGGAGGACCCGGAGCGCCGCCTCGTGCTGGACCACCAGGGTGGCGTCCACGCCGGGAGCCAGCTCGATCGGTGCCGCGGCTCCGTGTGCGCGCAGCGCCTCGTACACGCGATGCGGATCGGCCGCGAACTCAGGGCCGTAGAGCGACGTCTGTCGCCCCTGGTGCATCGGGCACCCGGAGGGGGCGCCGTGCGGGTTGGCTCCCGGCGACGGGTCCATGTCTCTTCCTCGGTGTGAAGGCGGGCCGGAACCGGCCCGTGGTGGTGGGGCTCTAAGGGGGTCAGGCGACGCGGGCGAGCAGGTGCTGCACCAGCGTGATCAGGGCCTGCGCGGACGACTTCTGGTCACGCGCGTCGCAGTGGATCACCGGAGTGTCCGGCAGCAGGTCGAGCGCCTCGCGGAGCTCGTCCTCGCTGTGCTGCGTCGCGGGGTCGAAGCTGTTCACGGCGACCGCGTACTCCAGGCCGTACCGCTCGACCAGGTCGATCACCGGGAAGGTGTCGGCGAGTCGGCCCGGGTCGATCAGCAGCAGAGCGCCGAGCGACCCGCGCGCCATGTCCTCCCAGAGCTGCACGAACCGCTGCTGGCCCGGGGTGCCGAACAGGTACAGCACCAGTTCGTCGCTGAGCGTCAGACGGCCGAAGTCCAGCGCGACCGTCGTCGTCTCCTTGCCGGGAGCGCTCCGCAGGTCGTCCAGGTGGGCGGCGGCCTGCGTCATCCGCTCCTCGGTGCGCAGCGGAGTGATCTCGGAGAGCGTGCCGATGAGCGTGGTCTTGCCCACGGCGAAATGTCCGACGACGAGGATCTTCGCCGCGCGCTGGACCGCGTCCGGCACATAGATGTTCTCAGCCGAAACGGACGTGGAGTCCATGCAACACCTCTTCGAGGATCTTCCGGTCGACGAGTTGGGCGGCGGGCGGGGCCTTGCGCCGGATCAGGTGGCCCTGTTCCGCTAAATCCTGGAGCAGCAACCGGGCCACCCCTACGGGCTGCTGGAGGTGGCCGGCCACCTCCGCGACCGAGAGGTAACCGCCGGAGCAGAGCTCCCAGATCGCCCGGACCTCGGGGCCCGCCTGCGCGGGCATCTCCCGGTCCGGGGCGATGGTGACGAGCGTGACGAGGGAGAGTGCATCCGCGTCGGGCAGACCGCGCCCGCCGGTGATGACGTACGAGCGGACGAATCCGCTGGAGACGGCCTCTTCCTCGCCCCGGGCCGTCATGCGTCGCTTCCCGCCGTCTGGCGAGGAGGTGTGCTCATCGCCTTCCCGACCGCTCCGACCTGTTGCTGCATGCGGAACGACATGGCTTCCATGTCCACGTCGGCGGCCGCCGCGGCCGCCAGATAGGCGCCGCTTCCGGCGGCTATGAGGAAGATCCAGCCGTCCTCGTACTCCAGCAGCGTCTGCCGCCACTGTCCGGGCGCGCGGGTGCCGATGAAGGGGGCGACGGCCCGGCTCAGCGACTGCATCGAGCTCATGGCGGCGGCGACCGTCTCGGCGTCGTCACGGCCGATGTCGGCCGAACTGGCCAGCAGCAGGCCGTCGGCGGACACGAGGATGGCGTGTCGGGCGCCGGGTACTTGGAGCACGTCGTCGAGTACCCACGACAGGTCGGGATTCACTGGTTCTCGGTTCCTTCCATCGTCGTGTCACGTCCGGACCGCGTGCCTCGCTGGAACGCGCCGAGCCGGGAGGCCGTCTCGTGGTTGCTGCGGACCGGAGCCGGTTCGGCCGCCGCCGTGGGCAGGACGGAGACCGGGCTCTGACGGCGGCGCTTGGGCAGACCGCCGGCGGTGGTGGCCGGCGGCGCGGTGGGCGCGAAGGGCTCCTGCCGTGCGGCGTCGGGGAACAGCGGGGTCGGGGCGGTCGGAGCCGTACGCGTCGGGAGCGACGGCACGGACGGAGCCGAGGTCTCCCGGGTGACCGGCACGGGGATCGGCGGCACGTCGCCGGTCAGCAGCTCGTCGGGGAGCAGAACCACCGCGCGTACACCTCCGTAGGGGGATACGGAGTCCACCGAAACCTTGAACCCGTAGCGGGCGGCCAGCAGGCCGGAGACGGCGAACCCGAACTGAGGGGGGATGCCCAGGCTGGAGACGTTGATCTCCGCGCGGGGGTCGAGCAGGGAGCCCGCGCGGTCCTTCTCCTCCTGGCCCATGCCGAGACCGGCGTCGTCCACGATGAGGCAGACGCCCGAGGGCACGGCCTGGATGTTGATCTCGACCGGGGTGCCCGGGGCGGAGTAGTTGGTGGCGTTGGCCATCAGCTCGGCGAGGACCACGGCGACCGGCTCGACGGCCTTGCTGACCACCGAGAAGTTCACCTGCCCGTTGATCCGGACCCGGTCGAAGTGCCGGATACGGCCCTGGGCGCTGCGGGCCACGTCGAAGACGGAGGCGACGGTCTCGCGGCGGCCGAGCCAGCCGCCGCAGAGCACGGCGATGCCCTGTGCCCGGCGGCCGAACTGGCTGTTGGTGTGGTCGATCGCCATGAGGTCGGCGAGGATCTGCGGATCGTCGCCGTACTTCGTCTGAGCCTTCTCGATGACGACCTGCTGCTGGTCGGCGAGGCCCTGGAGGGTACGCACGGCCGCCTTGAGGACGGCCTTGGTCTCCTCCTCGGCGTCCTTGCGGACATCGGCCAGCTCAGCGGCGTGCCGGTGCAGGAGGCCGGTCTGTGCGGCCTGCCACTCGTCGCGCTGCCGCCACAGGCCCTCGCGCTCGGTTCTGAGCTCGTTGGTCTGCCTGCGCAGTCTGATATTGGTTTTACGAGCCCGCAGCACGGCGCCAACGGCGACCAGTGCTACGACCATCAGTGCCCAGAGGACAGCGTCCTGTGGAAATGTCATGAGACTCACTTCAAGTGCCATGGCTACGGATACGGCTTGACGTCCCCGTGCCTGCCGCATTCCCTGGCTCAACGAGCCCTGGACTGCGCCATGCAGGGAATGCCCCTCCGAAGTCGGGGCCGAGGTTGTCACCCCTTGCGGGACGCCCCCCATACGCCATCAGCCCACTGGAAGTCAGTTGATCTTACACAGCTGGCATATGTAAGTGTGAATTGGTGAACGCTAGTTGCGTGGTCTCGACCGAATATGCGCATTTATGATCCACCGTCATATGCGGGCGGAGTGCGGGGGGATGTCCGTTCGTGGTGGCCGACGGTGCGTTGGTGACACGTGTGTCCATGGCGCGCGGGCGTCGGCGCGATTTCGGCGCGGGGCGCGTGAGATGGCCGTTCGGTGGCGTGCGTGGTCGTCCGGGGAGCGACGCGCGGAGGTGGTGGCGGGTGTGGGGATCGTGCGGGGATGCGGTGGGGGTCGTGGGGGGACACGGCGGGCCGCTTTGCGGGGGCGGGGTGGGGCGGGGGTGTCGGGATGCTCGCGCGTGCTCGCGCGTGCTCGCGTGTGCTCGGGGCTCGGGGCTCGGGGCTCGGGGCTCGGGGCTCGGGGCTCGGGGCGGCCGGGTGCGGCCGGATGAGCTTCAGACCGCGATGACGGTCACGCCCGCTTCGCGGAACCCGGCCGCCGCCTCGTCGCCGATGGCGGTGTCGGTCACCAGCACGTCGATCCGGCGCAGTTCGCAGACCCGGGCGAAGGCCCGGCGGCCGATCTTCGAGGAGTCGGCCGCCACGATCACCCGCTGAGCGCGCTCGGCCAGCAGCCGGTTGACGGCGGCCTCGCCCTCGTGGTGGACGTACGCGCCCTCCCGGACGTCGATCGCGTTGACGCCCAGTACGGCGATGTCGAGCGTGATCTCCTGCAACACCCCGCTCGCCAGCGGCCCGGTGAGCTCGTACGACTGGGGGCGGGCGACTCCGCCGGTCACCACCGTCTTGATCTGCGGCCGGATCACCAGCTCGTTCGCGATGTTCAGGGCGTTGGTCACCACGGTCAGCGCGGGCGGGGCGCTGCTGCCTGCCGCGCTGTCGCCGCCGATGTCCGTACGTACCGAGAGGCCGCGCGCGACCTCGGTGACCGTCGTGCCGCCGGTCAGACCCACCACGCCGCCCGCCGGAACCAGGTCGGCCACGGCGCGGCCGATGCGCTGCTTCTCCGAGGCGTGGCGCGCCGTCTTGTACCGCAACGGGAGTTCGTACGAGACCCCGTGCGCGACCGCGCCGCCCCGGGTCCGGGTGAGCATCTGCTGCTCGGCGAGCTGGTCCAGATCCCGGCGGATGGTCGCGGCCGACACCTCCAGGGTCGTCGCGGCCTCTTCCACCTCCACCCGGCCGTGCGCGGCGAGCAGTTCCAGCAGGGCGTTCCACCGGGCGTCCCTGGACACAGGCGCTCTCCTCGGATGTGTGTGGCGTGCGGGGTGTGGCGTGCGGGGTGTGGCGTGCGGGGTCTGACGTACGGGGTGTGGCGTGCGGGGCTCCGGGGTGGCCCGCAGGGGGAAAACCGGACAGGCGCAAGCCTGACACGAGCAGCGGAAATGATCGAACGATGAAAGAAGTGGGGGTGCACATGCTTGAAAATGCTCGATTGGAGCCGCTAACGTGCAGGAACGAGCATGCGAGCGAATGTGCTGCCCTCGGTTCCGCCCTTCGGTTCCTCCGTTCGGTTCCTCCCTCGGTTTCCCCAGTCAGGAGCGCACTCCGTGACCTTCGTCGAAGCAGAGATCGCCAGTCAGCCCGCCTGCTGGCGCCGCGCCGCCGAGCTGGCGTCCACGCAGGCCAAGGCCCTCCCCACCCACGGCGAACGCATCGCCGTCGTGGGCTGCGGCACCTCCTACTACATGGCGCAGGCCTACGCCGCGCTGCGTGAGAGCAGCGGACTCGGCGAGACGGACGCCTTCGCCGCCTCCGAGTTCCCCTTCTCACGCCGCTACGACCGGGTCGTCGCCCTCACCCGTTCCGGCACCACCACCGAGGTGCTGAAACTGCTCGGCCGGCTGCACGGCACCACCCGTACCGTCGTCGTGACGGCCGTGCCCAGCGCCGAGGTGCGGGCGGTCTCCGACGACCTCGTCGAACTCGCCTTCGCGGACGAGGAGTCCGTGGTGCAGACGCGGTTCGCCACCACCGCGCTCACCCTCTTCCGCGCCCACCTGGGGCTGCACACCGACACCGTGGTGACCGATGCCGAAACGGCTCTCTCGGAGCCGCTGCCCGAGGGCCTGATCGAGGCCACCCAGCTCTCCTTCCTCGGCCGGGGCTGGACGGTGGGCCTCGCCAACGAGGCCGCGCTGAAGATGAAGGAAGCCTCGCTGGCCTGGACCGAGTCCTACCCGGCGATGGAGTACCGCCACGGTCCGATCAGCATCGCCACGGACACCACGGCGACCTGGATGTTCGGGCCCGCCCCCGCCGGTCTCGCCGAGCAACTGCGCGCCACCGGAGCCCGGTGGGTGGAGGGCGGCCTGGACCCGCTGGCCGACCTGATCCGCGTCCAGCGGCTCGCCGTCGCCCGCGCGACCACCTCCGGCCTCGACCCCGACCGGCCGCGCCATCTGACGCGCTCGGTGGTCCTCCGGGAAGGCGCGTAACCGGCGCCGGCCGCTCCGCCCCGGTCCGCCGCCGCTCCGGTCCGGCGCCCGGTCCGCCGCTCCTCCGCCTGGCGTGCCCACTGCTCTGCCTGGCGTGCCCGCTGCTGTGCCTGGCGTGCCCGTTGGGCCGGTGCGCCCGCCGCTCAGTCGTGCCCGCTGCTCCGATTTCCCTGCGGGCCCGCTGTCCTGTTCCTGCCGTACTCCTCGTTCGCCACCGTTCTGGAGACACGCACATGACCCTCGCAGCCACCGGCGACCTGGTCGCCGCCGCAGCCGCCGAGCACCGGGCCGTCGCGGCCTTCAACGTCATCACCCTGGAACATGCCGAGGCGATCGTCGAAGGCGCCGAGCGGGCGGGATCGCCGGTCATCCTCCAGATCAGCGAGAACGCGGTGAAGTTCCACCACGGCCGCCCGGTCCCGCTGGCCCGCGCCGCCGCGGAGGCGGCCCGGTCGGCCGGGGTGCCCGTGGCGCTCCACCTGGACCATGTGCACAGCGTCCCGCTGCTCCACCAGGCAGCCGAGTGCGGGTTCAGCTCGGTGATGTTCGACGCCTCCCGGCTGCCGTACGAGGAGAACGTGGCGGCCACCCGGGACGCCGTGCTCTGGGCCCACCGGCACGGGTTGTGGGCGGAGGCGGAGCTCGGTCAGGTGGGCGGCAAGAACGGCGAGGCGCCGCTCGACGCCCATGCCCCGGGAGCCCGGACGGACCCGGACGAGGCGCGCGCGTACGTGGCGGCCACCGGTGTCGACGCCCTCGCGGTGGCCGTCGGCAGCTCCCACGCCATGACCGTCCGTACGGCACGCCTTGACCACGGTCTGCTGGGGCGGCTGAGCGAGGCGCTGGACCTCCCGCTGGTGCTCCACGGCTCCTCGGGCGTACCCGACGCGGAGTTGCGGCGGGCCGTCACCGGCGGCATCTCGAAGATCAATATTGGTACGGCCCTGAACACCGCGATGACCGGCGCGGTGCGGGCCCACCTCGCCGACGACCCACGGGCGGTGGACCCGCGCGGCTACCTCGGTCTCGGACGTACGGCGATGAGCCGCACGGTCACCGCCTTCATCGGCGTCCTCGAAGGGGCCGTCGCCCCCGCCGTCCCGGGTGCGCCCGCTGTCCCGGGTGCGCCGGCCGCACCACCCGCCGCCCCCGTCGTCGCGCAGGCTCGGCCCCACTGACCGACCCGAGCGCGGGGGCACCTTGCGGTGGGATCGCCGTGCGCCGGGGCCACCGTGCGGTCGGGTCCCGGTGCGGTCGGGTCACCGCGCGGTGGTCAGCGCGTGCGGGTCATATCGCGTCCGGGCCGCGCTCGCCGGTACGGACGCGTACGACGGTCTCCACCGGGACGGCCCACACCTTGCCGTCGCCGACCCTGCCCGTCCGGGCCGCGCGGACGACGGCGTCGATGACCGCGTCCGCGTCGGCGTCCTCGACGAGGACCTCGATGCGGATCTTGGGCACCAGGTCCACGCGGTACTCGGCGCCCCGGTACACCTCGGTGTGGCCGCGCTGACGGCCGTACCCACTGGCCTCCGTGACGGTCAGGCCCTGCACGCCGTGCTCCTGGAGAACGGTCTTCACCTCGTCGAGGCGGTGCGGCTTCACGACCGCGGTGATGAGCTTCATGAGGGCGGAATCCTGTCCTTGGTGGGCGGGCTCGCGTGGGCGGCGGGCGCCTGGGCGACCTGCGCGTGGGCGCCGTGCTGGTGGCCGCCGTGCGGGTGGGTGCCCGGGACGTGCGCCTGCGGGGAGGCGAGGCCCTGGACGCCGTGATCGTAGGCGCTCTCCGCGTGCACCGTCCGGTCCAGGCCGGCGAGTTCGTCGTCGCTGGAGGCGCGCAGCCCCATCGACCGGTCGATCGCCTTGGCCATGCCGTACGTCATGAGGAAGGTGTACGCGGTCACGACCAGCACTGCCACCGCCTGCTTCAGGAGCAGGCCGAGCCCTCCGCCGCAGAGAAGTCCCTCCGCGCCGCCGGTCATCGAGGCCGTGGCGAACACCCCGATGAGGAGGGTGCCGACGATGCCCCCGACGAAGTGGACGCCCACCACGTCGAGCGAGTCGTCGAAGTCGAACCGGAACTTCCAGGCCACCGCGTACGAACAGACCACGCCCGCTGCCAGGCCGACCCCCGCACCGCCCAGCACCCCGACCGTGCCCGACGCGGGCGTGACCGCCACCAGCCCGGCGACCGCCCCCGACGCCGCGCCGAAGGTGGTCGGGTGACCGTCCCGCTTCTGCTCGACGAAGAGCCAGCCGAGCAGACCGGTCGACCCGGCGACCAGGGTGTTGAGGACCGCGGCCGCCGCCAGACCGTCCGCGTGCAGGGCCGAACCGCCGTTGAAGCCCAGCCAGCCGAACCAGAGGAGCCCGGCACCGAGGATCACCATCGGCAGGTTGTGCGGGCGCATGGCCTCCTTCTTGAAGCCGATGCGCGGCCCCAGCACCAGCGCGAGCGCCAGGCCCGAGGCCCCGCAGGCGATCTCCACCACGAGGCCCCCGGCGAAGTCCAGCGCGCCGAGTGTCCGCGTGATCCACCCGCCCGGGCCCCAGACCCAGTGCGCGACCGGAACGTATACGAGGAGGGCCCACACCGGTACGAACGCCACCCAGGCCGCGAACCGCATGCGGTCCGCGACCGCCCCGCTGATCAGCGACGCCGCGAGGATCGCGAAGGTCAGATGGAAGGTGGCGAACAGCAGCGTGGGGACACCCCCGGTCAGGGTGTCGGGGCCGATGTCCGCGAGACCCAGGTGGTCGAAGCCACCTATGAGCCCCGCGAAGGAGTCGTCGCCGAAGACGAGGGAGTAGCCGGCGACCAGCCAGACGACCGTGACCAGAGCGATCGCCACGAAGCTCATCATCAGCATGTTCAGGACGCTCTTGGCGCGGACCATGCCGCCGTAGAACAGGGCGAGCCCCGGAGTCATCAGCAGGACGAGTGCGGTGGCGGCGAGCAGCCAGGCGGTATCGCCCGTGTCGAGCCCTGCCGCGGCAAGGGGTGCGGGGGTCACCAGGGGGCCCTCCTCGGGGCGGCGTGGGGTTCCGGCGAAGGAGAGGGTCGCGGGCGCGCGTTACGTACGGAGTACGCGAGGGTTTCCGGCGCATTTCATTGCCCGAGGGTGACGTAAGGAACAACGCCCGGTGCGGGGCGCGGGGGCGGCAGGTGGCCGGTACGCAAGGTGGCGTGGCGGCTCAGTGGGTGGGCGACCGGGCGGATTTGGGCGCGTGCGCGCTCGTGCGGTGCGCGTCGGGGAGGTGGGCGTGGGTGCGGCGGTGACCCAGAAGTGGCGGCTGCTGGTGCCGTGGCCGGCGGAGAGGATCGAGTCGAAGGCTGTCATGCGTTCGACTATCCGCCGGACGCGGGCGATTGCCCTCAACCCGGGGGTTGAACTCGGGTGGATCTTGGGTGGAGTGGGGTGGAGACCTCCGGGGGAGTGGAGAGGGACCCGTGGGTGGAGTCGGCCGATGCTCCCGGCTCCACCCACGGCCCGCCGTCAGCGCAGTGACTTCAGCATCTCCGCGTCGAACGACGCGATGTCCTCGGTCCGCCCGACCAGCGTCTTCGCCGCCCACTCGGGGTCGGCGATCAGGGCACGGCCGACCGCGACCATGTCGAACTCGTCGCGCTCGATCCGGTCGAGCAGCTGCTCGATGCCGGTGACCGGAGAGCCCTTGCCCTGGAAGGCGTTGAAGAACTCCCCGTCCAGACCGACCGACCCGACGGTGATCGTCGGCAGCCCGCTGATCTTCTTCACCCAGCCGGCGAGGTTCAGGTCGGAGCCTTCGAACTCAGGCAGCCAGTAGCGGCGGGTGGACGCGTGGAAGACGTCCACACCGGCCTCGGCCAGCGGCGTGACCAGGGCGTCCAGCTCCTCGGGGGTCTCCGCGAGCTTCGCGTCGTACGCGTCCGACTTCCACTGGGACATGCGGAAGATGAGGGGGAAGGAGTCGGAGACGGCTGCCCGGCAGGCCGCCACGATCTCCGCGGCGAAGCGGGTGCGCGCGACGAGGTCGCCGCCGTAGGCGTCCGCACGACGGTTGCTGCCCGACCAGAGGAACTGGTCGATGAGGTAGCCGTGGGCGCCGTGCAGCTCGGCACCGTCGAAGCCCAGGCGCTCGGCCGCCGCGGCCGCGTCGGCGAAGGCCGCGATCACGTCGTCGAGGTCCTGCTGCGTCATGGCGCGCCCCTTGGGCTCGCCCGTGAGGTCGATGCCCGAGGGGCCGACCGGCTCCGCGTCGGTGAACGGCGGAGCGCCTTCGGTGCGGGTCACGCCCACGTGCCACAGCTGGGGAACGATCGCGCCGCCCTCGCGGTGCACGGCGTCGACGACACGGGCCCACCCGGCGAAGGCGTCCTCGCCGTGGAAGCGCGGCACCTGGTCGCTGGTCCCGGCGGAGGGATGATCGACGTAGGTGCCCTCGGTGATGATCAGCCCCACCCCGCCGGCGGCCCGGCGGGCGTAGTAGTCCGCGACGTCCTGGCCGGGGACACCGTCCGGGGAGAACGCGCGGGTCATGGGCGCCATGGCGATCCGGTTGCGCGAGGTCAGTCCGCGCACGGTGAACGGGCGCGAGAGGGCTTCCGCCGCGCGGTGGGTTCCGGGGAGGGCGTTCACATCGGTCACGTCGAGTCCTCTTCGTCGGGGGTGTCGGTCGTCGGGGGCCGGTACCCCCGTCGTCAACACCCGCCCACCGCTGACGCTTCCCGGCCCCTGCGCGGTGTGGCCGAGCTCTCTTCCCACGCACCGGCCCCGCCGCGACGGCAACGGCGGCCGTGCCCGTGACAACGCCCGGCAGCCCGCCCCCGCCGCTGCGACGCGGTGGGGGCGGGCTGCCGGAACAGGCCGGGTTACGGCGTGACCCGGTTGCCGCCGAAGGTCACCACGAGGCTGCCGTCCGAGGCGAAGGACCAGCCCAGGGCGCCGCTGTAGGCGGAGCACCGGGAGCCGTTCGTACCGGACCAGAACTGGTTCGAGCTGTCCGCGTCCCCGATGGTCTTGTCGTTCGATCCGTCGTCGCTGCGGCAGGAGGTGTTGCCGCGGAAGACCGAAGTGCCACCGTCGAAGCTGAAGTTGCGCTCGGCGTTGTCGATGCTGACGTTGTCCGTCAGGGCGATCGTGCCGAGGTTCCTGTTGTAGGTGAACCCGTGGTGGCCGTTGTCGTACGCGATGCTGCGCCGGACGACGTGATCCACGGGGATGTCGTCGCCGCCGAGCTTGTAGCCGTTCCGGTCGCCGTTCGAGTTCACGGTGCCGTCGCTGAGGGTGCCGTTGCCGTACGAGAGGGAGTCCTCGATGGTCACCGGGCCGATGGGGCCCGTGTCGGTCTTCGTGTAGAGGTCCCAGCCGTCGTCGATGTTGTTGTGGGACACGGCGTACCGGAAGACGTTCCCGGGGCCGACCGTCAGCTTCGCCGCGAAGCCGTCGGCGTCCTCCCCGTCCGAGTCGGCGTTGTCGTGCGACTCGGCGCTCAGGACCAGGTTGTCGGACGGCCACTCGTCCTCGGGGGTGTCGGACGCGATCCGGGAGAGCTGGAGCCCCGAGTCGCGGTTGAAGCGGGTCACGGTGTGCTCGATGACGTTGTGGCTGCCGCCGACGAAGATGCCGTTGTCACCGGCGTGTTCGACCGTGATGCCGTCGAGGTGCCAGTACGAGGCGTTCAGCGCGAGGCCCCGGTTGGTGGTGGCCTCGGTCTGCGCGGAGAAGTTCAGCACCGGGGACTCGCCCGGATAGGCGGCGAGCGTGGTGAGGGCGCTCGCCGTGCCGTCGTGGCCCTGCGGGACGGTGATCGTCTGCGCGGGCGTGTAGGTCCCGCCGCGCAGGTAGATGGTGCCGCCGGCCGTGACGCGGGAGATGGCCGAGGTCAGGGTCGTGGGGGCCGACTCCGTGCCCGCCGCACCGTCGGTGCCGCCCGGCGCCACGTACAGCGCGTCGGCGGCGAGGGCGGCGGTGGTGCTCGCTCGGGCGCTGAGAGGTAAGGCGGTGGGGAGGGCGGCGCCTTGTGCGGTGGGGCCGGACAGCGCGACCACCGTCCCGGCGAGCACGCCGACGCTTGCGATCAGGGGCCTGAATTGCATCGTTTCGTCTCCAGGTTGTCCGGTCCGCCGCGACGGGGGCGCGGCGGAGCCGTGGGGGGAGGAACGGGGATGAACCGGTGCCGCCGTGTGGCGACGGCACGGTTCGGGTACATGAACCGGGCGGGCGACCGGGTACCGGTCCAAGCGGAGCAATCGCCTCCATCGGACAGTAAGTGCGTGCCATGTACACGTCAATAGACGTGTACATGATTGCTGTCTATGAATGTGAACCTGGGTGTCGTTGCGGAGCCGCGTCGGCCAACCCCGGAACGGGCATGGGGGCGCAGGCCGCACGGATCACCGTGCGGCCTGCGCCCCCATGCCGGCCCTCAGGCGGCGACGCGCGCGACCCGCTCCGCCCGCTCGCTCTTCCAGAAGCCGGAGAAGGTGATCCGGTCCTTCGGCAGGCCCGCGCGGACGAGGTGGCGGCGCCCCTCGGTGGCGAGGGTGGACTCGCCGACGACGAAGGCGTACCCGGCCGCGTCCACGGTGGTGTGGCGGCGGAGCTCCTCCAGGGCGGCGGTGCCGGGCACTGCGGTCGCGTCGTCGCGGACGACCCAGGTCACCAGGACGCCGGGCGGCGCGTCGAGCGGGCGGCGGTCCTCGGCGAGCGGGATCTCCTGGATGACCCGTCCCACCGTGTCGCGCGGGAGGGAGCGGAGGATGCCTGCCGTCGACGGCAGGCCGCTCTCGTCCGCGACCACCAGTACCTCGGTGGCGTCGTCCGGGCGGTCGAAGATGCCTCCCTGGTCCAGCAGCGCGACCTGGTCGCCGCGCCGCCCTCGGGCTCGCCGCCGGGGCCGGAGTGCACCACGAAGTCGATGTCCATCTCGGCCGCCTCGGGGCGGAAGTCGGCCACGGTGTAGTTGGCGCAGTGCGGCCGCACGTCCTCGGGGAGGGCGTAGTACGGGTCCCACCAGCGCTGCGCACCGGCGAGCTCCGGCATGAGGAACTCTTCCTGGTGCGGTCGGCGCAGGAAGAGCCGGAACCAGTGGTCGTATCCCCGCCAGGGAAAGTCCCCGAGGTTGGCGCCGGTGATCGTCACCCGCTGCATCGACGGGGAGAAGCGCACGCTGCGGACCACTTCGCCGCGGAACAGAACGGGATGCTTCGGCATGAGCCTGAGGGTTTTCGCCACAAAGGAAGGTTAGCCTAAGTTAACTCGTCGTCAACAGGTGGGCAGTGCGTTTTCGGCGTCCGGTGGCGCCCCGGGCTCGCCCTCCGGCTCCTCTTCCCGCCCCAGCCACCTGCAATGAACCATCAAAGTGCTGCAAAAAAGCAATAGAGGCATGCCTGTTGGGCGAGAAGCAACAGGAAAACCTCACGCACGAGCCTTGTGGTGGCCCGTGCCGGGTCCCTACTGTCGCCTCACCTCACGACGCCCGATCCGCCTCGAACGTCCCGGGCGGTTCGCGCCCGACACGAGAATCGAGCTGGCGATGGCACGGATGGCACGGAGCAGCAGACGGAGGGCGGGACGGAGAACCGTGGCGGCCGTCGTCGCCGCCGCGGGGATCTGCCTCGGTCTCGGCGGCGGTACGGCCCAGGCCGACGCCGCCGGTACCCGTACCGGTACGGGCGCTTCCGGGGCGGCCGCCCCGGTGGTGACCCGCGCCGGACTGGACCCGGCGCTGGTGGCGGGGGCCGGCGCGGACCTGGGGACGGCCGAGCAGGAGGCGGAGAACGCCGTCACCGACGGCAAAGTCATCGGCCCCGACCGGCGCGCGTACACCCTCCCGGCGGAGGCGTCCGGGCGGCGGGCGGTGACCCTGGAGCCGGGCCAGTACGTCGAGTTCACGCTGCCG
This sequence comes from Streptomyces sp. NBC_01335, assembly GCF_035953295.1. Lineage (GTDB taxonomy): Bacteria > Actinomycetota > Actinomycetes > Streptomycetales > Streptomycetaceae > Streptomyces. The sequence goes on from NZ_CP108370.1 coordinate 4,156,264, forward strand.
GACGCCGCCAACGCGATCACCGTGCGGTACAGCATCCCGGACGCGCCGAACGGCGGCGGCATCACCGCCCCGCTCGACGTGACCGCGACCGGGGCGGCCGGTCACGGGCGTACGCCCGTGACCAGGAAGACCCTCACACTGACGTCCCGGTACTCCTGGCTGTACAACCAGTATCCGTTCTCCAACGACCCCGACGCCGGTCTGCTGCACGACGATTGGTGGATCACGGAGTGCGGCTGCGTACCCGCCGCCACCAGTCCCGCCCCGGTGATCGACAAGCCGTTCCGGCCCAGCCACTTCTACGACGAACAGCGCCTGGCGCTGGGCCGTACCTACCGGGCGGGCGACACCGTCCGGCTGTCCGTGCCCGTACGTGCCGGGGCGGTGCCGACGACGGTCGACGTCCTCGACTCGCAGCTGGTGGCGCCGCCGCGCTTCCTCCCCCTCGCGGCGAACGTACTCGCCTTCGGCGCGGACCCGACCGGCCGGAGGGACTCGGCCGGCGCGATCGACCGCGCCATCGCCTTCGCCCGGCGCGCGCACCTCACCGTCTACATCCCGCCGGGTACGTACCAGGTCAACCGGCACATCGTCGTGGACGACATCACGATCGAGGGCGCCGGAAGCTGGTACACGATCATCAAGGGGAGCCAGGTCACGCTGGACACCCCGGCCGCCGACGGCTCCGTCCACACCGGGGTCGGGTTCTACGGCAAGGACGCGGCGTCCGGCGGCAGCCACCACGTACGCCTCTCGGGCTTCGCCATCGAGGGAGACGTACGCGAGCGCATCGACACCGACCAGGTCAACGGCGTCGGCGGGTCGCTCAGCGACTCCGTGATCGAGGGGCTCCACGTCCACCACACCAAGGTCGGCATGTGGTTCGACGGCCCGATGTCGAACCTGCGGATCACCGGGAACACCATCACCGACCAGATCGCCGACGGCCTCAACTTCCATACCGGCGTGACCGATTCGGTCGTGACGAACAACTTCGTGCGCAACTCCGGCGACGACGCCATCGCCCTCTGGTCGGAGAAGAGCGCCGACGCGCGCAACACCGTCGACCACAACACCGTGCAGTCCCCGGTCCTCGCCAACGGCATCGCGATCTACGGCGGTACGGACACCACCGTCTCCCACAACCTCGTCGCCGACCCGGTCCGCGAGGGCAGCGCCCTGCACGTCGGCTCCCGTTTCGGCGCCGAACCCTTCGCCGGATACCTCCACCTCACCGGCAACACCACCGTCCGCGCCGGTACGTACGAGCTGAACTGGAACATCGGGCTCGGCGCCCTCTGGTTCTACGCACTGGAGCGGAACATCGACGCCGACATCCGGGTCACCGGCGACAGCTACCTCGACTCCACCTACAACGCCCTCATGCTGGTCGCCGACTGGCCCGTGAAGGACACCTACCGGATCAGCAACGTGCACTTCAAGGACGTACGGGTGGACGGCACCGGCACCTCGGTGATCAGCGCCCGCGCCGCCGGGTCGGCATCCTTCGAGAACGTGGACGCCCGCAACGTCGGCGCGGTCGGCATCAACAACTGCGGATCGTTCAACTTTCCCTCCACCGGGTCGGAGTTCACCCTGACCGACCTCGGAGGCAACGACGGCGGCGGCACCACCGGCCCCTGGTTCGGCGCCTGGCAGCTGCCCAACACCCTCACCTGCGACGACCGCCCGCCCGTCGTCGCGCCCCCGGCACCGTCGGCGTGGTGACCCCCGCACGGTGATCCGAACGGTCCGGTCCGGCCTTCAACCCCCGTCATCCGTAGGGGAGTCGGCCGGGCCAGACGTGGGCCGGCTCCGCCGCGCGGATGGCATTTGCCCGGAGTTCACGCCTCCGCCGCCTCCCGATCGCCCGTAGCTGGGACCATCGCGGCCGTCTCAGTCGTGGATCGCCGCGCACGTCGCGCGCAACGGAGGACAGATGCCCCCGAAGAGAACGTACGCAGCACTTGGAGCCCTGGTCGTGGCCGGTGGCCTGCTGGCCGGTACCGGTGCGGCGAGCGCGCACCAGCAGGCGCGGGGGCCGGTCGCCTTCCAGCGCACCGCGACCTACCCGGTCTTCCAGAACCGGCCCGCCGGTGAGGACCCGGCCACGGCCACCGTGGCCGAGATCTCGGCGACCGGCGAGGACGGCCGGACCCTCGTTTACACCGACGCCCTGGCCCGCCGTATCGGCTTCCTCGACATCAGCGACCCCGGCAAGCCGCGCGGGCTCGGCACGCTGTCGCTGGCCGGGCTCGGCGACGCCGAGGACGAGCCGACCTCCGTGGCCGTGGTCGGCGACCACGTCCTCGTGGTGGTCAACACCAGCCCCGACTACGCCCACCCCTCCGGGCGCCTCGACGTCATCTCGCTGCGCGACCGCCGCCGGGTCGGCAGCTTCGACCTGGGCGGTCAGCCGGACTCCATCGCGATCACCAAGGACAAGCGGTACGCCGCCATCGCGATCGAGAACGAGCGCGACGAGGACGCGACCCCGGCCGGCGGCGGAAAGGGCGACCTGCCGCAGGCCCCGGCCGGCTTCGTGCAGATCGTCGATCTGAAGGGCGCCTCGCCGCAGCAGTGGCGTACCCGGCCGGTTCCGCTCACCCGCCCCGACGGCGGCGCGCTGCCCGTACTGGCGGCCGCCGGCCTCACCGAGCCCACCGACCCGGAGCCCGAGTACGTCTCCGTCAACAGCCGCGACCAGCTCGCCGTCACCCTCCAGGAGAACAACGGCGTCGCCCTGATCGACCTGCCGACCGGCCGGATCACCAAGGCGTTCAGCGCCGGTACGGACACGGTGCACGGCATCGACACGGTCAAGGACGGCGTGATCGACCAGACCGGCTCGATCACCGACGTGCCGCGCGAACCCGACGCGATCGGCTGGATCGACGACCGCTACCTCGCGACCGCCAACGAGGGCGACTGGAAGGGTGGCACCCGCGGCTGGTCCGTCTTCGACAGCCGTACCGGCAAGGTCGCCTGGGACGCGGGCAACAGCTTCGAGCGGCTCGCCGTCCGCTACGGCCTCCACGACGAGGACCGCTCGGCGAAGAAGGGCACCGAGCCCGAGGGCGTGGTGGTCGCCACCTTCCACGGGGTGCGGTACGCCTTCGTCGGCTCCGAGCGGAGCAACTACGTCGCCGTCTACGACCTGACCCGCCCGACCGCCCCCGTCTTCCGCCAGATCCTGCCCACCACCAACGGCCCCGAGGGGCTGCTGCCGATCCCGTCGCGGGACCTGCTCGTGGTCTCCAGCGAGGAGGACGACGCCTCGGTCAACGTACGGGCTTCCGTCAGCCTCTTCCGGCTGGGCAACGGCACCCCCGCGTTCCCGGGCATCCTCTCCGCCTCGGACTCCACCGGCGCCCCGATCGGCTGGGGCGCGCTCGGTGCCCTCTCCGCCGCACCCGGCAGGCCGCACGAGCTGTACACCGTCACCGACGCGGCGTACTCCCTCACCCGGATCATGACCATCGACACGGCCCGCCGCCCCGCGGTCATCACCCGCGCCCTCCCGGTCAAGGACGCGGCGGGCAACCCGGTCGGCTACGACGCCGAGGGCCTCTACGCCCGCCCGCAGGGCGGATTCTGGCTCGCGGTGGAGGGCGCGACGGGCGCCGGCAACCAACTGGTCCGCCTCGACCGCGACGGCACCACCCGCCAGGTCGTCCCACTCCCCGCCGACATCGCCGCGGGGCTGACGAAACAGGGCTTCGAAGGCGTCACCGCCACCACCGACCGCCAGGGCCACGAGATCGTCTGGGCCACCCTGCAGCGCGAGGTCAAGGGCGACCCCACCGGCGTCGTCCGCCTCGGCCGGTACGACGTCCAGGCCGGCACCTGGAGTTGGTACGGCTACCAGCTCGGCACCACGACCACGCCGGGCGACTGGATCGGACTCTCCGAGATCACGGTGGTCGGAGACGAGTTGGCCCTCATCGAGCGCGACAAGCTGAACGGCCCCGCCGCCACGATCAAGCGGATCTACACGGTGGACCTGCCGAAGTCAGCAGCCGCAGCAGGTGCGTTGCAGGTGCTCCCGAAGACTCTGGCACAGGACGTACTGCCCGAACTCCGGGCCACCAACGGCTGGACCCAGGAGAAGCTCGAAGGGCTCACCGTGGGCGCCGACGGCCAGGTCTACGCCGTCACCGACAACGACGGCCTCGCCGACGCCACGGGCGAGACGGTGTTCCTGCGGCTGGGCTCGCGGGGGGCGGTGTTCGGGCGGGGGTGAGGGCCTGAGGGAGCGGGGGGTGAGGCCCCGGGGGGTGAGGCGTGCCTCCAGGGGGGCCTACCTCTGGCGTCGAGCCTCCCGGAGCTGAATCCGCAACCTGTCGAACGGTCGCCGGCTATCGGCCGACGGCCGTTCCCGCGTTGCCCGGGCGTCGAACGGGCGTCGGGCCCGGGCAGCTCCCGCGTGGTCGGTGCGATCGACGCATTCGCGAACCGAATGGTTCAGGACGGCTCAATTCTTCCCTTCAGTGCAGGCCAACACGGCGCTGGTAGGCCGGAAACCTTCTTGTCGACTGCGAATCACCTTTCTAATTTGGGTGGTCAGCAGGGAACGAAAGTTCAACGGGGGAAGGTCCGAGCGTGGCCTGGAACGAGTGGGAACAGATCAAGTCACACGTCGGCGAGCAGCGTTCGGCGTCCATGCGGCTCAACCAGTTGCCGGCGGACCAAGGCACCGGTGGCAAGGGGAGCGGCGACTTCGTGGCCCATCAGGACGACCTCGGTGCCGTCGGTCACGAGGCGTTCGTGCTGCACAGCCGGCTCGGAAAGCAGGCGGACATAGCCGGCGCGGGGATGGACAAGACGGGCGCCGGGTCCACCATGCAGGCCGCGGCGACGCTCAAGAGCCACCACTTCACCCTGGGCGCCACCCTGGAAACCACCGTGTCGGTGTGGGACGGACAGATGAAGGCTCTGCTCCAGGCCTGCGCGCACATATCGAACCACCTGGACTACTCGAAGGCGCTGCACGCCCACGACGACGCCCTGATCGGGGCATCCCTGCGGCAGCGCAACGGCGAGGAGATACCCGTCTCCCGGCTCAACGAGTACTTCAAGTAGGGGCGCGTACATGACCGGTCTGGGTCTCAGGGACGTCGCCGACGTGGATCTCGGCAGGCTCGGTACCTCCGTCGCGGACTGGAAACGGACCGTCGACCACCTCAGGATTCTGGCGGAGAGCGCCGAGAAGGGGCTGCTGGCGAAGTCCGACTCCGCCCGCTGGGAGGGCGTGAACGCCGGGGTGACCCGTGACTTCATCAGGAAGACCTCGAAGGAGTTCGCCGACGCCCACGCGGAGGCAGCCACCATCTGGGCGCTCCTCAACGACGCGCACCAGGAGCTCGTGGGGATTCAGAAGAGCGTACGGACCGCCGTCGAGACGGATGCCCCCGCGATCGGCGCGGCTCTGGAGGACACCGGGAACGGCGGCGTGCGCTGGTTCTTCCCGCACCGCCGGGGCGACACCGACGAGCACGCGCAGGCGGACATCGACGCGGCGCAGGCACTCGCGAACCGGGTGGCCGGAATGGTCGCCCACGCGGCGGAGATCGATGCGTCGGTGACCAGGGCCCTGGCGAAGGCGCATGGATCGGACCCGTACGACTTCGGCCACAAGACGTACGAGTCGCTCGACGACGCCCAGGCGCAGCGCGCGCTGGAACTGGCCAAGGCCGGGGCGAAAATCAGCGACAAGGACTTCACCGAACTCAACAGCATCATGAGGTACAACCGCTCGGACCCCGAGTTCACCACGGAGTTCTTCAAGGGGCTCGGCGAACCCGAGGACGTCCTCGAGTTCTACGGAAGCATGTCGCTCGACGGCACCGAGGGGAACAACAAGACGCGCCTCGCGCTGGCCAAGGAGTTCCAGCGGAACATGGGGGTTTCGCTGGCGACGGCGACCGACCCGGACAACGCAACGCATGTGCCCGCCAGTTGGGGCGCGGAGTTCCGCAAGCTGGGCACGCAGCGGATCACCGTGGACAAGTTCGGGGTGGGTGGGCCGTACGGCTATCAGGTTCTCGGAGGCATGCTGCGGTACGGGCACTACGATCCGAGCTTCATCAACCCGATCGCGGAGCACATCACCCAGCTGCACCACGACAACCCGGACTTCTTCATGCGGGACAGGCCCTCCGGGCTGGGCGACCGCGACTACGGGTTCAACCCGTCGGGTGCGGTCGGCGCCGGATACGACCCACTGGGCAGCGTCCTCGAAGGCCTCGGCCACAGTCCCGAGGCGGCGCTGCAGTTCTTCGACGACGAGCACACGCCGACGGTCTACGCGGAGGACGGCAGCGTCAAGAAGGGCGAGACGCTGGGCTACGACTACCTCAGTGAGTTCCTGAGAAAGGACTTCGCCTGGCCCAGCGACACGCTCATGGTGCCCGTCGGGGGCGATGCGGAGGACGCCTTCGACCATGGACCCGACGCGCTGGGCCACGCCTTGGAGGCGGCGACAACGGGCCGCGCGTACGACGACGACGGAGGTGACGCGGTGAAGCACACCGCCGAAATGGGGCGGTTGACGGAGCGCGTGGTGGCGCACTTCGGAGAGAATCCCCAGCTTCTGGCTCACAACGAGAGCGGCGACACGGACAAGATCAAGACTGGTCCGCTCCACGCGATGCGCGACAGCATGGGCGACATCGCCGCGGAGTACATGGGAGATTTCCAGCGCACCATGTACAGGGAGTCGGCCGATACCTTCCCGTCGTTCGGTGAGCCTGCTTCGTTCGACACGGACAAGGCGATGAACTTCCTCGCGGTCGTGGGCCAGGATCCGGACGCGTACGGCTCGATCACCAGCGCGCAGCAGGCATACACCTCGGATCTCGTGGACAAGGCGATCAACGGCGTCACCACGTCGGTGGGTTCGGTCGACGGCCGTGTGAGCGCCGCCGTGGCGCCCGGCGCCGCCATCGCGGGCATCATGAGCGGGGCCCGCTCCGACGCGGTCATCGACTACCACACCGCGCAGGACGCGGAGTTCAACGAGGCGGCGGAAGGAAAGGCGAAGTGGGTGAACCGGATCGTCAGTATGGGCATGGGCATGGGCCTGGGCGGGGTCGGTGAGCGTGTGCCCGTGGCCGGGGAGGTGCTGGGCTGGGCGCAGGAGGACATCACCAGCAGCATTCTCGAATCGGTGGCCAAGGATTCCGCCGAGGATGCGTCGAAGGAGGCAGGCGAGAAGTACGCCGCAGGCCGGGACGCGATTCTGGATTCCAGCGCGGCGGCTGTGAACAGGGCGATTCTCAGCAACCAGGGCGGTGCGTTCACGGACCCGGACACCGTCGCCCAATTGCAGAACGCGGCACGGACTCAGGCCGGCAACAGTCATGGTGAGGGAACTGCGTGGTACCAGGCGAGCGATGCGACATGATGCGCCGACGGGTTGTGCGTGCGCTTGCCCTGGTCGGCCTGGTACCGCTGGTGGCCGTCCTCGGTGGATGCGGTGAGGAGCGCGAATACGCGGTGCCTTCGTCGCTGTGCGGGACTCCCGTCGACAGCGATCTGTTGGAACCCCTTCTGCCGCCGGGCAAGGAGATCGAGCAGCGGAAGAGTGACGCCGGGCAGGGGCTGAGGGTGACCTGCTCGGTACGCATCGACGGGAGGATCATGTTCGAGACGGAAGGCGAGTGGCGAGAAGGCAACTTCACCGCCCTGAAGGCTGGGGCGTACCACCGTGGTCGCGGTGGCTTGTACGAAGCTGAGGGCGGAAAGATCGCATACTGGGATCTGGGTGCCGTGGTGGTCGTTCCCTGCCGGAACGCGCAGTGGAAGGCCGGAAGTTACTCGGTGCTGGCGAACAACGTGTATCGCCCCGGCCACAAGGCAGACGTCGACGGGCTGCGGGCTTTCGTGAAGTCGTACGCGAAGGCGGTGGCTCCCCGGCTGCCGTGTGCGTAGCCGTGCGGGCGACCGTACCGACCCCGGGACCGCCCCGGCCCCCGCAGGTTGCGGGGATCGATGCGCTCTACACCTGTCGCGGAATCCCTTCGTATGTCGCCGCCCCCCTGCAGCTTTGTCCGTGATCGGTAACCGAGCTTCCTCGTGCTGCTGTTCGCATGACTAGATGGGTGCACGGCATCGGACATTGGCACCGGCGGGCGCGGCACGGCACCGACGGACACGGCAAAAGGGGCGGGCGGACATGGCGAGGCACAAGGGAAAGGGATGGCACGGCAAGGTCTTCGCGGCGGCGCTGGGAGTGACGGGGGCGGCCGCCGTCGCCTCCATGTGGACGGCACAGGCCGACACCTCCGTCCAGCGTCAGCCGCAGGCCCACGCCTCGGCACCCGCCGTCCGCCCCGTGGCGGTGGGCATCGTGCACGCCTCCGACCAGGGCCCCAAGGGCGTCAACATCACCATCGACGACGGGCCGGACCCGACCTGGACGCCGAAGGTGCTGGAACTGCTCAAGGAGAACGGCGTGAAGGCGACGTTCTGCATGGTGGGCACGCAGGCCAAGGCGTACCCGGACCTGGTCAAGGCGGTCGTGGCGGACGGGCACCGGCTCTGCGACCACACGATCTCGCACGACACCGCCATGGACAAGAAGTCCGAGGCCTACCAGTCCAAGGAGATCCTGGACGCCGAGCGCATGATCACCGAGGCGTCCGGGGGCGTCCGGCCGATGTACTACCGGGCTCCCGGCGGCGCCTTCACCCCCTACAGCCGGCAGCTGGCCGCTTCCCGGGGGATGCGCCCGCTGGGCTGGAACGTCGACACCAAGGACTTCGAGCACCCCGGGGTGGAGACGATCGTCGCGACCGTCAAGAGCGAGATAGCCGACGGCCCGACCGTCCTCTTCCACGACGCGGGCGGTGACCGCGCCGAGACCGTGGACGCCCTGCGCGAGGTGCTGCCCTGGCTCAAGGAGCAGGGGTACTCCTTCGGCTTCCCCGTGCGGTGAGCCGGAGGTGCCCTGCCGGGGCAGCCGGGCCCAGCCGTCCGTCGTGAGTGGAGCGGTCGGAGAAAAGGGGCCTGACAGAACTCCACCGCGGTGCCTAAGATGCCGACGATGACTGACAACTCCTCGTACGGATCGGGGGAATCGTCCGCGCAAGGTGAGTGCTGATGGCACTTCGTCCTGCGAACACGATTCCGTCCCACCTGCTGATGTGGCAACGCGTGCGTGAGTACGCCGTGCCACCGTCCATGATCGAGACCGCGGCCGCTCGGCGTGCCGCAGGAGACTGGGCCGGGGCCTGCGCCGCCGCCCGGGTCGACGTCGACCTCGATCTGCGCGCCGTGCGCCACCGCCACGGCACCTTTCTCGCCCGCCGGATCCGGGCGGACCTGCGCCGGCTGGCGCCGGACCTGCTCCGCTGGCACATGCCCCGTAAGGCCCCCGACGGACGACTCCGCGACGGCCTGACCCTCTCCCTCGCCCAGTACCGGCGCGAGGGCTCCCCGCCGCTCCACCTGGTGGTGCGGACACCCCCGGCTCAGGCGGATTTCGGGCAACGGATGTCCCTGGCGCTGTGGGAGGGGACGGAACATGCCCTCCGGGAGGGGACGGGGAACGACGCTCCCACGCACCATCCGCACCCGCGCCCCGACCGGCGCTTCCGGCTCGACCTCCACCGGCATCTCTGGGACCACGAGCAGAGCGGCGAGCTGGCCCGGCGGTGCGGCGCGGGCTGGGCACCGTCCCCGGCGCGGCCCAGCCCGTCCCACGTACTCGCCCGGCCTGCCGTGCCGGAGCTCCCCGACACCCGCGACGGTTCGTGGGCGGTGGCGGACTGGGCAGCCGAGGCGGAGCTGCTGCTGCGGGCCGAGGGGCTCCCTCGCGGCGCCTTCACCGTGCGGCTCGGCACGCGGAGCCGCGCCGTACTCGAACTCGTCGCCCCCGACGACAGCCATGCCCCGACGTTCCGGCAGCTGCGCGAGCCGCTGCCTCCGCAGGAGGTCGCGGCGCTCCCGATGCTGCCGGAGGCGGCTGCCCGGGTCCTGCCGGATCTGGAGCTGCTCCGAGCGGGGCTGATCGCCGCAGACCGGCTGCATCCCCTCGTCGCCGCGGCGCTAGACCGTGCGTCGGGCCCACCGGCGTCGCCCGGTACGGGACCCGGCGCCGTCCCCATGTCCCCCGCCGGTGATCCGCACCGGGTCGCGTGCCGGGGCGAGGTCCACCGGATCGCGCTGCGGGACGGGGTGCTGACGGCCGTCGATCACGGTGCGGCGCAACTGCGCCGCGAGGCTCTGCTGGTCGCGCTCGGCGGACCTCCACTGCCCTGCCTGCGCGCCATCGACGAGGCGCACCGCGACCCGGAGACGCTGCCCGCGGTCCGGGAGCGGCTGGGCCACGGAGACGTCGCCGGCGCTCTGGCCGTGGTCGAGGGGCTGCTCGGGCCCGGTGCGGTCCTGCGTGAAGGGCCGCTGCGGGACGAATTGGAGTCGGCCGCGGCCCGCCGTATCGATCACGGACTCTTCCGCTCGGGCCTGGTCACCGTGCACCCCGCGGCCGGCACGGCGGCGGGCGGTAGGGCTGCGGACCCGAGGTACCCGGAGACGGGCCACCGCCCTCGCCCCGACCGCCGTACACCCCACGCGGTGCGCTCCAAGCTGAGCCGCCGGGCCCGGCCCCGTACCGGCATGGCCTGATCACCTCGCCAGACCCGGGTGCCGGCACCGCGCATCCAGTCCCGTACGTCCTGTCGTCCTCTTCCACCCAAGGTGATGCCCATGACCCCCAGCACCCTTCTGCCCACCCATGCCACCGCCCCCGGCCTGTCCGGGTCCGCCACCGCTCCGACCGGCACCCGCCTCGCCGTGGCCGGCGACCTCCTGAACCTCCTGCGCGCGACCACCACCGAGTCCCGCCCGGACGAACAACTCGAAGCCCTCACCCTGGCCGTCTCCGCGGACCTGCCCGTGCTGCTCTGGGGCGAGCCGGGCATCGGCAAGACCGCGGCCCTGACCCAGCTCGCCGGCTCCCTCGACCTGCCGCTGACGACCGTGATCGCCAGCGTCCACGAGCCGACCGACTTCTCCGGCCTGCCCATCGTCGGCGACGACCCGGAAGTACGGGGCGTGCCGATGGCGCCGCCGCAGTGGGCGGTGGAGCTCGTCAGGGCCGGACGCGGGCTGCTCTTCCTGGACGAGTTGTCCACCGCGACACCGGCCGTCCAGGCCGCGCTGCTCCGGGTCGTCTTGGAGCGGAGGGTCGGCGCGCTGCAACTGCCGTCCGGGGTACGCATCGTGGCCGCGGCCAACCCCAGCGCCTCGGCGGCGGACGGATGGGAGCTGAGCCCGCCGCTGGCCAACCGGTTCGTGCACCTGTACTGGACGCACGACCGGGAGGTGGTGGTGCGCGGGCTGGGCGGCGTCTGGCCCCGGGCGGAGCTGCCCAGCCTGGCGCCGGAACGGCTGCCGGAAGCGGTGGCCTTCGCCCGGCGCGCGGTCTGCGGATTCCTGGAAGCCCGTCCGACGCTGATCCACCGGTTGCCCAGTACGGAGACCCGGCGCGGCGGTGCCTGGCCCTCGCCCCGGAGCTGGGAAGCCGCGCTCACCCTGCTGGCCTTCGGTACGGCGGCCTCAGCCTCCCGCGAGGTGCTGGCACTGCTGGTGCGGGGCACGGTCGGAGACGGGCCGGGGCTCGAACTCCTCGCCCATCTGGACCGGATGGATCTGCCGGACCCGGAAACGCTGCTCGCCGATCCACCCTCCGCCGAACTGCCGGCACGGGGCGATCTGCGGCAGGCGGCCCTGGAAGCGGTGGTCGCCGCCGTCGGAGCGCGGCCCGAGCGGCCGCGGTGGGAGGCGGGCTGGGCGGTGCTGGTCAGGGCCCTGGAGACCGGGGCTCCGGACCTCCTGGTCGCCCCGGCGACGGCGTTGGCCTCGCTGCGGCGCGACGACTGGGAGGTGCCGGAGGCGGTGGAGCGGCTGGTGGCGGTGATCGGCCTCGCCCGGCGGGCGGACCAGTCGGTGCACCGGGTCGCGGTCGCGGACGGCACCGTGCGCACCACGCCGGCACGCCGATGAGCGGGGGTACGGAGCGCCCGCTGCCGCGCCCGATGGCCCGTCCCGCCCCGCCCCGCCCGGTGGCGGACACCGCACCCGGGCCCGCGGGTGGATCCGGCACGGTACACGGCGGCCCGGGGCTCCCGCTGGACAGGGAGAAGCTGCTCGCCGGCCGTCTGCACGCGGTGAAGGTCCGCCCGTACCTGGCCGGCGCCCTCTTCGCGCTGCACGTGGTGGAGGACCGGTCGGTGCCGACCATGGCGGTGGACGCGCACTGGCGCGTCTACGTCTCTCCGGGCTTCGTGGCGCGCACCCCGGTGGAGGAACTGGCGGGCGTCTGGGTGCACGAGGTCTCCCATCTGCTCAGGGACCATCACGAACGGGGCGAACGCTACGGGCGGGAGCACGAGGAGTACGGGCCGCGCGAGCGGCTGCGGCGCAACATCGCCGCCGACTTCGAGATCAACGACGACATCTACGGCGACGGCCTGCCGATGCCCACGGGAGTGGTGCTGCCGTCGCTGCTGAAACTGCCCGACGGGCTGTTGATGGAGGAGTACCTCCGGACGGCGTCGATGTCGGGGCTCACCGGGAACCTGACCTGGCTGGACTGCGGCAGCGGCGCCGACGGCCAGGTGCGTCGGTGGGACCGGGGGGCCGGCGGCGCGCACGGTCTGAGCAGGCAGCAGCGGGACGCCGTCCGTTTCCGGGTCGCCGAGGGAATCAGGGGCCGGCCGGGCAACGCCCCGGAGGGATGGCGCCGGTGGGCCGACGAGGTGTTCCATCCCCCGCAGCCCTGGCGGCGGTTGCTCGGGGCGGCGATCCACTCCGCGGCAAGTGCACCGGGGGTGGGGGAGAACCACAGCTACCGGCGCCCGTCCCGGCGCTCGGCCGGCCTCCGCGGAGTGCTCCTGCCGAGTCTGCGCCGGATGCCGCCCCGGGTCTGCGTCGTGATCGACACCTCGGGGTCGGTGAGCGACGCCGAGCTGGGCAGCGCGTTGCTGGAGGTGGCGGCGATCTCCCGTGCGGTGGGCGGGCGGCGGGACCTCGTCTCGGTGATCTCCTGCGACGCGGCGGCCGGGATCGCCGTGCCGCTCTGCCGCGCCGAGGGCATCGAGCTGTTGGGCGGCGGTGGGACGGATCTCCGCTCCGGCTTCGCCCGGGCGCTCCGCTCCCGGCCCCGACCGGACGTGGTCGTCGCCCTGACGGACGGCCAGACGCCCTGGCCCGCCGTGGCGCCGCCCTGCCGCACCGTGGTCGGCCTCTTCCCCCGTCCCGCCCGCGAGGCGGAGGGCGACCCCGACTACGTACCGGACACCCCGCCGCCCTGGGCACGTACCGTCACCATCGGCTGAGCCGGTGTCCTCGCGCGCCGGGCGACCGGGCCGGCCGCCCGGCCGGGAAACGAGCTGCCGGGCCGCGAACCGGTCGCCCCGCTGCGAAAGAGCCCCAGGAACTTCCGCGACGGGTGGGATCCGCTGTGCTCACATTCGCATGTGGTCGGGAATGTGAAATTCTCCTCGACGTTTCGGTGGAGGCGGATCGTACCCTTCGGTGAAATGGAACACGGGCAAATGCTGTGGACTTCAGAAAGGCGCCCGGCGTCCGGTCGAAGGCTGTCCGTAATCATCCCTGGCCGCGTGGAATGTGCCGGACGTGTGCCTCTTCGTGTTGCTGGGAACGTCTGCGGACCTGCCGTGCAGCTGTCGTTGCCCGCCTTGCGGGGCAAGGGACTTGAGGTTGTGTACCGGTCCGCCGCGGAATCCGGGACAACTCTTGGTTGATCATTTTCGTGGTAGAGTATTAATGAATTCACAGAACGCCGCGAGCAAAAGGGGAATGGCGTGAACACCGAGAAGGTTACGGCTCGACGTCTTACGGCTGACGAGATTTCAGGCTTGGGGCCCCAGGACAACATTTTTGTTCCGGCAGAGGTGGACGGCCTCTCTCTCGACTGCTATGCCCCGGCATTCCTCACGGCGCCGGGCAAGGATTTCGAAGGCGGGTCCTTCGTCGCGAAGACGGTCTTCGGCGAAGAGGTCCACGTCCTCCCGGACAACGCCGACGAGGGCGGCATCTGGGCCGCCGACGAGGCGGGGGAGGCGATCGAGGTCCTGCAGAGCGCGGGCGTCCTGCTGAACCTCGCCCTCTTCGTACCCAACGGGAGCAAGGAGTCCCTGGACTCGCTCTACGCCTCCGCGCGTGAGGCGTTCGGCGCGGGCGTCGTCCAGCGCTGGAGCGAGGAAACCGTCGCGGTGCCGGACGTCAAGGTCGACCTGTACGAGGAGCCGGCCCGGGCGCGGAAGGGTTCGAACGGTCAGAACCGCGACCGTCGCGCCCTGGACATCTACCCCACCCGCGTACGGTTCCTGGAGCCCAGCGACGGCTGGAAGTTCATCGTCGAGCCGCACAAGGAGATCGTCGACGACACGCCGACGATCTGACCTGCTGGTCCGACCCGCTGATCGGATCTGATCCGACCTGACGCGACCCGGCTGGGATCCTCCCGGCCGGGCGCTCTGCGTTCGGGCGCTGGTGAGCAGTGGTCGCCGCGCGGACCCATCGACGCGAACACCGCCCCGCTCGCCTGCCGTTCGCCCCTGCGGGACACCTCCGTGGTCCTGCCACGTAGGCTGCTCGCGTTGGCCGACGCGGCAGAGTGGGGGAGCGGGCCGATGAGCGAAGTCAGGGATGCCTTCCAGCCGCTTCAGGCGGCGGATCCGCCGGTGGTCGGTGGCTACCGGCTCGTCGCGCGGCTGGGCGCCGGGGGTATGGGCAGGGTGTACCTCTCGTACACCCCGGGCGGCCGGCCGGTGGCGATCAAGGTCGTACGGCCGGAGCTGGCGGACGACCCGGACTTCCAGCGGCGGTTCGGCAGGGAGATCAGGGCGGCCCAGCGGGTCCGGGGGGCGTACACCGCCGAGCTGATCGACGCCGACGCCAAGGGTGAACCGCCCTGGCTGGCCACGCTGTACGTGCCCGGGCCGTCCTTGTCGGAGGCCGTGGCCCTGCGTGGTCCGCTGTCGACTCCGGCTCTGCTCTGGCTGATGGCGGGGATGGCCGAGGCGTTGCAGGCCATCCACGCGGAGGGCATCGTGCACCGGGACCTGAAGCCGTCGAACGTACTGCTGGCCGCCGACGGGCCGCGGGTGATCGATTTCGGCATCGCGAAGGCGACCGACGGGACCTCGTACACGACCACGGGGCGCGCGGTCGGAACACCCGCGTACATGGCCCCGGAGCAGGCGTCCGGGGAAGAGATCACCTCGGCGACCGATGTCTTCGCTCTCGCCCAGACCGCGGCGTTCGCGGCCCTGGGCAGGCCGCTCTACGGCGAGGGCCAGGGCGTCAACGTGCTGTACCGGATCGTGCACTCCGGGCCCGACCTCTCCCTGCTGCCCGAGCCCCTGCGTCCGCTCTTCGCTCAGTGCCTGTCCCTCGATCCGGCGGAGCGGGCCACTCCGGCAGAAGTCGTGGACTGGTGCCGGCAGCGGCTGGGGGGTGACGCCGAGAAGGGCGCCCCGGCCGTGTGGCGGGAGTTCAGCGAGCACGACGTGGTGATCCCGCCACCGCTGCCCGACCCCACCCCGGTACAGACGCGTATGCAGCCTCCGTGGCAGCCCCAGACGCAGCCGTGGCCACAACAGCGGCTCCCGCAGCCGCTGTTCGGCTTCCCCGGCCCCCCGGCTCCGCCGCAGCCGACGGCGGCGGAGCGCAAGGCGCGCAAGCGACGCATCGCGCTGACGTCCGCCGCGGGTCTGGTCGTGGGCGGACTGTTGGTGGCCTCGCTGGCCGGGCCGGTCGCGGACGCGGCACGCAAGGGCGTCCACCAGCTCTTCCCCGGGCCGTCGGCATCCGCCACGAGAGCGGGGGCGCGGCCGTCGACATCCGCGACGGGTTCCTCGTTGTCCTCCACCGACTCCTCCGACACGGTCACCGCCGGAGGCGCACCGGGATCGCCCTCGGCCTCGCCCCGGGACCCGAGGCCGCAGCCGTACCCACTGGTCAGACTGGGTACGGAGAACTCGGTGAACCTCGACGATCCGACCGTGGACGCGGACGGCCGCACGGGGGAGCTCCGCTTCGGATGCAAGATGGCGGGTTGCGAACTGGTGTCCCGTACAGCCGTGTTGGGGCTGATGCCCACGGAGACGGCCACGACCCTCGGTGACTGCCGTGCGTACCTGGAGGGCGACACGAACCACAGCCTCCCGCTCGCGGTGGCGGCCCAGGGGAGCGAAATCTGCATCAAGAGCGCCGAGGGCGACATCGCGCTGCTCGTGATCGAGGTGAAGTCGACCGCGGTGCCGGAGCTCGGGTTCGTCCAGGCGGACATCACGATCTGGCGGGGAGCGGCCCTGAAGGGGTGACCCGGCCCGTACGGGGCGGTCGGCGCCGCCCGGCGACGGGCACGGCAGCGTGGAGAACGAGGTGCGAGGTCACGTCAAAGACGGGCTGGACCAGGCGGAGTCCCGGCTGGTGCCGGTGCGGGTGGTCAGACGATGACGGGGATCGTCTCGGAGGGGTTGGTGGACCAGTTGGTGACGATGGGCTTGTCGACGGTGGCGGTGTCGGGGAGCTTGAGTTCGGCGGGGTCGGGATCGTCGTCGGTGGTGGCGATGATGACGCTCTCGAACTCCTTGCCGCCCTCGCTGTCGGTGGTCTTGGGGCTGATACCGGTGTACGCGACAGCGGATCCGGTGAGCTTGATGGGGTCTTCGCCGCCCTGTCCGACCGGGGAGGCGACTCCGTCGGCGCCGGAGCCGAAGGACACACTGGGAGTGTTGACGTCCAGGTAGCAGGTGATGCCGGACTTGGCCTTGGCGGTGACGAGGTAGTACCCGCCGGCCTGCGTCTTCGCGGTGACCGTGAAGTCCAGGTCGTTGGTGCCGCAGGACTGCCCGTAGCCGCTCTTCCCGCCGTCGCCGGACGCCGCGGTCTTGTCATCGGATCCGCTGGAGCCGGAGTCGGAGCTGCCGCTGGGGTTGGAGCTGCCGTTGGGGCTGGACGTGCTGGAACCGGAGCCACTGGAGCCGGACGCGCCGGCGGAGATTCCGGCGCCGGAAGCGGGACCGGAGCTTGCGGCGGAGGGCGCGGAGGAGCTACGGGCGTCCTCGGTGTCGTCGGCGCTGCAGGAGGTGGAAGTTGCGGCGAGAGCCGCTACGGCTGCGGCGGCGAGAAAGAGACGAGTGGAACGTGCGGCGAGGCGCGAACGCATCATGATCTCCAGCGGCGATTCGGTTGCGGTGCTTCCTGCTTTCACCGATGACACTACGGCCGAGTCGATATGGAAATGATCCTGGACATGTCCGGTTTCTGTCTCAGCGACAACGGATCCAGGAAATGGCGTCCGGCTTGCAATTCCCGGCACAGGGGCGGAATTCCCGGCACAGGGGCGGGCCGATACCGGCCACGGCCCCCGGCAGGCCGGGCGGTACTGCCCGCCCCGGAGAGACACGGACGGTCGGCTGTTCCGGTACGCCCCGGGTCTGCGGTCTGCAGGCCCGGGGCGAAGTCGAGAGGCCCACCGTGAGAAGCAGGCCGTGAGAAGCCCGCCGGGAGGATCAGCGCAGTCCGGCGAAGAGATCGTTCTCGGGCACTGCGGCGCCGGTGGTGTCCTTGACGCGGTCCCTGGCGCCGTCCTTGACGCGTACGAAGGTCTCCACGCCCATCAACTCGGCGAACCGCTCCTTGCCCATCTTGAGGAAGAAGATGTTCTCGCCCTGGCTGGCGTGTGCGGCCAGGGCGTCGAACTTCTGACCGCTGAACGCGGTGGTGTCCACCCACGTGGTGATCTCGTCGTCCGGGAGGCCGATCTCGGCCATCGCCGCCGCCTCGGCGGGATCCGGCTCCGGCATGTCCTCCTGGAACTCGCGCAGGGTCTCACCGAAGCGCTGCATCATCGAGCGCGGCATGGTCGTCCAGTACACCTTCGGCGTCAGCGCGGTCATCTCCAGCGCGGCCATCGTGATGCGGTGGGCCTGGATGTGGTCGGGGTGGCCGTAGAAACCGTTCTCGTCGTAGGTGACCACCACGTCGGGTCGGTAGTGCCGCATGAGCTCCGCGAGTCGGGCAGCGCCTTCCTCGACGGGGGTCCGCCAGAAAGAGCCGGGGGCGTCGTTGCTCGGCCAGCCGACCATCCCGGAGTCCGCGTAGTCCAGCGTCTCCAGATCGCTGATCTTCAGGACCTCACGGCTCGCCTCCAGCTCCCGGCGGCGCATCGAGGCGACAGCCGCCGGATCATGCCCGGGGTCGCCCGGTTTGACGCCTCCCGGCCCGTCACCGCAACCACCGTTGGTACACGTCACGAGCACCGTGCGGATGCCCTCCGCCGCGTACCGCGCGAGAATCCCTCCCGTTCCGGTGGCCTCGTCGTCGGGATGGGCGTGCACTGCCATGAGGGTCAACGGCCGGTCAGTCATGAAAGAACAGTCCTCCTGCGGAATTACGTCTTGGTCTGGTCCGAGTGCACGGCGGGTGAACCGCGATGCCGGGCCCAGCCGATCATGGCGGACCGGACGACCGCGTGGACCGGACGACCTCGTGGCCGCCGTGTTTCCGCCCGTGCGCCGCCGGCCCCTCCGTTGTAACCGTGCCGACGGGGTCGACTGTTCCCGACGTGACTCCCTGGCCATGCGGGAAGGTCGCCCCCGAGAAGCCGCCGCAGGCATCGACGGGGCGGCAACGGGTGGTGTTCGGGGCTCGTAGAAGAGTCCGTCGCGGAGCAAGGTGAACAGGGATGCTGATGCGCGGGCGGGCGGGCGGGCGTAGCGGTCGGAGGTCGGATCCGGCGCGCGTCCTGGCAGGTAGGCGACCTTGCGGCCGGTGGCCCGGGCGACGGCCAGGGGCAGGGAGACGATGAAGGCCGGCCGGTCCACATCCTGCCGGGCCGGAGGCCAGAGGCCCCCTTGCAGGATCGCGAAAAAGGTAGCGGGTCGCGGTGGATGTTCATGCCCGGTGCGGTGGCGGCCGCGCTGATCGCGGCGGGAGCAGTCGGCTACCGCCGCCGGTGCGGTGGTGCGTCGAAGGAGATCGTCCTTCACGACGCAGCGGTGGACGCCAGAAGCGAAGGCGTATTCAATTCTCCATTGCCGAGGAGAAGATCAGTTCGCGAAATGTGTTGCGGATATCCACCAAGGGCTGCCTGTCGCGCGTGTAGTACAGCTTGTTGGTGAGGAGGACGGCCCAGCGGTCGGCGGCGGGGGAAATCCACATGCCGGTGCCGGTGAATCCGTAGTGGATCCAGATGTCGTCGGCGTGGCTCGTTCCGGGCGCCGGGTGCCAGAACAGGCCGCGGGCTGGTTCGAGACCGCTGGTCTGGATGGCGAGCGACTGGGCGGTCCAGTCGGAGCCGAAGCCGACGGCGGAGCCGGCCGTCGCCGGGGTGAGCATGTGCCGCAGGAAGCCCGCCAGGTCCTCAGCGACGGTGAAAGCGCCGGCGATGCCGCAGACCCCGCCCAACAACCGGGCCGAGAAGTCGTGGGCGACGCCCTTCAGGTGGGTGTCGGTGCCCTGGTCCAGTTCGGTGGGGGCGCTGCGGGCGACGAGTTCGGTGGGCAGCGGGCCGAAGCGCGTCGTGTTCATGCCGAGGGGGCGCCAGGTCCGTTCGGTGGCGAGCTGGTCCAGGGGCATGCCTGAGAGGTGTTCGGCGAGGAAGCCGAGGATCAGGGCGGCGCGGTCGGTGTACTCGACGGCTTCGCCCGGTGGCCGGTGCAGTGGCTCGCGCAGTACGCCTTTGCGGATGTCGGCGTGGTCCGTGCCGTACTGGTTCTTCAGCTGGGCCCGGAGGGGAACGCCGGCGGTGTGGGTCAGCAACTGCCGCGCGGTGATCCGCCCGAGCTCGTACTCCGCGACGTCTGGCCAGTACGAGCCCAGCCGGGCGTCGAGGTCGAGGCGGCCGTCCTCCCAGAGGGCTCCGATCGAGGACCAGACGGCGAGGATCTTGGTGAGGCTGGCGGCGTCGAAGACGGTGTCCGGGCGCATCCGGTGTTCCGGTTCGTCCGGGTCCAGGACGCCCGTGGCGCCGCCGGCTCGGATGCCGGTGGAGTCCCCCACGGCCCAGACCGCACCGGGGCAGACCTTGTTGCGGACGCCTTCGTCCAGCAGGGCTTGAATGCGGTCGATCATGGTCTCCCTTTTCAGTGGCCGTGGGGTCTCCGTTGCCAGCGTATGGACGCTGTCGCAGCAGCCGATGGTTCGACGCGGCTCCCTGCGTGGGCAGTTAGGGGCTCAGCGTGCGGAGGGCGGCCTGCGTGGCGGAGGGGGGACCGGCGAGGCATGCCGACCGTAGGACAGGCAGCAGTCAGCAGGCAGCAGGCAGCAGGCTGGAGGTGCGCGTGCGCTGGAGTTCGGGCTACGGCACCGGGGCGGACGAAGTCGCCGGGGCTCAGGAGGCGCCGAGCGCTGGGCTACCGGCGGCAGGTCCGGGGCCCGCCGGCGACCGCCAGATTCACGACTGGCCGCGCGGGAAACCGGGAAAAGCTCTGCGCTGCGCTGGATTGCGCCTCAATTGGCCTGAAAATCACCAACGTTGATCACGAAATCATCACGCTAGCGATCGTTCCCCGACGGTCTCGTCAACTGCGGGTAAAGATTTGATCGCTTCGTCTGGGGGGGGAGTGGCTCCGGATCAGGCGGCGAGGCCGGTCCCGGTCTCGTGAACCTCATCGAAACCAGGAGTCGCCATGCGTACGTCGCGAAATATCTGCAAAGCCGCCGCCGTAGTGGCATGTGCGGCTGTGCTTCCTCTTGCCGCCGCACCCATCGCGTCTGCCGAAGACGCTTACAGCGGTAAGCAGGGAGGCATTTCGCTGTACTCGATCGACAGTTACATGCAGGGCGTGGTGTCCGGTTTCAGCTCCAGCAAGACGGACATCGGCACGGCCCCGACGATCATCGACTTCTACAAGTGCGTGACCTCGGACCACGGGTACGCGACCGAGTCGACGCAGATTCAGCTCATCAACTACAACTACACGACCCCGAACGAGAACTGGGAGAAGAAGACGTTCACCGCCTGCTTCGGCGGCGGCCAGTCTCACGGTGAGTGGACCGGCCGCAAGGGCGATGACCTGTTCTTCAAGGTCAAGGCCGTGAACGGCAACACCTCCGTGGGGCCGACGCTGACGGTCTCGCGCGTGCACATGTGGTGATCTGACGCACGACACGGCCCGCACCGAACCGGTGCGGGCCTCCCACCACAAGAGAGTGCGCACCATGCCCATCGGCTTTCAGTCGGTCGACTTCGGCTATCGCCGTCGCGTCCCCGTCGTTCAGCGATTCACCATCGACTTTCCGCGCGGGCGGACGGTGTTCCTCGGTCCCAACGGTGCGGGGAAGTCCACCGTGCTGTCGCTGGCCGCTTCCGTGCTGCGGCCGGATTCGGGCACCGTTGTGTACGGGAGGAAGACGACCACGCGGCGTGGTGACCTCACCGCGTTCCGGCGGCGCATCGCCTGGCTGCCTCAGCAGATCGAATCGGTGCCCCGGCTGACCGCCCGCGAGCAGGTGGCGTACGTCGGGTGGCTGAAGGGCATGAACCGGCGGGACGCCTGGGACCGTTCGCTCGGCGCGCTGGAACGGGTCGAGCTCGCCGATCTCGCCGGCCAGAAGGTCCGCCGGATGTCCGGCGGGCAGCAACGCCGGATAGGCGTCGCCCAGTCACTGGTGCACGAGGCCGAAGTCCTGCTGCTGGACGAGCCGACGGCCGGGATGGACCCCCGCCAGCGCCGGGTCTTCCACGAGATCCTGAGCGGCCTCGACCAGCATGTGGTGCTCTCGACGCACGACGTAGCCGATCTGGAGGAGACCTACGACCACGTCGTCGTGCTGGACCGCGGGACCGTCCGATTCGCCGGTGAGGTACGCGATTTCCTCGCTCTCGCCCCGCACGGCACGGCGCCCGGGCGCCTCGCGGAGGCCGCGTACTACGCCACCGTCCGGGAGGAGGGGCCGGTATGCGCCTAGCGACGGCGTTGCGTACGACCGGCGCTGTCTGGATCGCGCCGCTGGTCCTCGGATGGGTGTGGCTGGTCACCGCTCACGAGGCGTCGAACGAGCCTGCCTACTGGGCGGGGAACACGGTTCTCGTCGGGCACACCCTGCCCTTCTACGCCCCTGCCTGCGCGGCGTTCGCCGCCTGGGAGGCCGGGCGCCTGCGACGGGCGGGCGTTTACCGGCTGGGGGCGGTGCGCGGCCGGTACGCCATCGCGTGCGGCGTGCTGTGGCCGGTGGTGCTGCTCGGCGTGGCGGCGGTCGTGGCGTGCCTGACCACCGTGCGACTGCAGACGGGTACGGCCCACGACTGGCCGCACCCGGGCGTTCTGGCCATGGCCGGGTACCTCATCGTCGTCCACACGGTCGTCGGCTACGGCCTGGGCATGATGCTGCCGCGCATCCTGGCCACCCCCGTGATCCTCGTCGTGGACTATCTGTGCCTCGTCATGCCCGTCACGGTCACGTCCCCGATGTGGCTGCGGGAGCTCACCGGGTGGCTCGACGCCCCTTACGGTGACGTCACGATCACGGTGAACCCGATGGCCCTGGTGGTGCCGATGCTGATGGCCACCGGCTTTCTGGCCGCTGTCCTGGCCAGCGCGGAGATCGCCCGGTGGCGTCGTAACCGGTTCGTACGGATCGGGGCCGCGGCCGTCGTGTCCGCGGTCTGCCTCGGTGTGTTCACCGCTTCGGCCGTCGCACCCGTGCGGGACTGGACCGGGGACCCGCCGCCGCAGGCCCGCACCGACGCGCCGGTGTGTGCCGACGGCTCGCCCCGGGTCTGTGTTCCCCTGGAGGCGGCCGCCAGCCTGGGCCCGCTGACCGAGGCGTCGAAGGAGGTCGTTCCCCTTCTGGTGGGTGCGGGGCTGAAGCCGCCGGAGGAGCTCGCCTTCGTCTCCGAGGCGGCCCACATCGACAAGCAGACGTGGCGGCTCTTCCTCTACAGGGACATGCGCGACGTGGATCTGAAGGCCAGCGTCGCGGCGTCGGCTCTTCCCGTCATCCCGCCGTGCGACACCTCCACCGACGTCCAAGAGGGGGACGTGGGCACGCTCGCGGCGTGGCTCATGGTCAAGGCCGGCCTGGACGAGGAGGCGATCCGGGGGCAGTACAGCGAGAAGCGAGCCGCCGACCCGCGCCTGGCGTCCGTGGTGCGGAAGGTGACGAAGCTGTCGCCCGAGGAGCAGCTCTCCTGGTACACGCGCAACGTCAGGCTGCTCCAGCAGTGCAAGCCCGCTCCGGAGACCATGCCGACTGCCCCTTCCGCGGAAGGGTGATCGGATGCTGTGGTGGGTGAGGACCCGGCAGGTCCCTGTTCTGGTGGTCGCTCTGGTGGCCTACGCGGCGGTGACCGGGGCCGCCGGTGACACGCTCGTCTCGCTTCCGTCCCTGGGGAGTGAGGCGGCCAGGCCGATCGTGCTCTTCGCGCCGCTCATCGTCTGCATCGGGCTCGCTCACGTCCTCGGCAGCAGGCTCCGGTCAGCCGAGGCTTCGGGTTGCCGTCCGGTCGCCCGGTTCGATCAGGCGCTGGTCCTGGCCACCGCGCTGACCGCGATCGCGGTGGCGCAGGCCGTCGCGGTGCTGCTGGACGCCCCCACCGCGAATACCGCCGGTCGCAACACCGCGTTTCTGGTCGGGCTGATGCTGGTGGCCCGCCGGGTGGCGGGATACCAGGTGGCGGTGATCGTTCCCGTCGCCTGGGTGATCACGATGATGCTCCTCGGCAACACGGGGGGCAACGGCGAGACCCAGCCGTGGACCATCATCCTCATGCCCCCGGACCACCTGCCCGCCGTCGCCGCCGCCACCGTGACGCTGGCGCTCGGGGTCGCCTCGGTTCCGGCGTCACCGCTGCTCCGCGCCACGGCCTGAGCCGTCGCGGCGTCCCGCGCGCCCGGGTTCGGTCCGGGACGCCTCTGGGACGGGAAGTCCTGGTGGGACGCGCGACGCGGCCTTGAGCATGAGTCCTGTCCGAGTCACGGGCTGTCCTGTCGGGGCGGCCCGTGACCGCTCACACGATGGGACCTTCCATGATCAAGACCGCCCTCCGGCGCGGAGCCGTCGCCTTCGGCGCTGCCGCCATCGCCGTCACCTCGCTCGCAGGGGTCGTTCAGGCCGACGTGGGTGTCCCGTACGTCAAGCCCGATCAGCGCGGCGGCGCGGTCGTCCGTGTGCAGGAGGCAGTGCAGTTGGCGGGGTACTGGATCGTGCGCGCACCATGCACGACATCAAGGCCATGATGGCCAAGGAGCGCCCGGCGGCCGCCGTCGAACAGGTCGACGCGCTCGCCGACGCCATGGGGCCGAGGTGGCGGCTGATGGTCTACTACGGCGCCATCGGACCCACGCGCCAGGAGGAGCAGGCCGCCCGCCGGCGTCCCGACGTCATCCTCGAACCCCCTCGCGGTCGAGGTCCGGGACGCTGCACCCGAACTGACCACCGGGCGTCGCGTCGAAGGCGACACCAAGTCGGTCGCGGGGAGGCGAACCGTCTCCCTTCCGGCCTTCCTGTACATCGAGGTGAAGCGACACCTCGATTGGTACACCGAGAAGGAACCCGACGGACTCCTCTTCGTCGCGGAGAGGGGAGCTCCCTTCCGCCGGTCCACCTCCGGCCGCAAGTGGCGCCGGGCCCGCGCCCAGGTCGGCCTGCCGGAGGGTTTCCACTTCTACGACCTCACCGTGTCCACCCAGTCCGGCGCCACGCTCGAGGACACGATGGTCCGCGCCGGCCAGTCCTCGGAGAAGGCTGCGCTGATTTACCAGCACTCCGACGGGGAGCGGCGGCAGGAGGCTGCGAAAGGTATTGATGCCAAGTTCTGTGCCGTCATGCAGAAGGCGGTAGCTGAGGCATCGCAGGTGCATGAAGTCTGATGGGATCCGACAGTGGCGGTGCGATGCTCTGCCGCACCGCCCGCGCCCGAGTCCATGAAGCGAGATGGTTCTAAGAAGTGGGGCGTCTTCGAGGAAACAGCCGTATTGCGCTCGGTGCTCAGGCTGAGCCGCAGGCGCCGCCATGATTGAGTCTCTGAATCCTATGCGGCTGTGGTGGGTCGCTTGAACTCCCAGTGGATCTCGGGGCGGGCCATCGCGAGCCTGCGGAGCATGTTCTGGAACCGATTCTCATTGACCTGAAACTGCCCGTGCGGGTCCTTGCTGAGCGCGTCCATGATGTAGTCGAGCGCCGCACGCTCTTGCGCCTCGGAAGCGAGCACACTCACGTCGAGGACGAGGAGTTCGGGCCTGTAGACGACGAAGGCCCAGCGCTCGTCGGAGTAGAGCAAGCGCTCTGGGAACGTGCGCAGACCTCGGCGCACGATCTGAGTGCGAACAGCCTGCAGGCGCGTGATCCGCAGACGATCCATCCCTTCCCGGTCGCGCACCCAAGCATTGCGGATGACGGCCGAGCCGTTGTTCTTGTCCACCGCAGCTTCGATCGAGTCGAGCGTGCTGGTGCGTATGTAGACCATGGACGCGCCTCTCCTGCTAACCGTTCGTTAGCAGGAGACATCGTCACCTTCACAGCGCCTCCATGAACCGAAATCCTGAGTTTCCAACCCGCAAGGCCGGCTTGAGTGGTAATGCGGATGGTCGGCGGTGGTCTTCATCGGTGTCAATTCCCTCGAACTGTGGAGCCCTTCCTATGCAGCCAGCCCCTCGGTGAGGTCGGCCCAGTATTCGCGTTCCTAGTCGATCGGACTCTTGAAATCGCACACGCTGTGTAGCCGACGAGGGTTGTAGAAGTCGGTGATCCAGGTGGCGATCCTGATCCAGGCCTCGGCCCGGGTGGCGAAGGTGCGCCGGTGGACGTATTCGACCTTGAGGACGCTGTTGAACGCCTCGCTCACCGCGTTGTCGAAGCACGATCCCACGCGCCCCATGGACCGGAAGACGCCCAGCCTGCGGCAGGCACGGCCGAACTTCCGGGACGTGTGCTTCCCGAAACCGCAGACCTTGCGGAGGCAGCGAGCGCTGGGCGGTGATCCCATGGCGGGCTGGCGGATGTCCGTAGTGTCAGGGTGCGTGACTGTCGGCCTTCACCAGGTGGTCAGATCGACCCTGTGGACACAATGAGGGTCGGACAGGTCTGCCGCCCAGCGTTCTCCTTCGTCGAGGAGTGAGGGCAGGGCGGCCAGCAGGGCGGTCAGCGTGCCATCGAGCCGGATGTCGGCCGCGATCACGCCGCGTGCCTTCTCGGAGGCGAGGTAGAGCCGCATGCTGGCCCGCCCGGTGAAGAGGAACCCGCAGAGCGCGGGGCTGGGCGGGATCTCCACGTACGGCCAGGCCAATGCGCGCAGTACCCGTAGCGCTTGATCCGTGCGGGTCGGGGCGGCCGGTTCGAGGTCGGCGGTGTCCACCGTCACCAGGGGCATGCCCATCACGGTGGTGTCCGTGCAGGGAAGGGCGAGGGATGCGAGCGTGCGGGTCCACCCGAGCACCAACGGTGCGGTCACCGGCTCCTCGTCGTCGTCCGTCAACGGCACTTCATAGGCGACCAGCCCATGCCCGTCCACCGCGTCGGCGGCTCCGGTCACGACCCGGATCGAATCGGGCGTGGGCAGCACGCCGCGCAGGAAGGTTCCCTCGACGAGGGGCGCCGCTGTGTAGTCGAGAAGGAAGCGCGTGAGATACGCCTGCTGTTCGACTGTCTCCTTGGCGAGGTTGCTCACTCGTTGATCCAATTCGGACACTTGGCCATGCCTTTGCAGTAGGCCGTGACGACGCCGACCTTCTTACCCGTACCAGCGTCGTACTCGCCGTCGGCAGTACGGCGGGCGTACTGGACAATGACCACGATATTTACCAGCTTGGTACTGTTTCGGGCGACTCCGTAGTACTCGAGCCTCCCTCCGCTCTTCCTGGGGGTCGGGCAGGAGCGCGAGTCGTTCGAGGGCGGCGGCTATCTCGCCGGTCCAGGGTCAGTGCTCGGAGAGGCGGAGGATCCTGCGCCGGCCGGTGGTGACGAGTTGCCCGGCCGTGGAGAACAGGCGAAACCGCAGGCGGCGGAGTTCCGGAGCCTCGCCCGGCCGGTCAGGGCGAGCATGGGCATCCAGGCCAGCAGGTCGAGAGCGATCTGTACGATCTCGAGCCAGACCCTGTTCTGCGCGGTGTGGTGCAGAGGCAGGTTTCGCAGGCCGGTGGCCCGCGCGGCCCGGATGCGGTCCTCGGCCCGTGCCCGGAGCCGGTGACGGAGTTCGAGCTCGGTGATCGGTTGGTCGGGGGTGTTGGTCGCGAAGCAGGTGATCCGCATGCCGTCGGCGTCCGTGATCCTCAACTGGGCGCCCGGGTGGGGTCGTTCCCTGTGGACGATCAGTCGCATGCCCTTGGGCCAGCCGTGAAGGACGTCGCCGGTGAGTTCGGCGACCCAGGCGCCCTCGCGGATCTCACCGTCAGCCTCGACGGCCGGGGACCAGGCCGGGGCCGGAACCTTCAGCACATGCTGGTGGACCTGCTCGGTGACCGTCATGCCGACCGAATACGACAGCCATCGTCCTCGTCTGGCAAGCCAGGACACGAAGTCGTGGGTGCCGCCGGCGGAGTCCGTGCGGATCAGGGTCTGCCGCCCACGCCGATAGCGCTTGGGCAGCTGGGCCAGGGCCAGTTGGGCGATGGTGATGTGGTCGGCTGCGGTGTTCGAGCCCGCGTTTCCGGGGCTGTCCACTTCACAGGGATGACCGGGTGAGGGACGCAAGGGCTTTCGTCGCCAGGAGCGTTCTCGGCACCGGTCGGCGAGAGACCCTCATGGCACGCGGAGGGCACACCGCCGCCCGCCAGCTGGTCTAGACAACAAGAAAGGCCCCGGTCATTGACCTGGGCCTTCTTCGTGGAGCGGGTGACGAGAATCGAACTCGCGCTCTGAGCTTGGGAAGCTCATGTTCTACCATTAAACTACACCCGCAGCGCGCACCGATGATCGGCTGTGCATGCTCGCACACTGTACCCCATGGCAGGGCCCCGGCGAATTCGTCGCGGGTCCTTTCTGTGTTTCGGGGGACTTGTCGGGGTGTGGGGTGGGAGGGGTACGGGTGCGGGGTTGACGGGGGTGCGGTGGGCGGGAGTTGGGGGCGTAGGTTGGAGTGGAGCGCGTGTGGAACCGCCGTCGAACCGCCGCGGAACGGCTGTGGAACAGGGTGCGGAGCGGTGGGTGGTGCGGCGTGTGGAGTGGGTCCTGTTCATCCCCTAATGTGTGGCTTTCTCGTTCGAGGCCGGTTGGTTGGGGAAGGGACTTGATGGAGTCGTTGAAGGCAGTGGAGTCGCCGGCGAAGGCTGAGTCGCCGATCAAGGCTGTGGAGTCGGTGGTGGAGCGCACCGTCGTCCGGTGTGCGGAGGGGCATGTGTTCGCCACCTCGTCGTTTCCGATGCAGCAGCTCGGGCCGGACCGGATCGGGCCCGGGCGGCTGATCCGGTGCCCGCGGTGCGCGCGGCTGAGGAGCTCGGTGCCGGTGGTGCCTGCCAGGCGGTAGCCGGAAGAAGCGGTAGCGGTGGTCGAGAGCGGTGACCGGAAGCGGCAGCAGTAGCCGAGAGCGGTAGCCGAGAG
The DNA here is from genome assembly GCF_035953295.1 of Streptomyces sp. NBC_01335. Lineage (GTDB taxonomy): Bacteria > Actinomycetota > Actinomycetes > Streptomycetales > Streptomycetaceae > Streptomyces. Next base: position 4,184,785 of record NZ_CP108370.1, read on the forward strand.
GGGTACTGGAGGGCGGCGGAGGCCGTCTTCGGTGGTGAGGGCAGGCGCGCGGGTGCGGTCCGGTTGGGGCGGGCTCGCGCGTTCTGCGTATCCTCGGATCGTGCTTCTCTCTGACAAAGACCTCCGGAACGAGATCGACAGCGGTCGGGTCCGTATCGACCCGTTCGATCCGTCGATGGTTCAGCCTTCGAGCATCGATGTGCGGCTGGACCGCTACTTCCGGGTGTTCGAGAACCACCGCTACCCCCACATCGACCCCGCCGTCGAGCAGCCCGACCTGACCCGGACGGTCGAGCCGGAGGGGGACGAGCCGTTCATCCTGCACCCCGGTGAGTTCGTGCTCGCGTCGACGTACGAGGTCATCACGCTGCCGGACGACCTGGCCTCGCGGCTGGAGGGGAAGAGCTCGCTCGGGCGGCTCGGGCTGGTGACGCACTCCACCGCCGGGTTCATCGACCCCGGGTTCTCGGGGCACGTGACGCTGGAGCTTTCGAACCTGGCGACGCTGCCGATAAAGCTGTGGCCGGGGATGAAGATCGGGCAGCTGTGCATGTTCCGGCTGACCTCGCCGTCGGAGTTCCCCTACGGTTCGGAGCGGTACGGCTCCCGTTACCAGGGGCAGCGCGGCCCGACGGCCTCGCGTTCGTACCTGAACTTCCACCGGACCCAGGTCTGACAGGCAGCAGCAGGACCCAGCAGTAGTACTCAGGTCTGACACGCACGAAGGACACCGAGGTGACGGGCATGGCAGCTGCCGAGGACCGGGAGAACCTGACCTACGAGGGGTTCGGGCTCGCCGTGCGCGAGCTCGCCCAGGCGGTCGCCGACGACGGGTTCGAGCCCGACGTGGTGCTGAGCATCGCGCGGGGCGGTGTGTTCGTGGCCGGTGGTCTGGCGTACGCGCTGGACTGCAAGAACATCCACCTGGTGAACGTGGAGTTCTACACCGGCGTGGGCACCACCCTGGAGATGCCGGTCATGCTGGCGCCCGTCCCGAACGTCGTGGACTTCACGCGCAAGAAGGTCCTGATCGCCGACGACGTCGCCGACACCGGCAGGACGCTGAAGCTGGTCCGCGACTTCTGCCTGGACCACGTCGCCGAGGTGCGCAGCGCGGTCGTCTACGAGAAGCCGCAGTCGCTCGTGAAGTGCGAGTACGTGTGGAAGAAGACCGACCGGTGGATCAACTTCCCGTGGAGCGTCGAGAAGCCCGTCGTGCGACGCACGGGACAGGTGCTCGACTCCTGAAGAGTCGCCCACGCGTGACGAAGGGCCCGGACCGCTGCTGAGCGGTCCGGGCCCTTCGTCATGCGCGTGACGCGGCTCAGATGGTGCCGAGCTTGAGGATGGAGAGCAGGCCGATCAGCTGGATCGCCGAGGCGCCCAGGGCCTTGGGCCACGGCAGGTCGTGCGACTTGCTCACCATCGAGGTGAAGAGGGCGCCGGCGGCCAGCAGGGTGATCCAGCCGACGATCTGGACGAACGAGTTCTCGCCGCCCAGGAAGAGGGCGAAGAGCAGCCGCGGGGCGTCGGTGATCGACATGATCAGCATGGAGAGGCCCACGGTGGGCTGCCAGGCTCCGTCGCCGCCGAGCTGGCGGGCCAGGGTGTGGGTCACCGCGCCGAGGACCAGGCCACCGATGACGAAGCCGACGCCGGTGAAGAGGACGTACGGCACGGCGGTGGAGATCGTGGCGTTGATGGCCTCTTCGCGGGCTTGGTCGAAGCCGAACAGCGCCAGCAGCCCGTAGACGAAGGTGACGATCAGGGCGGGGCCCCAGACGGGGTAGTCCCGCATCTGCCAGAACGTCGCGCCCGGCCGCATCACGATCCCGGACAGCAGGTCCTTCCAGCCCAGGCGGGGGCCGGCCGGCTGGGCCGGGGCGGTGCCCGCCTGGTAGGTGCCGCCGTCGGTGTACGGGTCGTCGCCGATGCTGAACGCCTGCGTGTGCCCGGGGTTGTTCGCGTACGGGTCCTGGCGCGGGGGTTCCTGGTACGGGTCGCCGAAGTACTCCGGCTCGCCGTGCCCGCTTGGCTGCTGCCCGCGTCCGTCGTTGCCGCGGGGCGCGGAGGTGTAGCCGCCGCTGCCGTCGCCGTACGGGGTCGCGCGCGGCGCGCCGTACTGCGGCGGGGCGGGGTTGCCGCCCGCCTGCGGCCACTGCTGACCGCCGTACGGGGGCTGCGGTGCCTGCCCTCCGTACGACTGCCGCTGCTGCGGGTGTCGCGCTTGCTGCGGTTGTTGCGGGGTGCGGTTGTCCCGGCCGCGTCCGATCCTGAATCCAGCCACGTGATCGAACGTACCTGGTCCGCGGGGCGCCCAGTGAGGGAGCGGGGGGACCGGGACGGCTTTGCGGCTGAGCTGTGACATCCCGTACGGGTTTCCGTACGCCTCCCCGTACGGGTGAATGCGGCCACCGGTACGGGTGAAGTCGGCCATCGGCACGGGTGAAATCGGACGCACGCACGGGTGAGATCGCGGGGTAGTACGCGAGAAGCGGCCGGTCCTGCCCCCGAGGCAGGTCCGACCGCTTCTCGCTGTGCGGGTGGTGCGGGTGGTGCGGTGGCGCGTTTCCCCGGTGCGGGGGTGCTTACGCGGCCGGTTCCGGTTCGGGCTCCGGCCGGGGCTCGGGCTCCGGCTCGACGGGCTTCTTCACGGACTCCAGGAGGAGCTGCGAGACGTCGACGACCTGGATGGACTCCTTGGCCTTGCCGTCGTTCTTCTTGCCGTTGACCGAGTCGGTCAGCATGACGAGGCAGAACGGGCAGGCCGTCGAGACGATGTCCGGGTTGAGGGAGAGGGCCTCGTCGACACGCTCGTTGTTGATGCGCTTGCCGATCCGCTCCTCCATCCACATCCGCGCGCCGCCGGCGCCGCAGCAGAAGCCGCGCTCCTTGTGACGGTGCATCTCCTCGTTCCGCAGGCCCGGAACGCTCTTGATGATCTCGCGCGGCGGTGTGTAGACCTTGTTGTGACGGCCCAGGTAGCAGGGGTCGTGGTAGGTGATCAGACCCTCGACCGGGGTCACCGGGACGAGCTTGCCCTCGTCCACCAGGTGCTGGAGCAGCTGGGTGTGGTGGATGACCTCGTACTCGCCGCCGAGCTGCGGGTACTCGTTGGCGATGGTGTTGAAGCAGTGCGGGCAGGTGGCGACGATCTTCTTCGTCGCCTTCGCCTTCTTGGTCGAGTCGTCGTCATCGTCCTCGCCGAACGCCATGTTCAGCATCGCGACGTTCTCCTGGCCGAGCTGCTGGAAGAGCGGCTCGTTGCCGAGGCGGCGGGCGGAGTCACCGGTGCACTTCTCGTCACCGCCCATGATCGCGAACTTCACGCCCGCGATGTGGAGCAGCTCGGCGAAGGCCTTGGTGGTCTTCTTCGCCCGGTCCTCCAGGGCGCCGGCGCAGCCGACCCAGTAGAGGTAGTCGACTTCGGTGAGGTCCTCGACGTCCTTGCCGACGATCGGGACCTCGAAGTCGACCTCCTTGGTCCACTCGACGCGCTGCTTCTTGGCGAGCCCCCAGGGGTTGCCCTTCTTCTCCAGGTTCTTGAGCATCGTGCCCGCCTCGGACGGGAACGCGGACTCGATCATCACCTGGTAGCGGCGCATGTCGACGATGTGGTCGATGTGCTCGATGTCGACCGGGCACTGCTCGACGCAGGCACCGCAGGTGGTGCAGGACCAGAGGACGTCCGGGTCGATGACGCCGCCCGTGGCGAAGCCACTGTCGGACACAGCCTCGGCGGTGCCGATCAGCGGGCGCTCGGCCTCGGCGAGAGCCGCCGCAGGGACGTCCTTGAGCTGCTCCTCGGTGGCCTTCTCGTTGCCCTCCGCGTCCTTGCCGCCGCCGGCCAGCAGGTACGGCGCCTTGGCGTGCGCGTGGTCGCGCAGGGACATGATGAGGAGCTTCGGGGAGAGCGGCTTGCCGGTGTTCCAGGCGGGGCACTGCGACTGGCAGCGGCCGCACTCGGTGCAGGTGGAGAAGTCGAGGATGCCCTTCCAGGAGAACTGCTCGACCTGGGAGACGCCGAAGACGTCGTCCTCGCCCGGGTCCTCGAAGTCGATCTCCTTGCCGCCGCTGGTCATCGGCTTGAGCTCGCCGAGCGCGACGGCTCCGTCCGCGTTCCGCTTGAACCAGATGTTCGGGAAGGCGAGGAAGCGGTGCCAGGCGACACCCATGTTGGTGTTGAGCCCGACGGTGATCGCCCAGCCCATGGTGACGCCGAGCTTGATCATCGCGGTGAGGTAGACGAGGTTCTGCAGCGTGGAGAGGCTCAGCCCCTTGAACGCGGCGACCAGCGGGTACGAGGCGAAGTACGCGGCCTCGTAGCCGTCCACGTGGTGCAGGGCGCCCTCGAGTCCGCGCAGGGTCATGATCGCGAGGCCGATGACGAGGATGACCGCCTCGACGAAGTACGCCTGGCCCATCTTGGAGCCCGCGAAGCGGGACTTGCGGCCCGGGCGGGACGGCAGGTTCAGCTGGCGGATCGCGATGAGGACGAGGATGCCCACCGTGGTCGCGAGCGCGATGAACTCCGTGTACGCCTCGTACGGCAGCCAGCCGCCGAGGACCGGGAGCACCCAGTCGGCCTTGAACAGCTGTCCGTAGGCCGTGAGGATGGTCAGGCCCAGGGTCAGGAAGCCGACGGCGACGAACCAGTGCGCGACGCCGACGATGCCCCACCGGTTCATCCGGGTGTGGCCGACGAACTCCTTGGCCAGGGTGATCGTGCGGTTCTTGGGGTTGTCGGTGCGGCTGCCCGCGGGGACCGGCTGTCCGAGGCGGACGAACCGGTAGATCTGCGCGACGGCTCGGGAAATGAGCGCAACGCCGACCACGGTCAGCACCAGCGACACGATGATCGCGGCGAGTTGCATGTAGGGGCTCCTCGGGCCTGCGAGGGTGGGATTTTTGACACTACTAAGCAGTAACTTAATCAGTCTGTGCTGACCCTATCCACTTATTCCAGTGGGCTGTAGCCGGGCAGGCGGTGATCTGTGTCGCTCAGGCCACCCTTGGCCCGTCGGGTCATTCCGCGGAGGGTCGCGCGCACAGGAGTGTGCACGGATTCCGCCAGGATTGCCAGATCGAGCCCGATTCGCTGGATTTCGGTACGACTCCGGGCCAGGGTCTGGGCGTAGTGCAGGTCGAGCAGCGCCGTCTCGTCCCAGGGCATCCGGGACCGGGCGCGCACCTGTGCGAGCCCGGTCAGCCCGGGGCGCAGCTCCAGCCGCCAGCGGCGCGGCCCGCCGTCCAGGAGGCGGGGGTCGTCCGGCGCGAGCGGCGCCGGGCCGACGAGCGACAGTTCTCCGCGTACGACGTGCACCAGGCGGGAGACCGCGTCGAGCCTCAGCCGCCGGGTGCGCAGCGAACGCAGGACGAACGGGCGCCCGCCGAGTCCGGCGCGGATGCGCCCGTCGACCACCTTGCGCGGGCCGTGCCGTACGGCGAGGGCGAGGGCGGCGGCCAGCAGCACGGGGGCCGCCAGGAGCAGCAGGACCGACCCGAGGGTCACGTCCAGGAACCGTTTGGCCCCGCCGGCGGGGGGCAGGGGCAGGTCCGGTGGCCGCTGTACCCCGTCGTCCGGCGGGGTGGTCGCGGGCCTTGGCCGCCACGGTGCGGGCCGCCTCGGCGGCCGGACCGGATGGAGCGACTGCCACCATGTGCCGCCGCTCTGTCTGTAGCGCCGCTGCCTCGCGTTCCGCATCGCGCCCGCCCGGGGTTCGGAGTTCGGTGGGGAGCCGGGCCGGTGCGTTTTGACCGGCTCACGGCATTTTGTGACAGAACAATCCCACGGTGCGATGGTGGGACGGGGGGAGTGGCGCGCGCCGCGTTCTGCGTGTCTCGCCGAGGCGCGCGGCCGGGGTGGAGAGCGGCCGGTCGTGCGACGGGCGGGGCGCGTGGGGGTGTTCGCCCGGGGCGCGGGAGGAGTGCGTACCCATGCTGAGCTGCGCGTTCGCCGTGTGGCGCCGGATGCCCGCACCTAAGTTGAGTCGACATGACTCAGGTCTGTTGACTCTTTGGCGGGTGTCATGCATCCTTGAGTCAGATCCGCTCAAGTAGTCCTTCAGGAGGAATCGAAATGGCACGTGCGGTCGGCATCGACCTGGGCACGACTAACTCCGTCGTCAGCGTTCTCGAAGGCGGCGAGCCCACCGTCATCACCAACGCCGAAGGCGCCAGGACCACGCCGTCCGTCGTCGCCTTCGCGAAGAACGGCGAGGTGCTCGTCGGCGAGGTGGCCAAGCGTCAGGCCGTCACCAACGTCGACAGGACCATCCGCTCCGTCAAGCGCCACATGGGCACTGACTGGAAGATCGACCTCGACGGCAAGTCCTTCAACCCGCAGCAGATGAGCGCCTTCATCCTGCAGAAGCTGAAGCGCGACGCCGAGGCGTACCTGGGCGAGAAGGTGACCGACGCGGTCATCACCGTCCCGGCGTACTTCAACGACTCCGAGCGTCAGGCGACGAAGGAGGCCGGTGAGATCGCGGGCCTCAACGTCCTGCGCATCGTCAACGAGCCGACCGCCGCCGCGCTGGCGTACGGCCTGGACAAGGACGACCAGACGATCCTCGTCTTCGACCTCGGTGGCGGCACCTTCGACGTGTCGCTCCTGGAGATCGGTGACGGCGTCGTCGAGGTGAAGGCCACCAACGGTGACAACCACCTCGGTGGTGACGACTGGGACCAGCGCGTCGTCGACCACCTGGTGAAGCAGTTCGCCAACGGCCACGGCGTGGACCTGTCCAAGGACAAGATGGCTCTCCAGCGTCTCCGCGAGGCCGCGGAGAAGGCGAAGATCGAGCTCTCGTCCTCGACCGAGACCACGATCAACCTGCCCTACATCACGGCGTCCGCCGAGGGCCCGCTGCACCTGGACGAGAAGCTCACGCGCTCGCAGTTCCAGCAGCTGACCGCGGACCTGCTGGACCGGTGCAAGAGCCCGTTCCACAACGTCATCAAGGACGCGGGCATCGCGCTCTCCGAGATCGACCACGTCGTTCTCGTCGGTGGCTCGACCCGTATGCCGGCCGTCGCCGAGCTCGTCAAGGAGCTGACCGGCGGCCAGGACGCCAACAAGGGCGTGAACCCGGACGAGGTCGTCGCCATCGGCGCCTCGCTCCAGGCCGGTGTCCTGAAGGGTGAGGTCAAGGACGTCCTGCTCCTCGACGTCACCCCGCTGTCCCTCGGTATCGAGACCAAGGGCGGCATCATGACCAAGCTCATCGAGCGGAACACGACGATCCCGACCAAGCGGTCCGAGATCTTCACCACCGCCGAGGACAACCAGCCCTCCGTGCAGATCCAGGTCTACCAGGGCGAGCGCGAGATCGCGGCGTACAACAAGAAGCTCGGGATGTTCGAGCTGACGGGCCTGCCGCCGGCCCCGCGCGGCGTGCCGCAGATCGAGGTCACCTTCGACATCGACGCCAACGGCATCATGCACGTCGGAGCCAAGGACCTCGGCACCGGCAAGGAGCAGAAGATGACCGTCACCGGTGGCTCCTCGCTGCCGAAGGACGAGGTCAACCGGATGCGCGAAGAGGCCGAGCAGTACGCCGACGAGGACCACCGTCGCCGTGAGGCCGCCGAGTCGCGCAACCAGGGCGAGCAGCTCGTCTACCAGACGGAGAAGTTCCTCAAGGACAACGAGGACAAGGTCCCCGGCGACGTCAAGACGGAGGTGGAGACCGCGATCGGCGAGCTGAAGGAGAAGCTCAAGGGCGAGGACACCGCCGAGATCCGTACGGCCACCGAGAAGGTCGCCGCCGTCTCCCAGAAGCTGGGCCAGGCGATGTACGCCAACGCCCAGGCCGACGGTGCGGCCGCCGGTGAGCCCGGTGCCGAGCAGGCCCGTCCGGCCGACGACGACGTCGTCGACGCCGAGATCGTGGACGACGAGAAGGACAGCAAGGGCGGTGCGGTGTGACGGAGGAGACCCCGGGCTTCGAGGAGAAGCCCGACGTCCCCTCCGGCGCCACCGACGACGACGCCGAGCCGAAGGCCGCCTCCGAGGAGGCGGCCCCGGCCGGGGACGCTGACCAGACCGCAGGCCTGACCGCGCAGCTGGACCAGGTACGCACGGCGCTCGCCGAGCGCACCGCGGACCTCCAGCGGCTGCAGGCCGAGTACCAGAACTACCGTCGCCGCGTCGAGCGGGACCGGGTCACGGTGAAGGAGATCGCCTCGGCGAACCTCCTGACCGAGCTCCTCCCCGTCCTCGACGACGTCGGCCGGGCCCGCGAGCACGGTGAGCTCGTCGGCGGCTTCAAGTCGGTGGCCGACTCCCTGGAGTCGATCGTCACCAAGCTGGGTCTCCAGCAGTTCGGCGAGGAGGGCGAGCCCTTCGACCCGACGATCCACGAAGCCCTGATGCACAGCTACGCGCCGGACGTCACGGAGACGACCTGCGTGGCGATCCTGCAGCCTGGGTACCGCTTCGGGGAGCGCACGATCCGCCCCGCGCGGGTGGCCGTCGCGGAGCCGCAGCCGGGCGCCACGCCCGCCGCGGCGAAGGAAGAGAAGGCAGACGACGAGGAGAGCGGTGGACCTACGGAGGTCTGACATCACGTCGGACCACCCGGTCGCACACCGACCGGCCGGGCGGCCGGCCCCAGGGCCGGCCGCCGGGGCCTCGTCCAGGAACCGGCGCGGACCGGGGAGCGACAGCGCTCCCCGTGAGCCGGACCAGTCGTACGCGAGAGGCCCACGGCCGATCGTCCGGAAGGAGGGACGTCGATGAGCACGAAGGACTTCGTCGAGAAGGACTACTACAAGGTCCTCGGCGTCCCGAAGGACGCCACCGACGCCGAGATCAAGAAGGCGTACCGGAAGCTCGCCCGCGAGTTCCACCCGGACGCCAACAAGAGTGACGCCAAGGCCGAGGAGCGCTTCAAGGAGATCTCCGAGGCGAACGACGTCCTCGGGGACGCCAAGCGGCGCAAGGAGTACGACGAGGCGCGCGCCCTCTTCGGCAACGGCGGGTTCCGGCCCGGTCCCGGTGCCGGGGGCGGTTTCCCCGGCGGCTTCGACCTGGGCGACCTCTTCGGGGGTGCCCAGGGCGGTGCGGGCCAGGGTGGCGGCGGATTCGGCGGCGGGGGCGGCCTCGGCGACGTGTTCGGCGGGCTGTTCAACCGCGGTGGCGGCGCCGGTACCCGGGTGCAGCCGCGCCGGGGCCAGGACATCGAGACCGAGGTGACGCTCAGCTTCACCGAGGCCGTCGACGGGGCCACGGTCCCGCTGCGGATGTCCAGCCAGGCGCCCTGCAAGGCGTGCTCCGGCACCGGTGACAAGAACGGCACCCCGCGGGTCTGCCCGACCTGCGTCGGTACGGGGCAGGTCTCGCGCGGCAGCGGTGGCGGGTTCTCGCTCACCGACCCGTGCGTGGACTGCAAGGGCCGCGGCCTGATCGCCGAGAACCCCTGCGAGGTCTGCAAGGGCAGCGGACGCGCCAAGTCCGCCCGCACCATGCAGGTCCGCATCCCGGCGGGCGTCTCCGACGGGCAGCGCATCAGGCTGCGCGGCAAGGGCGGCCAAGGCGAGCGCGGCGGTCCGGCCGGCGACCTCTACGTCGCCGTCCACGTCGACGCGCACCCGGTCTTCGGCCGCAAGGGCGACAATCTCACGGTCACCGTGCCCGTCACCTTCCCGGAGGCGGCGCTCGGCGGCGAGGTGAAGGTGCCCACCCTCGGTGGCCCTCCGGTCACCCTCAAGATCCCCGCCGGTACCCCGAACGGACGTACGATGCGCGCCCGTGGCAAGGGCGCCGTGCGCAAGGACGGCACCCGGGGCGACCTGCTCGTCACCGTGGAGGTCGCGGTCCCCACCGAGCTGGGTGACGAAGCCAGAGAAGCGCTGGAGGCCTACCGCAAGGCGACCGCGGTCCAGGACCCGCGGGCCGACCTGTTCCAGGCCGCGAAGGGAGCTTGAGGTGGACGGCCGCCGGCGTAACCCGTACGAACTGACCGACGAGACCCCGGTGTACGTGATCTCGATCGCGGCCCAGCTCTCGGGCCTGCATCCGCAGACGCTCCGTCAGTACGACCGCCTCGGCCTGGTCTCCCCGGACCGCACGGCCGGACGCGGACGGCGTTACTCGGCCCGTGACATCGAACTGCTGCGCAACGTCCAGCAGTTGTCCCAGGACGAGGGCATCAACCTGGCCGGCATCAAGCGCATCATCGAGCTGGAGAACCAGGTCGCCGCGCTCCAGCATCGCGTCGCCGAGCTGTCCGCCGCGGTGGACGGGGCGGCGGTCGCCATGCGGCAGGCCGAGGCCCAGGTGCACGCCTCGTACCGGCGCGACCTCGTGCCGTACCAGGACGTGCAGCAGACCAGTGCGCTGGTCGTCTGGCGGCCCAAGCGGCCGAAGGACTGACGCCGGACGGGCGCGTGCCACCCGTCCCTTGCGTGGGGCCCGCGTTCCGGCGATCGCCGGGGGCGGGCCCTTCCCGGTGCGCGGGGTGTGGCGCGCGGCGCGGCGCCGGTGCTGGTGCCGGCGGTCAGGCGTCTTCGTTGAGGATGCCCGACTGAGCTATCAGGAAGCCGAGTTGGGCGCGGCTGCTGCTGCCGAGGGTGGCGGCGAGCTTGGCGATGTGCGCGCGGCAGGTGCGTACGTTCATCCCCAGCCGGCGCGCGATCGAGTCGTCCACGTGCCCCTCGACGAGGAGGTGGGCGATGGAGCGCTGGACGGCGCTGATGCCGTCCGGCGTGGGCTCGTACCGCACCTCCTCCAGCAGGGGGGTGGCGCGGGTCCAGAACTTCTCGAAGACCGACGCGAGATAGGCGACCAGCCCCGGGTGGCGGAGTTCCAGGGCGACTTGGCGGTCGTCCTGGGCCGGGATGAAGGCGACGGTGCGGTCGAAGACGATGAGACGCTCGATGAGCTCCTCGGACGTCCGGATCTCCACGTTCACGTCGGCGATGCGTTCGGCGTAGGCCAGGGTGCTGGGGCTGTAGCGGACCGTGTGCTGGTACAGCGTCCGCATCCGGATGCCGCGGTCCACGACGGAGAGGCCGCGCTCCAGTGCCTTGCCCAGACGGTCCTCGTTCCGTCCGCCGCCGGGCTGGATGGTGAGGACCTCGGTGCGGCACTCCGCGGTGGCGATGTCCAGGGCACCGTTGATACGGTTCACGCCCTCCAGCACGGTGATGGCGTGGGTGGCCGGCGGCCCCTGGGCGCTGATCTCCATGAAGGGCTGGAAGGACTGGGCGAGTCGGACCGAGTGCCGTCTGCGCTCCTGTATCTCCCGCTCCAGGGGGTTCACGTGCTGTGCGAGAGCGGTGGACGGCGGTACGGGCCGCAGCCAGTCCGGGTCGTCGGGGTCGGCGTGCAGCAGGGCGAACTCCATCAGGCACGGCGCGGGTTCGACCTCGTCGCGCGCGATGCGTCCGGAGCGCAGTGCGCCCGAATAGAGGCGCTTTCCGTCCTCGCACAGGTCGGTGATCCCGTGAGGATGTGTCGTTTTTGTGTCCCTTGTGATCATTTCTCCACCCCCCAGGTTCCTGAACATGCAAGAACATGATGCATCGACTCTGTGGTGTTCACAGGGTCGCGTGAGACATCGTCTTAGGAGCGGGGGAGATGAATCCACAAGTGAGGACGAAGCCGATTATGGATAAGCGAATGCTTCGCTCGGTGCTTGCCGCCTCGTTCGTCGCGGCCTTGGGTTTTGGGCTGGTGGGCGCGGGCGACATCGGCTGGGACGGTGAGGCGGCTGCTGTCCCGGGGGACATTGGCTGGGACGACCAGGCTCGGGCGACACCCGGTGACATCGGCTGGGACTCGCTGAACAAGCTGCAGGGTGACATCGGCTGGGACTCGCTGGCCAAGGCGCCGGGCGACATCGGCTGGGACTCGTTGAACACGGTTCAGGGCGACATCGGCTGGGATTCGCTCGCCGCGGTCCAGGCGGACATCGGCTGGCCCGTGCCGGGCAAGGGCCAGGGCGACATCGGCTGGGACTCGTTGAACACGGTCCAGGGCGACATCGGCTGGGACTCGCTCGCCGCGGTCCAGGCGGACATCGGCTGGGACTCCCTGAACACCGTCCGGAATGACATCGGTTGGGACTCGCTTCCGGCCTCCGCAGACGCATGACCACCCCGCCGGACGACCGGATCTTCCGGCGCGAGATGGCCTCGGCCTATCGCTCGGGGTGGCACTTCGTCGATCTGCTCACCGCTCTGCCGGGCCCGGGCGACTCGTTGATGGTCACCCTGCTCGGAGAACCTGTAGTCGTCGTGATGGAGGAGGGCGAAGAAATTCGCGCCTACCGCTGTCTGCGCAGGCCACGTGGCGCCCCACAGCCCGTCCGTTGTGCGGTCAGGTACGGCATGATCTTCGTCAATCTGGACCAGCGCGACCATGAACTTTTCGACCCCGAGACCATTTCCGCCACCCCCCGAAGCGCCTGAGCGATTCCCCCGAAGTACAGCATCGCTCAAGCGCTGTCCCCCACACAACGGCGCCACCGTGACCTGACACGGTGGCGCCGTTGTGCTTGTACCAGGACATTCCGCCGGGCCGCCTCGCGCGCGCCCGGCAGCGCAGGTCAGGCCCGGTCAGCCCCGGTCAGGCCCGGCCCAGCGCCCGGTCCAGGGCGATCTCGATGACGACGCGGGTCGGGTTGACCCTCGGCTCGCGCCCGTACCGCTCGGTGTGGCGGCGTTCGGCGTCCTCGACGGCCTCCCGCTCGGTACGGATCGTCGCGCGGCCCTCCAGCGTCGCCCAGCGCGCGCGGTGCATCTGGCAGACCGCGACCCGCGCCCCCTCGGGGCCCGCCGCCCGGATGTGGGCGACCTTGCGGCTGCCGCCGTCGGTGATGATGCGGGCCAGCCCCGCTTCGGGGTCGTACGTCACGCAGACGGGCACTACGTGCGGGGTACCGTCCGGGCGCAGGGTGGTCAGGGTGCAGAGGTGGTACTCGCGCCAGAAGGCGAGGTACTCGGGGCTGGGGTCGCGCACGTCGAGGGCCATGGCCGAAGCGTATGAGCCGCCCCGTGAAGTGCTTCCCGCGCCCTCGCCGGGTCCGGACGGCTCGAATCCCAGCCTTGAGTGGAATAGACTCAACTTTGCGCACGTTGGTCGAAGCAAGGGCCAAGGTGGAGAGCCTGGGCAGGACGCGATCGTCGAGGAGGAGACAGCGCACGTGGACGCCGAGCTGACGAACAAGAGCAGGGACGCCCTCACCGCGGCCACCAGCAGGGCCGTGAAGGACGGACACCCCGATCTCACCCCCGCACACCTGCTGCTCGCGCTGCTCGCGGGCGAGGACAACGAGAACATCATCGATCTGCTGGCCGCCGTGGAGGCCGACCAGGCCACCGTGCGCACGGAGACCGAGCGGCTGCTCGGCGCGCTGCCCAGCGTCACCGGTTCCACCGTGGCACCGCCGCAGCCCAACCGCGAGCTGCTCGCCGTCGTCGAGGACGCCGCGCGCCGCGCCAAGGACCTCGGCGACGAGTACGTCTCCACCGAGCACCTGCTGATCGCGGTCGCCGAGAAGGGCGGCCGGACCGGTGAGATCCTCGGGGCTCAGGGGGCCGGTGCGAAGAAGCTGCTGGCCGCGTTCGAGAAGAGCAGGGGAGGGCGACGGGTGACCACACCCGACCCGGAGGGTCAGTACAAGGCCCTGGAGAAGTTCGGCACGGACTTCACGGCCGCGGCCCGTGAGGGCAAGCTCGACCCGGTCATCGGCCGGGACCAGGAGATCCGCCGCGTCGTACAGGTGCTGTCGCGCCGTACGAAGAACAACCCGGTCCTCATCGGTGAACCCGGCGTCGGCAAGACCGCCGTCGTCGAAGGGCTCGCCCAGCGCATCGTCAAGGGCGACGTGCCCGAGTCGCTGCGCGACAAGCGGCTGGTCTCCCTCGACCTGGGGGCGATGGTCGCGGGCGCGAAGTACCGGGGCGAGTTCGAGGAGCGGCTGAAGACCGTCCTCTCCGAGATCAAGGAGAGCGACGGCCGGATCATCACCTTCATCGACGAGCTGCACACCGTCGTCGGCGCCGGAGCCGGCGGCGACTCCGCCATGGACGCGGGCAACATGCTCAAGCCCATGCTGGCCCGCGGCGAGCTGCGCATGGTCGGCGCGACCACGCTCGACGAGTACCGCGAGCGGATCGAGAAGGACCCCGCCCTGGAACGCCGCTTCCAGCAGGTGCTGGTCGCCGAGCCCAGCGTCGAGGACACCATCGCGATCCTGCGCGGGCTCAAGGGGCGCTACGAGGCGCACCACAAGGTCTCCATCGCGGACGCCGCGCTGGTGGCCGCCGCGACCCTGTCCGACCGCTACATCACCTCCCGTTTCCTCCCGGACAAGGCGATCGACCTCGTGGACGAGGCCGCCTCCCGGCTGCGCATGGAGATCGACTCCTCGCCCGTCGAGATCGACGAGCTGCAACGCGCCGTGGACCGGCTCCACATGGAGGAGCTGGCGCTGAAGAGCGAGACCGACCCCGCCTCCCGGCAGCGGCTGGAGAAGCTCCGCCGCGACCTCGCCGACAAGGAGGAGGAGCTGCGCGGCCTCACCGCCCGCTGGGAGAAGGAGAAGCAGGGCCTCAACCGGGTCGGTGAGCTGAAGGAACGCCTCGACGACCTGCGCGGCCAGGCCGAACGCGCCCAGCGCGACGGCGACTTCGACACTGCCTCCAAGCTCCTCTACGGCGAGATCCCCGGCCTGGAGCGCGAGCTGGAGGAAGCCACCGAGGCCGAGCAGGTGGCGGCCGAGACACCCAAGGAGACCCTGGTCAAGGACGAGGTCGGCTCCGACGACATCGCCGACGTGGTCGGCGCCTGGACGGGCATCCCGGCCGGCCGGCTGCTGGAGGGCGAGACGCAGAAGCTGCTGCGGATGGAGGAGGAGCTCGGCAGGCGCCTGATCGGCCAGAGCGAGGCCGTCCGCGCGGTGTCGGACGCCGTACGCCGCACCCGGGCCGGGATCGCGGACCCGGACCGGCCCACCGGCTCGTTCCTCTTCCTCGGGCCCACCGGCGTCGGCAAGACGGAGCTCGCGAAGGCCCTGGCGGACTTCCTCTTCGACGACGAACGGGCCATGGTCCGCGTCGACATGAGCGAGTACAGCGAGAAGCACAGCGTCGCCCGGCTCGTCGGCGCCCCGCCCGGCTACGTCGGTTACGAGGAGGGCGGCCAGCTCACGGAGGCGGTCCGCCGCCGCCCGTACAGCGTCGTGCTGCTGGACGAGGTGGAGAAGGCGCACCCGGAGGTCTTCGACATCCTGCTCCAGGTGCTCGACGACGGCCGGCTCACCGACGGCCAGGGCCGGACGGTGGACTTCCGCAACACCATCCTGATCCTGACCTCCAACCTCGGCAGCCAGTTCCTGGTCGACCCGCTGCTCAAGCCCGAGGCGAAGAAGGACCGGGTACTGGAGGTCGTACGGGCCTCGTTCAAGCCGGAGTTCCTGAACCGGCTGGACGACCTGGTCGTTTTCTCCGCGCTCACCGGCGACGAACTCGCCCACATCGCGGGGCTCCAGATCGGCCGCCTCGCCAAGCGGCTCGCCGACCGCCGGCTCACCCTCGACGTCACCCCGGCCGCGCTGGCCTGGCTCGCCGAGAAGGGCAACGACCCGGCCTACGGCGCCCGGCCGCTGCGCCGCCTCATCCAGACGGCCATCGGCGACCAGCTCGCCAGGGAGATCCTCGCGGGCGAGATCGCGGACGGCGACACCGTACGGGTGGACGTCTTCGGGGACGGCGCCGAGAACGGTGGGGCCGGCGAGGGCGGGCTCATCGTGGGCGCGGTGCGCTGAGGCCCGGGGACCGGGACCGACGGGGCCGAGGGGTACGAGGACGGCGGCGCGCCGCCCTCGTAC
This sequence comes from Streptomyces sp. NBC_01335, assembly GCF_035953295.1. GTDB lineage: Bacteria > Actinomycetota > Actinomycetes > Streptomycetales > Streptomycetaceae > Streptomyces. The sequence continues at coordinate 4,200,624 of NZ_CP108370.1, forward strand.
CCGGCCGGCCGCCCCGATCCTGTCCGCCGGGAGCGGATCGGGCCCGCTGGGGGTTGCCATTCCCCGCCTGCGATGGGAGAGGATGGCGTACAACCGCACGAAGGGAAATAACGGTGAGCATCGATCCGTCCTCGATTCCTAATTTCGGGGGCCAGCCCGAACCGCAGGCGGCAGGACCGGAGGGCCCCGTCGTCCCTGACCAGGACCTCGTCAAGCAGCTCCTGGAGCAGATGGAGCTCAAGTTCGTCGTCGACGACGAGGGCGACCTCGCGGCGCCGTGGGAAGAGTTCCGCACGTACTTCATGTTCCGCGGCGAGGCGGACCAGCAGGTCTTCTCGGTGCGGACGTTCTACGACCGCCCGCACGCCCTCGACCAGCGCGCCGTCCTGCTGGACGCCATCGACGACTGGAACCGCCGCACCCTGTGGCCCAAGGTCTACACGCACTCCCACGAGGGCGAGGAGGGCGAGGCCGGTTCGGTCCGCCTGATCGGTGAGGCGCAGATGCTCATCGGCACCGGCGTCAGCCTGGAGCACTTCGTCTCCTCCACGGTGAGCTGGGTCCGCGCCTCCATCGAGTTCGACAAGTGGCTCGTCGAGCGCCTCGGCCTCGCGCCGGCCGAGGACAAGGCCGAGGGGGCCGAGTCCGCGGACGAGACGCCCGAGGGCTGACCCACCGCGCTCCGCGGGCCGCACCCGCACGACGCACCCGCACGACGCCCGGCCGGGGCGGCGGTCACCACGACCGCCGCCCCGGCCGTCGGTGTTTTCGGGGGTGGGGCCGCCACCCTCACGCCGCGAGCCGTTTGAGACGCTCCACGGCCTGCTGGAGCACTTGATCCCGCTTGCAGAAGGCGAACCGGACCTGGGTGCGGCCGGCCTCCTGGTCGTCGTAGAAGACGGAGTTGGGGACGGCGACGACGCCGGCGCGTTCGGGGAGGGCGCGGCAGAAGGCGATGCCGTCCTTCGCGCCGAGGGGGGCCACGTCGGTGGTGATGAAGTAGGTGCCCTGGGGCCGGTAGACCTCGAAGCCGGCGGCGGTGAGGCCGGCCGCGAGGAGGTCGCGCTTGGCGCCCAGGTCCTCGCGGAAGGCGGTGAAGAACGTGTCGGGGAGGGCCAGTGCCTCGGCGACGGCGTACTGGAGTGGGCCGCCGCTCACGAAGGTGAGGTACTGCTTCGCGGTGCGGACGGCGGTCACCAGGGCGGCGGAGCCGGTGACCCAGCCGATCTTCCAGCCGGTGAACGAGAACGTCTTGCCGGCCGAGGAGATGGAGACCGTCCGGTCGCGCATCCCGGGCAGGGAGATGAGGGGCACGTGGTCCCCGTCGAAGGCGAGGTGCTCGTAGACCTCGTCGGTGACGACCAGGAGGTCGTGTTCGACGGCGAGTGCGGCGATGGCGGTCAGCTCCTCGCGGGTGAGGACCGTGCCGGTCGGGTTGTGCGGGCTGTTCAGGAGGAGCAGCCGGGTGCGCGGGGTGATGGCGTCCCGGAGCGCGTCGAGGTCGGGGCGGAAGTCCGGGGCGCGCAGGGTGAGGGGGACCCGGACGCCGCCGGCCATGGCGATGCACGCCGCGTACGAGTCGTAGAAGGGCTCGAAGGCGATGACCTCGTCGCCCGGCTCCAGGAGGGCCAGCATGCTCGCGGCGATGGCCTCGGTGGCGCCCGCGGTGACCAGGACCTCGGTGCCGGGGTCGAAGGTGAGGCCGTAGAAGCGGCGCTGGTGGTCGGCGACGGCGGTACGCAGCTCGGGGATGCCCGGGCCCGGCGGGTACTGGTTGCCCCTGCCGTCGCGCAGGGCGCGGACCGCGGCCTCGCGGACCTCCTCGGGGCCGTCGGTGTCGGGGAAGCCCTGCCCCAGGTTGATGGCTCCGGTCGTGAGCGCCAGGGCCGACATCTCCGCGAAGATCGTCGTCCCGTGCCCGTCCAGCCTGCGGTTCAGCAGCGGCCTGCGGCTCATCTCTCCACCGTCCTCGATCCGGGCCGGCGTCTCCGGGACCCGTGGTCATCCTGTCGGCAAGCTCTGGAGTTGCTCAAGTCCGCTTTGGCGCGAACGCGGGCGGGGCATCCCGGGGACATCCGGATTGGTTTTCGGAGGCGGCGGGGGCCGTCACGGGGGACGGAAGGATGTGAGGGCGTGACGTACGTCCTGTTGGGGCTGATCGCGCTTGCGGTGGCGGGGGTCGTGGTGACGGCCGTGAGGTGGTCGGCGAGGAACCGGCCGGCGTCCCGCAGATCCGCGTCCCGGAGCGGACCGCGTGGGTACACGGTGAGCACGAAGAAGGCGCGCCGTTCGTCGGGGCGCGGGCGGTCGTCCGGGGACAGCTGGTGGGCGGGTGACGGCGGCTCGTCCGGGGGCGGTGGTTCCAGCCACTCCGGCGGGCACTCCGGCGGGCACTCGTGCGGGGGAGGCCACTCGTGCGGCGGAGGATCCTCGTGCGGCGGAGGGTCCTCGTGCGGCGGGGGAGGCGGCTGCGGCGGCGGCAGCTGACGCGGTCCGGCGCGCGCGGTGGGCGCTGACGGAGAAGACGTGCGGGGCCCGGCCGTGGGCGATCAACTCCGGCCGGGCCCCGTCGTGTTGTGGATCTTCGACGCGTCCGGAGGTACACGGGGGCTCTCTGGTTGAACAGTTGAACTGTATTGCCCCCCAGGGGATGGAAACCACGCCAAGTTGGTCAAAAACGCGGTGAGTGCGGCGTAGTTCGTGATTCCCTCGTTTGACAGAACATTTCAGCCCACGGACCCCAGTTGGGCCGGATCTGGCGCCTCCCACCTCCCCACGTCTCTCCTCCGGTGGCGCCCCCTGCTCATGTGTCCCTGCGTTTGCGGAGCCGACCCATGCTCACGTCCCTCCAGACGGCCTATTCCGACACCCGCGCTGCCGACCTGGCGTGGGCGCTCGGCAAGGAGCCGCTGCCCGCCCTCGCCGTGCTGGATCTCCAGCTCGGCGGCGCCACCATGCAGTTGAGGCTGCTCGGCGCCTCTCACCAGGTCCTGTTGGAGGAGGGCGGCGGTACCTGTTCGGAGACCGTGGCCTGCCTCCCGGGCACGCGCACCCCGCTGCCCCTGGGGGTGGCCGAACAGCTCGGCGACCGGGAGTACGAGTTCGCCGCGCGCGTGGAGACCCTCAACGAGGGGCAGTTCGCCGCGCGGGCCCAGGAGTTGCTCGCCCTGGTGGCCGAGCACCCGCACGGGCTGGCGGGCACCTTTCCGGGCAGCCCCTACGCCTTCACCGCGATGCTGGCGCAGCGCTCGGAGGGGCAGGTGCGGTGGCGTACGTGGCACGCGTACCCGCAGGAAGGGCAGTTGGTCGCCACGCGGACCCGGGTCGGGGTGCGGATTCCGGCGCCGCCGAGCGGTGTGGTGATGCCCAGGACGGGTGTGGCGGCGGGTGTGGGCTCGGGGAGCGTCCCGGCGTTCGTGGAGCGGTCAACTCCCGTGATGGCCAAGGCCTTTCCGGTCGTCTCCGCTGGTGCGGGGGTGCCCGCCGTTTCCGCCGGGGCCGGTGCGCCCGCCCTGGTGCTCTGAAGTGACCGAAAAGCGTGCGGCGCGCGAGGTGTTGGCGTGCGCCGGTGGGCGGTTGGTGCACGCCGGGCGCTCGCTGCAGAGCCTCATGTGCACCCTTGCGGGTGACAAGGCGCGCAGGAATCGTGACGTAGCGTTCCGGGCATGATCGACCAGCAGGTGCCCCTTCTCGGGGGTGCGGCGCCCCTTCCCGTACACCCGCGGACCGGCCGCTTCCTCGTGCTGGCCTCCGTGTTCGTCTGCGCCGCCTGCGGCCTGGTGTACGAGCTCGAACTGGTCGCCATGGCTTCGTACCTGATCGGCGACTCCGTGACGCAGGCCTCGGTGGTGCTCTCCGTGATGGTCTTCGCGATGGGCATCGGCTCACTGCTCGCGAAACGTTTACGCTGCCACGCCGCCGTCGGCTTCGCCCTGATCGAGGTGGCGCTCGCACTGGTCGGCGGGTTCTCCGCCCTCGTGCTCTACGCCTCCTTCGCCTGGCTCGGGGAGTCGCGCGTCGCGCTGGTCGGGTTCTCGGTGGCGATCGGCGTCCTGATCGGGGCGGAGATCCCGCTGCTGATGACGCTGATCCAGCGGGTCGACCGGCAGGACGCGGGCGGGACCGTCGCGGACCTCTTCGCGGCGGACTACGTGGGCGCCCTGGTCGGCGGGCTGGCCTTCCCCTTCCTGCTGCTGCCGACGCTGGGGCAGCTGACCGGTGCGCTGTTCACCGGGGCGGTCAACGCGGCGGCGGGCGGGGCCCTGATCCTCTGGCTCTTCCGGCGGGACCTCACCGCCCGGTCCCGCTGGCTCCTCGTCCTCGCCGGGATCTGCGCGATGGCGCTGCTGGCCACCGCCGCCGTGCTGGTGGACGACTTCGAGCGGGCCGCGCGCCAGGCGGTGTACGGGGGCGAGGTGCGGGTCGCGGTGCAGACGGGGGTGCAGGAGATCGTCCTCACCGGCTCCGGGCGCGACACCCTGGACCTCTACCTCGACGGCCGGCTGCGGGTCAGCGCCCGCGACGAGTCCCGCTACCACGAGTCCCTCGTGCACCCCGCGATGCGGGGGCCGCACGCCCGGGTGCTGGTGCTCGGCGGCGGCGACGGGTTGGCCGCCCGCGAGGTGCTGCGCTACTCCGACGTGACCCGGGTGACGGTGGTCGAGCTGGACCCGGGGGTCACCCGGCTGGCCCGTACCGACCCGGCGCTCTCCGCGCTCAACGGCCACGCCTACGCCGACCCGCGGCTGACGGCCGTCAACGCGGACGCGTTCACCTGGCTGCGGACCGCGCACGACCGCTACGACGTGGTCATATCCGATCTGCCCGACCCGGGGATCACGGCGAGCACCAAGCTCTACTCCGCCGAGTTCTACGGTCTGGTCAGGCGGGCGGTGGCCCCGGGCGGCCGGTTCGTGGTGCACGCGGGGCCGCCGGGGAAGCGCCCGCGCACCTACTGGACGGTCGACGCCACCGTGCGCGCGGCGGGCATGGCCACCCGGCCGTACCGGGTCCTCGGGCGGCGTACGGGGTTCGGCGCGAGTCCGGACCGGGTCGCGGGTGACACGGGTGCCGAGGAGGACTGGGGCTTCGTGCTGGCGGCCCCGGGCGGAGCGCCGCCGGTGCTCGGGCTCGGCGCGGGAACCCCCGCCCTGCGGTCCCTCGGCGCCCAGGGGCTGGCGGCGGCGGGCCGGGCCGCGGAGGCGATGCGGCTGCCGGGGCAGCCGCCGTCCACGCTGCTGCATCCGCGCTACGCCTCGGAGACCTGACGCGAGGGGCGGAGAGTTGAGTAGGCTCGGATTCATGGAGCATGAGGTGTTCGTTCCGGTTCCGGTCGCGTCCCTGCGGAGCGCGCTCGGCGATCCCGTCCGGGTGGCGCGCTGCGTCCCGTCCCTCCAGCAGGACGCGGCCGCGTCCGAGGCGCTCGCCGGCCGGCTGAGGTTCCGGGTGGACGGCCACACGATCACCTACCGGGGCGCCCTGGAGCTCACCGCGACCGACGAGGAGACCGTCTCCGTCACCGGGGAGGGCACCGCCGCCCGGGGCGCCGGCACGGTGAAGCTGGCCCTGACGATCGCCCTCGAAGACACCGCGGGCGAGGGCGCGTCCGGCACGACGATCCGCTACTCCGGCACGGCCACCGGTGACGGGCGGCTCGCCGAGATCGACGCCGAGGCCGTCCGCGTCGCCGCCCGCCGGCTGCTCGACCGCTTCACCCAGCAGCTCGTCACGGAGAGCCTGGCCGCCCACGAGACGCACGGGGTGAACGGGGCGCCGGGGACCCACGAGGCGGGGACTCACGGGGCGCACGAAGCCCCCGCCGATACGCCTCCCGCCGATACGCCTCCCGCGGATACGCCTCCCGGCGCCGTTCCGTACGGGGACGCCGACAGCAGCACCGGCATCGAGGCGCGGGCGGACGCGGAGACGCGTCCCGACGGGGGCGACACGGACTCCCCGGCCGGTGCGGGCACCGGGTCCCTCTTCGACGCCCCGGTGCCACCCCCCTCGCTCGACGCGGGCGCCGACATCGAGTTCGCCGTCCCGGACGAGCCGCCCGCCGAGGCCGCGCACGCCCGGCGCACCATGATCGGGCGGAGCGCCGAGGAGGTGGACCACGCGCCGCCGCGCGGCCGGTACGCACCCGTGCCCTCGCCGGAGACCACCACCGCCTCCTCCACCCTGCGCTGGGTGGCCCCGGCGGCGGCCCTCGCACTCGCCTCCGCCGTGGTCGTGGGGCGGGCGCTGCGGCGCCGTAGGTGAGCGCGCCAGTAGGGTCGTTGTGTGAGTAGCGAGAAGAGTGTCCGGCTGACCGCCGGCGACGCCGAGTTGACCATCGACCCCGTCCGAGGGTGCCGAATCACCAGCCTGCGGATCGGGGGCACCGAACTGCTGCGCCAGGGTGAGCGGTACGGCTGCTTCCCCATGGTGCCGTGGGTCGGGAGAACCGCGTACGGCGAGTTCCGCAACGGCGACACGGTGCACACCCTGCCGCTCAATTCGCCGCCGCACGCCATCCACGGCACTGGGCGCGACACCTCCTGGACCGCCGCGCGGGAGCTGGAGGGCGAGGCCGCCTTCTATTACGACCTCGCCGAACCGTGGCCGTACCGGGGGCGGGTGACGCAGACCTTCGAGCTCTCCGAGGACGCCCTGACGATCCGCATGTCCGTGGAGACGTACGGCGATTCGTTCCCGGCCCAGGCCGGCTGGCACCCCTGGTTCCTGCGCAACATCGGCGGGCAGGACGCCCAGCTCTCCTTCGACGCCGCCTGGCAGGAGGAGCGCGGCGCGGACCACATGCCGACCGGCCGCCGGATCGACCCGCTCCCCGGGCCCTGGGACGACTGCTTCGGGATGCCGGAGGGCGTGAAGGCCACGGTCACCTGGCCGGAGCAGCTGGAGCTGACCGTCACCAGCCGCGACGAGTGGGTCGTGATCTACGACGAGCAGGACGAGGCGCTCTGCGTGGAGCCGCAGTCCGGCCCGCCGAACGGGCTGAATTCCACTCCGCGCCTGGTCACGCCGATCGAGCCGCTGGAGATGGAGACCACCTGGAGCTGGGCTCGGCTCTGAGGAAGCCTGCCCCGCCACGTACTCTCGACGTATGACTGACGTACGCGCTGACCTGCTCCAGCAGATCAAGGACAAGGCCGTGGTGCACGGCAAGGTGACCCTCTCCTCGGGTCTGGAAGCCGACTGGTACATCGACCTGCGCCGGATCACGCTGGACGGCAAGGCCGCGCCGCTGGTCGGCCAGGTCATGCTCGACGCCACCGCCGAGCTGGACTTCGACTGCGTCGGCGGTCTGACGCTGGGCGCCGACCCGGTCGCCACCTCGATGCTGCACGCCTCCGCCGCGCGCGGTGAGACGCTGGACGCCTTCGTCGTCCGCAAGGCGCAGAAGGCGCACGGGATGCAGCGCCGCATCGAGGGCACCGACGTCAAGGGCCGCCGCTGCCTGGTGGTCGAGGACACCTCGACCACCGGTGGGTCGCCGCTGACCGCCGTCGAGGCCGTGCGCGAGGCCGGTGGCGAGGTCGTCGCCGTCGCGGTGATCGTGGAGCGGGGCGCCGCTCCGGCCATCGCCGAGGCGGGACTGCCGTACCTGCACGTCTACTCGGTCGCCGATCTCGACCTGGCCTGAGCCGGCCGGCGGGAGTTCCTCTCTGACCTGCGGTTTTCTTCGGGGCGCACTGTTTCACGTGAAACAGTGCGCCCCGGACCCGTTTCTACGGGGGTCCTCCGGGTGGAGTCCCCGCAGGAGTCTGGGAAGATGGGCACGACGATGACGTCGCCCCCAGGTCAGGGACCAGCACTGCACACCCGCACATCCCAAGGAGCGGACAGATGCCCATCGCAACCCCCGAGGTCTACGCCGAGATGCTCGACCGGGCGAAGGCAGGCAAGTTCGCCTACCCGGCCATCAACGTGACCTCGACCCAGACGCTCCACGCGGCTCTGCGCGGTTTCGCCGAGGCCGAGAGCGACGGCATCGTCCAGATCTCCACCGGTGGTGCGGAGTTCCTGGGCGGCCAGTACAACAAGGACATGGTGACGGGCGCCGTGGCCCTCGCCGAGTTCGCGCACATCGTCGCCGCCAAGTACGACATCACCGTCGCGCTGCACACCGACCACTGCCCCAAGGACAAGCTGGACGGCTACGTCCGCCCGCTGCTCGACATCTCCGCCGAGCGCGTCGCCAAGGGTCTCAACCCGCTGTTCCAGTCCCACATGTGGGATGGCTCGGCCGAGACCCTCGCGGACAACCTGGCCATCGGTCAGGAGCTGCTCGCCAAGGCCGCCGCCGCCAAGATCATCCTTGAGGTCGAGATCACCCCGACCGGTGGCGAGGAAGACGGCGTCACGCACGAGATCAACGACGAGCTGTACACCACCGTCGACGACGCGCTGCGCACCGCCGAGGCGCTCGGCCTGGGCGAGAAGGGCCGCTACCTGCTGGCCGCCTCCTTCGGCAACGTCCACGGCGTCTACAAGCCGGGCAACGTCGTGCTCCGCCCCGAGCTCCTGAAGGACCTGCAGGAGGGCGTCGGCGCCAAGTACGGCAAGACCTCCCCGTTCGACTTCGTCTTCCACGGCGGCTCCGGCTCCACCGCGCAGGAGATCGCCACCGCGCTGGAGAACGGCGTCGTGAAGATGAACCTCGACACCGACACCCAGTACGCCTTCACCCGCCCGATCGCGGACCACATGTTCCGCAACTACGACGGCGTGCTGAAGGTCGACGGCGAGGTCGGCAACAAGAAGACGTACGACCCCCGCACCTGGGGCAAGTCCGCCGAGGCGGGCATGGCCGTGCGTGTCACCGAGGCCTGCGCCAACCTGCGCTCCACGGGCACGAAGCTGAAGTAAGCGTGTACGGGGCCGCAGGGTCCCGTACCGCGTTCGTCGCGGGCCCGACACTCCTGGGTGATCCCCGGTGAGGTCGGGCCCGTGGCTTGTACGGCCGCCGGCGCCCCCGACCGACAGGCGGCACCCGCGTGCGGCCGTACGAACCGTGAACGACCGAACCATCTGTACGACCGAACCGTGTGAGGCACCGCTGTGAGTCCGTCCTACGATTTCGACGCCGTCGTCGACCGCCGGGGTACCTGGAGCGTGCAGTGGGACGGGGTCGCCGACCGGTTCGGGGCGGACGGGCTGTTGCCGTTCACCATCTCCGACATGGACTTCCGGACCGCGCCCGAGGTGCTGGACGCGCTGCGCGCCCGGATCGACCACGGGGTGTTCGGGTACACCGACTGGCAGCAGGACGACTTCCGTTCGGCGATTGCCCACTGGTACGCCACCCGCTACGACACCGCCATCGACACCGGGCAGCTCGTCTACGGCCCCTCGGTGCTCAACCAGCTCTCCCAGCTGCTGCGGATGTGGACCGGGGACGGCGACGCGGTGGTCACCCACACCCCGACGTACGACGGTTTCCGCAAGGCGATCCTCGGTCTGGGGCGCGAGATGCGCGGGGTGCCGGTCGGTGACGACGCGGCCCTGGAGCGGGAACTCGCCCGCCCGGACGCGAAGGTGCTGCTGCTTTGCTCGCCCCAGAACCCCACGGGGCGGGTGTGGACGGAGGCCGAGCTCACGCGGATGGCGGAGCTGGCCGCGCTGCACGACGTGCGGGTGATCAGCGACGAGATCCACTCGGACTTCGCGCACGAGGGGCACCACCACGTCCCGTGGACCCGGGTGGCGGACCGGGGCCCCGCGGGCTGGGCGCTCATCACCTCCGGGTCGAAGTCCTTCAACTTCCCCGGACTGAGCGGCTCGTACGGGCTGATCGGCGACCCGGCGGACCGGGCCGAGTACCTGAGGCGGATGGCCACGGCGGAAGGGCTGGAGTCCCCGGCGGTGCTCGCGCTGACCGCCCACATCACCGCGTACCGGGAGGGCGGGCCCTGGCTCGACGCGCTGCGCGACTACATCGCCGGGAACCTCGCCCTGGTCGAGGAGCGGCTGCGGGCCGCCTTCCCGGAGCTGGACTGGCGCCCGCCGCAGGCCGGTTACCTCGCCTGGATCGACCTCAGGCCGCTCGGCCTGGACGACGACGCCCTCCAGCGGGTGCTGATCGAGCGGGAGAAGGTCGCCATCATGCCGGGCGGGGTCTACGGCTCCGACGGCTTCGTACGGCTCAACGTCGGTTGCCCGCGCGCCAAGGCGGAGGCGGGCGTCGACGCGCTGGTCCGGGCGATCCGCTCGCTCCTGTAGCCGTACCGGGTGCACGGGTAGGCCGGCGCCCACTGGCCGCCCCGGCGGGCAGCGGCGATGCTGCCCCCATGGGTGAAACCCCCGAGCGACCCCCGACGTCCACGGACCGCACGTCCGCGCGGGCGGACGGCGGGGTCGACGCCGGTGCGCCGAAGACTGCCGGGGAGATCCGGGCCGCCTCACCGCCCGGGCGGTGGATCGTCCTGACCACCGTCCTCGGCTCCGGCATGGCGATGCTGGACTCCACCGTCATCAACGTGGCGCTGCCCCGGATCGGCGAGGACCTCGGCACCGACCTCGCGGCGCTCCAGTGGACCGTCAACGCCTACATGCTGACTCTCGCCGGGCTGATCCTGCTGGGCGGTGCGCTCGGCGACCGGTACGGGCGGCGGCGGGTCTTCGTCGTCGGCGTCATCTGGTTCGCCCTCGCCTCGCTGGTCTGCGCCGTCGCGCCGAACGCCGCCGTGCTCGTCGCGGCGCGCGCTTTCCAGGGGATCGGCGGGGCGCTGCTCACCCCGGGGTCGCTGGCGCTCATCCAGGCGAGCTTCCACCCGGACGACCGGGCCCGGGCGGTCGGGCTCTGGTCCGGCTTCGGCGGGGTCGGGGCGGCCATCGGGCCGTTCGTCGGCGGCTGGCTCGTCGACGGGCCCGGCTGGCGGTGGGTCTTCCTGCTCAACCTGCCGGTCGCCGCGCTCTGCGTACCGGTCGCCCTGCGCCATGTGCCGGAGTCCCGGGACCCGCGCGCCCACGGCCGCTTCGACGTCCTCGGGGCGGTGCTCGGCGCGGTGGCGCTGGCCCTGGTGACGTACGCGCTGATCGAGGCGCCGGGGAGCGGCGCCTCGCCCGCGGTGATCGGGGCGGCGGTGGGCGGGGTGGTGGCCGGGGCGGCGTTCGTACAGGTGGAACGGCGGCGGCCGGACCCCATGGTGCCTCCGGCGATCTTCCGCTCCCGGCTGTTCACCGTCGTCAACCTGGTGACGTTCTGCGTGTACGCGGCGCTGGGCGGGTTCTTCTTCCTCTCCGCGATCCAGCTCCAGGTCGTCGCCGGGTACTCGGCGCTCGGCGCGGGCACCGCGCTGCTCCCGACGACCGTGCTGATGCTCTTCTTCTCGGCCGCCTCCGGTGAGCTGGGCCATCGCATCGGCCCCCGCATCCCGCTCACCGTCGGCCCGCTGCTGGCCGCCGGGGGCATGCTGCTGATGCTGCGGGTCGGGACCGGCAGCGCCTCGTTGACCGGGTACCTGAGCGAGGTGCTGCCCGCCGTGGTGGTGCTGGGCCTGGGCCTCGTCACCCTCGTCGCGCCGCTCACCGCGACCGTGCTGGCGGCGGTGGACACCGGGCAGGCGGGGCTGGCCAGCGGCATCAACAACGCCGCCGCCCGCGCGGCCGGACTGATCGCGGTCGCCGCGCTGCCGCTGCTGGCGGGGATGGGCCCGGAGGCGTACCGGGACGCGGGCGAGTTCGCCGCGACCTTCCGGCGGGCGATGCCGATGTGCGCGGGGCTCCTGGTCGCGGGGGCGGTGCTCGCCTTCTGCACGGTACGGACGCCCGCCCCGGGGCCGGCCCCGTCCCCGGACGGCGAGCGCGAGCGGGCTGCGGGCAGCGGCACGGGAGGCGGCGGTGCGGAGGGTGGCGGCGTGGAGGGCGGCGGCGTGGAGGGCGGTGGGGCCCATCCGGCCGAGGCGCCCTGCCGGCCCGAGTGCACCGTGCACTGCGGGGTCGTCGCGCCGCCCCTGGAGCCCGCCCGGCGGCGCCCCGAGGAGTGACCCGGCCCGCGACGGCCGGGGAGGGGGCGGCGGGGGCCCGGCGAGGCGACGGGCGGGGTACGGGCGGGCCTGGTGGCGGAGCGGGCGAGGCGAGGGGCCGGGGCCCGGTGGACGGGCCGGGCGGTGTCCCGGGACGCCGGGGTGCCAGGCACACTGGGACCCATGTCCATCCACGAGAACCTGCTCGGGGGCCCCGCCCCGACCCACCTGCCCGACGACCCGGAGCCGCGCGGGCTGCTCGCCGGCGGTACCCCGCCCGCCGAGGTCGCGGCGAAGTACCCCACCTCCTCGCTCGCCTGGGCGCAGCTGGCCGACGACGCGTTCGAGGGCGGCCGGGTCATCGAGTCGTACGCGTACGCCCGCACCGGCTACCACCGCGGGCTCGACGCCCTGCGCCGGGCCGGCTGGAAGGGCCACGGGCCCGTGCCGTTCGAGCACGAGCCGAACCGCGGCTTCCTCCGCGCCCTGCACGCCCTCGCGCGTGCCGCCGGGTCCATCGGCGAGCAGGAGGAGTACGAGCGCTGCTCGACCTTCCTCCGCGACTCCTCGCCGACCGCGGCCGACATCCTGGGCTGATCCGCCCCGAGCCGATCGCACCGTACTGATCCACCCCGAGCCGATCGGACCAGGAGGCGCGGGACGGCCTGGAGTCACCCGTCGTGCCTGGTCAACCGGCCCGCAGCCCGCTATGTCGGCTGCGGGCCGGTATGCGTCGCGGCGGGCGCGGGCCGGGCGCCGAACCGGGCGGATCAAGTTCCTCGCGGCCGAGCACCTCGCGGGTTTCCGGTCATAGGATGCGCCGCAGGGGACCGGAGCCCACCCAGCTAGGACGGGGCGGACCGCTACCCGGAAGCTCGTGTCGAGGAGACAGCGATGTCGGCGAAACACCCCGATTCCGAAGAGACCGGTGCGGAGACCCCGTACCTCGATTTCGCGGGAACGACTCCCTACGAGGACTACGTCCAGGCGGACGTTCTCACCCATTTGCAGCAGTTGCGCTCCGACGATCCCGGCGAGATGGTCTTCCTCGTCACCACTCAGGTCATGGAGCTGTGGTTCACCGTCCTGGTCCACGAGTGGGAGACGGCGGCGCTCGCCCTGCGCGAGGACCGGGTGCCGGACGCGCGGGACGCCCTGAAGCGCTCGCTGCGCGAGCTGGAGGCCCTGAACGCGTCCTGGCGGCCGCTGGCCCAGCTCACCCCCGCCCAGTTCAACTCCTACCGGGGCGCGCTCGGCGAGGGCTCCGGCTTCCAGTCGGCGATGTACCGGCGGATGGAGTTCCTGCTGGGCGACAAGTCCGCCTCGATGCTCGTACCGCACCGGGGTTCCCCGCGCGTGCACGCCGAGCTGGAGAAGGCGCTGAGCCAGCCGAGCCTCTACGACGAGACGCTGGCGCTGCTCGCGCGGCGCGGGCACCCGGTCCCGCAGTCGGTCCTCGGCCGTGACCTGCGGCAGAAGTACGAGCCCTCCCCGGTGATCGAGGCCGTCTGGTCCCGGATATACGCCGAACCGGAGAAGTACGACGAGCTGGTGCGCCTCGGCGAGCTGCTCACGGACGTCGGCGAGCTGGTCTGGCGCTGGCGCAACGACCACCTGGTGGCGACCCGGCGGGCCATGGGCTCGAAGACCGGCACCGGCGGCTCCGCCGGAGTGGCGTGGCTGGAGAAGCGCGCCTCGAAGAACGTGTTCCCCGAACTCTGGACGGCCCGCAGTCATGTCTGAGACCAACCACCGCCTGCTGGCGGACCGTGCGGCCAAGCTCGACGCCGCCGACGAACTCGCCGATATGCGCGAGCTGTTCACCCTCGACGACTCCGTCTACCTGGACGGGAACTCGCTCGGTGCGCTCCCCGTCCACGTGCCCGACCGGCTGCACGACGTGCTCACCCGCGAGTGGGGCGAGCTGCGCATCCGGTCCTGGGACGAGAGCGGCTGGTGGACCGCGCCCGAGCGGGTCGGCGACCGCATCGCGCCGATCGTCGGCGCGGCACCGGGCCGGATCGTGGTCGGCGACTCCACCAGCGTGAACATCTTCAAGGCGCTGGTCGCCGCGACCCGGCTCGCGCCGGGTGGCCGGGACGAGATCGTGGTCGACGCCTCGACGTTCCCGACCGACGGCTACATCGCCGGATCGGCCGCCCGGATGACCGGCCACCGGATCGTCCCGGTCGACCCCGCCGACGTGCCGGGCGCCGTCAACTCCCGCACGGCGGCAGTGCTGTTGAACCACGTCGACTACCGCACCGGACGGCTGCGCGACCTGCCCACGCTCACCGCCGCCGTGCAGCGCGCGGGGGCCGTCGTGGTCTGGGACCTCTGCCACAGCGCGGGTGCGCTGCCGGTCGGCCTGGACGAGCACGGCGTGGACCTGGCGGTCGGCTGCACGTACAAGTACCTGAACGGCGGCCCGGGTTCGCCCGCGTACCTGTACGTCGCCGAGCGCCACCAGGGCGTCTTCGACTCCCCGCTGCCGGGGTGGAACTCGCACGCCGACCCGTTCGGCATGACCCCCGGATACGAGCCCGCCGAGGGCTCCGCCCGGGGCCGGGTCGGCACGCCCGACATCCTCTCCATGCTGGCGCTGGAGTCCGCCCTCGACGTGTGGGACGGCGTCCCGATCGAGGCCGTACGCGCCAAGTCCCTTGCCCTGACCGACTTTTTCCTGGAGTGCGTCGAGGCGTACGCCCCCGAGGGCCGGGTCGTCTCCGTCACTCCGGCCGCGCACGCCGAGCGCGGCAGCCAGGTCGCGCTGCGGTGCGCCGAGGCCGGACCGGTGATGCGCGAACTGATCGCCCGGGGCGTCGTCGGCGACCTGCGCCGCCCCGACGTGCTCCGGTTCGGATTCACCCCGCTGTACGTCGGCTTCGCCGACGCGGAGCGGGCCGCGCGGGTGCTGGCCGGGGTGCTGGCGGACGTGCCGGTGGGGTCGGCCGGGTAGGGCCGGCGGCTCCCGAGCGGTCGCGGGCGGGGCCCGGTGGTGAACCGGCTCCGTCCGGCGGCCGCGCCGGGGACTGGTACGGTCCCCGCAGGTCGGACAAGTGGGGCAGCCCCGAGGATGGTTGGAGCAAGAATGTCGGATTCCGCCGCGCGTGATCGGGACGCCGCGCGTGATCGTGACGCCGTCGAGGAGAAGTCGGCGTTCGCGCATCCGGAGGTCGCCCCCGACCGGACCGCCGCATACGGGGACCACCCCGACCAGGTCGTCGACCTCTACGCCCCGCGCGACGGGCGGACCGGGGTGCCGCTCGTCGTGCTGTTCCACGGAGGCGCCTGGCGCGCCCCGTACGACCGCCGCCATGTGTCGCCGCTCGCAGGGTTCCTGGCCCGCCGGGGCTTCGCCGTCGCCAGCGTCGAGTACCGGCGCGGCCCCGCCTCCCCGGTGGGGGAGGGGAACCCCGCCGGGCGCTGGCCCGAGACCTTCGACGACGTGGCCGCCGCGATGGACGCCCTCCCGATGCTGGTGGCACGGGAGTTGCCCGCGGCCGACCTGCGGCGGACCGTCGTCACCGGCCACTCGGCGGGCGGCCACCTCGCGCTCTGGGCGGCGGCCCGGCATGTGCTGCCCGTGGGCTCGCCGTGGCGGTTGCCCGAACCTCCGCCGCTGCGCGGGGTGGTGGCGCTGGCCCCGGTCGCCGACCTGATGACCGCGGCGAAGCTCGGCATCTGCTCGGGGGCCGTCCACGAACTCCTGGGCGGCGAGGAGGGGTTCGCCGAACGGCGCGCGCACGTCGACCCGGCCGCCCTGCTGCCCACCGGCATCGCGACCGTCGTCGTGCAGGGGTGCGCGGACATCGTCGTGCCGCAGCCGGTGGCGGAGGCGTTCGTCGCCGCGGCGGCGACGGCGGGGGAGACGGTCGGGCTGACCCTGCTGGACGAGGTCGGCCACTTCCCGCTCATCGACCCCTCGGCGGACGCCTGCGCGGTGGTCGCGGAGGAGCTGGAGCAGCTCGCCTGGTGAGGTGCGCGCTCGGCGCTGTCCGGTGGCTCAGCGCTCCGGGCGCAGGTGGGTGCGCCGGCCGTCGCGGTCGAAGATGGCGAGGATCTCCGCCGGGCCGCCGCGCGCGCCGAAGGCGTGCGGGACCATCGTGGAGAACTCCGCGGCCTCGCCGGTCTCGACCGTGATGGTCCGCTCCCCCAGCAGCAGCACGACCGTGCCGGAGAGCACGGTGAACCAGTCGTTGCCCCCCGGGTGGACCTTCAGCTCGTCCCGCCCGTGCCGGGGTTCGGGCGCGGTGATGTTCATCCGGACCACGGTGACGCCCGGCTGCCCGCCCTCCCGGTTCAGCAGCCAGGTGGTCGTGCCGCACTCCGCGTCGTGCTGCGGGCGGATCACCACGTCCGCGTCCGAGACGGATTCCACCAGCGCGTCCAGGGTGGTGCCGAGGGCGCGTGCGATCGAGCTGAGCTGGTCGAGGCCGATCCGCCGGTGGCCGGTCTCGATACGGCTCAGGGTGGACGGGCTGAGGAAGCACCGCGCGGCCAGATCGTCGAGCGACCAGCCCTGAGCGGTGCGGAGGCCGCGTATCCGCTTGCGGACCAGGGAGTCGAGTTCACCGTCTTGCGTCATACGCAAGATGCTATGCCTTCGACGCAAGGCGTGCGTAGGCTCGAAGCATGAGCGAACACGACGGTCACCAGCACGGACAGAGCCACGGCCACCAGCAGGGTCATGGCCACGGCCACCAGCAGGGCAGCGGTCACAGCCACGGGCACGGGGCGCAGGACGCCGACTTCTCCGTACTGACCGAGATGCTGGATCTCGACGCCGAGGTGCTCCACGAGCACCTGGACGAGCTGACCGGATGGATCCAGGAGCTGTCCGGCGGGACGGGGGACGCGGCGACCTCCGCGGACCTTGCGACCCCCACGGACGCGACGAGGTCCCCGGACCTTGCGACCTCCCCGGACGCGACGAGGTCCGCCGAGAAGCCCGGCGGGCGGGGTCCCCGCGTGCTCGACCTGGGCAGCGGCACCGGCGCGGGCACCTTCGCCCTGCTCCAGCGGTTCCCCGGTGCCGGGATCACCGCCGTGGACGCCTCGCCCGCGATGGCCGCCCGTCTGGCGGAGAAGGCCGCCGCGCTCGGGGTAGCCGACCGTGTCCGTACCGTGGTCGCCGACCTCGACACCGAGGCCCTGCCCGCCGGGCCCTACGACCTGGTGTGGGCCTCCGCCTCGCTCCACCACATGGCCGACCCGGGCCGCGTCCTCGCCCAGGTCCGCGAGGTGCTGCGCCCCGGCGGGCTCATGGTCGCGGTCGAGCTCGAAGGCTTTCCGCGCTTCCTCCCCGACGACCTGGGCTTCGGCCGCCCCGGGCTGGAGGAGCGCGTCCACGCGGCCCAGGCCGAGGGGCGGGCGGCGGCCGGGATGCACATGACCGAGGACTGGGGGGCGAGGCTGCGGGAGGCCGGGCTCGACGTGGTGGCCGAACGGGTCGTCGCCATCGACCTGGCCGCCCCGCTGCCCGCCGCCACCGGCCGCTACGTCCAGGCGTCCCTCACCCGCGTCCGGTCCGCGCTCGACGAGGTCCTCGACGCCGAGGACCTCGCCACCCTGGACGCGCTCACCGACGCGGACGGCCCGTACGGCGTGCTGCACCGCGACGACCTCACCGTCCGTACCGAGCGGAGCGTCTGGGTCGCCACCCGTACTCCTTGAGCTCCGTAGTCCCTGAGACGGACGCGCCGGTATCCGCTTCTGTGGGGACGACCCCGGACGGTGCCCCGCCCTACCGTGGGGCCCGTGACCGAGACCCTTGTGCAAGCGAAGACGAAGGCGCCGGAACTCCGGTGGGTGCGGGGCGCGGTGGAGAGCCTGCGGCAGGACCTCCTTCAGGACGCGTTGGCCTACCGCCCGCTGCACCCGCTCAGCGGTGAGGGGCCGGTGCTGCGCCTACTGCCCGGGAGGGCACGGGAGAAGCTCGTCTGGACCCCGCACGCCCTGGTGCTGGCGGCCGCGGTGATCTGCCTTCTCCTCGGACTGAACGCGCCGAGCGAGCAGTTCGTCCTCGGGGTGGTACCGGCGATTCCGGTGGTGCTGACGCTCGTCCGGCCGGTGGCCGCCTTCTGGGGGTCGATGGCGGCCACGGTGGTCGTCGCCCTCGCCGGTACGGCCTGGCCCTGGGGCCCGAGCAGCTTCTGGGGCCACCTGGTGGTGCTGGTGGTGTGCGCGGCCCGTACCCGGCCGCGTGCGGCCGCCGGGATGTGGCTGCTCACCCTGGTGCTGGGCGTGCTGCTGGGGACCGTCGCGCCGTACCGGCTGGGCGGTTCCACCGCCGCCCCGATGTTCGTGGTGTCGGCGCTCGCCCTGCTCGTGGTGACCGTGGTCAAGGTCCGGCGGGAGGCCGAGCGCGAGGTGAGCGAGGCCACGCGGGAGGTGACGGTCCAGCGCACCGTCACGGCCGTCGAGCGCGACCGGCGCACGCTCCTCGAAGAGCGCACCACCATCGCCCGCGAGCTGCACGACGTGGTCGCCCACCACATGTCGGTGGTCGCGATCCAGGCCGAGGCCGCCCCGTACCGGGTGGAGAACCCGCCGCCCGAGCTGGCGCAGGCGTTCGTCACCATCCGCGAGAACGCGGTCGCCGCGCTCACCGAACTGCGGCGGGTGCTCGGTGTCGTACGGGCGGAGGACCAGGAGGCGCCGGACGCCCCGCAGCCCACCCTCGCCCGGCTCGACCGGCTGCTGGACAACGTCCGCGAAGCGGGCCTGGAGACGGAGAAGACGGTCACCGGGGCGGTGCGTGAACTGCCGCAGGGCGTCGAACTGTCGGCGTACCGGATCGTCCAGGAGGCGCTGAGCAACACCCTGCGCCACGCCCCGGGCGCCACCGCGGCCGTCGAGATCGCCTACGTCCTCGGCGGGCTCGGAGTCCGGGTCGTCAACGGGCCGCCGACCGGGCCGGTCGACGCCTCGCCGGGCGCCGGGCACGGCATCACCGGGATGCGCGAGCGGGTCGCGATGCTGGAGGGCGAGATGACCGCGGGGGAGACCGAGGACGGCGGTTACGAGGTCGCGGTGTTCATCCCGGTGCCCCGGGTGGTGGAGGACGCCGCCGCCCCGACCGGCACCGGTACGGAAGAAGAGGAGGCCGCCGCGTGAGCGACATCGGGGTTCTGATCGTCGACGACCAGATGATGGTCCGCGAGGGCTTCTCGGTGCTGCTCAACGCCATGCCCGGGATCGAGGTCGTCGGCGAGGCGGTCGACGGGCGGCAGGCGGTCGAGCGGGTCGCCGCGCTCGCCCCGGACGTGGTGCTGATGGACATCCGGATGCCGGAGATGAACGGCATCGAGGCCACCCGCGAGATCGTCGCCGCCGACGCGGAGGCGAAGGTGCTCGTGCTCACCACCTTCGACCTGGACGAGTACGTCTACCAGGCCCTGCGCGCCGGAGCCTCGGGCTTTCTGCTCAAGGACGCCTCCGCCCGCCAACTCGCCGAGGCCGTACGGGTGGTGGCTTCCGGCGAGGCGCTCCTCGCGCCCACCGTCACGCGCCGGCTGATCACCGAGTTCTCCAGGCTCGCCCAGGCGCCGAAACCCCCTGCCCTGGCCCGGATCGGGGATCTCACCGAGCGCGAGACGGAGGTGCTGGTGCTGGTCGCGCAGGGGCTCTCCAACGCGGAGATCGCCGGGCACCTGGTGGTCGCCGAATCCACCGTCAAGACCCATGTGAGCCGGGTCCTGGTGAAGCTCGGACTGCGCGACCGCACCCAGGCGGCGGTCTTCGCCTACGAAGCGCGGCTGGTCACCCCGGGGTAGGGCGCGCCGGGCCGACGGCGGCGGCCGGTAGCGTCGGGGCATGCACGTGTCCTTCGACCCCTGGTCACCCGCGTTCGTCGCCGATCCGTATCCCGCCTACACCGCGCTGCGCGCCGCCGGCCGGGTCCACTGGTTCGAGCCGACCCGGCAGTGGCTGATCCCGCACTACGCCGACGTGTCGGGGCTGCTCCGCGACCGGCGGCTCGGCCGGACGTATCTGCACCGCTTCACCCACGAGGAGTTCGGCCTCACCCCGCCGCCCGCCGCGCACGAGCCGTTCACCACCCTCAACGGTCAGGGACTCCTCGACCTGGAGGCGCCCGACCACACCCGCATCCGGCGCCTCGTCCAGAAGGCGTTCACACCGCGTACGGTCGAGCGGCTCGCGCCCACCGTGCGGCGGCTGGCGGCCGAGCTGGTCGACGCGTTCGTCGCCGAGGGCGGCGGCGACCTGCTCACGGCGGTCGCCGAACCGCTGCCGGTCGCCGTGATCGCCGAGATGCTGGGCGTACCGGAGTCCGACCGGGCGCTGCTGCGCCCCTGGTCGGCCGCGATCTGCGGGATGTTCGAGCTGAACCCGTCGGAGGAGACCGCGCGGGCGGCGGTTGCGGCGTCCACCGAGTTCTCCGCCTACGTGCGCGAACTCATCGCCGTACGGCGGGAGAAGCCGGGCGAGGACCTGATCTCCGGTCTCATCGCCGCCCACGACGAGGACGAGCGGCTCACCGAGCAGGAGATGATCTCCACCTGCGTGTTGCTGCTGAACGCGGGCCACGAGGCGACCGTCAACACCACCGTGAACGGCTGGCGCACCCTCTTCCACCACCCCGAGCAGCTCGCCGCGCTCCGCGCGGACCACGGCCTGCTGTCCACGGCTGTGGAAGAACTCCTGCGCTACGACACCCCGTTGCAGATGTTCGAGCGCTGGGTGCTGGACGACATCGAGATCGCCGGTACGGTCGTCCCGCGCGGCTCCGAGGTGGCGCTGCTCTTCGGCTCCGCCAACCGCGACCCGGAGCGCTTCACCGACCCGGACACCCTCGACCTGTCCCGCCCGGACAACCCGCACATCACCTTCGGCGCGGGCATCCACTACTGCCTGGGCGCCCCACTGGCACGCATCGAACTCGCATCCTCCTTCGGCGAGTTGCTGCGCAAGGCGCCGGGGATGCGGCTGGCCGAGGAGCCGGAGTGGCACCCGGGATACGTCATCCGGGGGCTGAAGGAGCTCCGCGTGGAGGTGTGATCCGTACGTGTGCCGCCGGGACCTGCGGGGGTGTCTCACCCTCGCAGGTCCCGGCGGCGCAGGGCGGCGAGGCCCGCCACCACCAGGGCCGCCGCCACCGCCGTCAGCGCGATCAGGGCCGCTGCCCGCAGGTCGCCGCCGGGGAGCTTCGGCAGGTGGGTGTAGGGCGACACGTCCAGCACCGCCTGTGGCAGGTCCACCGCAGGGCCGATCCAGCCGAGCGCCAGGCAGAACCCGGCCGCACCCCAGGAAGCGGCGGCGGCGATCCGGGGCGCCGCCCCGTACAGCAGTACGGCCACCCCGCCCAGCAGCCAGATCGCGGGGAGCTGGACCAGGGCGGCACCGAGCACGGCCGGAAGGCGGTGGCCGTAACCGGCGGCGAGGCCGAGGCCGCCCGCGCCCATCACGAGGACCGAACCGCCGAACGCGATCAGCAGGTGCCCGCCGGTCCAGGCGGTCCGTCCGGCGCCCGCCACGAGGACGGGTTCGGCCCGGCCGCCGGACTCCTCGGCGAGCGGCCTCAGCGCGGAGGAGACGACGTACAGGGCCGCGACCATGCCGAGCATCTGGGCCATCGCGGCGAGGAACGCGTCGGTCAGCCCGGCCGCGCCGCCCATCCGCGCGATGATCTCGCGGGTCCGCTCGTTGCCGCCGACGAGGTCCGCCGCCCCGTCCGCCAGCCGGCCGAAGACGAGCCCGACGACCGCGAACGACACCGTCCACCCGGCCAGCGAACCGCGCTGGAGCCGCAGCGCCAGCCCGTACGGGGTGGCGATCCGGCCGCTCGCGGCTCCCGGCCGGGTGGCGAAGAGGCCGCTGCCCAGGTCCCGCCGGCCGGCGAGCGCGGAGGCGAGGGCGAGGAGCGCGGCGGTACCGGCCGCGAAGAGCAGCAGCACCCACCAGCGCTCGGTGGCGTACGCGCGGGTGTTCTCCACCCAGCCGAACGGGGAGAGCCGGGTCAGCGCGGCGAAGGCGCCGGTGCTCGCCGCGTCACCGGCGGCCTTCACCACGAACGCGGCGCCGAGGGCGGCGGCGGTCACCCCCTTCGCGGCGCGCGCGCCCCCGGTGAGCTGGGCGGCGACGGCGGCGGTGGCGGCGAAGAGCAGGCCCGTCCCGGCGACCGCGAGGCCCAGCGCGTACGCCCCGGGGCCGCCGCACCCGGCGGCCGACAGGAGGAGCACCACGAGCGCGGCGAGCGCCAGATCGGCCACGGCGGCGGCGAGCAGCGCGGCGGTCAGCGGGGCCCGGCGGCCGACCGGCGCGGCGGAGAGCATCTCCTGGCGGCCGGTCTCCTCCTCCTCGCGGGTGTGGCGCACGACGACGATCAGCGACATCACGGCGGCCAGTCCCGCCCCGAAACCGCCCATCCGCCAGCTGACGAGTGCACCGGCGGAGTCGCCGAGGACGGGTCCGTACAGCGCCCGGAGACTGCCGTTGGCGTTGGTCGTCGCGGCGAGCGCGGCGCGGTCGGCGACGGTCGGGTAGAGCGAGGCGAAGGAGCCGGCCACCGAGGCGAACGAGCCGCCGATCGCCAGCAGCCACACGGGGATCAGCACCCGGTCGCGGCGGAGCGCGAGGCGCAGCAGGGCGAGGGTTCCGGTGAAGGGGCCCGAGCGGGCGGCGCTGGTGTCGCCCGAACCGGTGCGGGGCAGCGCGCCCGAGGCGGCGGAGGTCATCGCGGTGCCGCCTCGTCCTCGTCGCGGTCGTGCTCGCCCTCCGGGGCGCCGTCCGCCGCGTAGTGGCGCAGGAACAGCTCCTCCAGCGTCGGCGGGGCGCAGCTCAGCGCGCGTACCCCGGCGGCGGCCAGCGCCGCGAGGACCGCGTCGAGCTTGTCGGCGTCCACCTGGCAACTGATCCGGGTGGAGCGTACGGCGAGCTCGTGCACCCCGGGCAGCTCGGCCAACCCGGCTGGTACAGAGACGAGTTCGGCGGCGATGCCGGTGCGTGTCAGGTGCCGCATCCCGGCAAGCGAACCGGTCTCCACCGTGCGGCCCCGGCGGATGATGCTCACCCGGTCGCAGAGGGTCTCGACCTCGCTGAGGAGGTGGCTGGAGAGCAGCACCGTGCACCCCCGGTCGCGCGCCTCGGTGACGCAGTCGCGGAACACCGACTCCATCAACGGGTCGAGCCCGCTGGTCGGTTCGTCCAGGATCAGCAGTTCGGCGTCGGAGGCGAAAGCGGCGACCAGGGCGACCTTCTGGCGGTTGCCCTTGGAGTACGTACGGCCCTTCTTCGCCGGGTCCAGCTCGAACCGCCCGATCAGCGCGTCGCGCCGGGCCCGGTCGAGTCCGCCGCGCAACCGCCCGTACAGATCGATGACTTCGCCGCCGGTGAGGTTCCGCCAGAGCGTGACGTCGCCCGGCACGTACGCGAGTCGGCGGTGCAGGGCGACCGCGTCCCGCCAGGGGTCCCGGCCGAGCAGCCGCGCGGTGCCGGAGTCGGCACGCAGCAGGCCGAGCAGGACGCGGATGGCGGTGGACTTCCCGGCGCCGTTGGGGCCGAGGAAGCCGTGCACCTCCCCCTGGTCCACGGTGAGTTCGAGACCGTCCAGTGCGGGGGTCCGGCCGAACGACTTGTGCAGTCCGGACACGGAGATGGCCGTCGTCATGGTTCTGAACGTACGCTGGTTTCACAAATTTCTGAAGTTAAAGAACCGTATAAAATAGGGGAGTTGGGCGTCATCCGGAGTCGGGGTGCGGGGCGTCCGAGAGCCGTCCGGAAAGCTGGATGAGCCGGACGGCCTTCGGACGGGCCGGACGGGCCGGACGGGCCGATCGGATCGGGAGGATGGTACGGCGATGGGCGAGGGTGCGGTCGGCGCGGACGGGGACGCGTGGGGCGGGGGCGTGCGGGACAGGGAGGCGCGGGACGGGGAGGCCGTCTCGCGGTTCGTCGAGCGGTTCGCGGCCGACATGACGGAGGCGGGCATGCAGCGCATGGCCTCCCGGGTCTTCGCCGCGCTCCTCGCCGACGACGACGCCACCATGACCTCGGCCGAACTCGCCGCCGAACTGCGCATCAGCCCGGCCGCAGTCTCCGGCGCGGTCGGCTACCTCACCCAGGTCGGCATGGTCGGCCGCGAACGCGAACCGGGCTCCCGCCGCGACCGCTACCGGCTGCACCACGAGATCTGGTACACCACCTTCGCCGGTCGCGACCGGGTCATGACCCGCTGGGAGCAGACCCTCCGCGAGGGCGCCCGCTCCCTCGGCGAGGACACCCCGGCGGGCGTGCGGCTCGCGGAGACGGCGGAGTTCTTCGAGTTCGTGCAGTCCGAGATCGTCACGATGATGGAGCGGTGGCAGGCTCGTCGGGACGCCGCCGGTGACCCGAGGGGGCGTCGGCGCGGCGATACTGGCCGCTGACCCGTGCATGAGCGCTGTGGAGGCACCGCATGAAGATACGGCCCGTGCGGCCACGCGCCGCCGTGGTGGCCGGCGCAGTCCTCGCCGGAGCGCTGGCCCTGACCGGGGCCGCGGAGGCCGTCGCCCGGCACGTGGTGGACGGGCGGGTGGAGAAGCTGGCCGGTGAGCGGCTGGGTTCCGAGGTGACGGCCGACACCGACGGCTGGGGTCTCGTGGCGCTCGCCCGCGGCGAGCTGGGCACCCTCACCCTGCACGCGGAGGATGCCACGCTCGACGGGTTCGACGGCGTCACGGTCGACGCGGAACTCCGGGACCTCGTCGTCCCCCACGGCGACGGCCGGGCCTCGGTGTCCGGCAGCAGCGCCCGAGCCGAGATGCCCACCGGCGCCCTGCGCGACCGGGTCACGGCGTCCGGCGGCGCGTTCGCGGCGATGGTCGGTGACGTCGAACCCCGGCCCGAGGACGGGACGCTGCGGATCGAACTGGGCCCGGGCGGCCTCGGCCAGGCCGACATACGGCCCGAGCTGCGCGACGGCACCGTCCGCTTCACCCTGGCCGGCGCGAAGATGCTCGGCGTGGACGCCCCGAAGTCGCTGACCGCCCGCATCGAGTCCGCCCTCACGGCCCTGTCCCCGGGCAGCGGTACGGGTGGTGGCGCGGGCCGTACGGGCGGTGGCACGGGCGGTGGCACGGCCGGTCCGGACGCCGCGGCGGACGCGCTGGGCCTCCGCCCCACCGCCGTCACGGTCACCGAGAACGGGCTGCGGGTGGACCTGAAGGGCGGACCGGCCAGGTTCGACCAGGACGTCGGGGCTCAGGGCGGGGGCCGCTGAACCCACGCGAGCCGGTGTCGTGGCTGGCCGTGGCCGGGGCCGCAACCGGCCCGGACCGTGGCCGGGGCCGGCATCGGCGGGTTCCACGCGGGCTCGCCGGTCTCAGGCAGCCGCCGCGGCCGCCGGAACCATCAGTCCCCAGGCGTCCGCCCACACCGTCCAGGTCCGCCGCCGGACCGGGCCGTGCAGCTGTATGTCGGCGCGGTAGCGGAAATCGGGGCCGGAGACCGTCACCGCCTTGGCCTCCGCCGTCACGGTCTCGCCGCTGGACGTGCGGACCACCACCTCCGCCAGGCCGCCGCCGCTCCGCGAGGTCACGGTGACGCCCTCGACGGGCCGGTCCAGGTCGTTGAGGAGGACCCCGTCCGCCTCCACGCGGAGGCGGTAGCCGGCCGCCCCGGAGGGGGTTGCCGCCGGGACGGGGCGGACGAGGGTGCGGACCAGGGAGAGGCAGGTGTCCCAGACGGCCGTGACACCACTGTGGGGCCCCGGCCCCGGGCCGTCCGTGGTCTGACCGGGGGCGGGCGGGGGCGCCGGGACGTCCACGCCGCCCAGGACCACGCCGTCGCTGTCGTCGACGAGCAGGTCGAGACGGTGCACCGCCCCGTCCAGCGCCGTCCGCGCCGCCGCCACCGCGCCGTGCGGCACGCCGAGGGCGTGGGCGAGCCGGAGGGCGGGCGGGGCGCCGACGGGGACGAGCGCCAGGGCGCTGTCGGCCAGCTCCCGGTCGCGGTGCAGCTGGGCCACCGCCCGGAGCAGAGCGTGGTCGTCGCCGATGACCACCGGCCGCCTGCTGCCCCGCCGGGACAAGGCGCGGGCGAACTCCTCCGGGGTGTCCGGCAGGGAGATCTTGGCGTGCGCTCCGGCGTTCAGCACGTCCTTCGCGATACGGACGGACTCGCCGTCGGTCCGGCGGGCAACCGGGTCGATGACCACCAGCAGCTGGTGGCCGTCGTCGCCGGGGGGCTCTGCAGCCGACACCTCGGTCCTTCCTCGGGTAGCATCTTGGTGCAAGAGCCCCTTGCGCTATTGCGCCAGGGGCTTCGTCTATTCCGGGGCACCCGGTTCGACGGCTCAGGCTTTGTCGTACATCGTCGTATGGCAAGTACGACCTTTACGTACGCCCCTGACCTTGGACATGCCCCGCCCGGAAGGGGTGTACGCCTGTGCCCGCACTTGTGCTGCTCGGTGCTCAGTGGGGTGACGAGGGCAAGGGGAAGGCCACCGATCTCCTCGGTGGATCCGTCGACTATGTGGTGCGATACCAGGGCGGCAACAACGCCGGTCACACGGTTGTCGTAGGCGACCAGAAGTACGCACTGCATCTCCTCCCCTCCGGAATCCTGTCACCGGGTTGTACCCCGGTGATCGGTAACGGTGTCGTGGTCGACCCGGCGGTGCTGCTCTCCGAGCTGAGCGGACTGAACGAGCGAGGCGTCGACACGTCCAAGCTTCTGATCAGCGGCAACGCTCATTTGATCACCCCGTACAACGTCACGCTCGACAAGGTGACGGAACGCTTCCTCGGCAAGCGGAAGATCGGCACGACCGGCCGTGGAATCGGCCCGACGTATGCCGACAAGATCAACCGTGTCGGTATTCGCGTCCAGGACCTCTACGACGAGTCGATCCTCGTCCAGAAGGTCGAGGCGGCCCTGGAGCAGAAGAACCAGCTTCTGGCCAAGGTCTTCAACCGCCGCGCGATCGAGGCCGAGGGCATCGTCGAGGAGATGCTCCAGTACGCGGAGCAGATCAAGCCGTTCGTCGCCGACACGACGCTGATCCTCAACAACGCCATCGACGACGGCAAGGTCGTCCTCTTCGAGGGCGGCCAGGGCACCCTGCTCGACGTCGACCACGGCACGTACCCCTTCGTCACCTCGTCGAACCCGACCGCGGGCGGCGCCTGCACCGGCGCCGGCGTCGGTCCGACGAAGATCACGCGGGTCATCGGCATCCTCAAGGCGTACACCACGCGCGTCGGCTCCGGCCCGTTCCCGACGGAGCTGCTGGACGCGGACGGCGAGGCGCTGCGCCGCATCGGTGGCGAGCGCGGTGTCACCACCGGCCGCGACCGTCGCTGCGGCTGGTTCGACGCGGTCATCGCGCGGTACGCGACCCGGGTCAACGGCCTGACCGACTTCTTCCTCACCAAGCTCGACGTACTCACCGGCTGGGAGCAGATCCCGGTCTGCGTGGCGTATGAGATCGACGGCAAGCGCGTCGAGGAGCTGCCCTACAGCCAGACCGACTTCCACCACGCGAAGCCGATCTACGAGATGCTGCCGGGCTGGTCCGAGGACATCACCAAGGCGAAGACCTTCTCCGACCTGCCGAAGAACGCGCAGGCCTACGTGAAGGCGCTGGAGGAGATGTCGGGCGCTCCGATCTCCGCGATCGGCGTCGGCCCCGGCCGCACCGAGACGATCGAGATCAACTCGTTCCTGTAAGGAGCCCGCAGGGGCCCTGAGGGCTCCCGAGGGACCCTCGTACGACGACGGCCGCGGGCCGGGACACGTTCTGTGCCCCGGCCCGCGGCCGTTCCGTTCGTGGCGGCCGTTC
This sequence comes from Streptomyces sp. NBC_01335, assembly GCF_035953295.1. GTDB lineage: Bacteria > Actinomycetota > Actinomycetes > Streptomycetales > Streptomycetaceae > Streptomyces. The sequence goes on from NZ_CP108370.1 coordinate 4,228,377, forward strand.
CCCTCGTGGTGGCTGTTCCGTTCGTGGTGACTGTTCCGTCCGTGAACGGCGGTTCCGCTCGTGAACGGCGTCGGGGAGGGTGCCGTCAGGAGCGGGGGCGGTCGCCGCACAGGGGGTACGCCTGCGGGGCCGAGCAGGGCACGTGGCCGTGGGTGCGCAGGGCCTGCTGGTCGTGGCTGTTCACGTAGTCGAGGAAACGGGCCGCGAGCGAGTCGGGGGCCGGGTCCCGGTACGTGTACGCGTACTCGACCACCCAGTACGGGTAGCCGTTCGTGGTGATCTTCTCGGGGGACGGTTCCTCGGCGTCGATGGTGATGCGGTGCAGCCCCTTCGGGGCGGCCGCGCCCGTGCGCAGTTCGCTGTAGCCGATCGCCCCGTCCACGGTGCCGACGGTGCGCAGCACCTCGTCGGTGCTGCCCAGTTCGCACCGGGTGACCAGCGCCTTCGGATCGTCGCGGGTGAGGCAGTCGCGGGAGGACGTGGGGATGGGTTCGTTGCCGCCCAGCACCCGGCGCTGGAGCGCCACCCGGGTGCCTGAGTTCGCGTCCCGGCTGACGAGCCGGATCTCCAGGTCCGGGTTGCCGGGGAAGTGGTTCCAGTTGCGGATCTCGCCCCGGTAGATCCGGCGTACGTCGTCGAGCGACAGATCCTTCACGCGCACCTTGTCGTTGACGACGAGGGAGAACAGCACGACGGCGACCCGGCTGTTCTCGTGCAGGTCCGGGTAGCCGCCCGGCTTCGGGCCGTCGGCGAAGACGACCGTGGCGGGGGAGGCGCCGCGCTCGTCGAGCAACCGGACTCCGGCGTCGCTGCCGTGCATGTCCACGTCGATCGAGGAGCCCTCGCACGCCTGCGTGTACAGCTTCGCCAGCTCGGTCACGGCCGGCTGGAACGCGGTGGAGCCCGCCACTCGCAGGGAACCCCGGGCGCACTCCACCGGCGGCGGGGTGCGGTCGAGCGCCAGGATGATCGTGGAGAGGGTGACGACCCCGACGGTCAGCGCCACGGTGATGGACCGGGCGGCCTTGCCGAACGCCGGCGGCTTCTCGTCGGGACGGGCCGCGCTGTTGACCCGTACGTCCCCGTCCCGGATGCCTCCGACGATCCTGATCGGGCTGCCCACCTCGCCGCCGGTGAGCAGCACGAGGAGCTTGAAGTGCTGGTGGCGGTTGAGGGGTACCCGGGGCAGCCGGATCAGACCGCCCTCCTGCCGCATCCCGGCGGCGGGGGTGAAGTGCTCCATCAGATGCCCCGCCTCGACGGGCTGGGTCACCGCTATCCCGCGCACCGTACGGTCGGTGAACTCCACGGTCAGCCCGTGCCGTTCGATGCCGGTGTAGTCGTCGCGGGAGATGGACTGCGAACCGTCGTTCTCGATGCGCAGCAGGACGAGGGTGGCGTCCGACATGTCGGGGGTCTCGTCGAACAACCCCAGCCGGACGTTGACGCCGCTGCCGATCGGGGTGTCCATCTGGACGCGGTATCCGATGCGCCGCTGGGCCGGGACGCGGCGCTCGTACCAGAGCACCCCGACGGAGACCAGCACGCCGACCGCGGCGGTCACGACGGCCACGATGTTCTCGGCGCTCAACCATTCCACGGCTGCCTCGCACTCCCTCGTGCGTACCGAACCGGGCCCGCTCGACGCGCCCTTGGGCGGCCACCGTACGAGCGGGAGGGCGGGGGCGGAGCGGGGGAAGGCGTGTTGTCGGCGGGTGTTCGCCTCTCGTTCAGCTCGGTCCGGGTCCGGGTCGGCTCGGGTCCGGCTCGGGTCCGGCTCGGGTCCGGGTCCGGGTCGGTTCGGGGCCGGCTCGGGTCCGGCTCGGGTCCGGGTCCGGGTCGGTGGAGGTTCGGTGTGGGTGGGTGTCAGAAGGCCCGGCGATACTCGGCGGGTTCGCCGTCCGCGCTCATCCCGTAGACCAGCAGGCGTTCCCGTCCTTCGAAGGTGTCGATCCGCAGGTACTGCGAGCCGTTGGAGAAGCAGTCGGGATCGGAGCGGTCCGCCGCCGAGAGCATGTCCGGTCCGACGACCAGCAGTTCGCCCGCTCCTCCGACGACGGCTGTGCTCGCGCAGTCGACGGGGGCGATATTCGGCAGCCCGGTGTCGGGGTCCAGCTTCGGGGTTCTGGACACGTACCGGATGAGCGGGGCTCCCACCGGACCCTGGGTGACGGTGAGGTCGTACCGGTACAGGCGCCTTTCCCTGCGGCTCAGCTCGGGCATCGGCGCGCGCCTCCAGTACCCGAGGAAGGCGGCCGGTACGGCGCGGGAGCCGCTCGCGGCTCGCCGGAAGACGGAATGGACGGCCCCGGAGGTCCACTCCATGATGTCGGGCGAGCGCACGGCCAGCGTCTGGTGGGCGGCCGGGGTGCAGCGGCCGGCGGGGATGCTGGTGGTCACGTCGCTTTCGCCGAAGACGATGTGGTCTTCGTCGGCGTCGACGAGGACGGACCGGCCCATGCAGAGGCGCTCGCCGAAGACCTGGACGTAGGTGGCGGTCTTGTGGCCCCGGGTGCCCTGACCGATCTCGATCCGCCCCGTCTCGTACGGGGCGTTGTCGGCGCCCTCGAGTACGCCTTCCCAGGCGCCGAGGTAGACCTCGGGGACGTCGCCGGGGCCGTTGGGCCTCCAGGGCCCGGAGTCGGGGTTTGCGTCGTCGCCGCTGGTGTCGGTGCCCATGTCGGTGCTCTGCGCGGGGGTGCCGAAGATGCCGAGACCGACGAGTCGGCCGAATCCGCTGAGCCCGCCCGCGGCGTAGTGCTGGAGGGCCAGACCGGCGCCGAAGAGCCCGGTGGCCGCCGCGCAGGCGGCGACCAGCGCCGTGCGCCGGAGGGGGCGACCGCCCGCGTGGGCGCGGGTGGTCTCCCAGGGGGCTGCCGGGGGCGTTGCCCGGGGCGGTGCAGTGGGCGCCGTCGAGGGTGTCTTCGGGGGTGTAGTCGTGGGCGTTGCCGGGCGCGTCTCCCGGGGTGCGGCCGGGCGCGTCTCCCGGGGCGTCGCCGGAGGTGCTTCCGGGAGTGGTGTCGGGCCGCCGGTCGGGGCGTGTGCCGGGTGTGCGCGGGGTGCGCGGTCCGGTGATCGGTGCTGGGGAACGGCGAGTTCGGGGGCGGCGTGATCCGGTGTGGCGGGTTCGGGGCCGGAGCGGTTCGGAGCCGGGTGATCAGGGCCGGAGCGGTTCGGGGCGTGGCTGACCGGGGCGTGGCGGGCCGGGTCGGGGTTGTCCGGGTCGGGGTGGTCCGGGGCGGGTGTTTCCGCGTCCAGCAGCCGGGCCGCCTGAGAGCCGAGCAGGGCCAGGAGTTCGGGCGGCAGCCAGGCTTCGGGCCGCTTGGCCGAACGGGCCGGAGCCGACTTCGCCAGGTCGGCGGCGGTGGGGCGGCGGTGGGGGTCGCGGTGCAGGCAGGACCGCACCAGCGGGCCCAGTTCGGTGGGCAGCGTGGTCAGGTCCGGCTCGTTGTTCGCGATCCGGAACATGATCGCGTGGACCCCGCTGGCGGAGGCCCCGAAGGGCTGCACCCCGGTCGCCGCGTACGCGAGGACCGCGCCGACGCAGAAGATGTCCGAGGCGGCGGTGACCCTCTCGCCCCGTACCTGCTCGGGCGACATGAACCCCGGCGAGCCGATCACCGCTCCGGTGCTGGTCAGGCCGCCGTCCGTGACCGTCTCCACGGCGCGGGCGATACCGAAGTCGATGATGCGGGGGCCGTCCACGGTGAGCAGGATGTTGGACGGCTTCAGGTCGCGGTGGACGAGCCCCGCCGCATGGATGTGGGTCAGCGCCCGCCCGAGCCCGGCGGCCAGGAAGCGTACGGAGTGCACCGGCAACGGCCGCACCTCCGAAGCGGGTTCGGGTCTGCCGCGCTCGGCCGCCTCCCACCGCCCCTCCGCCCAGGTGCGCTGGGCCCGCCGCGTGCGCCGGTCGCCCACGACGGTACGGAGCGAGGGGCCGGGTACGTACGCGATGGCCACCCACGGAAGGGCCGCTTCCGTGTCCGCCGCGATGACCGGGGCGGTGCCCGCGCCGCCGACGCGCTCCAGCGCGGCGACCTCCCGGGCGAACCGGATCCGGAACTCGTCCACCACCGCGAACTGGGCGTGAACGACCTTCACCGCGACGGTCCGCCCGCCCTCCGAGCGTGCGAGGTAGACGCGTCCCATGCCTCCCGTACCGAGGCGTCCGAGGAGCCGGAACGGGCCTACCCGAGGAGGATCTTGAGGAGTCAGCGGGTCCACGCCGGGATACTCGCATATCGGTCGCCCGGGTGGTGCGGTCCCGCGCCCCGGCGGCCGCACCCGGAGCGGACCGGGAGGCTGCCGGGCACGGGGGGATTCCGTCGCGCGCCCGGGTGCCGCGACCGATCGCCCCTTCGAACTGAGTTGCGGTGAGACGGCGTCGGGGTGGGGTGAGGTCGCCCGGATTCTTTCTCGGGGCACACCTCCGACTGTTGGTGAAAACTGCTCAACACCTGCATGTTTAGGCCCTGTTGAAAGATGTCGCGGGGCTTTTGCCGGCGCGGACGGTTCGTGGAGGGACAGCCGGCGGGAGGCGGACGAAGCTTGGTCCAGACCTTGACAGGTCCAGACCACTCTCGCTTGAGTATCCGCACCCCCACAAGACGGCGCGCCCCCGGGCCGGTCAGAAGTCCGGACGCAGCGTCGCACCGAAGGAGTGATCACGTGTTCCGACGCGTCATGGGCCTTCTCGCCGCGGCAGCGGCCGTAGCGGCCACGGTCGTCGTCCTTCCCGCCGGTACGGCCTCCGCCGCGACCTGCGCCCCCGCCTGGAACTCCTCGTCCGTCTACTGGGGCGGCGACTCCGCCTCCCGCAGCGGGCACAACTGGACCGCCAAGTGGTGGACCCAGAACGAGGTTCCCGGCACCACCGACGTCTGGGCCGACGCCGGCACCTGTGGCAGCGGCGGCACCACCGACCCCGGCACGCCGAGCCCCTCCGGCTTCGTCGTCAGCGAGTCGCAGTTCAACCAGATGTTCCCGAGCCGGAACTCCTTCTACACGTACTCCGGGCTGACCGCCGCTCTGAGCGCGTACCCCGGCTTCGCCACCACCGGTAGCGACACCGTCAAGCGCCAGGAAGCGGCCGCCTTCCTCGCCAACGTCAGCCACGAGACCGGCGGACTGGTGTACGTGGTCGAGCAGAACACGGCCAACTACTCGCACTACTGCGACACCTCGCAGTCCTACGGCTGCCCGGCGGGCCAGTCCGCGTACTACGGCCGCGGCCCGATCCAGCTGAGCTGGAACTTCAACTACAAGGCCGCCGGTGACGCCCTCGGCATCAACCTGCTGGCCAACCCCAACCTCGTCCAGACGGACGCGGCCGTGGCCTGGAAGACCGCTCTCTGGTACTGGAACACCCAGAGTGGCCCCGGCACGATGACCCCGCACAACGCCATGGTCAACGGTGCCGGGTTCGGTGAGACGATCCGCTCGATCAACGGCTCCATCGAGTGCAACGGCGGCAACCCCGCCCAGGTCCAGAGCCGCGTCAACTCGTACCAGTCGTTCACCTCGATCCTGGGCGTCGCCCCCGGCTCGAACCTGAGCTGCTGATCCTCTTCCCGCCCCGAGACCGCTCCACGAGCTGCCTCCGCGCCACCGTCTCCACCTCCTCCTCCGCTTGACCTGGCGGGGGGTGCGACCGGCCTCCCGCCGTGCCGCACCCCCCGCTTCGGCGTTCCGGAGGGGGCGTTGGCAAGATCCGTGTGCATGACATCCGAGACATCCGACAGCGGCAGCCTGCCCACCCCCACCACGACCGCCGAGCGGATCGCCCTCGTCGACCACGTGCTCGGCCTGCCCTTCCCGCAGGGCGACGAGGCGGAGGACAGCGGGGTACGGAGCAGCGGCCCCGGCCACCATCTGCTCATCCTGCGGGCGAGCGAGGACTTCTGGGACGGGCGGGAGGAGGAGGCGGTGGAACCGGCCGAGGAGGAGATCGAGGCCGAGTTCAGCGCCGTGGCGACGACGCTCACCGACCGCTGGGGCGAGCCCGAGACGATCGACCTGTGGCCCTGGCTGGCCGGTGACGACGAGTCGGAGATGGCCTCCGCGGCCCCCGAACCGCTGGGACAGCTCTGCAATCTGGCCGGCAGTATGCAGGTCTGGCACATCCCCGACACCACCCGCTGGCTCGGCCTCACGGTGGGCCAGGCCGACCCGGAGTTCCCGATCTGGCTGCTTGCCGCGGTCGGTGAGAACGAGGTGCTGGTGACCGGGGCCCTGGAGTCCGGGGCTCTGGAGTCCGGGGTCCTCGGTGCGGAGGAGTCCGGGGGCGGCGACGGTTCCGGCCTCTGAGCCCGTGCACGGGCGCCTCGGCGGCGGAACGCGCGGGTCTCCGGCCCGTTGGCGGATGCGGATGCGGATGCGGATGCGGATGCGGATGCGGTGCCGGCGGGGCCTGGGATGGGACTCAGGGGCGGTATCGGCCGAACCGCCACAGCACGTGCACGACGCGGAGCACCGCGAGCAGTCCTCCGACCGAGGCTCCCGTGATGAGCAGAGCCTTGTCGGTGGTGTGGGAAAGGTCCCAGACGACTGCGGGCCCTGCGACCGCGCCGAACACGACGGCTGCGAGGAAGCACGCGCTGAGCAGCGCGTACCCGATCTCCACGGTGATTTCGTCCCGGTCTTCCTGCGTCCTTCGCCCCGTTCCCATGGCCAGAGCGTGGCAGCAGGCGCGGTCCAGGTCCAGTGGGTGGGGTTGAGCGTGGGGCCGGGGCCGGGGCCGGGGTGCAGGTGAGGGAGGGAGCGTGCCGAGGTGGCGGCTCCGTGGTGGGGGAGCGATTCGGCGGGGGGCGCATTCCGGGAGGGCGTGTGCGATTGCCCCGTAAACTCCCGAAGAAACAGAGAAGTTTGTGTGTGTGGAGCGAAGTTGTAGGGGCAACAGAAGCTCTGGAGGTTGATAATCATGGTTCCCCTGCTTCTCGTTCTTCTCCTGGCCGTCATTCTTTTCGGTGCTGGATTCGCGCTCAAGGCGCTGTGGATCGTCGCAGCGATCGTCCTTGTTCTCTGGCTGATCGGCTTCGTTGCTCGCCCGAAGGGTGGCAGCCACCGCTGGTACCGGTGGTAGTCAGCACGAAGCCGCCGTATGAGCAATGCGCTGTAGTAAGAGGGTCCGCTCCCGATGGGCGGGCCCTCTTTCGCGTTTCCGATTCCATTCGGAGTGGTGTGTGAGAGCTTTTGCGGTACAAGTCAAGGGAATGGGGGTGCATGGGTCGGGCGATGCCGGGCAAGCGAAGGTCAGGACGGAAAGCGCACTTACGGTGAAATTCCCGTCCGACTGAGCCTGACATCCCTTCCGGCAACGAGAGAGGAAGCCTGGAGATGAGCGAGAACATCTGGGGCTACCAGCCCACGGCCGGCCACACCGCCGGCACCGACCTGATCGGCTACAAGGTCGAAGCGACCGACGGCAGTATCGGCAAGGTCGACAAGCACTCCGACGAGGTCGGCTCCTCCTACCTGGTGGTCGACACCGGGGTCTGGATCTTTGGTAGGCACGTCCTGCTTCCGGCGGGCACGGTGCGCCAGGTCGATCCGGACGAGAAGAGGGTCTACGTGGACCTCGACAAGGAGCAGATCAAGAGTGCTCCGGAGTTCGACAAGGACTCGCACCTGGGGAACCCCGAGTTCTTCGAGACCACGGGTGAGCACTACGGGCGGCACCGTCGCATCTGACGCCTCCGCGCGTCAGAACGGGCTGCGGCTTCGCGAGACTTCGTCATCCATGGGATGGCGTCCCCGAGGGAAAGTCATCACGGAGTCGAGACCGCAGCACGACACTGTGGCGCTGGATTGCGCTGCTGGATTGCCGCGTGCGGTTGATGGAACCCGGCGGGTCGGGCCAGGCAGATTCTTCTGTCAGGCCCGGCCCGCTTTCCGTGCGCCCGGATTTCCTCAGGAACCTTGGCGTAGACGTATTCGGCGCCGACCTCGATGAGCGGAGCCGCCCCGCGACCGGTGCCTCCAGGTGCGGCCTGCTGCCGATCCCAGCCGTAGAAGCGTCGGCGAAAACCCCCGTTTCGGGGAGTGATTCAGGCAGGTGGATCGCGTGTTCGGAGTGATGGGGATCCACACGATGGACAAGCCGAGCAGGGCGCGGATGGTGGCCCGGCTGGTGGCCCAGGCAGCGGCTCGGTCGATTGCCGCCGAGATGTGCGCCGGTGTGCGTGGAATCTTCATCGGGGTGCCTTTCCTCCGTGCCGGCCGGCCCCCTGAGAAGAGGGGCCGACATCCTTGGTCCGTCACCCCTGTACAGAGCACCGCCGGGTCGGAAAGGTTGATGTCCCCAAGGCCCACATCGCACGAACGAGTGATGCACCCCGTGTGCTCCGCCTGTGCGGGGTGCGGGGATGGCCCCGAGCCCACCACCGCCCCGCTCCGCCGCCCCGCACCGCCGCCCCGCGAACTCCTACGCCACTCCGTACGGCGGCTCCCCATGCGACTCCGCACGACGGCTCCCCCGCCCACCCCGCACGTCAACTCCCCACCACACAGTCGTGGAACCCCGCGCCCCCCACCCCCTACGCTCGCCGACATGACCGCTGAAGCCCTTCGTGGCCCCCGAGACCCGTTCGTCGACCAGGCCGCCGGTGCGGCCGTGAAGGCTGCCGACCGGGCGCACGTCTTCCATTCCTGGTCCGCGCAGGGCCTTCTCGATCCGCTGGCCGTGGCGGGGGCGGAGGGCTCGTACTTCTGGGACTACGAAGGGAACCGGTACCTCGACTTCACGAGCGGTCTCGTCTTCACCAACATCGGCTATCAGCACGCGGTCGTCGTGGCCGCGATCCAGGAGCAGGCGGGCAAACTCGCCAGCTTCGCGCCCGCGTTCGCGATCGAGGCCCGGTCCGAGGCGGCGCGGCTGATCGCCTCCCACACCCCGGGTGACCTGGACAAGATCTTCTTCACCAACGGCGGGGCCGAGGCGGTGGAGAACGCCGTGCGTCTGGCGCGGGTGCACACCGGCCGTACGAAGGTGCTCTCGGCGTACCGCTCGTACCACGGAGCCACCTCGACCGCGATCAACCTCACGGGTGACCCGAGGCGTTGGGCGTCCGACACCGGGTCGGCGGGGGTGGTGCGGTTCTGGGCGCCGTTCCTGTACCGTTCGCCGTTCTACGCGACGACGGAGACGGAGGAGTGTGCCCGCGCTCTCCAGCACTTGGAGGACACCATCGCCTTCGAGGGGCCGGGCACGATCGCCGCGATCGTGCTGGAGACCATCCCCGGCACGGCGGGCATCATGACCCCGCCGCCCGGCTACCTCCCGGGCGTGCGCGAGATCTGCGACCGGCACGGCATCGTCTTCGTGCTGGACGAGGTGATGGCCGGCTTCGGGCGGACGGGTAAGTGGTTCGCGGCCGACCACGACGAGGTGGTGCCCGACCTGATGACCTTCGCGAAGGGAGTCAACTCCGGTTACGTGCCGCTCGGCGGCGTCGCGATCAACGCCGAGATCGCGGCCACCTTCGAGACCCGCCCCTACCCCGGCGGGCTCACTTACTCCGGGCACCCGTTGGCCTGCGCCGCCGCCGTCGCCACGATCCGGGTGATGGAGGAGGAGAAGGTGGTCGAGCGGGCCGCGCGCCTCGGTGAGACGGTGCTCGGACCGGGGCTGCGCGAGCTGGCCGAGCGCCACCCCTCGGTCGGCGAGGTGCGGGGCGTGGGCGCTTTCTGGGCGCTGGAGCTGGTACGGAACGGGGAGACGCGCGAGCCGCTCGTCCCGTACAACGCGACGGGGGAGGCGGCGGCGCCGATGGCCGCTTTCGGGGCGGCGGCGAAGAAGCGGGGGCTGTGGCCCTTCGTCAACATGAACCGCACCCACGTCGTGCCGCCCTGCACCGTCAGTGACGCCGAGGCGCTGGAGGGTCTCGCGGCGCTCGACGAAGCCCTCACGGTCGCGGACGACTACACGGTCTGAACGAGCACGAGCACGGTCCGACCGAGCACGGACACGGTCCGACCGAGCACGGGCACGGTCTGAACCGCGCCGCACGGTCCGAAGCGGCGATACCCGGAGCCGCCTACGCCACTGCGAGAGAAATGACCGCTGTTGGCCTCCCCTGCCGGAAAATCTCCCGTCAAAGGTGATGCTCCTTCACATCTGTCCGTGCACCCCCCTCTCCGCCCGCCCTGCCCGGATCCGGGCAGGGCGGCCCTGCCTTAAGGTGTCCCGAACAGAAATATGGGGAGGGAACGGGATGAGCCCGCACGGAGGTGTGACCCGCAACACGCTGCGCCGGCAGATCTCCGGTGCGCTGCGTGACGAAGTGCTCGCGGGGCGCCTGCCGTCGGGCAAGGAGTTCACGGTCAAGCAGATCGCCGAGCAGTACGGGGTCTCCGCGACGCCCGTCCGCGAGGCTCTCTTCGACCTCGCCTCGCAGGGCCTCCTCGTCTCCGACGAGCACCGCGGGTTCCAGGTCCGCGCGTTCTCCGCCGAGGACTACCGCTCCATCGTGCAAGCGCGTTCCGTCATCGTCGAGGGCGTCTTCAGCGGCTGCCACCCGATCACGGTCCGGGGCGAGGCGATGGTGTCCGTACGGCGCCGTGCCTCCGAGGCCGCCCGCGCCGCGAAGGGCGGCGACCTTGACGTGCTGATCGGGTACGACCTGCGGTTCTGGCGCGAGCTGAGCGCGTTCCTCGGCAACCCGAACATCAGCGACTTCCTCGCGACCCTCCGCGTGCAGGGCTGGGTCTTCCTCGTGCACCGGCTCCGCACGAGCGCCGAGCGGAACCGGTTGCTCTGGCTCGACCACGAGGCGCTCGCCGACGCGGTCACGTCCGGGGACCGGGCGGTGGTGCTGGCGATGCTGCGCGCGTACTACGCCCGGGAGCAGGAATGGGCGGAACGGCTCCTGTCCGTGGAGCGGATCGCGACGGACGGACGCTGAGGCGTCCCCCGCGCCCCGGTGGGCCTCGTGACCCGTGAGGCGCTGTGCTGCCTGGTGGACCTCGTGCGGCCCGTGAGGTGGTGTGCCCCCGTCGTGTCCGGATTCGTCCTGGTCCCGTGACCGTAGAGACCCTGTGCGTGGCCCACCCTCCGCACTACGCTGTCCCGACGAGCGCCCAACCCGTGTGAGAGCGAGACTTCGTGGCCTGTGACCTGTGGCTCGTCCCCCTCGTCGATGTGCTGTGCCACAGCCCCGACAACCCGTTCGCCGAAGAGATCGCCGTCTACGACAACGCGCTGGGGGAGGCCGGTCTGCCGCCCGTCCCCGTGTACGCGTACATGCCGGGCCTCACCGGGGACGTGGCCCCGGTCGCGGGGTTCGACTACGAGGCGCTGCACTATCTGCGCCGGGCTTATCTGCTCCAGCTCAGCGGGCTGGCGGTCACGCCCGTCGACGGCCTCGGCGGGGACTATGAACAGCTCCTGGAGATGTTCGAGCAGAGCGCGCAGCAGTCGCACCTGGTCTGGCACTTCGACCACGCGGGGGCGTACGTCCCGGTGGACTTCCCCGTTCCCCTCTCCAACGACACGCTGCTGGAGGGCGGGGGCCCGCTCGGGTCCTCGCACGGCCTGCTGCGCGAACTGGAGTTCGTCGCCCCGGCCATCGGCATCGACCCGGCGAACCCGCCGGCCGCGCCCGCGCCGCCCAGCCGGCCCACCGAGCTGGAGGAGCCGGCCGACCCGATCGCGTACGACGCGAGCCCGTTCGCGCGGGAGCGGCACGTCTGGCTGGGCCTGCACGCGGCGGCGACCCGCAGCCTCGCGCAGGGTTCGATGATCATCTTCAGTTGACGGCGCGCTCCTCACGGCAGCGGTAGCCAAGTGGGAGCCCCTGACGGAAGCGGGAGCCCCCGGAAGCCACCCCCGGGAGCCCTTGACGGAGGCACGAACCCCCGGGTGCATCCCCCGGAACCGCCCAGGGGCGCCCGGGGCTCCTCCCCGGTGCCGCCCCGGGGACACACCTCACCGGGGCGGCTCCGGCGGCCGTTGCCGGGGCATGTTCGGCCGGGTCACCGCGGGCATCGAGAAGCGGCCCGGGTGTCCGGTCTGCTCGCCCCGGCCGATACCGGCGCCCATCACCAGGGACTGCATCCCCATCGGGGCGGGCCCGGCGCGGAACTCCACCATCCAGTCCGCCGTCTCGGACCGTACGAGCTCCGTGATGTCCTCGGAGAAGCGCCGCAGCACGCCGAGGCAGCGCTCGGCCGCCTCGCTCGCGGTGCCGTCGGTCGGGCCGAGCACCTCACGTACGGACTCCGAGGCCCAGTCGAACTGCAGCACCTGGAGCCGGCGCTGCACGGCCTGCGCGGTGGCCAGATCCCTTATCCAGCCGGAGGTCAGCCCGAAGTACCGGTCGCAGGCCATGCAGGCCGCCCCGAGCAGCAACGAGAAGTAGCCGTACCCCGCCGAGCCCTCCAGCGCGCCCGTCAGGTCGAGCAGCGGCAGCGTCGCGCCCGCGACGACCCCGACCGACGTGCCGACGCGCAGTCCGCGTGCGCCGCGCCGCTTCCAGGTGCGGTCCTTCAGGTACCAGGCCGCCGTCTCCAGCGCGCCCGTCTCCACCCACCGGTACAGCTCGTCCAGGCGTTCGGCCGGCTCGCCCCAGTCGCCGAGCGGGAACGGTCGCGCGGCGAGATCGCGCCCCGGTCCCGCCGGGCCGCCCGGTTCCGGGGCGGAATGCGTGACTCCGGTGCTGTCACCGGATGACCCCGCAGCGGATTCCTTGCGGGGCGGCCCCTCGGGCGGCATCTCCGGCTGGCTCACCGGGGCACTCCTCTGCACTCTGCGTGGAACTACGGAGGGTCTGTCTCGGGTATCTCCACGGACTCTCACCGACTCCGCCGTCTGGCTCGCCGCGCCAGCTCCGCCCACGGGCTGCGCTGGCTCTGCGTGACCGGCGGTGCGATCGTGTGTGGCGGTACGCATGCCCTTCCTACCGCCGAATGGTGGGCCGTGGGAGCGAAATCGCGGTATTACAGCGTGCTGTCGGCCTCTGGTCAGGTATAGGGCGTTTTCCGGGGGTCGAGAATCTCACTCGAAAGAGTTGCGTCCGATGGGTGGAGCGGGGCACCCGGCGAGCACGTAGGCTCGTTTTAGCCAAACATCCGCTCTCGAAAAGCCCAGGAGTGACCATGATTCCCGGTGGTGGTCAGCCCAATATGCAGCAGCTGCTGCAGCAGGCCCAGAAGATGCAGCAGGACCTCGCGGCGGCTCAGGAGGAGCTGGCGCGGACCGAGGTGGAGGGTCAGGCGGGCGGCGGTCTGGTCAAGGCCACCGTGAACGGCTCCGGCGAACTGCGCGCCCTCGTGATCGACCCCAAGGCGGTTGACCCCGAGGACACCGAGACCCTGGCCGATCTCGTCGTGGCGGCGGTCCAGGCGGCCAACGAGAACGCCTCCGCGCTCCAGCAGCAGAAGCTGGGCCCGCTGGCGCAGGGCCTGGGCGGCGGCATGCCCGGACTCCCGTTCTGAGCCGTCCGGCCCGCCGGGCCGGCCGGCGTGCGAGCCGGGTCGGCCCCCGGTGAGTCGGCCGACTCCCCTATGGGTACCCGCGCGTACCCACTACGGTACGAGCAGGATTTGAAGGAAAGGCGTTCCGTTGTACGAAGGCGTTGTTCAGGACCTCATCGACGAACTGGGCAGGCTCCCGGGCGTCGGTCCCAAGAGCGCGCAGCGGATCGCCTTCCACGTGCTGCAGGCGGAGCCGACCGACGTGCGGCGCCTCGCCCATGCCCTCCTGGAGGTCAAGGACAAGGTCCGCTTCTGTTCGGTCTGCGGCAACGTCGCGCAGCAGGAGCAGTGCAACATCTGCCGCGACACCCGCCGTGACCTGACGGTCATCTGCGTGGTCGAGGAGCCGAAGGACGTCGTCGCGATCGAGCGGACCCGTGAGTTCCGGGGCCGCTACCACGTGCTCGGCGGCGCGATCAGCCCCATCGAGGGCGTCGGCCCCGACGATCTGCGCATCCGCGAGCTGCTGACCCGGCTCGCCGACGGCTCCGTCACGGAGCTGATCCTGGCGACCGACCCGAACCTGGAGGGCGAGGCCACCGCGACGTACCTGGCGCGGATGATCAAGCCCATGGGGCTCCGTGTCACCCGCCTCGCCAGTGGGCTGCCCGTGGGCGGCGACCTGGAGTACGCGGACGAAGTGACCCTGGGCCGCGCCTTCGAGGGGAGGCGGCTTCTCGATGTCTGACGCGGGTACGTTGCAGAGGTTCCAGTCACCGTTCGTGCAGGTGCCCACCGGAGGTTCCCCCGATGTCTGACGCCACGCTGAACTCCGTCACGCAGGACCCGGACGACTTCGCCGTCCAGATCGCGGACCAGATCAAGACGTTCATCGTCGCGGTCACCGAGGTGTCCAAGGTCGAAGAGCCGGAGGAGGCCGTTCCGGTCCTGCTCCTCCAGGTCTCCCAGCTGCTGCTCGCGGGCGGCCGGCTCGGCGCGTACGAGGACATCCTCCCGGACGAGCCGTACGAGCCCGACCTCGGCGCCGAGCCGGACGCGGACGGCCTGCGGGAGAGGTTCGCGGCCCTGCTGGAGCCCATCGACGTCTACTCCGAGGTCTTCGACCCGTACGAGCCCCGCAAGGCGCCCGTGCCGCACCGGATCTCCGACGACCTGGCCGACCTCGTCACCGACCTCGGCCACGGTCTCGCCCACTACGAGGCGGACCGCACGGCCGAGGCGCTGTGGTGGTGGCAGTTCTCGTACTTCTCCAACTGGGGCTCGACGGCCTCCGCGACCCTGCGGGCCCTCCAGTCGCTGATCGCGCACATCCGTCTCAACCAGCCGCTGGCGGAGCTGGACGGCCTCGACACCGACCAGGACCCGGGCGACGACGACCTCGCCGAGGCCGCGGGCCTGGTGATGGTCCAGGAGATCGCGGGGCCGCTGGGCCTGCGCCCGGTGAAGCAGCCGTAACGGACCGGGGGCGGGTCAGACCGCCGACCAGCCGTTGTCCACGGCGAGGACCACGCCGTTGATGTTGCTCAACGCGTCCGAGGCGAGGAAGACGATCGCCGCGGCCTGCTCCTCGGCGGAGCCACGGTCTGCTCGCTCGGATCGCCCACCACCGCGATCGCGGTGGGGAATCGCCGGACGCCCTCGCGCCCCGGGTCGCCGCCGCCATGATCAACGTCGCGTTGCGGGTCGCCGCCGAGGAGTACGCCCGGAAGCGGGAGCGGACCGACCGCACCCTGGACGAGGTCGCGCGCGACGCGCTGCGGATCGCGGCCGAGGCCCTGCGGCAGGGGCCGGGCTCCGGTGAGGGGCCCGGGGCGGCCGGTCGGTGAGGACTTTCCGGCGAGCGCTCGGACAGGTGCGCGCAGGAGGTTCCTGGCTTGCGGAGGCGACGCGAACCGTGTGGGCTGGACCACAGACACGCGTGGTGGCCCGTGGGGCGGGCATAGGCCCCGTACGAGCGGCCCGGGGCGACACGCCGGACCAGGTGGTGGGCGGGACATCTCACCATCTGGTAACGACGGGGAGATTCCGGGCCGCTCGTTAAACTGAGCCGACCGCAGTAACGGAATGAGCGAGGAGCGCACGTGGGCCTGGTCGTGCAGAAGTACGGAGGCTCATCCGTAGCCGATGCCGAGGGCATCAAGCGCGTCGCCAAGCGAGTCGTCGATGCCAAGAAGAGCGGCAACCAGGTGGTTGTCGTGGTGTCCGCGATGGGCGACACGACGGACGAGCTGATCGATCTCGCCGAGCAGGTATCGCCGATGCCTGCCGGGCGTGAGTTCGACATGCTCCTGACCGCCGGAGAGCGGATCTCCATGGCTCTGCTGGCCATGGCGATCAAAAACCTGGGCCACGAGGCCCAGTCGTTCACGGGCAGCCAGGCCGGTGTCATCACCGACTCCGTCCACAACAAGGCGCGCATCATCGATGTCACGCCCGGCCGCATCCGGACCTCGATCGACGAGGGCAACATCGCCATCGTCGCCGGGTTCCAGGGCGTGAGCCAGGAGGGCAAGAACATCACCACCCTCGGCCGCGGTGGGTCCGACACCACCGCCGTTGCCCTCGCCGCGGCGCTGGAAGCCGAGGTCTGCGAGATCTACACCGACGTGGACGGCGTCTTCACCGCCGACCCCCGGGTCGTCAAGAAGGCCCAGAAGATCGAGTGGATCTCCTTCGAGGACATGCTGGAGCTGGCCGCGTCCGGCTCCAAGGTGCTGCTGCACCGCTGCGTCGAGTACGCACGCCGATACAACATCCCGATCCACGTCCGCTCGTCCTTCTCCGGACTGCGCGGCACCTGGGTCAGCAACGAGCCGCAAGGGGACCAGCAGGTGGAGCACGCGATCATCTCCGGAGTCGCCCATGACGTCTCCGAGGCCAAGATCACCGTCGTCGGCGTGCCCGACAAGCCGGGCGAGGCCGCCGCGATCTTCCGCACCATCGCCAACGCGGAAGTCAACATCGACATGGTGGTGCAGAACGTCTCCGCCGCCGCGACGGGGCTGACGGACATCTCCTTCACCCTGCCCAAGGCCGAGGGTCGCAAGGCCATCGACGCCCTGGAGCGGGCCAAGGGCACCATCGGCTTCGACTCGCTCCGCTACGACGACCAGATCGCCAAGATCTCGCTGGTCGGCGCGGGCATGAAGACCAACCCGGGCGTCACCGCCGGATTCTTCGAGGCGCTCTCCGACGCCGGTGTGAACATCGAGCTGATCTCGACCTCCGAGATCCGCATCTCGGTCGTCACCCGCGCCGACGACGTCAACGAGGCCGTCTGCGCCGTGCACACCGCCTTCGGTCTCGACAGCGACTCCGACGAGGCCGTCGTCTACGGAGGCACCGGCCGATGACCGCACGCCGCCCCTCGCTCGCGGTCGTCGGTGCGACCGGGGCGAGCGGCGGCGTCATGCTCCAGATCCTTTCGCAGCACGCGGACGTCTGGGGCGAGGTGAGACTCATCGCCTCCCCGCGTTCGGCCGGCCGCAAGCTGGCCGTACGCGGCGAGGAGAAGGAAGTCCTCCCGATCGGTGAGGACGTCTTCGACGGCGTCGACATCGCCGTCTTCCTGGTGCCCGACCGGGTATCCGCACTCTGGGCGCCCGTCGCCGCCTCCCGGGGCGCCGTGGTCGTCGACGGCTCCGCCGCCTTCCGGCTCGACCGGGACGTGCCGCTGGTCGTCCCCGAGGTCAACCCGCACGCCGCCCGCACCCGACCGCGCTCCATCGTCGCCTCGCCGGACTGCACCACGCTTTCGCTGATCGTCCCGGTCGGCGCGCTGCACGCCGAATTCGGCCTCCGCGAACTGACCGTTTCCACCTACCAGGCCGTGAGCGGCCGGGGCCGCGACGGCGTCGCCGCCCTGCGTGAGGAGCTCGGCCTGGTCGCCGGCAGCCTTGCCGCCGGTACGGAGCTGGGTACCCGCCCCGGAGACGTACGCCGGGTCCTCGGGGACCGGCCCGCCGGCCCGTTCCCCGCCCCCGTCGCGCTGAACGTCGTGCCCTGGGCGGGCAGCGACGCGGGCGACGGCTGGTCCTCGGAGGAACTCAGCATCCGCGAGGAATGCCGCAAGATCCTCGGCCTGCCCGACCTGCGCACCGCCATCACCTGCGTGTACGTCCCCGTCGTCATCACGCACTCGATGTCCGTGCACGCGCGCTTCGAGAGCGAGGTCACCGTCGACCGGGCCCACGAGATCCTGGCCACCGCCCCCGGCGTCGTACTCGTCGACAGCCCCGCCGAGGGCGACTTCCCGACCCCGGCGGACGTGGTGGGCACCGACCCCACCTGGGTCGGCCGGGTCCGCCGCTCCCTGGACGACCCGCAGGCCCTGGAGATGTTTCTCTGCGGGGACAACCTGCGAAAAGGCGGGGCGCTGAATGTGGCCCAGATCGCCGAATCCCTCGCGGCCTCCGTGGGCGGGGCCTGAATCCCGGCACGGTTTCGCCGCGGGCCGCGTTCGGGGCCGCCGTCCGGGCTGTCATCGAGGGGCCGTCTTCCGGCTCTGTTTTCGGCTCTCTCCCGTGCCCTCGCCGTGCCCTCGCCCGGCTCTCTCGCTGCTCTCTTCAGGCTCTCTCCCGGCTCTCTTCAGAGCCGGGGAATTTCGTACGCAATCGAAATGTCTCATCGAAACAGTTTTGTGGGATCTGTGAAGGTCACATGTTCAATTCGGCTTCCTTAACCCCTTGAGCTGGGGCGTTGTCATATCCGACGATGACTCTGTGGTCCTGTGCAACCGTGGGTCGGCTGTTCGGCGTCTTCGCCGTCACTTCTTGCGCGACGGGCGCACCAATAGGGCAATTGGGGAAGAGCGGGTACGTATGAGGGCGAGTCGCAGAGAGCTGAACGCGCTGCCGTACGCGTACAACCCTGACGGGGGGCAGTGTGTCCAACTTGCGTGGCAGAGGTTCTCGAAATCCCGGTGGTCGTCCCCCTGCGGGGGGTCTCCGTGCTCCCGCTCCGCAGGCCCCGCGCGGTCGGCGGCATGCCGGTGATCGCCCCGCTGAGCGCTGCGAGCACGACGAGCCCCGTACGGCTCCCCTCGCAGCGCGAGGGTGCTGAAGAGGCGGTGGCGGCCGGAACGACGGTCGACCATCTGACCGAGACCTACCGCGCCCACTACCGTTCGCTGCTCGGCCTCGCCGCGCTCCTGCTGGACGACACCGCCTCCTGCGAGGACGTCGTGCAGGAGGCGTTCATCCGCGTGCACTCCGCCCGCAGCCGGGTGCGCGAACCCGAGAAGACCCTCGCCTACCTCCGGCAGACGGTCGTCAACCTCTCCCGCTCCGCGCTCCGCCGCCGCATCCTCGGGCTGAAGCTCCTCTCCAAGCCCATGCCGGACATGGCCAGCGCGGAGGAGGGGGCGTACGACCAGCTGGAGCGGGACGCGCTGATCAAGGCGATGAAAGGCCTCCAGCGGCGCCAGCGGGAAGTCCTCGTGCTGCGCTACTTCGCGGACATGACCGAAGCGCAGGTCGCCGACACCCTCGGTATCTCGCTGGGTTCGGTGAAGGCGTACGGTTCGCGCGGGATCGCCGCTCTGCGCCTGGTGATGGAGGCGCAGGCATGAGCGGGCGCCCCTTCAGCAGCGAGCCGGACCGGACGGGAAGCGGGACTGTGGACGACGGGCCGAGCAGCACGAGCCATGGGTCGAGGGCGAGCCATGGGCCGGCGTCGGGTCACTGCCCCGAAAGCCCGGCAGAAGCAGCCGAGCCGACCGGCCGCACCCTCGGAGCCGATGAGGAGCACGGTCCTCCCGGGCACACACCGGCCGGTCGGTACGACGAAACGCCCGGCGGCCCGGGCGGCGAAACCTCCGACGGGCACGAGAGGGCGCCCCGCGCGCTCGACGACCTGTCCCGCCCCGGCGAGGAGGCAGCCGGCTCCCGCGACGAGGCGTCCGGGACGGGCGCGCCGACCCCACCGGCCCCGCTCTTCCTGGCGCGCTCCACGACCGCGGGCTCGGGCGGAAGCGCCGGTGGCCGGGGCTTGATCGCCGGTGCCCCGAGCCCCGGCGACGACGGCGACACCGCCGACGAACAGGCGCTGCGGAACCTGCTGCGGGGAGCCGTCCGCGACCTCGAACCCGCCGAGAGCGCGCTGGCCCGACTGCACCGGGCCATACCCGCCCGGCGGGCGCGACGCCGCCAGGCGGTCGTCGGCGCGGCTGCCGCGGCCCTGCTGATCGGTACCGCCGTGCCCGCCTTCGTGCACGTGGCGAACTCCGAGAGCGCGGCCACCGCGGCCCCCGCCCCCGCCGGACACGGCAAGAACTCCCAGAACCAGCAGGGCGACGCCTCCGGGGCGGCGGTGGGGGAGAAGCCGAGCGACGGACGGTCCGCGCAGGGGACGAGCGGCCCGCAGGAGGGAACGCCCGACCCCAGCGGTACCCCGTCCGCGACCGAGGGCCCGGCCGACTCCGACAGCTCCAGCTCCGGTGCGGTCGGCCGGGAGGAACTCGCCTCGATCGCCGCCCTGCCGGCCTGCGCACCCGGCCAGCTCGGCGTCGTCTCGGCGTCCGCCGGAGCGGCCGACTCGAACGGCACGGTCTACGGGAGCTTCCGCATCGCCAACACGTCCGCCGCGAACTGCTCGGTCAGCAGCGCCGGCACGGTGGGCTTCACCGCGTCCGGCGCTGCCGACGCGACGAAGATCGACGTCGTGCAGCATGTGGTGGGCGACCCCGCCGCCGGACTGCCGGACCCCGCCGTCGAGCCCGCCGCCGTGCTGCTGAAGCCCGAGATGTCGTACGAGGTGCAGTTCGCCTTCGTACCGACCGACACCTGTCCCACCGCCACCGTCCCCCCGACCACGCCGACCGAGGCCGCGTCGCCGGGCACCGGAGCGGGCGAGGACCAGGCGGCGAGCGTGGAGACGCAGTTCCTGACGGAGGACACCGCCCCGGCCGAGGGGTCCATCGCCGTGACGAACACCCCGGAAGCGGGTGCGCCGACCGCCGAGACCACGATCAGCCACGCCTGCGCGGGAACGATCTACCGGACGGGCATCGTCGCGGAGTCGTAGCGTCCCGGCCGGAGTCGGCCGGGACGCGGCGGACGCGGGGTCACCCGCTGCGCGGCGGCGTCCCGGACGGGGTGCCGACGGGTTCACCCGGTTCAGGAGCGACCGGCGTTGACCGGGCGGGGGCGGCCGGGTCGGGGATCAGGCCCAGGGCGATGTCCCGGGCCGCTTCGGCCTCGCGCCGCAGCAGGCGGAACCACATGAAGAGCACGAACGCGGCGAAGACGAACCACTCCCCGGTGTAGCCCAGGTTCTGGAAGGCCTTCAGGTCGAGACCGCTGCCCTCGACCGCTGCCGCCGGAACCGCCTTCATGCCGTTGCCGGAGTCGTCGGCGCCGCCGATGCCGCTCGCGGGGAGCGTGACCCAGGCGTCGTACACGTCGTACGGCACGAGGTTCACCAGCGTTGCCGCGCTGATGATGCCGAGCTCCCCGTCGGGGAGGCCACCGGCGTTGTTCACGCCGGTGCTGGTGGCGCTCTCCGACGCCTGGAGGTCGCCGGTCACCGTGATCTCACCGGTGGGCGCCGGGGGGACCGTGTTGTTCTCCCGCGCGCGCTCGGGTTCGCCGGGCATCCAGCCGCGCACGACCGGCAGCGCCTTGCCGCCGTCGGTACGCAGCAGGTCCAGGACGTAGAAGCCTTCGCGGTCGTCCAGCTCGCGCCCCGGGACCAGGAACTGGTCCGCGAACGTACCCGTCGCCGTGGCGGGACGCCCCGACGTGACCGTGTCCACGGGCAGCAGGGAGTCCAGCGGCTTCGCTTGGCGGGTGCCCGGGTCCGGCTGCTTCTCGGCCTGTTCGTGCGACTGCACGCGGTCCTCGAAGCGGCCGAGCTGCCAGGTGCCCATGAACACGCAGAACGGAATGGCCAGCACGACGAAGAGGTTGATCCCCCACCATCGCGGGGTCAGCAGGAACCGGTACACCCCATTACCGTACGGTCCCCGCCCGGCCGACCGGGAGCTGGGGCGCCCATTTATCCGTCCCTTACGAGGGCGCCCCGGTCCCGGCGCGGGTCTACTGCTGTTTCTCGGAGACCGTCGTCGCGGTGGTCGCCGCGGTCGTTCCGGGTGCGCGCTCCGGCAGATGCCGCAGTGCGAAGTCCAGCTCCAGACCCACCTGCTTGATCCGCTCCTCCACCACCAGTGAGCCGTGACCCGCGTCGTAGCGGTAGACCTCGTGCACCGCGTCGCGGGCCTTCAGCCGGTCCACGTAGTTCTCCACCTGACGGATGGGGCAGCGCGGATCGTTGACGCCCGCCGAGATGTAGACCGGGGCACGCACCGCGTCGACGTACGTCAGCGGCGACGACGCCTCGAACCGCTCGGGTACCTCCTCCGGAGTGCCGCCCAGCAGGGTCCGGTCCATCGCCTTCAGGGCCTCCATCTCGTCGTGGTACGCCGTGACGTAGTCCGCGACCGGGACGGCCGCCAGCCCCAGCGCCCAGGCGTCGGGCTGGGTACCGAGACCGAGCAGGGTCAGATAACCGCCCCAGGACCCACCGGCCAGGATCAGCCGGTCCGGGTCGGCGAGACCCGACTCGACCGCCCACTCCCGGACCGCCGCGATGTCCTCCAGCTCGATCAGCCCGACCCGGTGCTTCAGCGCGTCGGTCCAGGCCCGGCCGTACCCCGTCGAGCCCCGGTAGTTCACCCGCACGACGGCGAAGCCGTGGTCCACCCAGGCCGCCGGGCCGGACGCGAACGCGTCGCTGTCGTGCCACGTCGGCCCGCCGTGGATCTCGAAGACCGTCGGGAACGGGCCCTCGCCCGCCGCCGGCGTCTGCACCAGCGCGTGCACCCGCCCGCCCGGCCCCTCCACCCACGCGTCCCGCACCGGCACCGAGCCGGGGGCCTTCAGCCCCGGCGGGTCCAGCACCACCGCGCCCGTGGTCGAGCGGACGACCGGCGGCTGGGCCGCCGAGGACCAGAGGTACTCCACCGTCCCGTCCGGCCGGGCCGTGGCACCCGACACCGAACCCGCGGGCGTCTCCACCCGCACCGGGGCCGACCCGCCCGGCTCGTGGCGCCACAGCTCACTGCGGGCCTCGAAGCCGTGCTCGACGAGGATCGCGGAGGCGTCCGGATACCACTCGGCACTCACGTCACCGGGGAGATCGATCGCCAGCTCCGTCTCCGTGCCCGCGACCGGGTCCCAGATCATCGGCTCCCAGCGGCCCCGGCGCTGGTGTCCGACGAGCAGCCGGGTGTCACCGGCGACGGGAGCGAACCCCATCACCGCCAGGCCCAGCTCCTTCGTGCCGCCCTCGGTGTCGTCGAGCTCGGCCACCGTCGAGCCGTCCGGCCGCACCACCCGCAGTGCCGAGTGCATCGCGTCGCCGTGCTCCGTGTGCTCCAGGGCGATCAGGCTGCCGTCGTACGACAGATCACCGACACCGGCCGACTCGCGGTGCCGGTAGATCTCCACGTCCCCCACGCCGCCCGGCCGCGCCAGATGGACCGTGGTCCCGTCCTCGTCGGTGGACCGCCCGACGACCGCGCTGCCGTCCCGCCCGATCGCGAGACCCGCCGGATACGACGGCTCAAGACCCGGCGCCGCCGGAACGTCCTCGCCGCCGCCGAACGGCTGCCGCATCCAGACGCCGAACTCGTCGCCGTACGACGGCGCGGCCGGATCGTCGGAGCTGCGGCCGTCGTCGAACCACCAGATCCACTCGCCGTCCGGCGAGAGCACCGCGTCCGTGGTGCCGTCCGGCCGGTCCGTGACCATGCGCTGCTCGCCGGTCTTCCGGTCCCACGCGTAGATCTCGTACGTACCGGTCGCATTGGACACGAACAGGCTGCGGTCCGGGGCGTCCTCCGCCCAGTCGGGCAGGGAGACGCGCGGTGCACGGAACCGCTTCTCCCAGTCGGGCATGGCTTCTGCGCTACTCATGCCCCCATCCAACCCGATGGTGAGGATCTGGTGCACAGCCCTTCGGGGAACCAGAAATCCGCGCGAATCCGAGGGTGTGGGCCATGGCGGACAACGGAACAGCGCGGAGCACCTCGCCGGCCCGCGCGATCGACGAGTCGCTGGAGTGGGTCCGGAGCGAGGGGGCGGTGGCGCCTGCGCGTCCTGCCCGGTAGCGCGTGCTGTGCGCCGTCTTCGCAGGTCAGCGCAATTGTCAGTGGCGGGGTTCAGACTCCTTCCATGACTGCAGAGATGAGCGCGGGCACGGTCTCGACCGCTGTTCTGCGCAAGGCCGTGGAGACGTACTGGACCGCCGCGGACGCCCGTGACTGGGAGGCCTTCGCGGCCACCCTCGACGACGACGTGGTGTACGAAGTGCCGCAGACCCGCGAGGTGGTCCGGGGCAAGGAGAGATGCGTCCGGTTCAACCGGGAGTACCCGGGCGACTGGCACGTGCGCGTCGACCGGATCGTGGCCGACCTGCCCGAGCGCCCGGCCGGAGCGGGAGAGGCCGGGCTCGGTGGCCAGGCCGCCGCACGCACGCTCTTCACCGTGGGGGAAGCGGAGTTGGACGGCATCCACTTCTTCTCGTTCGACACCAGGGGCCGCATCACCGCCGTCACCGACTTCTGGCCGGAGCCGTACGAGCCGCCGACCGGGCGTGAATACCTCGTCGAGCGCGTCTGAGGAACGACGCGGCCGACGGCTTGAGGTGGTCGAGGGCCTGACGCGGTCGAGGGCCTGACGGGGTCGAGGGCCTGACGGGGGCGACGGCTTGGCGTGCCTGAGACGGCACAGGGCCCCCGCGCCGGTCTGCGGCGCAGGGGCCCTGTGCGTGTGGGGGGTGGCGCTGTGCGGGCCGTCGGTTCGAACCGCCGCCGGTTCGGCCGTTGGCGGTTCGGGCCGTTGGTGGTGCGGGCCGTCGGCGTGTGGCGGCTGGGCCGGTTGTGGCCCTTCCCGTCGGGGGCGCGAATGGCCGGACTGGACTCCGCCTACCGTCTCCGACTCAGGTCTCTAGAGCGCCGACTTGAAGGCGGGCAGGTAGCCGCCCGACTGGCCGGCGGCCTTCGGGTGGTAGGAGTTGTAGACCGGCAGCGTGACGCTGTTGAGCCAGGGGTCGCCCGAGCAGAGCTCGTGGCCGGTGAACTCGTCCACCACGCTGGAGTAGGTGAAGCCGGCGTTGGCCGCGCGCTTGGCGATGATGGAGTTCAGCACGTCCGCACCGTTGTTGATCGCCTTCCGTGAGTTCTCACTGAGGCCCAGGATGCAGCTGCCGGAGATCTTGTAGAAGCGGGGGTAGCTCAGCACGACCACGTGCGCCGAAGGGGCCTTCGCGTGGATGGAGCCGTAGAGGGAGTCGAGGCTGCCCGGCAGGACGTTCTGCGCCTTGGTGACGGCCGCGTTCACGCTGCTGATGCAGGTGGCCTCGCTCGACAGGACGCAGGTCTGCATGACATCGGCGAAGCCGACGTCGTTGCCGCCCACCGAGATGCTGACCAGTGCGGTCGACGAGTTGAGCGCGCTCAGCTGGCTGCCGGCGACGGTCGACGTCGTCGCGCCCGAACACGCGACGAAGGCGAAGGAGGACGGGGAGTTGGCGGCGGCCCAGAGGTACGGATACGCCTTGGTCGAACGGTGGCAGTCGCCGCTGTCCGAGAGGTAACTGCCGGCGCCCACTCCGGAGGAGTAGGAGTCGCCGAGAGCGACGTAACCGCCCGTAGCGGCGGAGGCCGGCTGAGCGGCTCCCAGCGCTGCGACGGCCGCGATGGCCAGAGTGGAAAAGGATGCCCAGAATCTACGCACTGACATGGCCGGTGGCCCCTTCGGAAGGGTGGGGGGTGCGAGGGGAGTTCGTGGCGCAGACAGTTTTTAGCAGCTCGAAGTACCGACCGGTAATGGCTGTGCGAGAAGTCGTCTGATATGCCCGAATGATCGTTCGGTGGGCGTAGCTCCGCGCGTAGATAAACCCTGAACACTGGTCAAAATCGGGGCACTTGGGGGCGCAGCGCGGGTGCGTGCGCCGCCGGGGCGGGGCGGCGTCCAGCGTGCCTCCGGGAGGCGTTCGGGCGACTGTGCCCCTCTGACGCACCGCCAAAAACCACTCGCACGGGTAGGGCGCGCCCTGCCTACGATGACGCCCACCGAGGGCGCCCGCCCCGACCGCACCACCCGGGAGCTCCGCGCCATGGTCACGCTCCGTGGTGCGCCCGCGCGGTGTCCTGCTGGCCCGGCTCGTACCGGACTGAAAAGGAAGCATCCAGGATGACCCGACACCTGATCACCAGCGCCCTTCCGTACATCAACGGGATCAAGCACCTGGGCAACATGGTCGGGTCGATGCTTCCGGCCGACGTGTACGCCCGGTATCTCCGGCTGACCGGGCACGAGGTCCTCTTCATCTGCGCCACCGACGAACACGGCACCCCCGCCGAACTGGCCGCCCATGCGGCGGGCCTCCCGGTCGCCGAGTTCTGCGCGCGGGCGCACGCGGCGCAGAAGGCCGTGTACGACGGATACGCCCTCTCCTTCGACCACTTCGGCCGCAGTTCCTCGCCGCAGAACGCCGAGCTCACCCAGCACTTCGCGCGCCGCCTCAAGGAGCACGGCTTCATCGAGGAGCGCTCGGTCCGGCAGGTGTACTCACCGGTGGACGGGCGCTTCCTGCCGGACCGCTACGTGGAAGGCACCTGTCCGCACTGCGGGGACGAACGGGCGCGCGGCGACCAGTGCGAGAACTGCACGCGCGTCCTCGACCCCGCCGACCTGCTGCATCCCCGCTCGGCCATCAGCGGCTCCACCGACCTGGAGGTGCGCGAGACCCGCCATCTCTTCCTCCTCCAGTCCCGGCTCCAGCAGGAGGTCGAGGCGTGGATCGACGCCGTGGCCGGCACCTGGCCGCACCTGTCCACCTCGATCGCGCGCAAGTGGCTGACCGAAGGACTCCACGACCGGGCCATCACCCGCGACCTGGACTGGGGCGTCCCGGTACCCGCCGACACCTGGCCCGAGCTGGCGGCCGAGGGCAAGGTCTTCTACGTCTGGTTCGACGCCCCGATCGCCTACATCGGCGCCACGAAGGAATGGGCCGAAGCCTCCCCGGCGCAGGTTTCCGCGGCCGGAGGCTCGCCGGCTGCTGCCGCCGCCCCGGCCGATCCCCGTGCCTCCTTCCCCCGCCGTGACTGGCGAAGTTGGTGGTACGAGGCCGACGACACCGTCCGCTACACCCAGTTCATGGGCAAGGACAACGTCCCCTTCCACACGGTGATGTTCCCCGCCACCGAACTCGGCGTGCGCGAGCCGTGGAAGAAGGCCGACATCGTCAAGGGCTTCAACTGGCTCACCTACTACGGCGGGAAGTTCTCCACCTCCGCGCGGCGCGGCGTCTTCACCGCCGAAGCCCTGGAGGTGCTCCCCGCCGACTACTGGCGCTACTACCTCGTCGCGCACGCCCCCGAGTCCGACGATTCCTCCTTCACCTGGGAGCACTTCGCCGCCTCGGTCAACAAGGACCTCGCTGACACCCTCGGCAACTTCGTCAACCGCACGCTCTCCCTCTCCCGCAGGAAGTACGGCGACACGGTCCCGGCCGGAGGGGCCGCCGGTGAGCCGGAGGCGCGGCTCGGCGCCGAGGCCGCGCGGCTGCTCGCCGAGTACGAGGAGCACCTGTCGGGTCTCCACTACCGCAAGGCGGCGGCCGCCCTGCGGTCCCTGTGGGCGCTGGGCAACGCCTACCTCGCCGAGAAGGAGCCCTGGCGGGAGGCGAAGACCGACCCGGAGGGCGCGGCTCTCACCCTGCGTACGGCCATGAACCTCGTCCGGCTGCAGGCGATCGTCTCCGAACCCGTCGTGCCGGTCACGGCCGGTGCCCTGCGCGCGGTGTTCGCTCCGGCGGAAGGCGGGCCCGTACAGGGCGACCCGGGCGGGTGGGCCGATGCGACCTGGGTCACGGCGGACGAGGCCCGGACGCTGGACTTCCTGCCGGCCGGGACCCCCTTCACGGTGCCGCCGCTGCTCTTCTCCAAGATCACGGACGCGGACCTGGAGTCGTACCGCACCCGCTTCGGCGCCTGACCGCAGCCGTACGCACTCGCGTGTCCGCGTACACGGGAGGGGCCGGTCACGGGAACTCCCGGCGACCGGCTCGGTCCCGACCGCGTCCTGGGTGGCCGCCGACGGAAAAGTGATGCCGGACGCAGGGGCTATGGGGAGTCCCTGTGCCCGGCACCCAGATGGTTCGCCAGTCTCCGCACCCTGTACAAGCCCTGGGGCTTGGCGTGAACGCGCCAGGGCGTAAACGCGCCTCAGGAGTCGCCGTTCTCCCCCCGCGACCCTTCTGGCACCGAGGGCACCGACGGCACCGGTGCCTCGTGCTCGCCGGCCGGGGCGGGCGCGTCCTCCAGCCAGCCGTTCTGCGCCGCGTGCCACCCGAGCTGGAAACGCGTGGACGCCTTCACCTGCGCCATGAGCCTCTGGAGGCGGCGCTGCACGGTGCGATGGCCCATGCCGAGCTGGCGGGCGATGGCCGAGTCGGTGAGTCCGAGGTGCAGCAGGGCGAGGATTCTGCGGTCGGTGGGGTCGAGGAGGGTGCCGGAGGCGTCCTCGGTGACCGCGGCCGTACCGGAGGGCGGCAGGAGCGTGCCCCGCTCGAACTGCGCCTCGAAGAGCGAACTGAGGGCGACGAGCAGTCCGGTGCGGTGGACCACGAGAGCGACCTGGTCGATGTCCTCGCGCCCCGGTTCGAGAGGGAGCAGCGCGACCCGCCGGTCCACGATGACCAGCTTGAGCGGCAGCTTGTCCACCACGGAGATCTGCTGGCCCTGGGCGATGTAGGCCTCCAGCGCCGCCGGGATTCCCGGGCTCTCCAGCCAGTCGCGTTCGATGACGGACCGCAGCGCGATTCCGCGCCGCATGAGGACGCCCCCGATCTCCGAGTGGTTGTCCTCGTGGGTGATCACGGCGTGCTCCGACTGCCCGAGCGGCATCAGATTGCACACCTCGGCGGTGGCCTGCTCCTGCATCAGCAGCAGTCTGCGGCGGATCGCCGCCGCCCCCGAAAGCACCTCGACCGGGGCCCCCGACGCGTGGGCCTGGGCGGAGCGGTGCCGCTCGGCGAGGGTGGCCATCAAGGACTCGACCTGGTGCAGGGAGGACCGCCGGGACTCCAGCAGCGGGCCGAGGGCGAGTACGGGGGAGGCCGCCCGGTAACGCGGTACGCCCCCGGAGGAGGCGGAGCTCGCGAGGCCCCGCACCACCAGGGACTCCAGGGCGTCGCGGACGGCCGGGAGGGGAGCGGCCAGTTCCTTGGTCAGCAGCGCGGGCTCACTGTCGGGGCGGTCCACGAGGAGCCGGTAGAGGGCGTCCTCCAGCGGGTCGAGCCCGAGCAGGGTGAGTGGCGCGTTCTCGGTCTCCCCGGTGTCCGGCGCCCCGGACTCGTCGCCCGCCGGGCGGAACCTGGTGGCGCTCAGCGGGGACTCCGTCCGGGTGCGGGCTCGTCCATGGTCCCGCCCCCTTGCTGCCGCCCTTACATCTGTGCCAATCACGATATCTGTTGATCATCTTGCATAGGTAGCTCTGTGGACAACGGCCGCTCGGGCTCGCGGCCCGTCGGTAGGGTGGGTGCTATGTCTGATGCACCGGTCCGCGTCCGTTTCGCCCCGTCCCCCACCGGCATGTTCCATGTCGGCGGCGCCCGCTCCGCCCTCTACAACTGGGCGGTGGCGCGGCAGTCGGGCGGCACCTTCGTCCTGCGCGTCGAGGACACCGACGCCGCGCGCAACAAGCCCGAGTGGACCGACGGCATCATCAACGCCCTGGCCGCCATCGGCATCCACGAGGACGACCCCGCCTTCGAGGGCCCCTACTTCCAGTCGCACAACGCCGCCCGCCACACCGAGGCCGGACTGAGGCTGTACGACGCCGGCCGCGCGTACTACTGCGACTGCACGCGCGAGCAGCTCAAGGAGCGCACCGGCTCGGAGCACCTCGGGTACGACGGCTTCTGCCGCGACCGCGGCCTGGTCCACGAGGAGGGACGGGCGCTCCGCTTCCGTACCCCGGACGAGGGCGAGACCGTCGTGGTCGACCTGGTGCGCGGCGAGCCCGCGTTCCCGAACAGCGCCATCGAGGACTTCGTGATCGCGCGGGGCGACGGCTCACCGGTCTTCCTGATCGCCAACGTCGTGGACGACCTGGACGAGGGCGTCACCCTGGTGGTCCGGGGCGAGGAGCACCTCTCCAACACCCCGAAGCAGCAGCTGCTGTGGGAAGCGCTCGGCGCCGAACCGCCCCGCTGGGCGCACCTCCCGGTGATCGTCAACGAGAAGCGCCAGAAGCTCTCGAAGCGCCGCGACAAGGTGGCGCTGGAGGACTACCTCGCCGAGGGCTTCCTCCCCGAGGCGATGGTCAACTACCTCATGCTGCTCGGCTGGGGCCCCGGTGGCGACCGGGAGATCCTCCCCTACGAGGAGATGGAGCAGCTCTTCCGCATCGAGGACGTCAACACCTCACCGGCGTTCTTCGACGTCAAGAAGCTGACCGCCTTCAACGGCGAGTACATCCGCGCGCTCGCACCGGAGCAGTTCGCCGCGGCCTGCGCGCCGTGGCTGATCGCCCCGCACGCCCCCTGGGCCGCGGACGCCTTCGACACGGCCGTCTTCGAGGCGGCGGCCCCGCTCGCGCAGACCCGGCTGACGGTGCTGTCCGAGATCACCGCCTGCGTCGACTTCCTCTTCCTGGACGAGCCGGTCCGCGACGAGGCTTCCTGGGCCAAGGCGATGAAGCCCGGCGCCGACGCCATCCTGCGGGACGCCCGTGCCGCGCTGGCCACCACCGCGTGGCAGGCGGACGACCTGAAGTCGGCGCTGGTCGCGGTCGGTGAGCAGCACGGGCTGAAGCTGGGCAAGGCCCAGGCGCCCATCCGCGTCGCGCTCACCGGCCGTACGGTCGGACTGCCGCTCTTCGAGTCCATGGAGCTCCTCGGCCGCGAGCGGGTTCTCGGCCGACTGGACGCGGCTTCCGGAAGACTGGCCGCGCAGGCGTAAATCCAGTACGGGCGGGCCCCACCGCCGGCCCCCTCCTTCTTGTACCGTTGCGTTCAAGCAGCAACCATCTGGGCCGGGCGGGCGGCGTGCGAGCGCCCACGGCCGACACGAGGAAGGCGGGCTCGGCATGCTCCGCAATGGACTGGAACCCTGGCACGTGCTGATCCTGGCGGTCGTGGTCATCGCGCTGTTCGGATCGAAGAAGCTTCCGGAGGCCGCGCGGGCCCTCGGCAAGTCGGCGCGCATCCTGAAGAGCGAGGCGCAGGCGATGAAGAACGACCCCGCCCCCGCCCCGGCCGCCACCCAGGCCCCGGCCACAGCCGCTCAGCCCGCGCCGGCGCCCGCCGCCGCGATGGCGGCGGAGCCGGTAGCCACCGACGGCTGACGCCACGGCGCCCGCGCCCCCTGCCCCGCCGGTTCTCCGTGACCGAGGGACAGGGGGCGCTTCTGCGCGGTGCCCCGAACCTTCCGGATCAGGGGCTGGCGGGGTCGAACCCGTACGCCACGGGCTCGTCCTGCGCATAGGGGTCGCGGCGGTACACGTACAACGCGTCCACCATGAATTCGTCGCCGTCCGGGGATTCGACGCGGCAGGGACGCGTCACCTGAAGGACCGGGGGCTGGTCGGGAACCCGCATGCGAAGACCATCGGCAGGTCCTCCGGCGAGTTCGGCTGTCTCCCACATCGTCGCAGTGTGAAGATCCATGCCCACAACTTTACGGGCTGTCCCGCGCCCTTTGGTGAGCATGGAACAACCGCTACGTCTTCTTGCCGTGCAGGTCACCGCTGCCGTCGCTGCCGTCGCCCCTGCACCTGGCGCCGCTGCCGTCACGGCCTCCGCGAGCACCCGGGCCGTCTCCGGGGCGCCGTCCTCGCGGTTCGACAGCTCGGCGGGGGCCGGGACGCGTCTTGGGACCTTTCGTCTGGATCATCGCGGCTCGCGTGCCCCGGTACGGCACCTCGCGGCGTTGTCGTCCCCCGACGCCGGCACGGCAGCCCCGTACCGGTCCGCGGGGAAGCGAGGACTAAGCTCCGTAGCACGTCAGGGGCGCGACCTGCCGCTTCCAGCGAAGGACAAGAGGTGGCGGCCGTGGGGGCGAATTCCAGTGGGGTCCAGTTCCACATTCTTGGGCCACTGCGGATCGAAGTCGACGGAGAGCCGTTCCCGCTGTCCGGAACGCTGCCCGCGTGCGTCCTCGGCGTGCTGTTGCTGGAGCGTGGCCGCGTGGTGCCCTTGCACCGGCTGGTCACCGCTGTCTGGGACGACGATCCGCCGGAAACCGGTTCGCACCAGGTCCGCAAAGCGGTCTCCGTGCTCCGGAAGCGGCTGCCCGGCGGTGAGCGGCTGCTGCTCACCGAGAGCGGCGGCTATCGCGCGGTCGTGAACGAGGAACAGGTGGACGCCGGGCTGTTCACCATCCGACTCCGTCGGGCCGAGGAGGCGGAGAAGGCGGGGCTGGCCTCCAACGCCGCCGAGGAGCTGGGGGCGGCCGGGGACCTGTGGCGGGGACGGGTGCTCCAGGGGCTGGGAAGGTCCGTCCTGGAGAGCGTCTCCCTGGCATGGGAGGAGAAGCGACTCGCCGCGGCCGAGCACAGGGCCCGACTGCTGCTGGAGCTCGGGCAGTCTGCCGCGCTGGTCGGCGAGATGCGCAGTCTTGTGGAGCAGGCGCCGCTGCGGGAGGCGCTCCGGGGGTTGCTGATGCTGGCGTTGTACCGCAGCGGGCGCCAGGCCGAGGCACTGGAGGAGTTCGCGGCCATCCGTGACACGTTGGCACGCGACCTCGGCGTGTACCCGGGCCCCGAACTGCTCGCCCTGCACGAAGCGGTGCTGCGACAGAGTCCGGAACTGCACGTCCCCGCACGTCGGCACGGAACATCCGACGCACCGCCGTCGTTCGTGCCCCCGGTGCAGAGCCCGTGCACGCTCCCGTACGACGTCGCCGACTTCACCGGCCGCGAAGCCGAACTGGAACGGCTGACCTTCCTCAGCGAGCAGAGCCGAAGCGGTGGGACCCGGATCGTCCTGGTGGACGGAATGGGCGGTACGGGAAAGACGGCGCTGGCCGTTCACGCGGCGCATCTGCTGCTCGCCGACTATCCGGACGGACAGCTCTACGTCGACCTGCACGCCTACACCCCCGGGGAGGAACCCGAGAACCCCGCGTCCGTGCTGGCCGCGCTGCTACGGACCCTGGGAGTCGAGTCCAGCCGTATCCCCGAGGACATGCCGAGCCGCATCGCGCTCTGGCGGGCGGTCACCGCGCGTCGGCGCGTGCTGCTCCTCCTGGACAACGCCGCGACCGCGGAGCAAGTACGTCCTCTGATACCCGGGTCCGCGCACTGCCTGGTCCTCATCACGAGCCGCACCCGGCTGGTGGAGCTGGAGGGCGCGTCCTGGCTTCCGCTCGACCTCCTGTCGGCCGAGGACAGCGTCGAACTCGTCGCCCGCTCCGTGGACCGCGAACGTCTGGCGGCGGACCCCGGGGCGGTGGACGAACTGGTCCGGCTCTGCGGATATCTGCCGCTGGCGTTGCGTATCGCCTCCGCCCGGCTGTGTCAGCGTCCGCATTGGTCGGTACGGAAGATGGCCGATCTCCTGCGGGACGAGAGCCGTCGGATGCGGGAGCTGCGAAGCGGTGAGCTCAGCGTGGCGGCGGCGCTCACGCTGTCCTTCCGGTCGATGTCCGAAGACACGCGCACGGCCTTCCACCTGCTGGCGGCACATCCCGGGTCGAGCCTGGCGGTCGACTCGGCGGCTGCCCTGCTCGGCACCGGAGTGGACGAGGCCGGTGAGATCCTCGAACACCTGCTGGACGTCCAGCTCCTGCGCCAGCGGGACCGGGACCGCTACACCTTCCACGACCTCGTCCGCAGCTTCGCCCGCTCGCTGTCCGGCGGCGGGGACGGGGTGCCGGAGGAAACCCGTCAGGAGTCCGCCGAACGTCTGCTGCGCCACCTGTTGTGGTCCTCGGAGCACGCGTGCGGGCAACTTTTCCCGCAGCGGGCGGCCTATCCGGTGCCGCTGCCCGACCCGGCCGGTGTGCACCTGCACCGGTTCGGCGACGCGGCCGCCGCGGTGCGGTGGTTCCGTGCCGAACACTCCGTTCTGGGCGACGCCCTGAGTCTGGCCGAACGCCAGGGACTGCACGAGTACACGGTGCTGCTCGCCCGCAATCTCGTCTACTACCTGCACAACCAGGGCTACCACGAGGAGTACGCGCAGGTGTGCGCCACGGCCGTGGAGGCGGCCCGGGCCTTGGACGAGCCACTGCTGCTGGGCCTCTCGCTGACGAATCTGGCCTCTGCCTGCTGGCAACTGGACCGCTTCCGGACCGGGCGGGCCGCGCTGGGAGAGGCCCTGGAGCTGGCCCGCCGAGTGGCGGACAGCCGTGCCGAGGCGGCGGCGCTCAGCAGAATGGCGGTGTTCCAGTGGAGTCTGGGGGAACTTCCCGCAGCAGTCGCCTCCTACCAGGCAGCCGTCGCCCTCCACCGTCGGCACGACAGCGAGCGGGAGACCGCCGAGACGCTGACCAACCTGTGTGACGTCAGCGTTCTGCTGTCTCACCCGGCGCAGGCTCTGGAAGCGGGCCGGGAAGCGGCCGCGATCGCACGGCGGATCAAGGACCGGGCACTGGAGGCCGGCGCGCTGGCCGAACTCGTGCCCGCGCTCCTGGTCTCCGGAGAGCCGCACAGCGCCTCGCACCACGCGGAAGCGGCCCTGCACCTGGCCGAGGAGCTGGAGGCACCGCCCAACATCGTGCGAGCACTCCTCGCGCGTGCCACCGTGCGCCTTGCCGAGCAGGACATGGCCGGCGCCCGGGTGGACGCGGAACGTGCGCTGAATCTGACGCAGTTGCACAACTTCCGTACGCGGGAGGCGAGCGCCCTGAATCTCCTCGGCCGTGTGCGACTGGCGGGAGGCGAGGCGGCCGAGGCGCTCACCAGCCATGCGTCCGCGTGGCGGATCGCCTCCCCGATCGGCCTGCGGCTGGAGATGGCGGCCGCGTTGTCCGGGAAGGCTGCGGCCTGCTACGCGCTGAACGACCTGGCACGGGCGGCCGACCACGCGCGCGAGGCGTCCTTGCTCCGTGCTCGGATGGGCCTTCTCGCTCCGGAACCGCCCGAGATCGTGGCGTGCTGAGCCGCTGCCCCGAGCCGCGCGGTGGGAGGCGTCGCGTGCGCGCCGAGGGCCGACGTCAGCCCTGTGAGGCGTCCGCGGCCGGGACCGGGTCCGCCCCGTAAGGGCCGATCTCGGTCGCGACCACGGCGTGGTGCCGGGAGGCCGGTGAGGCGGCCTGCTCGGCGGTGTAACCGGTGACGAGAACGGCGGCCAGGAGCGCGGGGAGAACGGTCACACGCATGGAGGACTTGGTCATTTTTCTGATCCCTTTCGCGACTGTGGTCGGTGGCGATGTGAGGGATCCTGGTTTCAGCGCCTCCCTGGACGTTCCCGCTGGGTTCCCGCCGGGCGGAGGACAGTCACGTTCCCCTGACGGGGCACCGGGGTGAGCCCTCGCCTGGCGTACCAGTAGGAGGCGTGCAGGAGTTGCCAGAGGACTTCCGTCTCCGCCTCGTCCCGGGGGCCGTAGAGGAGCATCCCGCCGCCCGCCTCCGGGGGGACGGACACGCCCCAGCCGGCTGCCGCCGCCGCCGCCGTCCAGTGGTCGTCCAGGCGCACGTGCAGGCTTCCGTCGTAGGCGGGGTGGCGGTGGGCGAATTCCGTGCCCTCGAAGAAGGCCGCTGCGGGGCCGTGGGCGAAGCTGGGCATTAAGTGACTGGCGACCGAGCCCTGGTGGCAGCCCCAGGAAGCGGCGACACGGACCCCGTGGAGAGCCGCGACGCGCTCGTCCAGGGCCCGTTGGCAGTGTGCGGGGGCGGTCTGGGTGAGCTGCTGCGGAGGTTCCGTCTCGATCCGCGGTGCGGGGTCCTCGCGTGCGGGGAGCCGGATCGTCATGGGGCTGTGCCGTCCTTCACGTGAGCCCGTCGCACGGGTGGTCAGAGATGGAAGGGAGGGGGAGATGGCGATTGGCGGCGCGGGCCGCCTCCGCCAGTGACGCGTGGTACTCGACGCGTACGCCGGCCGCGCGCAACCGGTCGAGACCGGAGCAGGACGCGACGAACAAGGGAGGCTCACGCCATGCGACGACCACTCTCCCAATCCCCGCCGCGATCAGCAAATCCGCGCAGCTGACAGGGGAATTGGCGCGCTGACTGCAGGGTTCGAGCGAACAGTAGAGAGTGGCCCCGGTGAGGTCGGTGCCGGGCGGAAGCCTTCGCAGGGCGGCCTCCTCGGCATGGACCCGTGTCCCGTCCTCGCGGGAGTACCCGGTCGCCAGCACCGTGCCCCGGCTGTCGGCGACGACGGCACCCACCGAGTAGGCGGTCGGGGAGGGCGGGCAGCGGTGGGCGAGCGCGACCGCCGAGCTGAGCAGCGCGGTGTCGGCGGCCGTCAGGCGCCGCGGACCGTGCGAGGACGGATTCACCGCGTCACCTCCGTGGGCAGGGGCCGGACGAGATAGCGCAGCAGGACGGTGTCGCCGTAGGCGCGGGCCTCGGCGAGCCGCAGTCGGTGCGAGGGATACGCGCCGGGCCCCAGGAAGCGGGGGGCGGTGGGCGCACCCACGAACAGGGGGGCCACGGCGAGGTGCACCTCGTCGGCCTTGCCGGCCGTCAGGAAGGACGTGTGCACCTCCTGGCCGCCTTCCACGAGCAACTGGCCCACACCTCGCGCCCGCAGGTCCCTCAGGAGCGCGTCCACGTCGACAGCGGGCCCCGTGGGGACGACCTCCGCGAGTCCCGCGAGACGGTCCGCCAACGCGGGAGCGACCTGCGCGGGGCAGTAGACCAGTTTGTGCTGGGGGCCCTGCCACAGGGCGTGTTCGCGGCCGAGATTCCCGGAACGCGTGACCACCACGCTGGTCGGGAGAGGAGGCAGGCCGCGTGCGACACGGGAGGCGCGGCGCTCGGCGGAGACCACGCGCAACCCCGGGTCGTCCTTGCGGAGGGTGCCGGCACCGATCAGGATCGCGTCGCTCCCGGACCGTACCGCGTCGACGCGGTCGAGGTCGGCGGGGCTGGACAGGACGAGTCGTTCGGGCCTGCTGTCGTCGATGTGGCCGTCCAGGGACACGGCACAACTCAGCACGGTGTACGGGCGTTCATTCATCGCTGTCGTACTCCACCGGGAGGAAGATCCTCGGCGAGCCGGAAGCCCATCGCGTAGATGGGACGCCGGTACCAGCCGTGGCGGCGTCGCGTTCGCGCGAGGTCCCCGTAGCGGGTGAAACTGCCGCCGCGGGCCACCCGGTAGTCGTCGCCCTCAGCGCGGGTCAGGTCGTCGGCGACGGCCTCACCGCCCGGGTAGGGGCGGTAGGGGTCGCCGGTGTACTCCTCGACGTTGCCGCCCATGTCGTCCGCGCCGAAGGGGCTGCGACCGGCCGGGTGGACGCCGACGGGGGTGGTCGTCAACGGCCCCCACTCGGCGGTGTTGACCAGGCCCGGCGTGGAGGGTTCGTGATTGCCCCAGGGGTAGGCGAGGCCGTGCGGGCCGGCCGCCGCGTACTCCCATTCCGCCTCGGTGGGGAGCCGGAAGGCGCGCCCGGTGCGGCGGGTGAGCCAGGTCGCATAGGCGTCGGCGTCCTGCGGGGACACCGTCCACACCGGATGGTTGGAGAGTGCGGCGGGGTAGGCGCCGAACGTCCACGAGGAGGGCGGTGCGACGTCGGGGCGGTCGAGCAGGAAGGCGCGGTACTCGGCGTTGGTGACCGGATAGCGGCCGATCCGGAAGGCGGGCAGGGCAACCTCGTGGTCCGGGGCCTCCTTCGCGATCCACGCGCGGACCACACCCACGCTCCGCCATCGG
Organism: Streptomyces sp. NBC_01335; assembly: GCF_035953295.1. GTDB lineage: Bacteria > Actinomycetota > Actinomycetes > Streptomycetales > Streptomycetaceae > Streptomyces. The sequence continues at coordinate 4,265,646 of NZ_CP108370.1, forward strand.
GCCACCACCGCGTCGACCTGCTCGGCGGGAAGCCCCAGCCGGGCCTGTGCGGCCGGGACGTCGACCATGGCGGGGTCATCGGTACGGACACGGGGGTCACCGAGCAGGCCCAGCAGCGAGCCCGCCGCGAGGCGTACCGGGTAGGCGGCCCGGGGGTCCTCGGCCAGGGCGGCGAGCGCCTGGGGCGTCTCCCCCACGAGCCCGGCGCACTCCTGCCCGAGCCGCTCGTGGTCGACGCGTTCGACGTACGACGCGGGCAGCCCCATGGCGGTGCGATCGGACACGTCGTTGGGGTTGGCGACCGGGACCTGAGCGTCAGCCACCGGCCCCGGGGCCTGAGCGTCAGCCACCGGCCGTAGAACCTGGGCATCAGTCACCGGTCGTGTCCTCACCGGCCGGGACGGGGTAGACGTTGCCGTCGTAGGAGGACGCCAGGAAGCGGTTGTCCGTGGTGTCGTAGTACAGGGAGGAGATGCCGGCGGTGGTGGGCCGAGTCACGTGCGTCCACTGTCCGGTCGGGGTGTGCAGGACGGCGACCGTCCCCGCGTAGGAGCCGGTGGCCACGAGGGTGCCATCGGTGGACGCGGCGATCGACTTGATCGAGTGGTCGTGGGGAGTGGGCAGGGCTGTTGCTTCCGTACCCTTCCACAGCCGCAGCACCCGGTCCCTGCTGATGCTGGCGAAGCGCCCCTGCGGAAGGGCGGCGCAGCCGTTGGCGATCCGCGTGTGGGCTTCCTGGACGCGACCGACCTGCTGGAGGGTGCGGGTGTCGAACCAACTGGCGGAGGCGTCCGCGCACACCGCGAAGAGAGCGGTGCCGGAGACGGCGACACCCTTGACGGCGTTGCTGTGCAGCTGGATCTCGGCGACCAGTTCGAGAGGACCGCTCGCCGGCACGGCGAAGACGAGACCCTCGCCGGTGTAGGCGCCGAAGACGACGTGCGGTACACCGTTCCGCTCGAAGGCGGCGCCACAGTTGAGTGGGGAGTGGTGCTGGTGCAGGGCCTCGCCGGTGACAGCATCGAATACCTGGCCGAGTTGTCCGCCGGTGAGGACGCGGCCACCCACGTCGACGAGGAAGTTGCAGAGGCTGCCGGGGCGTCCTGCGGCCTCGCCGTCGGCCCACACCTGTCCGGCGTCGCCGACTGTCAGGACGGGGCCGTTCGCCGGGCGAATCACGGCGTTCACGCAGTGCGTGCCCTGGACCCCGGACAGGTCCCAGGTGCTCGTGCTGAGGTCGTACGTGGCGTACGTGGAGCCGAAGGTCGCGAAAGCGAGAGTGTCCGGACCGGTGAACGCGCAGGAACGGGCCCATATCTCCGCGGGGAACTCCGCACTGTGCCGCAACCGGGGGCCGGCTTCCGTCAGATCCCAGACGCGCAGCGTGCGGTCGTAGCTCAGGCTGACGAGAGAGCCGGTCGCCGCGTGGGCGACCAGGCGCTTGATGCCCGCCGCGTGGGCCGGGAAGTGCTCGACCGCCTCACCGCTGATACGGATGATCGCGCCGTCGTCGTTGCCCGCGTACACGGTGCCGTCCGGAGTGATGGCGATCGTGTCGGTCTCGACTCCGTCGAGATCGATGTCGGCGGTCATGCCACCCGTGGCCGGCGACCAGCGCTTGATGGTGCCGTCGTCACTGGAAGAGAGCAGTTCACCGGTGGCGGGAAGCCACTCGACCGAGATGACGTCGGCGGTGTGCCCTTCGAAACGGTGCAGCAGGGTCCCGGAGAGGTCGAAGACCCGTACGACGTGGTCACGGCAGGCCGTGGCGATCAGCGGCTCCTCCGGGTGGAAGACGGCCATTTCGACGTCGTCCTTGTGGTCGGCGAGCACCGCGCGCAGCTGGAGGTCCGGCACGGACCACAGACGCGCGGTGTAGTCACTGGAGCCCGTCACCAGAAGGGTGCCGTCGGGAGAGAACGCGACCTGGTTGGCGAGGTGGTCGTGATGGGCCCGGGCCAGCGGGGTGTGCCCGACCGCGTCCCACAGGATCACCTGGTTGTCGTATCCGGCGGTGGCGACCAGACGACCGGCGAAGGCGGCGACGCCGCTGATGGGGCCGTTGTGCTTGATCACGCGGACTTCTCCTCCAACTGGATGGTGTGCAGGGTCTTCTCCGCTTTCGCGGAGAGATAGACGATGTTGTGGGCGGTGGCGAAGACCCCCGTGGGCACGGTGTTCCTGACACGGATTCCGAGGCGGGTCAGCTCGCCGACCTTCTTGGGGTTGTTCGTCAGCAGGTCGACCTCTTCGTGGCCCAGAGCGCGGAGCATCTGAGCGGCCGCCGTGTAGTCCCGCAGGTCCTCGCCGAGGCCCAGGGCACGGTTGGCCTCGTAGGTGTCGAGCCCACCGTCCTGGAGCCGGTAGGCGTCGATCTTGTTGTACAGACCGATGCCGCGGCCCTCCTGGCGCAGGTAGAGGAGCACGCCGCCGACCTCGGTGATCCGTTCGACCGCCTCCTGCAGCTGCGGCCCGCAGTCACAGCGGGCGGAGGCGAACACGTCGCCCGTCAGGCATTCCGAGTGCAGGCGGACGAGGGGGACGTCGCGGTCCGGGCCGAGTTCCAGGGCCAGGTGCTCCTGACCGTCGACGAGCCCCTCGAACGTCACCATCTGCGAGGTCGCTTCCAGGCCGGTACTCGCACCGAGCGGAACCCGGACTCTGGTCCGCACCTGGGCAGCTCGCCCCCGGGCGGGCTCGGTGTTCGTGGTCTGCCGCGGGCCCGGCGTGCGGCAGGTGTGTTCGGTGAGAGCGGGAGAGGGCATGCCTCCTCCTCTTTCTTTGGTCGGACGGAGCTGTTCAGACGGTCGTGGACGTGGGCTTCTCGGCCCAGTGCGCGCGGCTGCGACAGAGATGCCCGACGGCACCGCAGGTCGCGATCCCCAGCAGAAGGAAGGTGAGCGAGGAGCCGGCCAGCCGGTCGAACAGCGGCGTGAGCACGGGAGACAGGAGTGAGGCTGCCCCGGTGATCAGCCACATGAGGCCGGAGGCCCGTCCCAGCACGGCGCCGGGAAGGTATTTCACCCGCATCATCACGACCGTGCTCAGGACCGCGCCCTGGCCCAGGGCCCCGACGGCCATGGCGATCAGGAAGACGGGGAAGGACGGGGCCACGGCCAGCAGCAGCAGCGAGCCGGCCCGTGCCGTCATCCCGAGGGCCAGGGCCGTCCACGGGCGCAGCCGGGTCCTCTGCGCGACCAGCAGGTTGCCGACGAGCATGCAGGCGTTCATGACGGTGAGAGCGAGACCGACCGCGTCCCCCGAGAGGTGCCAGCTTCTCCCCAGGGCGAACACCAGCAGTGAGTTGAGCCCCGCCCCACAGGCGATGTTCAGGACCACCTGGACGACGAGCATCTCGCTCAGGCGACGGTCCTGCGTGACGGCCCGCCAGCCCTCGGACATCTTCCACTGGGTGCCGGAGCCGCTCTGCCGTGCGGCCCGCGGCGGGTGTACGCCCAGAGCCCAGACGAGGATCGGGGCGAAGAAGGTCGCCAGGTTGAGCCACAGCAGCCCGGTGTACCCGATGAACGTCAGGGAGGCGGTGACCACGAGCGGGCCGATCAGAGTGGTCGCGAAGAATCCGCTGTTGAGCATGCCCCGGGCCCGGACGGGGAATTCGGGGAACATCCCGGGCACCCCGGTCATCCAGCCCGTGCGGTATGCCGCCGCACCCACCGCGACGAGGAGCGCGCAGCAGAACAGCGCGGCTGTGGAGTCGACTCCCGCGAGGAGGAGCACGTTCATCCCGAGAGCGGCGGCGGCTTGGAGAAGCAGCCCGGGTACGACGAGTACGCGGGGGCCCCACCGGTCGGCCACCGTGCCCAGCGAGGGCGCCAGAAGCATCGCTATCGGTACGGCGGCGGCCAGCAGGGACATCACGCTCAGTGCGCCGGTGAGCCGGTAGGCCAGCAGCGGCAAGGCCGTCGCGTACACGGACTCACCGATGTTGTTGACCAGATTCCCTGCGGCGAACACGCGGAATCGTGTATTCCGAAGGGGTGACGGCTCGGTGACGACGTTCTCGGCCGGGGCTCCGGCGCGCGCCGGGCCCTGTGAGGCCCCGGCTCGGCTCATGCGCGCTCCGCCGTCCCGGTCGCGTTGGGGTAGTCGCCGCCGCCGTCGGAGAGCCACAGATCACGGACGTTGCTCAGCACACTCTCCGGGCGACCGCGGTCCAAGCGCAGGAGCCGGACGTAGCCGCCGCGTCCGCCCACGGCGATGTACGCGGTTCCGTCCTTTCCTCGGAGAGCTGCCAGGCCCTTCGGGAAATCGGGCAAATCCTCGAGCAGGCCGAGGAGTTCACCGGTGGCATGGTCGTAGGCCGCGATCTGGAGACCATAGGTGACGGCACACAGCACACCGTCGATGACGACGCAGTTCTCGCCGGTGTTGTCGAGCAGTTCGGTGAAACGCTGATCGAACGTGTCGTGGCCGACCTGGAACTCCTTGAAGCCCCCGCCACCGGTGGCGATCACACGGTCGCCCTCGACCAGCAGCCGTTTGGGATAGCTCCCGAGCTCGGTGGTCCAGGTGGCGGCGCCCGTCGCGTCGTAGGCGACGAGCATGCCGTTGCGGGTGGCGAGCAGTCGGCGGCCGTCCTCCAGGTATGCCGATGCCCAGACGCTCGCGGGCAGGTCCGCGACCCGGGAGATCTCCTCACCGCTGGCGGCATCGAGTTCGATGCCGCCGGCGTTGCAGCCGACCAGAAGCCTGTTTCCGTCGGGCGACAGCGCGAGAGTGTGCACGATCCCGGGGAGTTCCCGGTCCCACACCGTTCGCCCGTCCGGTCCCGTGCGGCGTACGGAAGTCGGCCAGCAGATGCCCGCCCAGCCACCGTCGGCGAGGGGCAGGGCGCGCCGCGTGAAGCCGAGTCCGGTGCTCTCCGTACGGTCTGTCACCAGTGCTGGCTGGCCGGGGACCGTTTCCACGAGCCGCAACCGCGCCGTGCCGCTGTCGGTCGCGGCCAGCAGCGAGTCCTCGTGTTCCGGCACGGCCTGGAGATCCCAGACGCACTGCCGGAGATGGCCGAGGCGACCGGTCACGGTGCCGTCGGCTTCGAGGGCGGTGACCTCACCGTCCTGGGTGAGGGTGTAGACGCTGCCGTCCTCGGCGACGGTCAGGTCGATGATCTGGTGGCTGAATCCGCCCACTCGGGCCGCGAGGGTGAGTTCGGTGCCGGTGTTGTCGAAGAGAAGCAGCTCGCCGTCGAAGCCCCCGCTGTAGGCAGTGCGGAAGTCGGGGGAGAAGGCGAGTCCCTCCACGTCGTTGCGGGCGAAGTCGAGCCGACCGGTCACGGTCCCGTCGAAGCCGAGGGTCACGACCCCGTTGGATATGTTCCTCGTCTCGCCCAGGCCCGCGTCGCCGATCGCCCAGAAGCGCTGGTGCCGGGCGTCGTACACGACGCGGTGGACGTTGGACGCGTCGACCTGGACGACGGTGGAGAAGTCCAGATCCTCCAACGAACCCAGATGGATGCGGCCCGACCGGTCGGAGACGGCGTGGACGCCTGGTGCGTCGGTGCAGAACCACTCCAGCATGTCGTAGCCGTGCGGCCAGGGGACGATCCGGTCCACCGTGAAGCTGTCGAGGTCGACGACGACAAGCTGGAAGTATCCGTTGTTCAGGTAGGCCTTGCCGTTCCACACGCCGATGCCGCGCAGCATGGTGGGCGCCGGCTGTTCCCCGTCGAGCAGCAGGGAGTGCGCGGCGGTGGCCGCGGCCGTCAGGCGGTCGACGAGCCGCAGAGTGGGAGCGTGCCAGCGCGAGAGGGTTCCCGCCTTGTCCCGCGTGATGATCCAGTCCTCGTGGAAGGCGAGAGCGTAGACAGGGTCGCCCGCCGGGTCCTGCGCAGGTGTGGAGGCGTGGGACGAGACAAGGACGTTGAGGTCCTGGTCGAGCCAGTGCAGACCACCTCGGATATCGGCGCCCAGGAGGCGGCCCCCGGGCCTGCTGACGATACGGGTCAGGCGATCGATTCTCGCCATCGGAATCCTCCTGGAGGAATTAGGGCCACCCCCCTTCCGGGGGAAGGTGGCTCCTTCCCCCGGAAGGGGAACTGCGGGTATGTCCATCTGACCGGTTGCCCTCTGGGGGCCGTGGATCAGATCTCGTTGCGGGTGATGCGGCGAACGACCTTGGTCATGGAGAACACCTCCTCTCCGTTTCCTGTCCGGCCTCTGGGGGCCGTGGATCAGATCTCGTTGCGGGTGATGCGGCGAACGACCTTGGTCATGGAGAACACCTCCTCTCCGCTTCGTGTCCGGCCTCTGGGGGCCGTGGATCAGATCTCGTTGCGGGTGATGCGGCGAACGACCTTCGTCATGGGAATCACCTCCCCTCGGAGTCGGGAGACGGGCCGATTCGGCACGCGAGAACGCGTGCCTCACGGAAAACTTCTTGGGCGCCAGGACGCGGAAGGTCAGTTGGCCAGACTCAGCCGGGTGCCGATCGCCGGTTCCGGGAGACAGGCACCGAGGGTCGCGTCGACGAGACCGTCGATGGCGGAGGCCAGGGCGGGTTCCGTGTACAGGCCGCCCCTGCCCAGCCGCTGCTCGGCATTACCGATGGCCACGCGCGGATGCTCGATCACTTCGGACCCGGCACGCTTGAGCACGGCACACAGACCCGGCTGAGCGTCAGCCGCTCCGTACGTGCCGGTGGATGCCGAGAGCACCGCGACCGGCAGCCCGGTCAGCGCGCTCGCACCCCATGGACGGGAGAGCCAGTCGAGAGCGTTCTTGAGCACGCCCGAGACCATGCCGTTGTACGAGGGAGTGGCGATGATCAAGGCATCCGCTCCGGCGACAAGTGCGCGAGCGGCCATCACCGACTCGGGTGCGCCTTCCTCGTCGGCGTCCTGGTCGTAGAAGGGGAGCCCCGCCACGTCCAGGTAGGGCGTCTCGACCCCCCTCTCACGCCGTACGACGGCCGCCCGCACGGTGGCGAGTGCGGCCGAGGTGACGGAGTGGCGTCGTACGCTGCCCGGCACGAGCACGATTCTGGTCACGTTCCGCTCCTTCTCGCCGGAAGGCCGCGCTCTTGCCTGGCTGACTCGGCGTTCGTCCTTCGGTGTGCCCATAAGGTCGCGCAACGGGTTCCCGCCGCGTTCCCCAGGAGTTCCCCACCAGCTGTGGGAGGAGTCCACCTGCCCCGGAGGCACCCCAGGGGCCGAAGGGTTCGGGCACACGCCGGCCCGACCCGGCTCCTCTCACGCTCACTCGGGTCGCGGTCGGGGGCTTCGGCATGCGACGTTCCCCGGCGTCCCGCACCCGGGCGGTGGGTACGTGGGACTCCGGGCCGATCGACGCGCGGCAGGCGTCGGTGGTGGGTGCGGGGCAGCAGCGTTTCAGCGGGACGCCGTCGTCACCCGAGGTGCGAGGTGTCGTTGAACAGCCGTAGAGACGCTCCGGATCCGGAGTAGCTGATGCGTGAAAAGGCCGCCGGGTGCAGTTCCATGGCGAAGAGTGCCATCGGCGGCGCGCCGAGCGCCTGTGCCACCAGGGCCTTGACGGGTGATACGTGCGTGACCGCGATGATGGACGCACCGCTGTACTTCGACCTGATTGCGTCAGCGATCGTCTCCGCCCGGCCGAGAACGTCGGTGAAGGTCTCCGTGCTTCCTGTCGGCGCGACATCCGGTGACCGCTTCCAGGCTGCAAGATCCCTCGGGTAGCGTTCCTCGACCTCGGCGTAGGTCATCCCTTCCCACATGCCGAAGTCGGCCTCCCGCAAGTTCTCTTCCACACGCAGTCCGAGGCCGAGGTGGGCGGCTACGGCTTCCGCCGTCTCGACGCAGCGCTTCAGCGGAGAGCACACGACTTCGGTGAACTCGGATCGCCGAAGCAGAGGCGATCCGGCGGCCTGCCGGGCTTGTTCGACTCCAACCCGTGACAGCCCCGGGTTGCCGCTGCCGATGCCGGAGAATCTCCGTTGCGGAGTGAGCGCGGTCTCACCGTGGCGCAGAAACACGGCGTCCGCAGTCTTGGACGCATCCTGCGAGGCGGTCCAGCCAGTCCCGGAGCGGTCGTACGTCGCGCTACTCATCGTGCTGATGTCCAGTCCATCGAGTGTCTGTTGTCGACTCCGACCGCAGGACGCGGTCGGAGTGTGTCTGTTTGCTGCGTGTGCCCTGGTGCTGATGTGGTGCGGGGGTGCGGGCCGCTTGTGCGGCGGCCGTCGGTGTCGATGACGGGGCGGGGCGGGCAGTCGGATGCCGCTGCCTCGCTGGGAAGTGTCCCCGACGGCGGTTGGTGTGGCGGATGCGGGGATGTACGCAGAGGTGGCCGAGCCCGAGCCGACCCGGGCCGGGGTGGCCGGCTGGAAGACCTCGACCGCGATCTTCCTCCGGATGCCTCCCGAAGGATCTCCGGAAACGCAGGAAGGGCCTGACCCTCAGAGAGGATCAGGCCCTTGACCTGGTGTTTCAGCTGTCGGGGTGGCGGGATTTGAACCCACGACCTCTTCGTCCCGAACGAGGGCCGGTTACTGATCTGACCAGCGTCGATGGTGTTTTCCCTGGTCAGAGGGTCGGTCTGCTGTGGTCTCGGGTGGCCTCGAAGGGGCTTGGGAAGCGGGTTGGCTCCCAGTTGGCTCCCAGCGGGACTCGCCTCGTCGACTACTTCAGTTTCTCCAGCGATGGCATTCCACTCGTAATCCTTAGCCCTGCTTCCTGAAGCGACCACCCGTACGAGTCATTGCACCTGGCTCGGCTGCGGGGTGAGCTGTTGCCATGCATCGCTGGTCTCCTCTGAACGAACGACAACTCGCCCTGCTCGGCCGGCTCGCGAACGGCAGAGAGTCCGAGAAGCCCTGGGACCCTGGTGAGTTCCGGACGGCCTACGCGCTGCGCGACCGAGGGCTGGTGACGATCAAGCGCCGTGGGGGCGAAGCGGATGCCCAGGTCACCAAGGCAGGCGTCTTCTACCTCCGGCACGGCCTCCACCCGGACGACCCTGCACACGCCGGGGAAGCCCAGACCGCCCAGGGGAAGGAGGCAGGCATCACCCGCTCGGCGTCCTACGCCGGCAGGCCAGTCGCACTCGCCCGTCGGACCAAGGCGAAAGAACTCATCGAGCGACTCGTCCCGGACAGGCGGGTCACCATCTCCGAGCCCGACGACACGACGGTGACGGAGTGGCGACGCGTGATCTACTACGCGAAGCGCCACGGCCTCGTCCCTGAGGGTAAACGCATCGAAAGTCTCCGCATGTGGAATCGCGACCTGCAGATCTCTTTGGTCGAGGGCCTTCACCCAAACTCACTGAGACAGAGGCCGGATGAGGCACCGCCCGTCCACGTGCCGACTCAGTTGCGCTCTCTGCATCCGGTCGTGGCCGCACTCAGAGACGACGAGGGCCGCCTCGTCATGCCCGGCCCACTGCGCCGCCGTTCGTTGCTGCTTCTCCAGGGCCTCGCCGCCGAGGCGGTACGTCGTGGGCACAAGGTGAAGGAGCGCGAAGTCCCCTCACGCCACCGCAGCCATGCCTACACATATAACGGGCGGCACTACCCCTCTAGCTACTCCCGCCGCGACGGCGAACTGGACCTGGTCGTGGACGGCTTCACCTACACCGCCACAATCCAGCAGGAGTTTCCGCAGTCCACCGAACCAGAGCGCTCCAAGAGCCTCGTGATCGAACTGGGTTACAGCCAAGCCAGTCGGCAGTCCCGCTGGGCCGATCGGAAGCGCTGGGTGCTGGAGAACATCGTGGGGGCCGTTCTTCGGGAGATCGAGACCCGCGCTGTGGAGGACGCTCAACGGAAGGTGGACGAGGAGCGGGCGAAGGCCGATCGAGAGGTCCGCTGGCGGGAGGCCATGGAGGGGGCGAAGTGGCGGGCTGTCGAGGCGCAGTTTGCCGAGGTGCTCCGCGCACAGGCTGGACGCTGGGAAGAGGCGACGGCTCTGGGCCGATACTGCGATGCCTTGGAGCACCGGCTCACGGGCGTGACTGGCTTGGACGAAGCGGATCTGGCGTCTGCCCAACAATGGCTGGCTTGGGCCCGCCGCTACGTAGAGAGTCTCGATCCACTGGCCAGAATCCCCTCCATGCCTGCAGCTCGTGACCAGAAACCTGAGGGCCTCAAGCCTTACCTAAACGGCTGGAGCCCTTACGGACCCGAGGCGCATAGCTTCGGCTGACGGGCCCGACATGGGATTGGCGGCCCGTACTACGGCGTGCCTTTCTCCAACAGATCACGGATCGCGTCGTCTTGCCTGCGAACCACGATCCGCCCGTTCCCATCGCTATACACAACGACAGCGACTCCTGGAGACAGCCCCGCCTCCGCGAGAACTCCCAAGGGAATCTCGACGGTGCCGACTTCGGAGATGGTGGCCTCGGCTGGTTCCCTGATCATTCCGCCAGTGTGTCACCAGACCGTTCACGCGTACGCGCCCCCAGACTGGCGTGTACGAGAATGACCGGGATCAGATCACTCCGGGAGGTCGCCCCGCCGCACTCGTCGGAGGCGTCATGCGTAGCTTCAGGTGCTCCCGCACCGCCTCACGGAGTGGCTCGGGCCCCGGCGATTGGGGCCCACCCCCCGGCCCATGAAACGCCAGCATGGACCTCATGCCACTTTGGCTGCATCTGTTCGGCCTGGCGGGGCCCTCCCTGGGGGGTCGCGCCGAAGCCCTCGAGTATCACGTGTCAGACGGGCTGGAGTTCTCTGATCATCAAGCGCTCGGCCATCGGCGTGAACGAGGTCGTCGGCCGGAAGGTAACGGACATAGAAGCCCTTCAGCTCGAAATCAGCTGCCGCTCCGAGCTTCCGCCGGTGGGTCGAGATCCGCTTCCAGAGCGGCGTTCCTTCCCACGCTTCCGCGACCTCAACGCCCTTGCGGCCGCCATCGGGGTCGGGCTTGCCCGAATAGATGGGAATCTCGAACGATCCGGAGATCGGCGTGCACAGCTCGGAGTCCCCCGCGTAGTAGATCGCGTAGATCCCGAACCGTTGAACGACCGGACCCTGTCCATCCGGACAGTTCGCCGGAGGCGAGCGCCCAGGGCACACTGCGCCCGAGATCCTCCCGTCGAAGCGGGTCTTAGACGCCGTCAGCGCCAGCCTTTCGCGGCTCGTCCACGGGGCCATTGAAGGGAAGTTGCGCTGTCACTGTGGCTTCTCCGCTTCATTGCTTGAAATCACTGGATACTGACTGTGATCTGGCCTGCGGTAGCCAGGTCAGCTGTCCGCAGTTGACGATTCGACTTCGACCGGACCCGCCGGCTCGGCCTCGGGCACGGCGTCAACGCGCTGGCCGTCCCGATAATGCCGCCAAGCGCTCCTGTATGTACCCGGACTGTCGTCGTACATGATCACGTAGCCCATGAGGGCGGTGATCTGCCACGTGGCTGGTATCTCTGCGGAGATCAGCTCAAAGACCTCGTCGGCCGACATTTCAGCCGACGCCACATAGACGCTTCGCGTCTTGAACTCCGTCAACTTTCCGTACCTGAAATTGTACGGAAGGTCGGCCTTGACTGTCTCCAGGAGTTCATGCAACGTCGTTTCGCCGGGCGAAAGCCCTTCGATCGGCCGGTCCAGGTCGATGGGGAACACGACGTCGAAGTGGTTCTGCTTCAGGACGGTGTTGTCCCGCTGGCGGCCGGGGTCCTTGTTGCCAAAGCCGTTGTTGTTCCAGGGGATGTTCCCCATGCCCTTGTGGTGGCTAATGAGCAGTTGCTCCGGGGCGAGAGCGGAGAAGTCCTCCGCTACGTACAGGCACGAGAAGGTCATCTCGTCCAGGGAGATGTTGCGGCGACCCGAGATCTTGCGGTGGTGGTTGCGGAGACGGGCCGGCAGAGACTTGTCGGCCTTGCCGACGTAGACGAACTCGTCGTTCAGATACAGCTGGTAGACCCCGGGCTTCTCCTTGAGCCGCGCGATACTCGGCTCCGTGAGTGGAGCCCTGTCGAGTCCATCGAGCGCGGCGGCCAACTGGTCACCGAGTGCCTTGGTGATGCTCAGGGTGAAATCTTTGTGGTACCGCGTCCCGTCGTCGGAGCCCACCACCGGCGCCATCCGTGCCACTCCTTTGGTCGACATGATCTCGGAAACCCTATCGGTGACCTGTGCGCCTGGCCGAACCTTCACCTCGAAATGGCTTGAAGATCCACAACTCCGCGGTATGCTTTTCAAATGGCTGAACTGCAAGGAAGATCAAAGAAGGACCGCACGGGTGTCGAACTCTTCGCTGGCGCTGGCGGTCTGGCCATGGCTGTCCATCGTGCCGGATTCCGCCCACTGCTCTTCAACGAGTTCGCCAAGCGGGCGTGCGAGACCCTGGAGGCCAACGGGGCTCAGCGACTGCCTGACGGTGAGAAGCCGACCCGAGCCCCCGGGCCCGACGAGAAGGTGCCCCTTGTCGCGGGCGATGTCCAGGAACTCGACATGGACTACCTGGCGGGCAAGGTGGACGTGCTTGCCGGTGGTCCTCCCTGCCAGCCGTTCAGCCTCGGCGGCGTCGCCAAGGGGGACGAGGACAAGCGGAATATGTTCCCGCAGATGTTCAAGGCGGTCCAACAGATCCAGCCGAAGGCCGTGATCTGCGAGAACGTGAGGGGCCTGCTCAGGCCCTCGTTCGGCCGCTATTTCGACTACATCCAGCGTGAGCTGGAGCTGCCCTTCGAGAAGCGTGGCGACCGCACCTGGGAGCAGCACTACGAGCACCTGCTGGATCGGCGTGAAGCGGAGCCGGACGACCCCACGAAGCGGTACGACATCGTCATGATGCCGGTGAACGCCGCCGACTACGGGGTGCCCCAGATCCGCAACCGCGTGATCATCGTCGCGTTCCGTCGCGACTTGAATGTCGACCGTGAGCTGTTCAAGTCCCTCGTGAAGCCGACTCACTCCGAGACCGCCCTCTTCCGTTCCATGGAGGAGGGCGGGGAGTATTGGAAGCGCCACCCGAATGTTTCGGACCATGTAAGGGAGCGGGTCGCGGCCCGCCTCCCGAAGACCATGCCAATCGACGACGGCCTATTGCCCTGGAACACCCTGCGTGACGCGATCGCCGGTATCGGCGACAACAAGCCCCTGCCAGATGTTCCCGACGAGTGGCTGGATCGCGACGAGCACTTCCTCGGCGGGTTCACGGAGCACATCGGCTGGCCTGGTGCCCGCATCTACGACGGACACACCCCCAACGAACTCGACCGCCCGGCGAAGACCGTCAAGGCCGGCGTGCATGGTGTGCCCGGCGGAGAGTCGGTCATGCTCCTCGATGAATTGGTGGCAGACAAGACCGTCCCGGGGGGCGTCCGGTACAAGTACAGGTACATGACGGTCCGCGAGACCGCCCGCGTCATGACCTTCCCTGACACCTGGGAACTCAAGGGCCCGCGAGGGGAGAAGATGCGCCAGCTCGGCAACGCCGTACCCGTTGCCCTTGGCGAGGTCTTCGCCAAGGCGGTTGCCGCCGTCCTAGACGAGGCGGAGGAGCGCCAGAAGTGACGGCGCGCACCAGTAGAGCGCAGAGCGGCTGGAAGCACGACCCGCCGCCGGACCGGGCATGGAAAGGGCGGCCCGGCAGGGCACGCTCCGCTATCGCGGCCGAACAGGACCGGGCGGCCGGCGGTCGTCACAGACGGTCTGTGGACCTCGGCGAGGGGCGGTTCGCCCGAGCCTCCGTGGAGCTGAAGGTACTTCCCGACACACGACGCATTCGCGCGTACCTGCGCTGGTCCGACAGCGGCAAGTCGCCGGCCCGCTATCTCGGACAGGTCGAGCATGAGACCCGGGCCGCGAACCTCGCCGAGGGCTGGAAGGCGGCCTGGGAGAAGGGCCTTCTTACCGAGGAACCACCGGCTGAGGGCTCCTGGGCTTCGTCGCCGTCAGTGCGTGCGGTGATGCGGGGCAACAGGAGCAAGGACACCCGTCCCGAGCTGAGGCTCCGGTCCTTGCTGCACAAGCAGGGTCTCCGCTATCGCGTGGCAGCACGGCCCCTGCCTGAACTGAGGCGCACTGCCGACCTGATCTTTTCTAAGCCCAAGGTCGCGGTGTTCGTCGACGGATGCTTCTGGCACGGTTGTCCGGAACATCTTCGGGCGTCGCACAAGAACGCCGAGTTCTGGCGCGGCAAGATCGAGGGCAATCGAATCAGGGACGCGGAGACGGATTGCCTCCTGCGAGAGGCGGGCTGGACGGTCGTTCGTGTCTGGGAGCACGAGGATCCTGACGCGGCGGCCGCGCGGGTGATAGGCGCCGTGCGAGGCTTGACGGTAAACCATCATGAATCGGAATGATGTGCGCTTATTGTGCTAGTCAGGTCAGATGGGCGGAGGCTCTCCGCGCAGGCGCCCGAATCTGACAGTGTGTCGCGCCTGGGGTCGGGTGTGTCTCTGGCGGTGGGTAGGATCCCGCCCATGGCTCCCAGCCCCGCATCCACACAGTTCAATCCGTTGGGCCTTGACTTGCTCGGCCGTAATCTCCGGGAGGAGATGGACGGGCGTCCACGCGTGCCCCTTGACGAGGTGAAGCCGTTCCCGGGCGCAGGGCTATATGCGCTCTACTACAAGGGCGATCTTGAGATCTACAAGGGGCTGAAGGATGCCGACATCCCCATTTACGTGGGGAAAGCCTCGGCTGGTGATAGCAGCTATGGAGACGCGCCGAATCTGGCTCAGCGGAAGCTGTTCGATCGAATAAGCGACCACCGTAGAAGCATCAACGAGCCAGCTAATCTCCATGCTTCGCATTTCGACGTCAGATGTCTGACCCTCGATGATATCTGGATCGTCCTGGGCGAACGGGCCCTTCTGCGCGCCTATAGCCCCGTTCTCTGGAATACCGTGATGACCGGGTTTGGGGGAAACCCGCCAGGTCAGGGGCGGAGGAATGCTCGCTCGGTCTGGGACTCCGTCCACCCGGGGCGGAAGCGAGCGGCCGGGCTGCTCTGCAACCGCAGTTACAGCGGTGTCGAAATGGAGGGGCTCATCCTGGACGGCATCGAAATCTCGCTGATGGAAGTGGGCGAACAGCGCGATAAGAAGTTGAAGGAATTCCGAAACCGCCCTGCGGAGATCATCTGGCAGGAAGGGAAGAGTTCCGGGAAGGGCCCTAAACCTGTCCTCGTGTTCCGGAAGGGTGCGTTCTTGGAAGAAAATGGTCGATTTGGAGTCGACCTCAGTGATATCGAATGGCAGCTAGCTGCCGTGCCGGAGCAGAAGACAACAGAGGAAGTCGTTTTCGACGCTGCCGAGGGATGAGCATCGCAGGCACTAGGCCGTGTCTGACAAAAGATCACGGACTGGTTTCGCGGAGCCAGAGGATCAGCGAGGCCAGGACGACTCCGGCACGGTAGCGGTTAACGAGCTTGTCGAATCTGGTGGCGATCGCGCGGAACTGCTTGAGGCGTGCGAAGCATCGTTCGACCACGTTGCGCTCGCGGTAGACCTCCTCGTCGAAGGCAGGCGGCCGTCCGCCGAGGCGCCCTCGGCGTCGGCGGTTGGCCGCTTGGTCGCGGCGCTCGGGGATCGTGACGGCGATGCCGCGGCTCCGCAGCAGGTGCCGGATCGCCCGGCTGGAGTAGGCCTTGTCGCCCAGGACTCGGGTCGGTGTCCTGCGCGGGCGGCCAGTACCGACTCTCGGAACGCGGATCCCGTCGAGGACCTGGTCGAAGGCGGTGGCGTCATTGACGTTGCCGGGCGTGAGCACGATGGACAGGGGCAGGCCCCGGCCGTCGACGGCGAGGTGAACCTTTGTAGTCAGCCCGCCTCGGGACCGGCCGAGGGCCTGGCGCGCCTGCGAGCGGCCCGGATCTTCCAGTTCGTCCCCGTCTGCGCCCCCTTTTTGCGGGCACCGGCGGCGTGCTGGTGGGCCCGGTTGATCGTGGAGTCGACGGCGACGGTCCACTCCACCCGGCCCACCGCGTCGTCGCGAACCTGGACGTGTTCCAACAGCTTCACCCAGGTCCCGTCCGCTTCCCAGCGGGCAAACCGCTCATAGACGGTCTGCCAGGGTCCGTACCGCTCGGGCAGATCGCGCCACGGAGCCCCGGTCCGCAGCCGCCACAACACCCCGTTGACCACCTGCCGGTGATCACGCCACGGCCGACCACGCCCATCCACCCGCGGCAACAGGGGCTCCATTCGCTCCCACGCCGCTTCCGTCAACTCGCCACGAACAGCCACAAGATCAAGTATGAGCCTCAGCGGCATTGGCCTGGTCCACGACTTCAGCGAAGTAGGTCCAACCGTCTACTTCGAGGTTTTGCACCGATGGCCGGGTGTCCAGAACAGGCGCCGCGGCGTCGAGCAGGCGCCGGACCGTTCCCGGCTCGTAGAGGTTGAGCCAGGCGCGGTCCCGGAGGCGCACGACCGTGCCCGCCTCGAAGTACGAGTTCGAAACGATCCTGTCCGGGCCCGGGGCAAAGACCACGGCCAATCGGCGTCGAACGCCTTGCGCTGGCACCTCTGGAAAGAGAGAAAGCGTCAGCCGGCAGTCAGCGTAGTCCGGCCTCACACGCTGCCGCACAGTCCAACGCCAGACGGCCTCGTTGACCACGAGGCGGCGGACGCGTCGATCATTCCCCATCGAGCCAGCGTAGATCGCTGGCCTGGACGAAAGGCATCTTGGCTTCACGCGATGTGGTCACCTCCATCGTGATCATTTGTCAGACACGCCCTAGGTCGAACGGGGACTGACGCCCATGGGAGTCGGCGCTCGTGGCGATTCATGTGGCCCGGGCTTGGTCATTGATGCGCGGTGCCACGGTTGGTCGGCGCGACTACAGCTCGCGTAGGCCGGTCAAGACCCGCCCGATGAGCGTCGGGGCGGCTTGGCGACCGCCGGGCGCTGGCTCACCGAAAGCGGCGTTGGGGCGAGCGGGAACCTCTGCCCAGACGATCTTCCC